>JAIXLO010000083.1 GCA_026931325.1 Chitinophagales bacterium | reverse complement strand
ATACTATACCGTACTAAAGGTAAATTACCTGCAATGTCATTTAGCTTGGGAAAAGATAGATTAGGAAGTGCAAAAATGAATTTTATTGACACTAATGTTCTTATAAAAGTGATTGATTCTATTGATAATTCTTTTATAATTAGTTTATCAAAAAATCATACAGCTTATTTAGATAAATCTTACGCAGAATTAGACACAATAAGTAAAATAAACTCTATTGGAATAACTGATTTTTGGGATGTTAGATCTGTAGCTGATAGCTTTGATTTAATAAAAATAACAATTAATGAAAAACTTCCTTATAAAATATGGATGGAAACAAATCCTAATAAAATAATACTACAACTTTTTGGTGTACAAAGCAATACTAATTGGATTAATCAACTAACGAATACTAAAGTTGTAAAAAATATTTATTACAATCAAACAGAAGATGATGTAATTACTGCTACAATAGAATTAAAAGGAAAATATCATTGGGGATATTCAGTAGCTTATAATGAAAATAATACTTTAGAAATTAAAGTTAAACACCCTCCTATTTCTAATGATTTAAGCAACTTAGTTATAGCTATTGATGCAGGTCATGGAGGAACGAATGAAGGAACTATTGGAACAAAATATAAAATTCTGGAAAAAAATTATACTTTACTTTTTGCAAAAGCATTGGAAAAAATATTGATAAAGCAAGGAGCAAAAGTTATTATGACAAGGACTAATGACACAACATTTGATAACAAAGACAGAATTTTATTTTTACAACAACAATCACCAAACTTACTAATTAGCCTACACTTAAACTCTGCCTCAAACAAAGAAGTTAATGGTGTAAGTACTTATTATAAATACATTGGCTTTAAGCCTTTATCTGTAAGCATTTTAAAAAGAATGTTAGAGTTGCCTCTTAATGAATTTGGCAATATTGGATATTTTAATTTTATACTAAATTCAATTACAGACTTTCCTAATTGTCTTGTAGAAATTGCATTTATGAGTAATGAAGAAGATGAGAAAAAAATATTAGAGCCAAAGTTTCATCAACAAGTTGCTAATAAAATTTATTTAGGCATTAAAGATTTTTTAAAAGATATGAATGAAAA
This sequence comes from Chitinophagales bacterium, assembly GCA_026931325.1. GTDB lineage: Bacteria > Bacteroidota > Bacteroidia > Chitinophagales > Chitinophagaceae > UBA1930. The sequence goes on along the minus strand of JAIXLO010000083.1, from coordinate 3,700 downwards.
ATAGTTTTTAAAAATACTATAACTATTTACTGAAAAAACATTAATTTCAACGCTTAAAAGAATTATATGCGTATAGTTTTATTTTTTATTTCTGCACTTATTACAACAGGTTTAGTAATTGCTTTAAATACTCAATTACCCACAGGAAATACTAAAACTCCAAGACTTGGTTATTTTCTTTCACCACAATATGGTTTTTGGCAAAATGCAGAACCAACCAATATTTCATTTAATGATGATATTAAAATACCTGGCATAACACAACAAGTGGATGTTTATTTTGACGAAAGATTAGTGCCTCATATTTATGCAGAAAATGATGCTGATGCTTATTTTATTCAAGGTTATTTACATGCTAAGTTTAGATTATGGCAAATGGAATTTCAAACAAATATTGTATCAGGAAGATTAAGTGAAATTTTGGGAGAAGGAAGGCTAAAAACTGATAGATATTTTAGAAGATTAGGTTTAGTATATGCAGCTGAAAATTCTTTAAAAACAATTGAATCAGCACCTGAAATGAAAGCAGTTTGTGATGCTTATACAGCAGGAGTTAATGCATTTATTAATTCTTTAGAGCCTCAGCAAATTCCTTTTGAATATAAATTATTAGATTATAAACCTGAAGCATGGACGAATTTAAAAACTGCTTTATTTTTAAAATTTATGAGTTGGGATTTAGCAGGTTCTCCAGAAGATTTATCTTATACTAATACAAAAACTTATTTTGGATATGACGATTTTCTTCAACTTTTTCCACCAGTTCAAGATAGCTTAGACCCAATTATTCCTAAAGGAACAATTTTTGAAAAACCAGAGATAACAGTAACTCCTCCTGCTTCTATGGATAGTTTATATTTAGGAAGAAAAGATGTTATTACTAATCAACCTCCATTAAAACCAAATAAAGGAAATGGTAGTAATAATTGGGCAGTTGCAGGTAGTAAAACAAAAAGTGGAAAACCAATTTTATGCAATGATCCACATCTTGGATTAAACTTACCATCTCTTTGGTTTGAAATGCAAATAACAACACCTGCCTACAGTACCTATGGAGTTTCATTTCCAGGAGCACCTGCTATAATTATTGGATTTAATGATAGTTGTGCCTGGGGTGTTACAAACGCTGGTAGAGATGTGAAAGATTTTTATGCTATGAAATTTAAAGATAGCACTATGCAGGAATATTGGTTTGATGGAAAATGGCAACCAGCAACTTTTAGAACTGAAATTATAAAAGTAAAAGGCAAACCAGATGTAGAAGAAAAAATTGCAATGACAAATTTAGGACCTGTTATGTATGACAAAACTTATCTATCTGATTCAGCAAACCCACAAGATATTGCTATAAGATGGAAGGCACATGATGGTAGCAATGAATTACGAACATTCTATAAACTAAACAGAATGAAAGGATATTTGGATTATGTTGATGCTATTTCAACATTTGAATGCCCAGGTCAAAATTTTGTTTTTGCTTCTCATAATGGAGATATTGCAATAAGACAACAAGGTGCATTTGTTGCTAAATGGAATAATCAAGGAGATTTTATTATGCCTGGTACAGATAGTAATTATTTGTGGCAAGGGATTATTTCTCCAAAAGAAAATCCACAAATGAGTAATCCAGAAAGAGGTTTTGTAAGTAGTGCAAACCAACAGCCAGTTGATGCTACTTATCCATATTACTTAGGACGTGCTAATTTATTTCATATTTATCGTGGACTTATTATTAATAGAAAATTAGCAGCTATGAATAATATTACTCCTTATGATATGCAACAATTACAAACAAATAATTATAATGTTTTTGCTGAAACATGTAAACCTGTTTTATTAAAATATATAAACTCATCTTCACTTAATGAAACTGAAAAAAAATATCTGCAAACATTTACAAATTGGAATTTAAGAAATGATGTTAATGAACAAGGGGCAACCATTTTTAAAATTTGGTGGGATAGTTTAGAAGTTGCAGTTTATGGAGATGAATATGCTAAAGCAAAAATGCCTTTGGTTTATCCAGAGCCTACTACATTAATTGATAAAATTATTAGTGATAGTAGTAGTTATAAATTTATTGATAATATCAACACACCAGATGTTAAAGAAACAATTGAAGATGTTGTAACCATTGCTTTAAAAAATGCTTCTAAAACTTTTCAAAATTTAGAACAAAAAAATATTTTAGAGTGGGCTAAGTATAAAGATACCAAAGTACAACACTTAACTCAGTTGCCTGCTTTAAGTGTATTACATATTCCAATTGGTGGTGGAGAACATATAATAAATGCTACAAAATCTAATCATGGTCCAAGTTGGAGAATGATTGTACACTTAACAGATAATATTGAAGCATATGGTGTTTACCCAGGTGGGCAAAGTGGTAACCCTGGTAGTAAGTATTATAGTAATTTTATTAGCACTTGGGCAGAAGGGAAATATTACAATATTGTATTTATTAAAAAACAAGAAGCCAGAAAAGATAACAGAATGAAATGGCATACAGTATTCATAAATGCATAAACTAATTAATATGAAATTTATTACAGCTATTATTTTAACTGCATTACTAACTTATGCAATAGGTTTATTTACAAACTTGCCTTGGTATAGTTTTGTATTTTGTGCTTTTATTGTATCGTTTGCAATTCCTCAAAAATCATGGAAAGCATTTGTATCAGGTTTTGTTGCTGTGTTTTTATTATGGATTGTTTTGGTAATGATTATTGATAATGCTAATGAGCATATTTTATCTAAAAAAGTAGCAGAAATATTACCTCTAAATGGAAATTATTTCTTACTTATTTTAATAACAGGCTTAATAGGAGGTCTGCTTGCGGGAATGAGTGCTTTAACAGGTTGCTTTTTAAGGAAAATAAAATGAGCAATTTAAAAATTTCTATTGTTAATGATAGATTAATTAAATAATCAACCTATAAAGTTTTTAATATCTTTAGTATATCTAAATAATAATTTATGAAAAAAAGTACACCCTATATCATTATTGCTATTACAATAATCATTTTTGGATTAATCATTAGTAGTGCTTACAAATACAAATTCACTTCTACAGAAACTATTTCTGTTACTGGCTTAGCAGAAAAAGATTTCACAAGTGATTTAATTGTTTGGAAAGGTTCTTTTACAAGAAATGGTTTTGATTTGAAAAATGTTTATGCTCAAATAAAACAAGATGAGGTTTCTATAAAAAATTATTTAAAAGAAAAAGGCTTACCTGATAGCAGCATTGTATTTTCTTCTATCAATGTAATCAAAGACTATCAAAATAAATATTCTGAACAAGGAAATGTAACAGGCAGTGTTTTTAATGGATATAACCTAACAGGTGAAGTAACAGTAAATTCAAAAAATATTGAGTTAGTAGAAAAAATTTCAAGAGAAGTAACAGAACTTTTACAAAAAGGAATTGAGTTTAATTCTATGCAACCATTTTTTTACTATACCAAATTACATGATTTAAAAATAGATTTACTATCTCAAGCAGCAGCAGATGCTAAACTTAGAGCAGAAACTATTGCAAAAAGTTCTGGAACTAAAATTAGCAATTTGAAAAAAGCGGTTACAGGTGTTTTTCAAATCACAGGAAAAAATGATAATGAAGAATATAGTTATGGTGGCTCTTTTAATACAACTTCAAAAGAAAAAACTGCTTCTATTACTATAAGAGCTGAATATT
>JAIXLO010000034.1 GCA_026931325.1 Chitinophagales bacterium | reverse complement strand
CTTATGTACTGCCGGAATTTCAGCAGAGTCACAACCAAAAAGCAAAAAAGCAGAAATAAGACCAAGCATATTAATACGTTTAGACATCGCAGCTCCTCAAATAAAAATTTAAATATCCGCAAAATTTTGCCCCAATCGGCACTTATCTGACTACACTTATTTACTGAAATATAATAAAGATGAAACTATAGTAAAGACCGCTCCCAGAGACATTGCAACAAGCAACACTTGATTAAATAAATAATTTTTATTTCCTAAATAATTTGTTAATTCTTTCATTTTACACCTAAATAGCTAATAGTTCTTTATGCTCAATTTCTTCATCAACTAAATCATCAAGTAATGATTCTTTATTTAAATCAAGCACTATCTTTTGTAACTCTTGTGTGCTTTCAGCAAATAAAGAATATATTACTTCGTTACCAAATTTAGCCATCCCATTTACTCTAAATGATTGGGCTATCTTTTTAACATTTTCATCAATATTACTATAATCTAAATTCTCTAGACCAATTCCTATCATTAACGATAAAAATGATTTACCAAATTCAGAAGATAAAAATGTTTTTATTTTATCAATACTATCAGAATTTTTATTTTCTAATGATTTTAAAATTGCCAACTGTACTAAGTTTAAAATTTGATTTGAAACCAAATTATACTTGGCTTTATTAAAATCATTTTTAAACATATTCAAAATATCTTTAGTCAACACATATAAATTTTTACTAGTCATATGTGTTACTTCGATTAGTCCTGTTGTATCAGCATAACTATCAATAGAATGTATAATATGATTGTTATGTTTAAAAATAAATAAGGTATTATTTTTTTTAATACACCAAAAATAATTTGCGGATTTATTGCAATTTATAAACTCTTCTAAAGAGCGATTACATCGTCCATGCATATAAAGTGTTTTTGTAGTATCTAAGAAAATTTTATTACCTGATTGTTTAATTGAATCAGCATAAAACCATCCACATTGATTATTTTTAACATTATCAATTTCTACATTTTTATCTAAAAACTCATAATCTTTTAATATATTTTTAAGTTCTTCGGGGGTAAAGTAATCTTTATCCATTGCCAGCCATTTCTATTTTATTTGATTGAGTAAAATCATTTTCTATAGAATCAGATTCACAAAAAAGTTCTTTAACTTCTACTCTAACATCTTCTTTTGGAAGCTCTGTTACAACACTATTTATTTGTGAAAATACTTCTTCAACTACAGAGGACATAATTTCATTACCTACAGTAGCCATACCATTTATCCTGAAACATTGGGCAAGTTTTTTTACTCTCTCATCAGCATTTATCTTATCAATATATTCAATGCCAATTCCAAGAGAGAGGGACAAAAATGCAATACCAAATTCTGTCGCCAAGAAATTCTTCATTGTTTGAACTGTAGTAGAGTCTGCACCTTTATTTTGCATACCAAGAAGAATAGCATTTCTAGCCAATTTTATTGTTTGCGAAGCTGCCGTTTTATAAGCAGCTTCTTTAGCATCACTTTTAGCGAGAGAAATAAGTTTACTCATAGCACTAAAGCTAATTGTTTGTGGTGTTTCAAAAGAAACTTTTTGATAATTTATATCTTTTCCAAGATCTTCTACACCAGTATCATCAACCTCTACATCATTTTGTTTAATAAAATGATATTTATCATTAAGTTTATAAACCCAAAATACGTTATAACTGCTATCGAAGGGGTCTTTAGAAAGATCTCTCCATTTACCAACCCAAAAGTTTTTTGGTGTATAATAATTCCCTTTATCATCTTTTTTAACTTCGTAACTAGACATGAAGGAAATTTCGCCATTTTGCATATCTTTTACGTAAGATTGCCTTTGTATTGGCTTTAGCTTATTTTTCTTAATAATATCTTTTACTTCTTTAAGCGAAAAATTATCTTTTTTTTCTTGCATTTTGTTACCTATTATTTCTTCATAAAGATTATTATACACTTCAATGTAAACATTAGTTTTATCTTCGAGAGGCTGTGGTTTAGCACCATTAATTGAAATAATTTTAAAATTCCCGTTATCATTAAAACAATAGAAATGTGGCTTTTTTTCAAACCAACTAAAATCATACTCAGATGGTTTTCTGAGTCTTCCAAACTCAGATTCTTTATTTATATAAAGTTTATCATCCACACTAAATACTTCTGTTTCATAAAGCCATCCACCATAGTTGTTTTTACAATTATACGCATTTGTAGCATTATCAACAGTTTTTAATTTAGTTTTTTGTATCAAAGAAGTAAATTCACTATTAGTAATATTTTTCATTAAAATTAATTCCTAACTATTTTATTTTCTTTGTTGGAAAGATATTCTTCATTAAAATCATCGCTAAAATTAATATTTGAATTTTTAACATCCAAAACTCTAATTTTTTCAAAAGAACCAAGCATCGGCAAAGATTCTATCAACTCATTAACGATTTCATTGCCAACCATAGCCATTGAATTTATTCTCAAATGTTCTGCAATTTTTTGTGCAGATTGATTCTCGTAATTTGCAAGAATTAACCCAGCTATCATAGATACAATCCCTCTGCCATATGTAGATTCCAATATCTTAGAAGCCGAAGTTTCTACTTCGCTATTATTAATCATTGATAAAATCAAATTAGAAGTTATTTTTACTACTTGATCGGCGGCTGTTTTATATGCTGCTTCTGTTGCATCTTGCTTCAATTTAAAGGATAGATTTCCAATAAAGCTCTTTCTTTTCTCTGCAAGAACTTTAACTTCATTGTTCAAAGGATTATTTATTATATAGTCAAGAATTTTTGCTGTTACATTTTTATGATTAATTATTTTTTCCCAAACCGTTGTATTTTTACAAGTACTTCCATTATAGGTAACTATATTGAACAATGAATTCTCACATGCACATTCATTTCCAATAACAGCATTCACTATATTTGCATGGTGAGTCCAATGGGACATTGTTTCTAGCGTTAATGGATATTTAGCTGAACGTCCCTGCTCAGCATTAATAGCTGGAGAATAATTCCCCGATACCCTTGACATAAACTCTTTTATTTTTTGCTTAGTATTATAATCAGATTCGCTATAATATTTTTTTGCTAAGTCATCTAATGTAATATTGCTGTTTGTGTCAGCATAACCAGTTTCATTATAAATATTTATATATGTTTCTACCGATTTTGTGTGTTTCAAAAGTTTAAAAAAATCTAATCTACTAAGCCCACTCAAATCTTCTGAAGAGTAAAGTTTTTCATAATTCAAAGCCATAATTTATCCTTACATTTTATTTAGAAAATTGTTAAGTTCTTTTGAATATTTTTTCACCGCAAATTGCGAATACTTAGGATTAGTATTAAAAAGGTCAATTAGATGATTGCCTTTCCTAACGGAAAAATACTTTGAATATAGCCAATTGTGCTTATTTATATAAACAACTTTTATATTTTCCAATTCTGCAAATTGAGTTGCAGTAACATCAATAATGTGATTATTTAGATTAACCCAACAATGTCCATAATGTCTATTTTGGGAATGGAATGAGCCCCAATTAAATATTGGATTAAGATTTATTTTTTGCAGCGCTTTAACCATAAAAGCCGAGCCTATTACACAGGCGCCGCCCAAATTATCATCCCATTCTAGTTCTGGATAATTTTCCTTCATAGAATAAAGAACATCTCTCAGTTGCAAACCAATGTTAATAATATTCATACACCATTACCTCTAGTGTACTTAGATGCGATCCAACATCATTTAATACTTTTTATTAAGCCACGTAAGTTTATTCATATCTACATTTGACGGAGAAGACTTCATCTTTCCATTCATAAACACTTCTATTGCCTTTTGCTTATTAATTAACGGTAATTTTTGATCTATATTAGGATCGGGTAAATTCCATCCAAGTTTTAATATATAATTAAGAATAGCTTCCGGTTTATATTCATTCAATAATAATAGAAAATCAGCTTCTTTATCACGCTTTGATATTTTTTTACCATTTTTTGTAAGTAGTCCAATATGACCAAATTTTGGTAAGCTGTCTGTCAAAGCTTTATACAAAAATATTTGCTTTAATGTATTTGGTATATGATCTGTACCACGTATAATATGAGAAATATTGTAATCAATATCATCTACTACCGTAGCAAAATTATATGTTGGCAGCCCATTATTTCTTATAATTATAAATTCTCTAGAGATGAGATTTTCTTGCTTGGAGCATTTTATATTTCCGCCAACAAAATCTTCCCACTGATAAATATCATCACCATTATAAATAAAAGAAATAGAATTATCTTCATTTCTTTTAGCCTGATCTTTAGATATTAAACTTTCTGATATTTCTTTATATCTATCTAATCTTTCTGACTGTTTGAATGTTAGATCAAATTCTATATTTAATTTACTTATAGTTTCATAAATTAAATCTGTAAATTTTTGCTCACTTCTATCAACGTCAGTATTGTCTATTCGTAATATAAGTTTTCCATTTTGTGAACGCGCAAACAAATAATTAAAATATAATGTTCTTGCAGTTCCAATATGAAAAAAGCCTGTATTTGATGGAGCACATCTAGTAATAATCATAATAAATTTCTTTCTATTTAAACTTTTAAAGTTTCATTAAAGATTGTTTTAATATCAAAAACATCTTCATCTATGCCAAGATCTTCAAGAGCAGGAACTCTTATTTTCATTTTTGAAATATCTTTTGATATATCTTTAAAAAGCTTTACTTCGTTTGTAACAGCGTCCATCATCTCATTTCCAATTTTTGACATAGCCTGGATTCTAAATGCTTGTCCAATTTTTTTAGCATGTGCATTATCTGATTGATCCAATATAACGCCAGCTATAAAAGCTAAAATATATTTACCTTGCTCTGTTAATAATACTTTTTTTATATTTTCCTTATTTGATTTTTCAGCATAATTAACAATAAAATCAAATACCAATTTAATAATTTGCTCTGAAGCCGTTTTATAACTAGCCTCAATAAAATCATCCTTCAATACATTTGTGAGTTTTGAAGATTTAAAATTTTCTATTTTTTTACGTAACTCTTGTTTAAATTCCGCTTTTTCTAATTTACTGTAAGTAGTATTATCAACCCTTAGTAATATTTTCTCCAAACATTCTTTAGTTATATCTTTTCTATTGCTTATATTTTTTAAATCATGTAAATCAATATTTTTAATAATGTTAATTAGTGCCGCTTCTGGAAGATCAAACGTCAATAATGTTTTATGAAAGCAATTAAAATTAGAGCAGGCTTCGAGCAATGAAATTTGCTTACTTGAAATGGTTTTTAATATAGCTTCTGTTTCAAGGGCTTTTGTTTTGCCTATTCGTTTAGCTAACATCTCTTTCAAATAAGGCATATTTTTGTTATTTTGTTGTATAAAATAATCTAAATCTTTATTGTAATTAAACAACGGATTAAATACACAATCATACATTAAATAATCATTGCCGGTCATATAGTATAGATTATTTAATGTAAAATAAGACTTGGAATTATTTGCCAATAACTTTAAATTTTTGTACCCAAAAGATTCTAATTCATCAACGGAATAATTTTTATTATAATCTATTTCCATAATTTCACCTATTGCGGAAGCCAGAGCAGTCGAAGCCCAATGGTTTTACCCATCCATTTCATTTCCAGTGAACGCCAGCACCTAGCATGGTTTAGCTTCCATTATTTTAAATCGTTTGCTTTTTCGAATGCATTAATAAATGATTTATCTTCTACAACCAGATAACAAGATTTTACCGTTTCATCTCTTTCTGAGACAATAAATTCTTTATCTATTATTTTATATCTTCCAGAATACTGTTTAAAACTTGGATCGCAAATACATAAATTGATCTTATCATTTATTTCAAATTCTCTATAATCATTATAATTAGTAGAAACATAATATGATTTATCGTTTCCAATAATATAAATATAAAATCCGTTATACTTCATTTTAACCTACGTCAAATCAAGAGCTTTATTATTCTTGTCGTCAAAAAAATTATCATCAATAATTAAATATTGTAATTTAACTGTTTTATGATACCAATCAATTAAATATTCTTTGTCTATTACTCTAAATCTTCCTGAGCATTTATATTTAACATATTCATTTTTTGATAAGTTGATTTTATCGCCAATATTTAATTCAATTAAAGATTCTTTATTTATATCTATATAGAATGGTGCTTTTTCACCAACAATTTGAAAATACACATACATTATTCCAACTCCTTAAACTTTATCTGATCTCCATTGCAATATTGTTTAAGCTTTTCCAACCATTCATATGTTTTAATTTTAAACATGTAAGGAATTTGTGTTTTACGATCTTGTTGACCTTTAAAAACTATTCCTTCGTTGCCAACGTTTTCTATTTCTTTCTTTTTAATTTTTTCTATTATTTCTTTATTTACTTTTCCTTGGTGTATCAATTCCGGTATATGTAGATGACCAAATTTTTTAATAAAAATTTTTGGTTCAATAATACCTTGTTTTGGTACATAACAATCAAACAAAATTACATCATGCTGTTCATTTATATGTTGACCAAATTGTGAGTTGGGACCAAAAAATTCAAAATAAAAATCTGCTTCTTGTTCTCTCAAATCTTTTAGAATACATTGCAAATCTTTTTCATATTTATTTTTTATAAGATTAATTGACTCACCTAGTATCGGAGTTGATTCATCTATAAGAATTTTTTTAGAACCAAATTTTATACATCCATTCTTACGACTTATTGTAACTCTAATATGTTGACCGTCATATTTTACAAATCCATAAAAATAATCATCAAAATTTGGTGGATTATTAATTGAAGGATATTCTTTCATAATAAATTAAAATACTTTCTTTTTCTATCCATTGAAATTGGAATATAATTATTAATATATTCAATAAATTTTTTAGTAGCTTTTATCTCGCCAGATAAAAAATAATATTTGTAATAATCTACTCTTATTTTTTCGTTTATAATATTTGATAATTTATCAGATAATAAATAATTTTGTTCTTTAGTAAATCCTTGTGTACATAATCTAAGTCTTGCTTTTTTAGCTGATCTATATACAAGCCCATCATCGCAAAACCATATTGCACATGTTAATGGAGTTAAATTAATGTTTGAAGGTACTATTTTAACTCCATTAGGATACTAGATATTATAATATGTATTAAATGCTTCAGAATTTCTTGTTTTAAAATTACAATGCGTTCTACTGCCTCTAATTCTTATTTTTATACCACTTTTACAAAATTCTTTAAAAATATTAAAATTATCATCAAGGTACAATTGATCTTTTGTAGATCTTTCAACAATCAGTTGAGCATTTCCATTTTTACCACGTTTACTTAAACAGCCATCGCCCAACATTAGTCCAGACAAAACTTCTTCTTGATTAAGAGTTAATGAAGTAGGCATAATTGGCTTAGCTATATTATTAATTTTATTGTATTTTCTTAAATAATTATAGCAATATATGCAATATCCTCTAACATATTTTATATGTTTTAATTTTAAACATCTAAGACAATTCATAAAATGAATATATCTAATTTTAGAAAAAAATTTATATTATTTTACATCAATTTCTTCAATACTATAAGAATCTCTAATCATACAATAAAAAAATCTAGATTCTATTGATTCTTTATTATTAAAATCAACATCATCTATAATAAAATGGGCTACTGCAATAATATGTATACAAACATCATTAATAATTTTCTTATCTGTTTTTGCAATTTCTGATGTAATATGATCTGCAATTGCATTTGTAGTCCACATAGAATTTTTTACAGTTTTTATATATTCTACATAAAACTTTTTACCAACATCAAAACAAAACTGAATTCCATCTATAAAAGAAGAATTATAATCATTTGATTTTTTCTCGCATTCTTCTATATATTTATCAGCTTTTTCTTTTGAATCAAAAGCATTAAATGCTTTCTCATTATCCAAAGTTTTAATTGGCATTCCAATTGGTGCTATACAACTTCTTGTAACTAGATAAACTTTCATTTCGTATCCAAATATTTAAATTCTTTTAAAGCATTTTTTAATGCTTCGCAAAATTTATCGGCACAATCAATACAATACCAAGATGTTGCATCCCAATCATCTTTTCTTGATAAGCTAATTGTTACAAAATGTGTTTCTTTAATTGTTATTTCACATTTAGAACAAATTGTTGTTGAATATTTATAATTTGTTCCTTCTACTAATTTTACTTTACTCATATTTACATTAGAGGAAGATGTTTTGTAATTTTATCTATTTCAGATGAATCCCATGGACCAATAGCAATACAAGTGTTTGTAGGAACTCCATTAAATTCAGTTCTTCCAGCATCAGTAACCAAATTTACAGTAATACCGGCAGATTTGGCTTTCTCCATTATTTCAAATAGTTCTTTTTCTGAATTAACAGAAACTACTATTTTTGTAGTACCAGAGTTTAGCCAATTTATCTCGTATTCATTTAATGAACACTCGTATTTGTTTTTGGAAGAATTTTTTAATCTTTTTGTAATAAATTGCATAGAACTATGTGAAGCCTGTGCTGCGATTTTTCCTTTACGCATATTAAGGTCTTTACGAATAACTAAAACTTGTTTAACATCATTGCTCATTATTTAATGTCCCTGTATTTTAACATCTTAAATGTTTCAATTAAATTTGAAATAAATTCATCTGAACAGTCTAAACACACATGTATTATACTATTGTCATAATCTGACTTAATCTTTATTAAAGAATTTTTAGTATATTTTATACAATGATCACATATATGTGTGTGATCTTTTTCTGCAATTATTTCAGTAAAATTTATCATGAAATATCTTCATAATCCAATAATTTAAATTGTTCTAATAATTCGAAAATAAATTCTTTGTAGCAACCAACACATATTATCATTTCACTACGATCAACAAGTGAAATAAATTTAATACTTTTGGCTTCATTTTTCCCAACCAAACAATTACTAGATTTATAGTCACAATGATATCCAACATGTTTGTTAAACTTCATTACATGATATCCTGCAGGTCTTATTAAGTCTTGTTTTTATTTTCAATTTCTTCTAATCCTACCCATTTTGGATATTTATGTTTTTCAAAATTTTTAATCAATGAATTATCAACAATAGCCTGTTTTGCCTCAAACAATTCGATGTTATTATACCTTATATTATTAAATTGAAAAACTTTTTCTTTATCATAAATATAATGTAATTTGGTTTTTTTATCCTGTATAATGAAGCAAAATGAATCATTATATTTTGAAACATAAACATAATATTTTTCATTACACTTATTATTTTTACAATAACTTTCAATGCCAGAATGCCTTGTCAAAATTTCTCCGCACATTAAACAATCCATTATTGTCACCAATTATAAATTAAACTATATATTTATAGCTTATTTTTCTTTCATAAAAAATTAATATATTAATCCATTTTGCCTTTATGGTTAGTAGGTTTATGAGCTACTATAGTTTTAAAATTTACTCCAGGATCAGTTGGAGCATTTTTTGATAGTTGGCAAGATTTTCCTTTGTGCAATCCGCTAGTTGCTTGCCAAAATGCAAGATACTGCTGTTTATCTTTCTCAGAATTAAACTTCAAGATTGTAGCTTGAGCTTGCTTTCCGTCAGCGGATTGTACACCGGCATACTTTACTGTAGTTTCTTCAGAATCTTCTGGGCATACGTTAATACGACCTCCGGCTCTTTTTTTTGCTTCGGAATAAAGATCAAATTCATCACCACATACAATGCATTGTTTAATCAACACTTGCTTTAATCCATAATTTACTAGAGTTATCAAAATAATATTTTGTTTTTAAAATTTTTATAATTTGTTTTCTACACATTTTTAACTTAGATTCCATCTGCCTTGTATCTAAAATATTAACATTAGAAAATATAAAATCTAATCTTTCTTGATTTTTATCTTTTTTTTCTTGTATCTTTTTCTTATAAATATCAACAATAAAATCAGCATTACTTTTTTTACGATCTAAAAATAAATCACAATTATCATAAATAATTGAACACAATTTTGCCGTATTAGTTGCAGAAAATTTAATACTATATATAGTGGAAACAGTATTACAAAATCTTTCACCTATAAAATGAGGAATCGTGTTATATTTAGAAATATTTCCTTTTATATTAAAATTTTTTAATATTAAATCATATAAATCTTTAATAAACAATTCAGACCCTGATGAAACACCTGAACACATTTTATGAAATTTTATTTTTTCTGAACTTATATGTCCATCTCCATCAAATACTCCTCTTAAAAAATCTTTAACAAATAATTCATTTATTTGAGGGCAACGAAGATTTAAAGATTTATTTTCTTTTAATCCAAATTCTATAAAATGGTTAATAATTTTTGAATTACTTATACTTAATTCCCAACAATTTTCTTTATATTTATAAAGACCGCCTCCATTAAGTTTATTTTTTATTAATTCAAGCCATTGCTTATCAATTGAACTTATTTTCATTTGATAACAATTTCTTTTTTTATTAAATTTTAAATTACCATCTGTAAGCAAAACCCCAAGCAAATAATAAAAATTTTCTTTTTTATTTTCTACTATCGAAAAATCATAATCATATTTTTTACTCATACAACCATAACGTAATATTATTTATCCACCAGCTTTACGTTTTGCAGGAGAATCCAAATCAAAATCATATTCACAAACAACACAAATCTTAATTCCTTAAATATAAAAGTTAATCTTAGCTATCTTCGGTACTTGCCTAGATGCATTTCAACTTTTTATTTAAGATCTTCAAAAATAAAAAGCTTTATCTTTGTAGTTAAAAAATCTAAAACATTAGGGGCACAAGATTTACATAATTGTAAATAACCATGATAACACGTAAATATAAAGAGATTGTCGCCATACTTTACTTTTTTCAAACATTTACTGCATTTATGATTATTTGATTTTCTTATTTCTGCTTTCATTGAATATCTTTATATTTCTCTAGTTTTATTATTTTACTTGCTTCTTCAAAACATTCTATGCAAAACTCTAACTCATATTGATTAGATGCTATACAAATTAATGTTTTGCACTCATCGCCACATTCTCGACATATATAAGATGTATTATGTGCATTGGATAATCTAAATATTCTAATCATACTATCTCTTTATAGTTGTGTAATTTTGCAACTAAATTTAAATCACTAAGCATTTCATCCATGCACTGTTTGCATAAATCTACACTAATTCCAATTAATACAAATCTAAATATAGCCTTATTTTTACAGGCAAAAATATCACATGCAGGATCAGAATGATAATTTTTTAATTCACGAATGACATAAAATTTATCTTTAGATGTCATTTTAATTCTTCTTCTTTTAAAAATTTGTCTATTTCTTTATTCATTTTATATAAACAATTAAAGCACAAGATTAACGTCAAACCTTGGACATCAAATCTATATATTGGAACATTTTTACATCCAAATTTATCACAAACGTTACTGCAATTTGCTCTATCTAATTTGTATAATGAGAAAAACATATTTTATCTTAACATGTAAAAAGTTTCGTTGGCGCCAATCATTGTAAGCAATCTATTTTGTGTTTTTAATTCCGGGATATTTTTTCTTAGCTTTGTAAAAGTTCTAGCTATTACTTCTGACCAATTTGCTGGCGTTTTTGAACCAAAATTTTTATACAATGTATTTTTTATAACTTCTAAACTAACTTGTTTTTCAGCATTGGAATGAAGAAGACAAAATAATTCCCATTCGTTATCGGAAAGATTAATCTTTCCGTATCTTGTTAATACTTGCTTCCATATTCTATCAATTTTAAAATCGACATGAGCATCTAAAATATTTTCATTAGCATTAACCATATTGCCGCCAACTGTTTTTCTTAATTGAATTACAGGCTCTGGTTCTTTTTTTGCCTGAATATCAGCTTCGGACTTTAAGAATGTACAACTAAATGGCAAAGGAACGTTGGCAACACTATATTTTCTTTTTATATCAGAAATACTTTTTTGTAAAGTTTTTGTTTTTACAGACAAAGGATTTTTACTAAACTGTGCCAATTCCTCAATTTTAACTTCAGATCTTGAAGTTAAATAATCTACTATATTTTTTTCTTGTGGCGTTAACTTAACTTCCATGTTCACCTTAAATAATTTATCTTTTTAGTTCACTAACAAAAAACTCTTTTTTAAGAACTCCAACTTTTCTTGCATACTCTACACCATTTTTATAAAACAAGAATGTTGGAAGATTTTTTATTCCCAATGTTTTTGCTAGATCGGCTTCTTCATCTGCATCAACTTTATATACAGTGTACTCTTTTGACAACTCCTCAATAACAGAGTACATCATTTTACAAGGACCGCACCAATCAGCGCTAAACATAACCAGACATTTATCTTGAGAATCAATTTCTTTAAAAGTATTTTTATTTAACATTTTCATTTTACCATCTCCAAAAATTCTTTTTCAGATATACACAATGTTCCATTTTTTCTCGCAGCAATAGCCTTAGAACTACCACTATTTGGATCTGCTATAACAAGGTAATTAACATCTTTACTTATTGACGATTTTACCTCTCCGCCATTATCAATTACAATCTGCTCTAAATCTTGTCTTTTATTTTCCATTTTACCAGTAAAAACAAATCTTTTACCAGTAAATTTACCTATAGTTTTTTCTTTTATCTTAACACCATTATTAATAATTTTATCTATTAAAACCTTATTAACTTTTAGGCTGTCAAACAATGATCTCGCTTTAATTGGTCCAACACCATTTATTTTCTCTAAATCTTCAAGATTACAATTTAATATTTTTTCTAGAGTATCTAGCCCTGAAGATGTTATCATTTTTATTGTAGATCTTCCAATCAATGGAAATGATAATGATCCCAGAAAGATTTCCAAATCAATTATAGAATTATTCCAAATAATATTAAAACATTTTGTTGCAGATTTCTCTGCCATCCTATCAATTGATGACAAATCACCGATTGATAATTTATATAAATCTGAAATATCTTTGACTTTATTTGATAATACTAGTTTTTCTACTAAAGTATCTCCCCATTCTAATATATTTAATCCGGAAATCCAATTTTTTATTCTACCTATAATCTGTGCTTGGCAATCATAATTTATACAGTGTAAATTTTCTCCATCTAAAAATAATTTACTATTACAAGATGGACAATTTTCTGGCGCCTTAGCTATAGATCCAGTAGATTCTATTACTTGCTCTATTCTAGGAATGACATCATTTCTTCTAGATACTAAAACCTTGGCTCCAATATCTATTCCTAATTTATTAATGTAGGCTATATTATAAATACTGGCATTCTCTATTTTAGCATCTATTATTACAGGTTCTATTACTGCAACAGGAGTAACTCTACCAGAATTACCTACTTGCCATTTAATGTCTTTAATTAAAGTTTCTTTCATTTTAGAAGCAAACTTAAAAGCAATTGCTCCTTTAGGTCTTAAATTCTTTTCGCCTAACGATAATTGAAAATCTATATTATTAAATTTTACAACTAATCCGTCAATATCATAATCTAATTGCTCTCTTTTAAATTCTTGATATTCATCCCAAATAGTTCCTACTTCATCTATAGAACATATTTTATAATTTGGAACATTTAATTCAACATTATTTAAAAAAGAAAAAACCTGCTCTTCTGTTTGCAGAGTATTATCAGATACTTCTTGATAAAAGAAAACTGTTAAATGTTCGCAGCCTACTCCATCTAATCTTTTGGCTATTCCAGAAGCAGCGTTTCTAGGATTAGAGTATTCTGGGAAATGATTTTTCCAATCGGATTTTTTTAAAATAATTTCTCCTCTTAAAGAGCCAGAATAAGGCTCTTTAAGTTTAGATTTTATTCCCTTCATTTTTTTTACATTTACAGTAATATCTTCCCCTTCAACGCCTGAGCCTCTGGTTATAGCTTGGAAAAATTTACCATCTTCATAAATAACTTCAATAGAAATACCATCTAACTTTTCAGTAACTAATAAATTATGTTTGTCAGATATCTCAGTCACCCATTTTATAAACTCATCTTTTGAATTTACTTTATCTAGGCTGCCCATTGGAATCTTATGTTTTGCTTTTTTCCATTCAGACGTAGGCTCAAAACCAACAATAGATAATAATTTATTTTCTGGATCTAAATCTTTTAATTCATCTATCCAAGAATCATAAACTTCATCTGAAACCATAGGCTGTTTATTATAATAATTTTCTTGTGCTTCCGCTATTTTAGTTTCTAACTCTTTTACTTTATCTATAGACATATATTAGCCTGACAATTATTAACAAAATTTTTCTACAATTTCTTTCCAAGTAACCTTTTCCATATGAGGCGCATCATTAATATTTACTGGAGATTCAAATAAAAGATGTTGCCATCGCTTTTCCCCAATTCCTTTTATATCTACTTTATCATCTATTAAATAATCGCCATATACTATGGTTTTATCTTTTGTAGTAATTAGTTTTTTACAAAACTCTTTTCCAATTTTATCTTTAATCCAATCATATTTTTCTTGTAAGCAACTTGGATGCTCTGTCATTGGACTTGTACATATAAAAACTTCATGCTTATTTGCTAACTTTTTTATACCGTCAATTGCTCCGTCTATATCATCGAGGTTATAGAGAAACCCTTTTTCGATTAGCAAATGATCAATATCTAAGCCCACTTGATTTCTATATTGCTTTGAAGCATAGAAGCCTTTTCTATTATCTGGATGAATAGATTTACTTATGCCATAATTTTTAACTACGGAATTATATAATCCTAATTCAAAATGTGCTAACACTTGGTCTTGGTCTATTAAAAAAATCATATTAACTTAACTCTTTATATTTTTGTGTTTTTTCATTAAATGAAATTTGGTCTGATGAATAAGTAAACAAATAGCAGGTAAAAATTATATTTGTATCTGTTCTTATAACATATTTTTTATCAATACATTTAATAACTTTACCGCTGAGTGGAGAATCACTTAACTCCATTAAGTCACCAATATTAAACTCGATATTATTAGGAAGTTTTATCCACTTTTCATCTTCTAATAATCTATAATAAGTATGGTGCTCTAACTGTTTGGTAGCCATTTAAACTTCTTTCCATTGATTATCAACCAATTCCATTAGAGCAAATCTTTGAAGATCATTATTGTCATTGTATCTTGCGGCGACTCTGTACCTATCTGGAGAATTAATTAGCCCATTAATAACTCCAACGAGTCCGGCGGAGTATCTGCCCGATTCGTCTGGAATACACATAAATCCTTGCGAATTTATATAATCATCATTGACAAAGTATCTAGTGTTTACAATTTTTCTAGTAAAAGTAGGATCAATTCTTAGCAATTGATTAAGTCTAGACACAATTGTCATATTATCATTTCTTATAGACATTTCATTTTCCGGACTCATTTTTATTCTTTTTTCCTCTTTTTATAATATGATAAGCTTCACTAACACTTGCAGAGTGATGTATAATACCAGTAATTTCTCTCAACTTAAAATCTTTATCAGAATATTCTTTATAAATTTCATCAAGAAAAGCTCTTACTTTTTTTTCAAGACCTATACCTTCTTCTGTCCACTGTTCTTTATCGTTATAAAAAGATTTCATAATGCCTACCTAGTTTTTACGTTGCACGAGAATGATGAACAGCATACAATTGCATTGATAGATTTTCCCGTGCCATTTTCTACGGCAGAAACTTCATAAGACGCCGAATACGTTATATATCCGCAGCCTAAATCTCTTGGATCTGCTTCATTTATATGAAGAATTTTAATATTGGAAAAATTATTTCTCTCCATTGCTTTTTGAGGACTATCATTAAAACAAGATTGATAAATAATAACAACAATTATAGCTGCAATAATAATAAGTATTGGTTTCATGAATTTTTAATAAAAACTTTTCTTTATAAGAAAATAATCTTCTTCGTATAAGAATTTTTTCATTTTATAGACAATAATTTTTTTCTCTAATAAAGAGAATTTATTTTTATCTAAAAAATAACAATCAGAATTTAATTTAAAATCTGTTATATCTATAGTCAATTTTACAAATTGATAATCTGAGTTAGTGATATAACAAATATCAAAAATTTTATTAGGATAAGTAAAAGTTACCCCAACAAATGTAATATTTATTTTTAATATATCTATTATATTCATTGTCTTAATTTAACTACAATTGGATAACCTTTATATGAGGGTGGAATTTTATCTATAATCTCTGCTGAAGTAGTATATACTTTTATTTTGCAAGAGCTATCGTCTTTGCAAGCCGCAACACATTTTATCCCACCATTACTTTTTGTTTCTCTCAATGATGAAAATTCAACAAAAAAATCTGCTACGGCGCTATATAATGGTATTGACATTATTTCTATATATTTAGAATCTACAATTTTCTTTACTTCGTCTTCTATTTCTTGTAGCATAAAAATGTTCTTATTTTTGTAAATTAAATCTTGGTAAATACAAAGCTTCATTAAAATCTTTAGTATAATTTTCTAAAGCGGCGTCATCAAAATCTAAATATCTTTTAGCATCAGATAATTTACTGGACCATTTATTATTTTTAGTCCAGTATAATAATTTAAATTCAGAATCATATTTTTCACAAACTAGTAACCAATTTCTTTCCATGTTTTCCTTAATTAAATTCTTTTAATAAATTTATTTTTTCTTCTTTTGCAGTAATAAAACCATACCCATGCGACAAACAAATAAAACTTCCGCCACTATATATAAAATAACTTTTAATTTTTTTTAAATTTAACGAATAGAAAAATACTATTGCTGTCAAATCAGTTATACGGTTGTTATTATCAACAAAAAATATTTTTTTTAATGGCTTATATAATTTAAATTTTTTAGAATAATTGTTGCAAATATTTATATATTCGCTATCTGCCGGATCACAGATTTGCACAAATAATACATCTTGTATTTTAAATTTTTTCATTATATCAAAGCCATTAAATCTTTTAAGTATTGCAAGTTATCAGAAATAGCGAGAATGCTTCTAATTGGAACGCCGTACCGATTAATAAATGTACTATTGGGATCAATATCAAATATATTGAGGCACAACTCTTTTCTTGAAGAAAAAACATATAAGTAACAAAGATATATTCTAAAAATAGAAAGTTCTTTTTTATAGATATCATCATATAAACAATATGTATCATTTGCTGGACTAAAATATTTTCTGCCGCGCCACGCAACTTCAATAAATTTAGCTCCGCTTAAATAAAAATGATTCATGCAAAATTTTAACCTTTAACAAAAAAACTTATAACTATAAAAATTAGCAATCCTAGCCAATAAAGGTATTCTTCATTTTTCATAAATTATTTCACCAATCAAAAGCATAATATATAAAGAGTCGAGGACTCTCTCGCGTTCGTCCTCTCCAAAAATAATATAAGAAAAAATGATGTCAATTCCTCACCCCAATTTTTCTAAATTTTCTTTAATAATTTTTAATTTAGAAGAATCGCATGATACTTTTTCAATACTATCTTTATCGTGCTCTGTATGATCTGCATCATGACAATAAAATATTGGCGATATTTTAATTTTATTATTAGCGATTGATTCATGTGAAAAACATATAAATTTTATTTTACATATTTTATATTTTTTAGATCTTCTGACCAAGATAAATAAATTACTATTTGGTTCAAAGATTCTTTTAGAAAATGGATCTTTAGTAAAAACTACACCATTAAGTTTAAATGAATTCATGGTACGCCTTGAAGAACTCGAATCTTCATAAAATATTACTTTGCCAGTTAAGTTAAAGGCGTATTGCGCATACGCGCTCCGTGGGTTTAAATAGAATTAAACCTGAGCGCGACGCTTTCCTTGAGCTTTCTCAACCGATTCAATTGCCTCATCATCGGTAGTAAGCTGTTTTTCTTCAACTTTAGGAGCTTCAACTCTTACTCTAGACTCTTCCGCTGGAGGTAGAGCATTTACAACCTCAGTTAGACTTGGAATTAGATTTGTTAGAACCTCATCAGCTACTAGTCCCATGCCGCCAGCCATACCATTCTGGCGTAGTTTTGTTCCTAGCTTTGCTGCTCTAGGATCATCAGATACTCCTGGAATCTGAGTAACAGCAATACCAGCAATTAGCTGAATAAGTGCTAGCCCTGCAGGAGTATCAATAATACTTGCCACTAGTGCCCCACCATCAGGACCAGCCTTATTATTGGCAATACTAACAACAGTCTTCTGAACTACCTTAGCGGCAGTTTCAGCGGCGGTTTGCCAAGCAGCTTCTTGTGCATCACTCTTCAAAGTTTCTAGTAGATTCATTTTAGCCATATTATTCACCTTTTCTTTAAACCCACGTTTAATTATCCAAATTTATTTTTATAATCTTAAATGTAAAATCTATTCAAATACTTTTAATATTATTTGTCATCCTTCTTAAATGGATTATTGAAAATAAATCCATCTTTTTTAATATAAAAACCATCTTTAATAAAAGAGTTAATTAGATATTTGCATCTATTGGTATTCGCTCCCAATTCAATAATTGCCAAATTAATGGCTGTAGATTGCTCAATTTGCTTATCTTTATTTTTAGCAATTTCTCTATCAATTATTTCTTTAAATTTAAAGGCGTCAACTTTACAGTTCTTTTTAGACTTTTTTGAATCAATATTAATTATATTGACTCCATCGCCAGAAACCGTAGTTTTTACAAATTCTTTGGCAGAAGGAATAAGAGTTTTTTCTCCACTTATTGCCAAAGCTACTGCCCTAGCAAAAATCAATCCTTCTAGTTGCTCATCAGAAAGAGTCATAAACATTTGAGTAAAATTTACTCCAGCTTTCCGCTGAGCTTCTAGCAACTGTTCCCTTTGAATTACTCCAAACATTTCTGCTTCAATATTCTTTTGCTTTTTAGTAATATCTTTAAGAGCACAAATATCTTCTTGGATAGAATTCATATAAAGTCACCTACAAAAATATAATAGAGCAGACCCTCCGAATTGCACGGAGTACAAACATTTTAATTAATAGCCTAGTTGGCAGCGCAAAATTATTAAATTAAAATCGCTACTTAGCAAGTCTGCGTAAGCACCCATACGCGCTCAGGCGCACGTACAGATGCGATCCAACATCATTTATTACTTGCTCTTTTTAGTAGCTTTACCTTTACGAGAACTGGTCTTTTTTGCAACAGCATAAGTTCCAGTAGCTACTTTAGTAAGCAACCCTTCTCTAGCAGCTTCAGCCATTGCACGCTGCATTACAGAACGTAGACTACTTCTAGTAACAAATTGAGAGCTGAGAGCGCGACTAACCATTTCAGAAACAGAAGTTTCTCCATGCTCAGTCACCATCCTAACAACAAAATCCTTTGCTGTCTCAGAATTTAGAGACTTTGCTCCAGAGCGCATTCTTTCCCCTACCCTATCAGAAGGGTCTAGAGAATGTTGAGCTTTAGTTAGAAACTTTAGAGTTTTACCAACTCTAGCACGAACTTTTAGTCCTTCACGCTCAGAAGCAACAAAGGCTCGCTTTAGCTCCTGTAGATCTGCACGATGGGTAGATAGAACGCTTTCAGTAAAACAAGGCAATGTAGAATCGTGTGACATACTTATTCTCTTTCGTTAATTGTTAAATAATTAATAAACAAAAAAATATACGTTTAAGCTCTTGATTTTACTCAAGAAAATATTATCTTCTTCATGCTTTTATGCTTACTATTTTTTACAATACATAAAATCAAGTTAAATAATATTTTAACTTAAACGGCTCTTTATGTTCAGATTGTTTCTATTGCTGCTTAAATATTGATTGAAAGCAAATGTGAAACTTAATCTTACTAATAAAGAAATGGCGAGACCGGAGCGAGTCGAACGCTCATAAATCCAGTTACGGTACTAATGCTTAGAAGGCACAGCCGGTACGGTCCCAAATTTTTATTATTTTAAATGCGAAATAATTGATATAGAATCCTTTTACATTTCGTCCCCCCATTGACTCAAATTTTAAAAAATATAACTTGTTGAGACGAGAGACGGTAATGTAAAAATATTCCATTTTACATTTTTTTATATCTATAAACCAATACAGACAAATTTTAGGAAATCATGGAAACAAAAAAATCATTTTCATATGACGAAGCAATTGAACTATCAAAACAATATTTTAATGGAGAAGAATTATCCGCCAAAGTATTCGTTGACAAATATGCTCTTAGAGATTCTGATGGAAATATTTTAGAAGCTACTCCAGATAGCTTACATGAAAGATTAGCAAAAGAATTTGCTAGAATAGATTCAGAAAAATATGGTTTTGATTATAATGAAAAGTATAATGAGTATTTTTCATCAATGAAAAACTTTGCCAGAATTGTTCCACAAGGATCACCTATGGCTGCTATCGGAAATACTTATCAAGTAATGAGCGCCTCTAATTGTGTCGTTGTTGCTTCTCCAGAAGATAGCGTTGAAGGAATTATGACATCTGGTTTAGAATTAGCTCAATTAATGAAAAGAAGATGTGTTGAAGAAAATACTTTAGTAAATACTAAAGAACTTGGAATTGTTCCAATTTCTCAAGTTGAAGTTGGAATGAGTGTATTATCTTTTGATATAGCCAAAAGAAAATCAGTATTTAAAAAAGTACTTAATAAATTTAATACAGAAGTGACTAAAGAAGATAGAATCAGTATAAAATTTGATAATGGCACGATTCTAAAAACATCTAAAAAACATCCAGTTTTAACCTTTAATAAAAATGGTGATTATGAATACAAGAACGCTGGAGAGTTAACCGAAAATTGCATCGGTGTTAAACCAGAATTAAACGATGCTAACTTTGATCTTCAATCTTCAAAAGAAGATTTAGAATTGGGTTGGTTTATTGGAGCCCATATAGGCGATGGCACTTGTGGACTTCATCAAAATAAATATAGATTCAGAATATTAGGCGATAATGAAAAAGTTATCGAAGCTTATAAAAATATATTTAATAAATTAACTAAGTCTAATTCAAATTATAGTGTTTCCACTAGAAAACACTATAAAACAAAGTGTTGGGAATATACAAACTCAAACTCAATAAATGAAGAAATAGTTAAATTAATTGATCATCAAATAGGATCAAAAACATATATTGCCAAAGTTCCTAGCATAGTAAAAGAGAAAAATCTTTGGTGGAGCTTTATAGCAGGATTAATTGATACCGATGGTCATGTAAGAGATTCGAAAACAATTTCCATAAGACTTTGTACGCCATTCATTATAGATGAAATTGCTTGCTTCTTAGCTAGCAAGGGAATATCATGCTACACATATTTTATCCCTCAAAGACATGATAGAAAAAATGAAGCTGACATGTACGGTATAACAATACATGCCACTGATAAAATTTTAAATCTATTTAAAAACATAATGCATCATGACAAAAAGATTGAAAAAATGAAATCTTCGCCTGTAAGACATTTTTCAAATAAAAAATATTTATCTAAAGAAGAATATTTTTCAATCATAAATGATTATGAAAATAATTTTAATGGCAAAAAGACAGGAAATCTTTCAGCTTGTATGGTCTTATTAAGAAAAGATAAAAACTATATGGCTGGAATTGGTTCATTAAATGAATTTGAAAAAAATGGCTTAATATCTTCAAGTAAAATAGAAGAAATTTCACAAAGAGTTAAGATAGAAAAAATTGCTAAAGATGAGGGTTCTTCAAATTATATAGACATTGAAGTTGAAGATACTAATAATTTTTATGCAGGAAATTTTGGATTAGTTAATATTCATAACTGTGGAGTGGGAATTGATATCTCAACTTTAAGACCAGAAGGAACAAGAGTAAATAATGCCGCAAAAACAACAAGCGGAGCTTGGTCATTTGCTGACTTCTTCTCGTATGTAACTAGAATGATTGGACAAAACAATCGAAGAGGCGCACTAATGGTCACAATGTCTGTTCATCATCCAGATATTCTAAAATTCATAACCATGAAGCAAGATTTAACTAAAGTTACCGGAGCAAATATTTCTGTCAAGCTAACTGATGAATTTCTAAAAGCTGTAGATAATGATGAAGAGTATGAACTAAGATTTCCTATAGATGGAAAACCTTTAGTAACATCTAAAGTAAAAGCAAAAGATGTATGGGATGTAATAGTAAATTCGGCAACAAAAACAGCAGAACCAGGCATGTTGATGTGGGATAATATTATTAATAATCTGCCACCAAATTGTTACCCACAGTTTAAAACAATTTCTACAAATCCATGCTGTTTTTCACAAGATTCAGAAGTGTTTATAGTAACAAAAGAAGGAATAAAAGAAATAAAAGAAATAACAAATAGTGATGAAATTTGGATAGATTCAGAAAAAGTTTGGGCAAAAACATCTGGATACTTTAATGCAGGAACAGCAGAAGTTTTTGAAGTCGTATTCTCTAATGGAGAAAAATTAGAAATAACTTCTAATCATAAATTAGAGCAAATTAAAGGTACAAGGATAGGATCAAAAATTATTTTTGATAACCCATCTCTTGTGGAGCTAAAAGACCTATCTGTTGGAGATAGGATATCTGTTAGTATCAATAATGCAAATCCTGAATTAGGAAATAAGGGCTCATATAACGAAGGATTAATACTTGGATGGCTTACTGGCGACGGAGCTTTATCATATAAATCCAATGATGCTGTTTTTCCTTCAACATATTTAGCTTTTTGGAAAAAAGAGTATGATGTTGCAGAAAAAATGTTAAAAATTGTAAATAGTATGGGATACCCAGTATCTCTTAATTCATATGAATTAAATGGGAATAATGTAAAAAGAATTGTATCAGAAGAGTTAACTAGAGATCTAGTTAATAAGTATGAAATGAATATTTGGAAATTTAAAAAAGACTTTAATCCATATCTATTTAAATTTTCTAAAGAATTTATAAAAGGTTATTTATCTGCTTATTTTTCAGCCGATGGAACTGTTACGAACACTGTGACAAGCTCTAGATATTGTATACAACTTACTTCAATAAATAAAAGCCTTTTACACCAAGTAAAAAACCTTTTGACATTATTTGGAATAAAATCGTCAATAGGATTGAATAAATTGGCTGGAGTTGCCAGTTTTAGAGGAAAAGAATATAAAACAGAAGATAGTTATAGATTATCAATTACCGGATTAAGTAATCTAAAAAAATTCTCATCCGAGATTGGCTTCATTGCTGAAAGCAAACAAAAAATTTTAGACAAGATAGTAAAAATAGTCCCACAAAGAGCAGAAAAAGAATTACATTTTGTAACAATAAAATCCATAAAATCAATAGGAATAAAAGAAGTTGGCTGTATAGAAGTTGAAAAATATCATAAATTTACAGCTAATGGATTAATTTCAGGAAATAGTGAAATAGCTTTATCGGCTTTTGACAGTTGCCGTTTAATTTCAATAAATCTAACAGGTTATGTAAAAAATGCCTTTACAAAGGACGCATTTTTTGATCTAGAAATGTATAAAAAAGATGTAAGAACTGCAATGCAAATGGCAGATAATTTAGTAGATCTAGAATTAGAATTAATTGAAAAAATTATAAACGTTTGCTCATCCGATAATGAAAAAGGATTATGGAAAAAATTATGGCAAGCTGGTCATGATGGTAGAAGAACAGGATTAGGAACCCATGGTCTAGCCGATACATTGTCTCAGCTCTGTATTCGATATGATTCCGATGAAGCTTCAAAAGTTATAGATTCAATATATAAAACTCTAAGAGATGAGGCATATGGTGCATCAGTAGAATTAGCAAAAACAAGAGGAGCATTCCCTGTATATAATTATGATCTAGAAGAATCTTGTGAATTTATTCAAAGATTGCCAGAAGAACTAAAATTAAGAATGAGAATGTATGGAAGAAGAAATATTGCAATACTAACTCAAGCTCCAACTGGCTCAGTATCAATAGTGTCTAAAGTAGGAGAATTTAATTCATATAATGTTTCTTCTGGAATTGAACCAGTATTCAGAAACTCATATACAAGAAGAAAGAAAATTAATTACGATGACAAGTCATCTAGAATAGATTTCGTAGATGTTGTTGGAGATAAATGGCAAGAGTTTAAAGTCTTCCATTCAAATGTTAGAAATTATTTAAATAAATTTAATTTGCCAGAAGAATCAGAGTTACCAGATTATTTCGTAACATCCGATCAAATCAATTGGGAAAAGAGAGTAGAATTACAAGGAATAGAGCAACAATATGTTGACCATAGTATTTCATCTACTATTAATTTACCAAAAGGAACTCCAGTTGAAGTAGTTAGTAAACTTTATTTAGATGCCTGGAAAAAAGGACTAAAAGGAGTTACTGTATATGTAGACGGCTCAAGAGATGGAGTATTAATTACAGAACCAAAGAAAGAGAAGGTTGAAAAAAGTGGAAGACCACAAGAAATAGTTCCTGTAATGGCTCCAAAACGTCCAAACATATTGCCATGTGAAATTCACCAAGCATCAGTAAATGGAACAAAGTATAATGTTATTGTTTCACTACTAAATGATGCTCCATACGAAATGTTCATGGGTCACTCAGAACAATTATCATTACCAAGCAAATCAATGAAAGGCAAAGTTGTAAAAGTAACCAAAGGCAAGTATAACTTGCATGTAGATGTAAATGGAGAAGATTTAATTATAAAAGATATAATCAATACTTTTGACAATAAAGAAATGGCTTGGGCATCTAGAATGATATCTACATCATTACGTCATGGAATTCCTGTAGATTTTCTAGTTGAGCAACTAAGCAAAGATGGTGGAATAGGAGATATTAATAAAGTAATTTCTAGAATATTAAAGAAATATATTAAAGAAGGAATGAAAGTAAGAAGTGGAGTTACATGCACAAGCTGCAATTCGGCAGAATTGGTATATAGAGATGGGTGCCAGATTTGCATGGCTTGCGGAAGCGGAAAATGTGCCTAATTCATCAAAGGAAGTATGTCTATAGAATGTAAGATTTGTTTACAGCAATTTAAAAACAATTTGGGAGGTCAATTAACAAATCATTTATTAAAAGTTCATAATATGACTTTGGAAGATTATGTTGTATTGATAGAATACAACGAAATAGATCCGAAGTGCAAGTGCGGATTATGCGATGAAAGACCCCTCTTTAGGAGAGGGGAGTTCTTTGATTATGCAAAGCATCATAGCGAATTTAAAGTAAAAGAAAGATTGTATATTGCAAAGTTTGGCGAGCCAAAATGTTTGGAATGTGGAATAGAAGTTGGATTTATTCGCGGTAATCCAAAACAATATTGTTCTTATAAATGTGGCGGCAAAAATAATGGGTTTTCATTAAAATCTACTCAAGAAAAAATTAAAGAAATTGTCGCTGACAAATATGGCGTTGACAATGTAAGTAAGCTAGAAAGCACAAAATTAAAAATATCAAAAGCCCATAAAGGAACAATTAAAGGACCATTGTCTGATGAAGCAAAAAAGAAAATATCGGAATCCAGTAAAAAATTATGGCAAAATCCCGAATATAGGCAAAAAATAATTGCTGCCGCAAAAAAGAAATTTACAAACCCGTTATTCATATTAAAACTATCAAATAGTCAAAAAAATAAATTGAGCAAGTTACATATAAAATATAGCAAATTTCTAAATTTAGAATTACATGGTTTTAAAAGTGAACAGGTAGTAGGAAGATATTTAGTAGATGAGCTAAATATAGAAAAAAAGATAGCCATAGAAATAAACGGGGATTATGTTCATGCTAATCCAAATAAATACAAAGAAGATGATATTATAAAATTGCCAGGAAATTCTTATGCAGCTAAAGAAAAATGGGAATCAGATAGAATTAAAAAAGAAAATCTTGAAAGCTTGGGTTATAAAGTGCTTATTATTTGGGAATCTGATGATTTAATAAAAAAGAAAGAAGAATTGTTAGCTATTTTAAATATTTAAGGCAGTTAATTATTAAATTAGCTTTAATTGCTATTACATCTTTTTCTATATTTTCTAATTTATTCTTAAATAATCTGTTTCGCTCATTAATTCTTTCTATGACAAATCGTTATATATTCCAATTTTTTTACACAAATCTTCAACGTTTTTACAATATGATAATACTGCAATCATTTCTTCCGGCAAGCACTGCCTTTTATTTAAAGCTTCTATATTTGTAATAGTTGGCTCATTCCATTCTAATCCATTACAAGAACAATGACTTGAATTCATTTCAAATAATTTACCATCTCTAATAAAAATAACTAATGAATCACCGTCGTAGCTTCCAAGATCATAACTAGCATACACTATTTCTTCGTCTTTTATTGTAGATTCATCTATATAAAATTCTTTATATAAATCATTTATACTATTAAATTCTCCAAAATATCTGTTCATATTTTCCTTATGGAGCCCAATAAACGACTCGAACGTTTAAACTGCTGCGCATACAATGAAGCTACCTTTCAATCAGGCTAATTTTATATTTTCAATATCATTTCTATCAATTACTACATTTACTGAAAATGTGTTTAAATGAAAAAATAATTCATATATTCCTTCACTATAACAAAAATAAATATCTACTTTATCTATTGTAAATTTTTTAACATCTCTTGATTTATTAGCATAACTATCTTTTATAAATTGAAAAAATAGTTTACATAAATCATCATTTACATCTAAAAAAACAATTTCTGTACTTCCATCTATTATAGATAACGTGTTGTCTTCATATTCAAATTTAATCATTTTTATTTTCTTTATATTTGGTTATGTAGTAGGTCTACTCGGACTTGCACCGAGACGCTATTTCTAGCACAAAATTTTGAATTTTGCGTGACTGCTAATTCCACCATAGACCCAAATTTTAGAGCACTAATAAACAGCTCGAACGTTTAAGCAGAACAATTAAATCCTGTAGTTGGCATGTTAATTAATAATCCTAATTAAATCCTAATTAAACTCATTAGCGCCAAGTGTAATTAAGTGTTTAGTTTACATATTATAAATCTTCAATAAATCTGAAGACTTATTTTTTATCTTATCTTCAATAATTTTATTATATTTACTAATACTATTTTCTACAAAAGATTTTAATTCATCTTTTTCATTTTTATTAGTAATATTTTTTAATAAATCAATATATTTTTTACGTTTACTTCTAATAGATATCTTACACTCTTCACCATAAGATTCACAAAGTTTAACCAGTTTTTTTATAGAATCACCAGTTATATCAGGAAATCTTAATATTACAGATTCAGCATCTTTTTGTAAATCTGCTCCAACATCAATCTTCTGTAAACTTTTAGCTATATTTATAATATCATGTTTATTAAATGGCGTAATTATTATACTCATTTTATTTATAGATATACTTGCTATATATTGTAATTTAGAATTATAAGATCCTAAATCAATATTAATATCATCTACAATTGCACTTGAAGGTTTTGCCCCTCGAATCTTAAATAACTTATCATGCAAAAATATAATTGATTCATCTAATTCTTTTGTTAGATTTTCTTTAAAATTGTTGTTTATTTTCTTAGTGTCATTTTTTTATCCTCTACAAAAATGCTAATAAAATATAGCATTTGCGGCACTCCCAAGGGGAATCGAACCCCTATCTTCAGAGTGAAAATCTGATGACTTTACCGTTGGTCGATGGGAGCTTTTATATATTTAGATTAATAAATTGGGGAGAATTTGCACCGCCATCAATGCCTTTACAGCGCTTTTTATTTATTAGTCGACCAATTCATTTGCTGCCCATCAAGAAGTTGCATCCTGCTTCGGAAAATTAACAGTTTTCTGCCACGCTCCGCGGCTCATGGGCATTATATTTGCTGGGTGGGTAGAATTCGAATCTACATATTACTGAGTAACAATCAGCGCTATTTCCAATTATAGTACCACCCAATATAGTACAGTCGGAGGGACTTGAACCCTCAAGCCTTTTCAGGCGGTGGATTTTAAATCCACGGTGTTTTCCGATTTCACCACAACTGCCGATTTATCTATATAATAATATTCACTCTCTACTGTTGGTTGAGTATCTAATTCCTTCATTCTATTATTTTGAATTTCTACTCCATATTTACCAGCACAGCTCTTAGAGCAAAATGGACCAGCTTTACCTTGTTTAGAATTACCTCTCAAATTGTTTGCTTCTTTAAAAGCTTTATTACCACATAATACACATGTTATTTCTATTAATTTAGCTCTTTTCGCATCTAATTTAGAATGTGTTGATTTGTCTATTACTTGCAAATTATCTATAACATCATTTTTTCTATTTCTATCTATATGATCTACTGTTTCTTCGTTTGACAATTTTCTCTTCAAAAATTGCTCCATTAAATATTTTGCATAAGTTATTACTCTTTTTGTTTTATCAGAATAAACATATTGAACAAAATATCTATCTTGCTTTTTGTTATAATACGGACCATTTACTTTTATAGTAGAATCATAATGTTTTAATTTTTCTTTCTTATCCATCAATCCTTAACAATATTAATTTCTTCATTTACCATATATTGAATCATTACAGAAGTATTATATTCACCAACTGCAATACATTGCAATTCTCTCTTTCTTATTTTATATTTCTTTGTGCATGAGGTAGGATTTGCACCTACTTGTTTAGCCAGTGGCGGTGGTTTTACAAACCGCGTCCTTCTCTAGATTGGATACTCATGCAAATTTTGCTAACCTATCTACAATAGTATTAGCATCTAATCCATATATTCATGATTGTAGTCACACTATATGAATTATCGTACAAAGGAGGGGACTCGAACCCCTAAGCTCTTTCGAGCGGCGGATTTTGAATCCGCTCCGTAGACCTATTCCGGCACCTTTGCATTAATTTTATCTACTTCCATCTCAACAATATCATAATCAATATCGAATGAATAAAAACTATACCCGCAAGATTTAATTTCATTAAGAAGTTTTGATGTATATATGCCAGCCTTAATAAGTTCTTCTTCTACAATTTTTTCTAGTTTCAAATCAAATTCTGCTGCAAGTTTATTATAAACTTCTTTGAGATTATTATAATCATTCCAAACAGCCTCACTCTTTTTATTACCATTAATTAGTTTATTTTTTGGTTTTTGGGGCAATAGTGGACGCTTTAGACTCATATGTTTATCCCAAACATCAGCTCCAACACGATTTATTGTTCTAGCAAAATTGTTCTTATCATCACAATATTTTTGCGCTTTATCTTTTGTAGTAAAGACAGCATCTATAGAAGTACGACAATCAGAATAAGAACCATGAGTAGCAGTCACTACAAATACAATATTCATTAAATTAACCTTCTGTTAAAATAAATTGTGGGACATCCAGAAGTTGAATCTGGTCGCAAGCTTTATAAGAACTCGCAGGATAACCGATCCGTCATGTCCCTAATTACTACCTCACCTATAATAAACAACTAAATTACTTTTACTCATTTATATATACACATGTAAGATAGTGTAGTCGAGCATGTGAGAGTCGAACTCACTTCTAGCGATTTATAAGACCGCCCTCCATAACCGATTGAGTTATGCTCGAATAGTGGGATCGGAGAGAGTCGAACTCTCGTTACTACCTTATAAGAGTAGCTTGTTTTACCGAAACGCAATCCCAAATAGTTTAAAGACATTTCGGTCTAAGTTAACGTACTTACTCTATAACATGAATATAAGTATAACTTTTTATTCATTATACTTACACCATTATTATAAAAGATCCCCGTCAGAATCAGCGGTAGCCTTTGCCGCCTCTTCAGCAGCCTTAGCTGCCTCCTCGGCACGCTTACGCTTAAGCGCAGGAGTAAGAAGAAGCTTCTTCTTATCCTCCTCAGAAACCTTCGTCCAAAGACGAACGCCACCACCGCGACCCTTGCGCTGACACAGAAGCGTAGGACTCTCAGGATCATAGAGATCGGAAGCATTAGCCTTGATAAAGGCAGCAACATCCTCTTTATACTCGGCGGTCTTGCTGATATTACCGCCACTCAACTTATCGGCAGCAACCGAAACAAGAGTACCAGCATCAACAGGACCACTAGCAGCATTCAGCAAATCAACAACAACTCCCTGAACATGCTCGCGAACACTCTGATAAGCCTCAACCTCCCGCTCAAGATGCTCGCGGAACTTATCAAGAGAAGCCTCAACATCAACATTACCGTCAACCCAAACAAAGAAGGGACGGATATCCTTACGACCGAAAGCCTTGTCAGAAGAGAGAGAAGTAGAAGTAGTCATGGTATTTATCCTTTGTATTTAATAATAATCGTCACCCAAACCATTTGGATGATTGACGAAGAATCATTCTCCGCCAAAATCGAGGAATAATTATTTATTCCCCCATTTTGATTTAGAAAAATTCTAATTTTTATTAGAAAGAAGCTGTACCAAAGTTGGACTATGCTTATGATTTGTATCAATAATACTAATTAGCGTTGTTGCCCCAAGAATAATTACAAACGAAAAAATTACATAATATATAATATCAAGAATTTTTGTTATTGTTTTCATCGTCCCTACATACTGGCTCGGCGCCTACTTAGATGCGATCCGTTATCCTTGTTTGCAAGAACCATGCCAGGCATGGTCATGCGCAAGGCTGCAAGAACCGTGCCAAATTCTTTTTAATATATTTGTTCTTATTAATATTTTTTTTGCTGGGTGGGTAGGAGTCGAACCTACATATCACATATTAACAGTATGTTCCATTGCCATTATGGTACCACCCAATAATATTTTTTGGTCCACCTGGCTGGCATTGCACCAGCTTTTAAGCAACTTATAAGATTGCTGCGATCACTCTACCGCCCCAAGTGGTTGTGTAGTTTAAGGACATTTCGGTCCATTATTTATTTTAAATTATCGCTTAGAGCCATTCAAGCGTCGAATAATACGACCGCGCTTTGGATCAGACTCATCGAATTCAATTTCGACAATATCACCTGGCAGAATTGTAACTTGCTGCTTTTCATCACGAGCGCGAAGCTTCCCCTTTGGCTTACAAACAATCTTATTAACCTGATCTTTATCATTAAGATCATAGCAAACAAAATCGCCGCGACAATGAGACTCAACAACAACGTTCTTCTTGTTCATCATATTTATTTTATCTTTCTTTCTTAAACTTTATTTAAACAATTCTTCTATTTGTAACGAAACAGCCCACCAACTAAGCCCCATAGTAACTACCCAACAAATCAAAAACGATGTTTGAAATGTTTCGGATAGAACTAGAGAAAATATAAAAGTTAGTACAAGAAGTACTATTAGTTTTAGCATTTCTTTTAATTTATCAATCACAGTCAAATTCATATGTCTCTTCTTGCTCATCATTTAGATAATCTTCAGGATTACGTTTACCAACGTAAATTTCGTAATCAATTTGATTATCAGCATTAACCACAACCTCATCATTGACTTTCGCTACGTTAATCATCGTTGCCGTTCCCTTCGATAGCGCTGGCGCCCTACTAAGATGCGATCCAACATCGTTGCTTGCAAGAACCGTGCCAAACACGGTTCTGCAAAAAATATGCCAACAAAAATTTATTCTAAAAATTTTAAATTTTCCAACTTAATTTTTATATCATTAAGATTTTTTGAAATTAAGATAATTTCTTTTTTATTAACAATATAATTATTTTCCGTAGCTATATAGTTTATAATTTTATTGTTAGAAGAATAAAAGATAATTTCAAATAACTCATCAATAAAATAGCAATCCTGGTTAAATAAACCATATAATTTACTTTCTGGTCTATATGCAGTATATAAATCTAAATCATTTTGAGGATCTCTGTATACTAGAAATTTAGTGAATTTTGTATCAAATAATCTAAAAGACTTCATTCTAGATCTTTCAATAAATCAAATTTATCTCTTACTAATTTTTCATTACTGGAGTAAAAAATCATATTAGTTCTAGTAAAGGCATCAACTCCTCCAATTCTTTTTATTAGATGAAAAAATAGCTTATTCCTAAAAGTAATTTTATATATAGAAGTTATATGTAAATTATTTAAAATATAAGCTAAGCAAAATAAATCATGATTTCCATGCAATTTAAACTCAATTGACTTATACTCATTTATACCAACATTTAAAAATTCAGCTTTATCTAAAATAATCTTATTCATAACAATGTTTTGCTTTAAAATGAAATTTATAATTATTTAATTTAAAAGACTTTATTCTAAATCTTCAATTTTTTTTAGTTTGTCTTCAATATAATATTGATATTTAGAAAAAATAATTATTGCTTTTGATTCAATATATTCCATTTTTTTATCACTATAAAAATGCAATTGGTTAATATTATATACACAATAATCTATTTTTTCTAAGCGAATTGTATCATAATAGTTAAAAGCATAGTATATGTTTTCTTGTGGAATGAAGAAACCTTCATCATCTTTGATGAATTTTACTCCGGCTAATTTAAACGACTTCATTAAGACAACTCTGTTATTTGTTTATATTTTAACAATCCGAAATTTAAATCATTAGTCATTAATAATAACTTATCTTCTCTATCAAATGATGATCGTGGGTAACCAGTACATTTAATAGTTTTCGTCATTATTACAGATCTTACTTTATTATTTTTATAAAAATTAATAAAATTTAATTTTGATAATGCTAGATATTGTTTCTTGCTGCCATAATAATAAAATAAATATATACTTTCTGTAGGAACAAAAGAATGCTTTACCGTATCTATTCCATACATAAATTTATGTTCTTTAGATTTTAAGAACAAGTAATTATTTAATCTAAATGAATTTATTGTATTAATAGTAATTTTAATTTTTCTTCTGCTTTAGACAAATTGCCAGAAATATATGGAATATATTCTGGGGACACAAAGCCATAAAACACATGATTTCCTTTAAAATATAATAAAAAATCAGTTTCCATTTTATTTTGATCTTCAAATTTAGTAAATGAAATAGCCTTTATTATAAAGATATCATATGCCATATTTTTTCTACAGTTAGGATATACACAATAAATTTTATCTTTTGTTATATATTTCCACGAAGTAAAATTAATATTTGTTCTTAATACTTTATCTACAGATCTTTTTTCAAAAGTAAATTTAAATCCATTGTAAGTAAAATTTTTCATATTATCTTATAATTATCCAAGCTCTTTAATATTATTTAACTTATTAATTAATAACACATCATCTGTGGAAATATACTTTATATATTCTGATCTTGTATAAGTAAAAATATAATCGCTGATGCTAATTTTAAATAACAAACATTTTGGTTTAGCTTTTGTTAAATAGCAACAATATTTTATTTGCCCAAAACAATATTCATTATTATAATGTTTCATAAACAAACAATAAATTTTATCTTGTGGAAACCAATTTTTTATTTTTGGTTTTATAAATTTTACTCCAGCCAATTTAAATGATTTCATTTACAAGATACCTATAAATTTTTGTAAAAACATTTAGTAGCTTTAATAGGACTTGCACCTATACGCCATTTCTGGCACCAGATTTTAAGTCTAGCGCGTACTGCTAATTTCGCCATAAAGCCCTATCCTATAGAATAATATCTATAAGAATAAATTAAAATACTAATTATTCTTCGTCTTCCTCGCAATCACAATCTTCGTCACAATCCTCGTCATCTTCATCGCAATCGCAATCCTCGTCGCATTCTTCGTCATCTTCATCATTTTCTTCGTCGGGATCACATTCGCAGTAATCTTCTCTATCTCCACAACTTTCGCAATAATTGCATTCACAGCAATCCATACTGTATCCGCAACCATCACATTCATTGCATTCACCATCACATATAGCTTCGCCGCAATAATCACAATTACAGCTTTCTTCTTCCTCTTCTTCTTCTTCTTCTACGACTTCTTCATCAACACTGTCCGTATCATGTTGAACAAAAGTTCCCTTCTTCTCATCAAGAACTAGACCAGTAGAAATTAGAAGAGTATTCTTGTCTACATTTTCGCAACCATGATCTTTGTGTATCCAAAGAACAATATCTTTTTGAGCTTTGAATT
Organism: Chitinophagales bacterium; assembly: GCA_026931325.1. Taxonomy (GTDB): domain Bacteria; phylum Bacteroidota; class Bacteroidia; order Chitinophagales; family Chitinophagaceae; genus UBA1930. The sequence goes on along the minus strand of JAIXLO010000034.1, from coordinate 1,300 downwards.
CAGGATCATTGCATAGATCTCTTACAGAATCATATGTAAGCACTTTGTTTTTTGCTGATTGACGTAGATATAGAATCTCGTCATAAATTTTATTTATAGAATTAATTAGCTTTGATTTTACTTGCTCTCTCTCAACTGACATTGAATGGTCTTCAAGATCTTCTTTTGGCTCAAGACTAAAAGAATCTTCTTGCTGATTGTAAAAAATTCCACTTGGAATCATGAGTTGATAGCTAACTAGCGGAGAAATGCTTTTAGCTTTCAAAATTTCCATTGTTTCTAGCATTGATTTAACATGGATTGATTTGATATCTTTTACTTCAGCAGCGCCACTAAGGCTTCTAAGAACATCAGGAGTTAGTGTGCCATCATCTACAAGATTTTGTAGATTTAGTACAGCTTTCTCTAGAGCTTGTAGAGCAAGAACAACAGTTTTACGAGCGTCTTCATTATTTTTAATAGTCATAATATTACCTTTTTCTTTCATAAAAATTATTCAAGTAGATTTTCGTACTCTTCAACAAAATCAATGTCATCCATTAATTGTTGTTCTATAGCTTCTTGAGTATCCAAAAACGAATTCTTATTACGAGGATCTTCCCAATCTCCGCTATCATCGTTAAACTTCCAACCAGCACTTTCTAAATAAGAATATTCAGCTTTAGCTAGAGACTCTAATCTATCGTTTACTTTTTTTACTTCTTCTTTTGTTGGTGACATTATATTTTCCTTACTCTAATATTGTTACTAAACGTCTTTCTACAATCGCATATCGTATCTTACAAGGATTTTTTTTATTATATGACAAGGCAGAATCTAAATAAGCTCTAAATCTTTGTTCGCCATTATCTATCATAGATAATAATTTTGAATTATTTTCAATTTGCTCGGATATTAATTGATTTTTATAAAAATCTAAAGCATTTTTTGATGCCTGCCGATGCTTTAAAAAAATATCGCATTTAAATTTGAATTCTTCATACGATAATTTCGTTTTATCTGGTCCTTTAAATGATTCTGGAAATAATAGTTTTTTATAATTAACATATTTATCCTTAATTAAATTATAAGATTTTTCTTTAAGCTTCTCAAAATTGTTTAAAAGATTAAAATATTCTTGACAATCATTTTTATCGCAAAAAACTTTTAATATCTCAGTTAAATAGCAATCAGAATAGGCTGTACTTGAAACTATTATATATACGTACATTTTTTTACCCAAAAAATTTAAAATTAAACAATCCCAAATAAAAAAACCATATATTTATGCCAGAAAAATTTTCCCCCATTCGCCACTTAT
>JAIXLO010000001.1 GCA_026931325.1 Chitinophagales bacterium | reverse complement strand
CAATAACACTTATTATCACAAGTACTATAAAAAGTCTTGTTTTAGATTCTAAAATATCTTTAGATGCAACCAACTGTTTCATTTTAACATTTTATAGTGTTATTAGTTTTATTATTCTATGTCTTTGTGCACTTATATTTTTTCATTTATCACATATTCTTTTAACCTCTGTCTTCAAAGAAAAAATTAAATTAAGGCTACAACTCTTAGTTGTATCAGTAGTAGGTTTAATAATATTAAGTTTTCAAATAAATAATATTTCTGTATTGCTAAATATGCTAAGTATAGCATGGCTTTTGCTTTATATCATTATCTTAAACTATAGACAAAAAGATTTACAATTACTCATAATAAAATCATCTTTTTTTATTGTTTGGATAGCTTTTTTTTCTATAACAATAACTGCATTAGTAATGCAACAAAATACATTTTTAGAATATGAGCAAAGAAAAAGATGGGCAAAAAAATTGGCTGAACAAACTGATCCTAATAGTGAAGCATTATTACAAATTGCAACTTTAAATTTTAGTAATACTTTTTTAAGCTCAAACTTTAATAGATTTCAACAAGAGTTTTCAAATAAGTTTTTAAAAGATAGTTTAGTAAATGAAAATTTTTCAGGTTACTTAAATAAATATGATACTCGTATTTATACTTATGATAGCTTATTAAACCCTTTGTTTAATGATGATGCCTTATCTTATGCAGTAATCAAAACAATTATTTTAAATCAAGGAAAAGAAACCAATATACCAAATTTATATAGCTATGAAAATACCAATGGAAGAGAAAGTTATATTTATGAAAGAGTTATTTTAAAAGATAGCATTATTGAAGGTTACTTGTTTGTAACTGTAAAGCCAAAAAGATTTAAGAGTGAAGCATTATATCCAGAATTATTTAGACAAGTACAAAGTTTATCAAATGATTTTAATACACATTATGCCTATGCTATTTATAACAATAATATTCTTGTAAATAGTTTTAATGATTATAGTTTTCAATCATCAATCTCAAAAAATAGTTTACCAAAAACAAAATTTAAAATAAGAAGTGTAGATGGCTTTAATGAACTTTGGTATAATATAGGTACGGGCAAAGTAGTTGTTATTGTAAAAAAACATACTGCTTTATTAGAGTTTATGACATTGTTTGCTTATTTGTTTTGTACTTTTATAATTGTTCTTGCAATTTTTCATATCAGTATTTTTATTTTCAAAACAAGATTTAAAAAAGATGAATACAAAAATGCTTTTCGTTTATCTATAAGAAATCAAATACATGCAACTATCATTATGGTAAGTGTATTTTCGTTTATTGTAATAGGTGCTACAACAATTTCATATTTTATTTATAGATTTCATCAAACCAACGAAGAAAAACTTTTAAAAAATATTCAAATCATTTCAAATCAGGTTGAGTCTAAATTAAAAAACTTATATGCTCATTTTTCTTTTGATGATGCTTTAGATTTTACAACACCAAGCTTTGGAAATAATTTTGAAAAGACCATCAACGAAATTTCTGAAATATATAATTCAGATATAAATATTTTCAATACAGCAGGTACATTAATTGCTTCAACACAACCATACATTTACAACAAACAATTATTAAGCAATAAAATGCAGCCTAATGCATTTATACAATTAACTAACTTTAAAAAAAATAATTTCATTCAATCAGAAAAAATAGCAGAACTTGAATATTTAAGTATTTACGCATCTGTAAAAGATGATGAAGGAAAAGTATATGCTTATATAAATATTCCTTACCTAAATTCTCAAACAGAATTAAGTCAAGAAATTTCAGAATTCTTAGCAACTATTATGAATTTGAACGCTTTTATTTTTCTTTTAGCTGGTGTTATTGCTTTTATGGTTACAGATAAAATTACTGTTTCACTTAGTTTAATTAGCGAAAAAATGAAAGCTATAAATATTGAACAACACAATGAAGAAATAGAATGGGGGAAAAATGATGAAATAGGAATTCTTATTACAGAGTATAATAAAATGGTGAAAAAATTAGAAGCCAGTGCTAAAGCTCTTGCACAAACTGAAAGAGAAGGTGCTTGGAGAGAAATGGCAAGACAAGTAGCACATGAAATTAAAAATCCTCTTACACCAATGAAGCTTAGTATTCAATATTTACAAAAATCAATCAATAATAAAAATGAAAATATTAAAGAACTAACAAATCGTGTTGCATCAACTTTAATTGAGCAAATAGAACAGCTATCAAAAATTGCAGGCGATTTTTCTCAGTTTGCAAATATTGAAAATATACAACCAGAAATTTTTAATTTATCAAATACTATTTCTTCATTAATTGAGCTTCATAAAACAAGAGAAAATATTCAATTTAATTGGCAAAAAGATAATGAAGTTTATTTAATCAATGCAGATAAAACTCAGATAAGTAGATTATTTAGTAATCTTATTTTAAATGCTATTGAGGCTTCAAGTAATAGTAACTTTATTAGAATAAATATTTATCAGAAAAAAATAAATAACACTGTTGAAACCAGCATTGAAGACTTTGGATTAGGTATTAGTGATGAAATGAAACAAAAAATATTTACGCCAAACTTCACAACTAAAACCTCTGGTACAGGACTTGGCTTAGCCATTTGTAAGGCAATTGTAGAAAAAGCAAATGGCTCAATAACTTTCACTACTGAAAAAAATATTGGAACAACTTTTAAAGTAACACTACCATTGGTTTAAATTAAATACATAAAAAACTCTGTTTAAAATTTATTAAACAGAGTTATAACTTTTAAAGAAAATTATTAAAAGAAATTATATCTAGGACACCAATCACCATATTTATTACCCAAAATAAATCCTAAAACAAATTCATGTGTTCCTTTACTTACTGTATTCAAATGAGAAGTTGTATAATCATAAGAATACCCAATATTAATACTATTATTTAAATTAATACCAACCATTGCTGCAAAACCATCTTTGTGTCTATAAGATGCACCAGCCCAAATATAATCTTGATATTGAATTTTTGCATTCAAATCAAAACCAATAGGCATAGGGCTTACATATCTTACAACAGCAGATGGTAAAAAAGTTAAATCATCAGTAAAAAACAAACGATAACCTGCACTTAAAAATAAGTGAGGTACCAATTTACCTTCTTCTAATCCAACATGATTATTAGAATAAGTAACCTTTTGAGGAACTATTTGCTGTGCAGCTAAGCCAATAAAAAAATCTCTATCGTATAACCAAAGACCTGCACTAATATCAGGTCGAATATTATTGATATAACCACTTCCTGCAACTGCAGGATCTTGTGTTCCATTTGCAAATTGTAATTTAGATGCATCCAATCTAAGATTAGAAATTCCTGCACTTAATCCAGCACTTAATGTTGTGTGTGGCCCAACACCTATATGATAAGCATAAGTAGCAGTAGCAATAAAATTATTTAATGGCCCAGTTTTATCATTAATAATTGTTAAACCAACACCTCCATGATTTTCAGGAGCTGTATAATCTTTTACAAAATTTTTACCTCTTGGATTTTCGCCTCTTGCATGAATACTTGTAGCTGTTTCTCTTTCATAAACATCTTTTTTTGTAGGTGCATGAATAGTAAGATAAGTAGTTACTGGAGCATCTTGCAAACCAACCCATTGCATACGATGACTAAGTTTTACATCAGTATAATTCTCAATTCCTGCAACTGCTGGGTTGAGTATAAAATTGTTTAAAATATACTGTGTGTAATAAGGTCTTTGCTGAGCATTGGTAGAAAAAGAAATAATACTTACAGCAGCAGTTAGTAGTAAAGCAAATTTTTTCATATCTTTCAAAAGTACAAGAAAGACACAAACATATTGGTTTATGCTGTTTAATCAGCTAATTTTTTATGCTTTTTTTAGAAAAAACTACTTTTAAGCGTAAAAAAATTAATATTCTAACAAAATTCATTGGTTTATATATTAGTTATTCTAATATAAACATTATCATTGCTTAATGAATTTTAATACAATTTGAAGAATTTTTTATTAAATTTTTGGAAGAAAAAAAGAGAGCCTTTACCTTCGCCGTCCCTTTAAAAGTTTTGGCCTATAGTATAATGGTAGTACGACAGATTTTGGTTCTGTTTGTCTTGGTTCGAATCCAGGTAGGCCAACAAAAAAATCCTGCTGATATCAGTAGGATTTTTTTTAAAATAACTATTCACAAATTCACAATTCTTAAACATTATCATTGATTATATTTTTTCACTAATACCATAACTATATCTTTGTAACACATTCTTAAAAACTATGATGAATCCTTCTGTAAAAGTATTTTCAGGTACAGGTTCTCAAAAATTAGCTGAAAAAATTGCTCAACGCTTTGGAAGACCACTTGGTAAAGTAAATATTCAAAAGTTTAGTGATGGTGAATTTCAACCCATTTTTTTAGAAAGTATTCGTGGCGATTATGTTTTTTTAATTCAAAGCACTTTTGCTCCTACAGAAAACTTAATGGAGTTGTTATTGATGATAGATGCTGCTAAAAGAGCAAGTGCTAGTAAAATAATTGCTGTTATACCTTATTATGGTTTTGCAAGACAGGACAGAAAAGATAAACCACGTGTAGCCATAGGAAGTAAATTAATAGCTACTTTATTACAAGCAGCAGGTGCTGATAGAATTATTACAATGGATTTACATGCACCACAAATTCAAGGATTCTTTGATATTCCTGTTGATCATTTAGATAGTAGTGCAATTTTTATTCCTTATATAGAACAATTAAGATTAGAAAATTTGACTTTTGCAGCTCCTGATGTTGGTAGCACTAATAGAGTAAGAGAAATTGCCAGTTACTTCAATGCAGAAATGGTTATTTGTGATAAGCACAGAAAACGTGCTAATGAAATAGCAAGTATGGTTGTTATTGGTGAAGTAAAAGATAAAGACATTGTTTTAATAGATGATATTTGTGATACAGGAGGAACTTTAGCAAAAAGTGCATCATTACTAAAAGAAAAAGGAGCAAAAAGTGTAAGAGCTTTTTGTACTCATCCTGTATTAAGTGGTAAAGCTTATGAAAATATTGATAATAGTGTTTTAGAAGAATTGGTTGTTTGCGATACCATTCCTTTAAAACAAGAAAGCAAAAAAATAAAAGTTATTTCAGTTGCCGATTTATTTGCTATTGCAATACGTAATGCCTATGAAAACAAAAGTATTACAAGCCTTTTTGTACATAGTCAATTAAGAGGTAGAGATAAATAATAAATTGCTTTTAAAACTATCTAAAATATTTAGTTATTTCTTTACTTTCTGGTTTTACACTACTTGAGAAATGAGCAATCAAACGGCCTCTTTCATCAATTAAAAATTTATTGAAATTCCATTTGATAGTTACATCCATTACTCCATTTTCAGATTTGTTACAAAGCCATTTAAAAATTGGGGCAATACTATCACCCTTTACATTTATTTTAGTAGATAATGGAAAAGAAACGCCATATCTTGTTTTACAAAAGTCACTTATTTCGTCATTATCACCTTCTTCTTGATGACCAAATTGATTACATGGAAAACCAACAATCACTAATTTATCTCCATAAGTTAAATACAGGTTTTGCAATTCTGCATACTGATAAGTATATTGACAATTTGAGGCAGTATTTACAATTAAAATTTTTTTCCCTCTAAATTTTGAAAAATTAATTTGTCCACCATCAATACTATCAACTTTAAATCGATAAATTTTATTGGGCTTATGAGGTGTAAAAGATACAGCACAAACAAGCAAAATCAAACATAGTATAGAATACAACGTTCTCATAAGGGGTAATTTTGCTGTATAAAAATAAAGAGAAATAATAAAGAAAAAAAATATTTAAAATACTTTTTATTGTTTTTCATAACACCCTAAATCTGGTGTATTTACATTTCTATTATTACCATCTAAATCAAATAATAAATTTGTTGAACTTCCTTTATTAATTGCTGGCGATGTAGCTTTTAAATGAAAATTAAAATAACGATTACTAATATTAATACTATCAAATTGTGGAGCAGCATTTTTTAATTTATTTCCTATAAAATTAGCTGTAGTTGGCTCTGCATCTTTTAGTTTATATAAAGTGTTATTAAATTCTACATTAAAAGGAGTAGTGCCAATTTTTTTAATGAATATTTCATTTTCAGGTATTCCACCTTCACCATAAAAAATACAATTTGTAAAACTTGCATTTACTGTATTAGTAGTTGTATTATCAACCACATTGCTAATATTTAATACTGGATATTTATGTTGTAAATAATAATTGCCATAACTTACAACTGTACAATGTTTAAAATTATAATTACCTCCAGCTGTTAAAAAAATATTATAACCACAATTACTAATTAAACAATTATTTGCTTCAATAGATGAGTTGCTTCCTCCAACTGCTACATCATAAATATTATCTAAAATGCATTCATTTAATATAAGTTTTGAATTTCCATTTGTTGATGGATTTTGTGCAATTGTTCCTTGATATGCATTTTTAATAATGCAATGTTCTAAAACATTATTTATACTTGAATTAAAGAAATAAATTCCTGGCCAACTTCCTGGAAAATCTTTATAAGGCTCATCTAATCTATCTCCAGTAAAAACAATTTTTGTACTATCATATTTTTCTCCAAATGCTTTTAATGTACCATGTACAAGCATTGGTGCATCAGCATGAAAATAAATTTTTGTTCCTTTTTGTATAGTTAATATTTTAGAAGAATCAACAGTTAGAGAACCAAGAATAACTATTGGCATAATATTATTCCATGTACTATCTGTCGTTACATGAATATTTCTTAAAAAAATTGCATTTTTCCCATAAGCTTCAAGTTGTATATAATGAGTGTTATCATTATACTCAATTTTTATACTATCTCTTACAATAAAAGGTAATAGACTGCTATTTGGATTTATTGTTACCATTGCATAAACATAAATACTATCACCAGCATTTATTTCTATATTATTAAAAGAAGTACCTGAAACACCATCAACATTAATTTTAAAATATGAGTTACTTCCACCCATCAATTGCACATTACTTAATCTTAATTTTTTATCATTTGGATTGAAGATTAAAAATGATTGAGTAACAGATCCTAAAGAAGTAAAAACAGTATCAAATCTTAGTGTATCTGTTGATACTCTAAACAAAGCATCTTTACTATTTATAAAGCCCTCTTTTTTACAACTTATAATAGCAATAAAAAATAACAAACAGATATAGCTCAATAATTTTTTCATCTTATTTCAAAAGTAAGTTCATTAGTTATCATTAGCAATGTTAAATAATTATCTATTGATAAAAATAAAAAGCCTGCAAAAAATTATGCAGGCAAAAGATTTAAGGAAAAGGAATTCCTTAAGATGCTTTAGTAGTTGTTTTAGTTGCAGTCTTTTTTTTGTGTGGTCTGCTTTTTCCAAAAGAACCTTGAAAACGTTTTCCTTTTGCAGTTTTTTTATCTCCTCTGCCCATGATAATTTTTTTTTGATTAATTTAATGAGTTACGAAAATAAAAAATCCTGCTGAATAATGCAGGATTTTCTAAAACTGTTTTTAAGATGCTTAGATTTTTGCACTTAATTCTTTACCAGCTTTAAAACGAGCTACTTTTTTAGCTTTAATTTTAATAGCTTCACCAGTTTGAGGATTACGTCCTGTACGAGCTGCACGTTTTGAAACAGAGAAAGTACCAAAACCAACTAAAGTTACTTTATCACCTTTTTTTAAAGTTTTAGTTACAGCTCCAACAAAAGAGTCTAAAGCAGCATTAGCTTGTGTCTTTGTGATTCCAGCATCTTCTGCAATTTGTGCAATCAATTCAGCTTTGTTCATAATTAACTGTGTTTTTAAATTGTTTAATTAGTTAGTAAAAACAAATTTATTAGCTTTTGTCAATAAACAAAATATTTTCTTACCGATAGCATTTTTTTATTTATTTCAAAACCCTTATAAACAAAGGTTTTGAAAGGTTTAAAATAAAAAGTAGTTTTTAAATTTTAATTAGCAAATCTCCTGAAAGCCTTACTACTAAAGGGTTTTATAATAACATTAGTGAAATTCAATAAGTACAAGCGTTTAAGAGGAATATAGTAAAGAATTGTTATTTGCAAAATATATTTTAAAAACTTTCCACACTCAATTCACAACTTGCATTAATGAGCGAAAAGCAATGAATTTGTTTCCCCATACTCTAAAAGAAGCTTCTCTTAATTGTGTTGCAAATTGCTCAATATATTTATTATATTTTGCCTTACTTTCTGCATAATATTGTACAGCATAAGTAATACCATCTATTTCATCTACTTCAAGCAACTTCACAAAATTGTGATGGGTAAAACAATTTGTTGCCATTACTTCTGGTATATGTGTAGTTTTCATCCATTGTACCCAAGCTTCATTTATTGAAGGTTCAATTTTTATTGTTACATTATAAATAAACATATCTCTAAAAAAATTCAATTAGCTTTCATTTTTTTTAGCAACCATGGTTAAAATGGTAGCAATACCAGTAAGTTCATCAGTATCATCAATCATTTCTACCAACCATTTTACAATACCTTTTGGTATGTCTGTTTCATCTTTTTTGTCTTGTGCAATTTTTTCTTTACAAGTAAATCTTATATAAATTTCTGTTCCTGGGTAAACTGGTTTTGTAAAACGTAATTCATCAATACCATAATTTAATAATACTGGATTTTTTTTATAATTATCTACAAATAAGCCTGCTGCAGCACTCATAATAAAATATCCATGAGCTACTTGTCGTTCAAACATTGTTCCTGAAAAATCTGTATCTGCTATATGGGCATAAAAATGGTCGCCACTTATATCTGCAAACTTGTCTATATCTTCTGAAGTGATTAATCTTCTTTCTGTAATTAGCTGGTCGCCAATTTTTAATTCTTCAAAATATTTTGTAAAAGGATGTTGTTTATCAATATTTCCTTTTGCACTGGGCATATACACTTTGCTTACAGCAGTAATCATACTTGGGCTTCCTTGCAATGCAACTCTTTGCATATAATGTTTTATTCCTCTTAAACCTCCCATTTCTTCGCCACCACCAGCACGTCCTGGTCCTCCATGAACCAATAATGGCAAAGGGCTTCCATGGCCTGTACTTTCTTTAGCACACTCATTATTAAGTATTAAAATTCTTCCATGATATGCTCCTGCACCTAACACATATTGTTCAGCATTTTTTTCAGATGTTGTTACAATAGTGCTAACTAACGAACCTTTACCTAATTTAGAAAGTTCAATAGCTTCTTCTAAATTTTTATAAGGCATTAAAGTGCTTACTGGTCCAAATGCTTCTACTTCATGTACTTCCTTTGATGTAAAAGGATTTTCGTTTAATAAAAGTAATGGACTAATAAATGCTCCTTTTTCTGCATCTGCATCTATTGTAGAAACACTATCTAAACTGCCATAAATAATTTGAGATGATGCTAATAGTTTTTGTACTTGTTCTTTTACTTCATTTCTTTGATTAATACCGACAAGGCTTCCCATTCTAACCTTATCATTTAAAGGGTTGCCAATAGTTGTTTGAGAAAGTGCTTTGCTTAAATCATTTTTTACATCTTCTATTTTATTTTCTGGAACAAATATTCTTCTAATAGCAGTGCATTTTTGTCCACATTTAACGGTAATTTCTTTTCTTATTTCTTTAATAAAAATGTCCCATTCTGCTGATCCTTTTTCTACATCATCTGCTAATACAATACAATTCAAAGAATCTGCTTCCATATTAAAAGGAATATTTTCTTCTAATATTTTTTTATGAGATTTTAATTGTAACCCTGTAGATGCACTTCCAGTAAATGTTACAACATCCTGACTTGTTACATAATCCAACATATTTCCAGCACTACCACAAATTAATTGTAATGCACCTTCTGGTAAAATGTTTGATGCAATAATTTCTTTTACTACTGCTTCTGTTAAATAAGATGTAACTGTTGCAGGCTTTACCACACAAGGCATACCAGCTAATAAATTTACTGCAATTTTTTCTAACATTCCCCAAACAGGAAAATTAAATGCATTGATGTGAATTGCAACACCTTCTTTTGGAACCAACAAATGATGTCCCATAAAAGTATTTTGTTTGCCTAATGGATGATGTTCTCCATCTAAACAAAAAGGTGTATCGGGTAATTTTCTTCTTAAAGATGCATTGGCAAATAAGTTTCCAATACCTCCTTCAATATCTATCCAACTATCTGCTTTTGTAGCTCCTGTCTGATAGCTTATGTTATAAAAAGTATCTAAATGTTTTCTTAAATAAATGGCTAATGCTCTAAGCATTAATCCACGTTCATGAAAAGTCATTTTGCGTAAAGCATAACCATTTTTTCTACCATAATTTAATACTTCTTCAAAATTAATTCCTTTGGTGGTAGCTGCTGCTATTGGATTACCAGTAACAGCATTATATAAAATTTGTCCATCTCCATCACCAGAAATCTGTTTACCCAAAATATAATTATTAAGTTTTTGCATAATAAACTTTTAAAAATTAGTGAACAACGAAGTTATGATTTTCTTTTCTGAATCAGAAAGCAGAAACTTCTACCCTTTTCTTTTTCAAAAAGAAAAAAAGTAGAAGTTGTAAAAATTAAAAAGTAAATTGTAAGAGTAATTTTATCAGAAATTATTCAGCCCAATCTGCTATAAAAATATTGGTATCTCTTGTTCCACCATTATTTCTATTACTACTAAAAATAAATTTTTTACCATCTGGGCTAAACATTGGGAAAGCATCAAAACCTTTATCTCTGCTGATCTTGGTTAAATTAGTTCCATCTCCATTTATTATATATATATTAAAAGGGAATCCTCTTTTATATTCATGATTACTTGCAAAAATTATTCTTTTGCTATCAGGCATAAAATATGGAGCCCAATTTGCTTGTCCAAAATTTGAAATTTGTTTTGCATTACTTCCATCAGCGTCAGCTACCCAAATTTCCATATTTGTTGGTGCAACTAAATTTTCAGCTAATAATTCTTTGTATTCTTTAATTTCTTCTTCTGTTTTTGGACGACTTGCACGCCAAATTATTTTTTTACCATCAGGGCTAAACCATGCACCTCCATCATAACCTAAAGTATGTGTAATACGTTTTACTTTTAAAGTTTTTAAGTTCATTAAATACAATTCTAAATCTCCATCTCTCATACTTGTAAATACCATTGTTTTTCCATCAGGAGAAATAGTTCCTTCAGCATCATAGCCAGGTGTGTTGGTTAATTGTTTTACAATTTTACCAGAAGTATCTGCCATAAAAATATCAAAGCTGCTATAAATAGGCCAGATATATTTATTGCCATATTTTTTTCTATCAGGAATTGGTGGACATTCATCACTACCTAAATGTGTAGAAGCATAAATAAAATGTTTCCCATCTTTTAAAAATGCACCACAAGTTGTTCGTCCTTTTCCTGTGCTTACCATTTTATAAGTAAATGGTTCACCATACTTAGGAACTTTTCCTATAAACATTTGATCACAATCAATCCCATCTTTAGGGCTTGTTCTTTGAAAGATGATATACTTACCATCAAAACTAAAATAAGCTTCAGCATTATCGCCACCAAAGGTTAATTGTTGAATATTTTTAAAATGCTTTTCTTCTGGATATAAAATAGTATCAGAGGCACGTTGTGCAAAGCTTGTAATTGAGCTAAATAAAATTGTAAAAAATAATAGTTTTTTCATGGTGCAAATTAAATGTGAAAAGAAGTACAAATATTTTAGAAGTGTCAGAGTAATGTCAAATATTTTTAAAATGAAAGTTACATTTGTCTTATGAAAATTTTAATACCAATTCTTTTAATTTGTTTAGTTTCTTGTAATTCTTCAACAAAAGAAAAAGAGACAAAGAAGTCTAATGCTTATATTGAATATTTAAAAGAGCAGATAGCTCAATATCCTGATAGTACTGATTTAAGATTAGCACTAATTAGTTCTCTTGATAGTTTGGCATTGTATAAAGATGCTTTATATGAAATGGATATTTTAATAAAGCAAGATAGTTTAAATGCAAACTATTGGTTTACTAAAGCTCAAATAAATGAAAAGGCAAAAGATACAGCTGAAGCAATTATTAATTATAAAAGAGCAATTCGTATATATCGCTCTCCTGATATTCTTTTATCATTAGCTAATTTATATGCAGAAGCAAAAAATGATACAGCTTTATTAATTTGTATAGAAATAGAAGATACTTATACTGATAAAAAATATAGTGCTGATTGTTTGTTTATTTCTGGTATTTATTTTGCAAGAATTGGTAATACAGAAAAAGCATTAGACCTTTTTGACCATTGCATAAATACAAGTTATAGCTATATAGTTGCTTACTTAGAAAAAGGATTTATTTACTATGATAAAAAAGAATACCATAAAGCTTTAGAAACTTTTCAGTTAGCAGCACAAGTAAATAGCACTTATGCAGATGCATATTATTGGCAAGCTAAATGTTATGAAGCAATGAATGATAAAAATAATGCTATTGCTAATTATGAAAAATCATTAACATTAGATAAAGATTTGCATGAAGCAGATAGTGCTCTACAAAGATTGAAGTAAAATCTTGCCAATAAAACTACATTGCTGCAAGTTGAACTTTTTGAGTAAGCTCCATTACATTTTCTCTAAAAATGGTATCAGTATCCATTAAGTCTTTTACAGTTTGACAACTATGTATGACTGTTGTATGGTCTCTTCCACCAAAATGTTCTCCTATTGTTTTAAGAGAATTTTTAGTAAAAGCTTTTGCTAAATACATAGTAATTTGTCTTGCTTGTACAATTTCTCTCTTTCTTGTTTTATGTAAAAGCTTTTCGTAAGGAACATCAAAATATTCACAAACCATTTTTTGTATAGCGTCAATAGTAATTTCTTTACTACTTGTTTTTACAAAGTTTCTTAATACTTTTTTAGCAAGTTCTAGATCAATCTCTTTTTTATTTAAAGATGATTGTGCTAATAAAGAAATTAAAGCTCCTTCTAATTCTCGAATATTTGTACTAATATTATAAGCAACATATTTAACTACATCTTTAGACATATCTAATCCATCATTTTTCATCTTACGTTCAAGAATTTCAATTCTTGTATCATAATCTGGAATTTGTAAATCAGCACTTAAGCCCCAACGAAAACGACTTAATAATCTTTCCTGCATTCCATCTAAATCTTTAGGTGGTTTATCGCATGTAAGTACTAATTGTTTACCACTTTGATGTAAGTGATTAAATATTGCAAAAAATGCATCTTGGCTTTTTTCAGCTCTTGCAAAAAACTGAACATCATCAATAATTAATACATCTATTAATTGATAAAAATGTATAAAATCATTGATAGCATTATTTCTACTATGGTCTTGAAATTGATTAATAAATTTTTCACTACTTACATAAAGTACAACACGATTTGGATTTATTCTTTTTACTTCATTACCTATTGCTTGTGCTAAATGTGTTTTTCCTAAACCAGTACCTCCATAAATTACTAATGGATTAAAAGAACTTGATCCTGGTTTTTCTGCAACAGTTTTTCCTGCACGTCTTGCTACTCTGTTACAATCTCCTTCTATAAAAGAATCAAAAGTGTATTTAGTATTTAGTTGAGAATCTATTTGCATTTTCTTTAATCCAGGAATAACAAAAGGATTCTTTACTGGGTTATCAATTACCAATGGAAAATTCATTTCATTATTGCTATAAATTTTCACACCACTTGTTGGCATTTCTATATTTCCATTTCTTCCATATCCACTATCTACCATTATTCTGTATTCCAATCTTGCTTCTTTACCTAATTCTCTTTTTAATGTTTTAGCAAGTAAGTTTACATAGTGTTCTTCTAAATATTCATAAAAGAATTGACTAGGAACCTGAATCATTAAAACATTATTTTTTAATTCTACAGGACTGATAGGCTCGAACCATGTTTTGAAATGTTGCCATTCAACTATGTCTTTAATTATTTTTAGACAATTGCTCCAAACAGATTCAGCAGTTTTAGTCATAATAAATTTTCAGTTATATAGTTAGTTAAGTATGTTTTTTAAATTGCCTCCAATGTACTATTTATTTTTCAAATGTGAATATGTTAATAAATTTTTTTGGAGGGAGTGCAATATGTGTAATAAAAACTAAAAAAAAAATTTTTTATTCTTCCTTTTTTTTCTTTATAACAACAGTTTGCTTTTTTGTTAATGTTTTCTTTTTCGTTCGACTAATTGAATAATCTAATCTTCCTAACTGAATACCTGCCCACCCTACTTGATTTACAATGGTATTATTTTTATTTCTATTAATATATATTCTTGGTTCTTTAAAAAATCGATGAGTATGCCCACCAATTATTAAATCAATATCAAAATTTTCTTTGGCTAAAATTTCATCACTTAATTGATCATCATTATATTTATCGCCAAGGTGCGATAGGCAAATAATTAAATCGCAATTTTCTTTTTTTAATTTATCTGCTGTAATATTAGCTTGCTCTATTGGGTTTTTATATTTTGTATTTCCAAATAATTCTTCTGTTCTCAAATTTTTAAATTCAATTCCTACACCTAAAATTCCAATTTTAATATTTCCTTTCTTAATGAGTGTATAAGGTTTTGTTTTTCCTTCCATTGGTGTATTGATAAAATCATAATTACATATTACAAAAGGAAAATTTGCTTTAGATATTTGTAGTGCAAGGTTTTCAATACCTGCATCAAAATCGTGCTCTCCTAAAGTAGCAGCATCATAGCCCATTAAGTTCATTGCTTTAATTTCTGGTTCTCCTTTAAACAAATTAAAATAAGGTGTTTCTTGAAAAATATCACCTGCATCTAATAACAAAACCTGTTCTACTTCTGCTCTTATGTTATTTATTAAAGTTGCTCTTGCTGAAATACCTCCTAATCCAGCATTTTTACTTCCATCTTGAGGAAAAGGTTCAACTCTGCTGTGCATATCATTAGTATGAAGTATTGTTATTTCTTTAAAGTCTTTATCTAAATTGTATGCATACAAATTATTTATTGGCAAAATAGAAGATGCTAATAATGCACCTCCTGCAAAAGTTGTTTCCTTTATAAACTTTCTTCTTTGCATAATAAATAATTATGAATAACAAAATGTTCAATTACTAAATGTTATTCTATTTTCTATTTTCCAATCAATTGTTCTTCCTTGTTTTGATAATTGTTTAATATAGTCAATCACTGCTTCTCTAAAAAGATAACTTTTATTTTTAATTGGAATATTTTTAAGCATTTCAAAGCCATTACCTCCATTTGCGATAAAATCATAAGTAGCTATGGTATAATTATCATTTTCGTTAAAGGGTAAATTGTTTATTAAAATATTTGTTGCCTGTTTATTTTTTATTTGCATTGTAATTCCACTAATTGGCACTCCTCCAATTTCTGCTATATGATTTAAAATATTTTTTAGCATAATTCCATCTATATTTTGTATAACAATAAAGTTGTCATAAGGTAATACTTCATAAATGTTTCCAATAGTAATGTCTCCTTTAAAAATATTTTTTCTAATACTACCATAATTAATAAAACCTATATCAATTTTTTGTTCATATTGTTGTTCTGCAACATTTTTTATACAATCTGCAAAAAAGTTTCCTAATGTACTCTCTGGAAGTTTTTTAAACAATCCTTTTGTAGAAAAACCAATAACCGTATTCATAACCTTATACATATTTTCTGCATAAGGCTTTAACATTGAATCTAAAGTTGCATCAGTTTTATTTTCATTACTAACTGAATAATGTCTATAAGATACTTTTATATTTTGTGATTTTACTTTGTATGAAAACAGTGAAAGTGCAACACAAAAGAATATAGCAGTTAGTTTTGGCATACAAAAGTTGTTAGGAAAGTGAAAGGTAAATTTTTGTAAGAAATAAAACAAAGTTTTTACCAAAAAAATTATTGAAAAGAATTAAAACTTACTTTCGGCATTCAAAAAATAAAAATAGTTTGTTATGAGTTATGAAATAACAGGAAAACTAATTGCAAAGTTTGATACTGTACAACATACAGAAACTTTTAAAACAAGAGAATTTGTAATTGAAAAAACAGAGGATATTGGTGGAAGAACCATTACAAACTATATTAAATTTCAATGTGTACAAGATAGAGTTACAATGCCAGATAGATTTAATATTGGTGATGAAGTAAAAGTTTCATTTAATATTAAAGGAACTAAATGGAATAAAAATGGAATAGATAATTATATTACTAACTTAAATGCTTGGCGTATTGAAACAATAAAACTTGGCGATAATGCTGAAGCACAAAATAGTACTGCTGATTTTGTCCCTCCTGACCCAACAGATGATATAGTTGATGACTTACCTTTTTAATAAAATTGACAATGCTTTTTTGCAAAGCATATTATTTATTATCTTGCACAACTTATAATTAGTGTGATGAAATTTTTATCAGAAAACTTAGATTTTTTAGATCATCTCTCTTAATCTGTTTTATTTTTTTTCTGTACAATTTAGTATTAGTACAGTTTAGTGAATTTTTATTTTCTAACTTATAAATTTTACAAAATGAATATCACAAATATTAGTGAGAAAACTTCTCACTATATGTCTTTAGAAGAAAAATATGGTGCTCATAATTATCATCCATTACCAGTAGTTTTAGAAAAAGGCGATGGTGTTTTTGTTTTTGATGTTGATGGGAAACGTTATTACGATTTTTTAAGTGGTTATTCTGCTGTTAATCAAGGACATTGTCATCCAAAAATTATTAATGCAATGATTGAACAAAGCAAAAGGCTTACACTTACATCAAGAGCTTTTTACAACAATCAATTAGGCGTTTATGAAAAATATATTACAGCATATTTTGGGTATGATAAAGTTTTACCAATGAATACAGGGGTTGAAGGAGGCGAAACTGCTATAAAACTTGCAAGACGCTGGGCTTATACAAAAAAAGGTATTGAAGAAAATAAAGCTGTAATAGTTTTTGCAGAAGGAAACTTTTGGGGAAGAACAATGGCTGCAATTTCTGCTTCAACTGATCCAAGTAGTTATAAAGGATTTGGTCCTTTTATGCCTGGTTTTATAACAATACCTTATAACAATATTAATGCTGTTGAAAAAGCATTTCAACAAGATAAAAATATTGCTGCATTTATGTTAGAACCAATTCAAGGTGAAGCTGGAGTTGTAGTGCCTGATGAAGGTTATTTAAAAGCAGTTAGAGAACTTTGTACTAAATACAATGTTTTATTTATTGCCGATGAAATACAAACTGGGCTTGCACGTACAGGTAAAATGCTTGCTTGTGATCATGAAAATGTAAGACCCGATATTTTAATTCTTGGAAAAGCTTTAAGTGGTGGTACAATGCCTGTAAGTGCAGTTTTATGTGATGATGATATAATGATGAATATAAAACCTGGTGAACATGGAAGTACTTACGGTGGAAATCCTTTAGCTTGTGCTGTAGCTATTACTGCCTTACAAGTTTTAAAAGATGAAAATATGGCTGAAAATGCAATAATTATGGGAAATTTATTAAGAGAAGAAATAGCAAAATTAAATTCTCCATTTATAAAAATTATTCGTGGTAAAGGTTTATTAAATGCAATAGTTATTGAACATAAAAATCCTGATGCTTCTTGGGAATTATGTTTAGCTTTGAAAGAAAATGGATTGTTGGCAAAACCAACTCATGGCGATAAAATAAGATTTGCACCACCATTAATTATTAATAAAGAACAAATTTTAGAAGCAGTTTCTATAATAGATAAATCATTAAAAATTTTAGAATAAGATGATTCAATTATTTATCTTACACAATAAAAGAAATCTTTTATGAATAAAGAAGAAGTTAAAAAAATGAAGCCAGAGAGTTTAATGATGTCTTATGGTTATAAACCAGAACTATCTGAAGGTGCTGTTAAGTGTCCAATATTTCAAACATCTACTTTTGCATTTAGAAGTGCAGAACAAGGAAAAGCTTTTTTTGAAGTAGCTTATGGACACAGAACTCCTAAAGAAAATGAACAACTTGGACTGATATATAGTCGTATCAATAACCCAAACATTGAAATTTTAGAAAACAGATTAACACTTTGGGATAAAGCAGAAGACTGTGCAGTATTTGAAAGTGGTATGGCTGCTATTTCAACAGTTTTATTAGAATTTTTAAAGCCTGGCAATTTGTTATTAATTAGTTGCCCTTTATATGGTGGTAGCGATCATTTTATCAAACAAATACTTCCATTATATGGAGTTCATGTAGCAGAATTTAAAGTTGGGCAATGCAAAGAAGAAGTGATTAAAATTGTTGAATCTACAGGGATGGCAGATAAGCTTTCATTAATTTATATAGAAACACCTGCAAATCCTACAAATGACTTAATTGATATAAGTTGTAGTAAAGAAGTTGCTCAACATTTTTCTACTGCTGAAAAAGAGGTTTATTTAGCTGTAGATAATACTTATATGGGACCATTATGGCAACATCCTTTAAAACATGGTGCTGATTTAGTTTTATATTCTGCTACAAAATACATTGGTGGACATAGCGATGTTATTGCAGGTGCTTGTTTAGGATCTTTAGATTTAATAAAAAGAGTAAAAAAATTAAGAACATTTTTGGGCAATATGGCAAGTCCCAATACATCTTGGTTGTTATTAAGAAGCTTAGAAACATTAAAAGTAAGAATGGATGCTCAATCTTTTAATGCAGATAAAGTAGCACAGTTTTTAAGTAATCATCCTTTAGTAGAAAAAGTATATTACTTAGGTAATTTATCAGAAAAAAATAAAGAACAATTAACCATAAAAAATAAACAATGTTTAACTAATGGTGCAATGATTTCTTTTGATATTAAAGGAACAGAAAAAGATGCTTTTAAGTTTTTAAATGCTCTAAAATTAATTAAACTTGCTGTAAGTCTTGGTAGTACAGAAAGCTTAGCAGAACATCCAGCAACAATGACACATGTTGATGTTAATTTGAGAAAAGAACTTTCTATTACAGAAAAAATGATAAGGCTTTCTGTAGGTGTAGAAAATTATGAAGATATTATCAATGATATCAGCCAAGCTCTAGATAAAGTAAAACAATAATTAATTTAGCTTTTATTATTTTTACCAATATTAAAATTAAAATTATGGCATACGGATTATTAAAAGGCAAAAAAGGTATTATTACAGGTGCATTAGATGAAAATTCTATAGCATGGAAAGTAGCAGAAAAAGCATACGAAGAAGGAGCAACATTTGTTTTAACCAATGCACCCATTGCTATGCGTATGGGAGAAATAAACAAATTAGCAGAAAAAACGAGTAGTCAAATTATTCCTGCCGATGCGACAAGTGTAGATGAATTAACAACATTATTTACCCAATCTCAAGAAGTATTGGGTGGTAAAATAGATTTTGTATTACACTCTATAGGTATGAGTGTAAATATTCGTAAAAAAATACCTTATACAGAAAGCAATTATGATTACTTTATGAAAGGTATTGATGTAAGTGCAATGTCTTTACATAAAATGCTTGCAGTAGCAAAAAAGTTAGATGCTATTAATGAATGGGGTAGTGTTGTAGCCCTTACTCATATGGCTGCACAACGCACTTTTCCTTTTTATACAGATATGGCTGATATTAAGGCAATGTTAGAAAGCATTGCACGTAGTTTTGGTTATCATTATGGCATAGAGAAAAAAGTTCGTATTAATACAGTATCTCAATCTCCTACAAAAACTACTGCTGGAACAGGTATCAAAGGGTTTAATGACTTTTTCGATTATGCAAATGCAATTGCTCCTTTAGGTAATGCAAGTGCAGAAGATTGTGCAAACTATTGTATCACTTTATTTAGTGATTTAACACGAATGGTAACAATGCAAAATTTATATCATGATGGAGGTTATAGTAATACAGGTGTAAGCACAACAATTATGAAAAAATTTGGAATTGAATAAATACAATTAAAACAATTATCTAACATGTCTTTTTTGTTTACATTATCTTCAAGAGAAATTGAATTAATTGGTTACTTTGGTTCATTTTTAACGTCAGTTATTTATCTTCCACAAGTATATCAAGCATGGAAAACAAAAAGCGTAAAAGATTTAAGTTTATGGATGATTATACTTGCACTTATTAGTACTATTGTTTGGTTAATATATGGTTTTGGAATTTCTGATGGAGGACCAATTATTGTAGCAAATTTGGTAGTACTTACTTTATCTCTATTGCTACTATATTTTAAGATTACTTTCAAAAAATAATTTTCACAATAAAGTTAAAATAAAAAAGAGAGGGTTAACCTCTCTTTTAATTATGCTTTTAACTATTAATAAGACCATAAATCTTGTTCGTAATTAAATAATTTTTCTTTGATATTCTCACCTTCCAATAATCTGTACAAAGGATCTTCAATAAGTTGAGCTAAAGTATTATCACCAGGGTTATTTATAGTAGATTTAATGATGTAACTACTAAAGAATCTTCCTTCAAATACTTCTTCCCAAGAGAGTTGGCCTCCAATATTTTTTGGATTATAGGCAAATGTTCTTGAAAGTGTTGGACGTAAATCAGGATAGTAAACCCAAAATAATGGATAATAAGTTGTTGGTGCGTTGCTCTTTTTTACTCCAGGAGGAAGTGGATTTGGAGCCATTGGTGCAATACCAATAATTCTCACTAAAAATCTACTTGTTTCTTTATCAAACATCCATTGTTCTTTGATTCTAAATTTATAGATAGAATCTGGTTTAGGTGCTTTTATATTTTCTTTCCAACGAATTACTGTATCCATTACGTTTTCATCATCAGGGTTTTCAGCATAAGTAGTATCTAAAACAGTAGATTGTGCTGTTGACATACTAATTACCTGATCTATTGATAATGGTGTTGTAAATCTATCATCTACTGCATCAAAAGCAATAACACTATCATTCTTAATTGCATTTAAAATTATAGAGAAAAATCTTTGGTCTCCTGTTTCATCTTTTGCTGAATAAATAAACGGAAGGTTCATTTTTTCTCTTGCATCAATCTCTCTCCATACAAAATGACTAAAAGTTGCATCATCTTCTCTTATATGGTCATAAGGAAGAGGCTTTCTATCACTTAATGGTTCTCTTGTATAGCCATAAGCATTACGTTTGCTTGTTGGTACAACAGCACCATACTCTTTACCAGACATATCTCTTGCAGTATCAAAACGCTTTTTAGGCAAAATAATAGCTGTATCTTTTCTTGCTGGAGCAGTTGTTGTTACCTCAGTTGTTGGAGTTGTTGTAGTTTCTTTTTTCTCCTCTTTTTTGGGTGGAGCTTTTTTAAATTGAGCTATTGCATCTGTATTGAAAAACACAGAAACAGCCAATATTACCAAACCAAAAACTATCTTTTTCATAACCAATATTTTTTATTTCTTTATTCTAAAGTGAATGAAATTGTACCATCTATTTCTCTCACACTTCCTATTTGATCTACTACACGTACAGCTCCAAAAACAATGGTTGTTCCTGCAGCACATCTATTCATAAACTTTCTAGCTTCTGAATTAAATGCATTTCCTTGAACTTCCACTACTTCATTTTTTTCTTCAAAGTTTGTACCAGTAAAGAACATAGCAAATGATGATACTTTAAATGTATATCCCTCAAAGATAAAGTCTATTAATTTTGCAGATACACCGCCTGCTGCTTTAAATTTACCAGCATCCATACTACCTCCTGAACTACCATTAACTTGAATTACAGGATTAGGAACACGTTTAATAGGAATTTTAAATTGTTGAGTAGATTTTCCATCACTTGCTGTTACAATTGCAGAACCAGGTTGTGTACATTTTACAATGAATTGTCCTTTACCTTTCGATTCAACAGTAACTCCTGGTCCATCAACTTTTAGTGTAATTTTTTCAGAGCCACCTTGTCCAGTTACACTTAATGGGTTTTCAATACCACCAGAATAAAATACTCTTGTAGCATCAGTTGATACTGTTAATCCGGCTAATTGACCTACTGTATATTTAATATCTTTATCAACAGTAGCAATTGTTCCATCTGGTTTTATAAAGCTAATTCTTACTTTTTTTGTGTATTCACCTGCAGCAGTTGGTGCACTAAATTTATACTCATAACTACCATCAGGTAAAGCCTGTGCTCCAGCTCCATCAATTGTAACAGATGGTTTAGCAGCACTACTAAATGCTCCAACCCCTGCATTAATAATAATTTCTTCGCCAGGCATTACATAAGATGCAGAAGCATTAGCAATAGCTTTAAATTGGTCATATTTAATTTTTACCTCACCTACTTTTTTATGGAATAATTCAACTACATGTGCTTCAGCATTTCTAATATCATTTTGGAATTTACTTAAAATAGTTAATGCTGCTATTGTTGGGGTCATTCTGAAATATGCTGCTTCCCATGAATGATTACCTATGCTATGAGTTTTTGGAACATTTAAATCAATTGGTAATGTAAGTGCAAACTCTTCCACAACAGAGCTATCTAAAGCAAATAATCCTTCTTTTAAACTTTGTAGTTTTTTATACAATTCTTTTCCTTTTGCTTTTCCTTGAGGAGGAGATTCAACAAGTAGTCTTGTTGCAGCTTCTAAATTATCTTCTTTAAATGTAGAATCAATTTTGCCATCTTTCATATTCTTAGGGTTAAAGCCTGCTTCTTTCATTAATTCTAACTTTAAATCTTCAATATATTTATAAGTTTCTTCAGATAACTTATGAGCCTGATCTGCTTTCTCAAACCAAATAGCAGCTTCATCATGAGTTTTTGGATCTTCCATTTTATCTTTAAAAGATTCAAATAATTGCTCAGTTTTACTATTAGCTAATTCACTTGAACTCTCCAAGCTACTTTTTACTGTTTTAAAAGCATTTAAAATTTCAGATGATACGTTTAATGCTAATAGTGCTGTTAACACTAAATACATTAAGTTAATCATCTTCTGCCTTGGCTCCTTAGGTAGTGCCATCTTTTATTAATTTTTAAATTTATTTTACAATAAGGTTATTAATCACTTTTTCTTTTTTAAAAGAATAATTATTATCTGCCAGACATAGCTGTAAGCATATTACCATAAACTTGGTTTAATCTGCTTAAGTTATTTGCTAATGCTGCTACTTGTTCTTTTGCTTTAGCAGCATCTTCAGCAGTTCCACTCATAACTGAGCTAGCTTCTGCTAACTTACCATAGAATTGGTTTAATGCTTTTAAGTGATTATTACTTTCTTGTAATTCCATTTCATAAACAGCATTTAATGATGCAAGATTTTTACTTAAAACTTGAACTTGATCATGGAATTGTTTTGTACTCTCAGATGCTGCATTAAATGAACTTAAAGAACTTGTAGCTTGAGTTACAGCTCCTGCAACAGAGCCTAAAGCATTAGCAGCTTCTTTTGTTTTACTAGAAAAGTCTCCTGTAGATTTTACAACATCACTTAAATCGCTTATTTGTGAAACAGTTGAACCAAATTTTTTAAATCCTTCACTTAAACTCCCTAAATTAGTTGGTGTAATATCGGCTTCTTTAAGCATTTTTTCTATTGAATTTAAAGCAGGATTTCCTTTTTCGTCTAAACCTGGTACATGCACCTCATTTTCATCCATAGCTGGGTAATACATATATAATATACCATAGCCAAGAAATATAAATGATTCTGTATAAAGCCCAATTTGTAAGAATAAGTCTGCCAATTTTGTGTGCATTAATTTTTGAAGTGCCCCAAATAATACAACTGCTGCTCCGATAGAAACTAATACATCTACTATTTTACCTACTTTAGGAGGAATTTTTGCTGCCATGTTTTTGGTTTTTAGATTTTTTGATTAAATATTAAATTAAAATGAAAAAAATTAAAAAGTTGTTTATAAGTTCTTTTTATTTTGAAAAATTATTTTCTCTTACCCATTCTTGGTGCAAGATCAATTACACAACGAAATCCAATATAAGATTTTGCTGTATCTTGATATTCATAAGATCTTGTTCCAGTTTGTAAATAATAGCCTACATCTTTCCAACTTCCACCTCTAACTACTTTTCTTTTCATTCTAGGTGGATCATCATCATTTGCATCATAACGAATATCTGGGTTCATATCATGAATTAAGTTATAAGAACCTTCATAGAAATATGAACCTGTCCATTCTGCTACATTACCAGCCATATTATATAAACCATAATCATTTGGCCAATAAGCATCAGCTCTTACAGTATAAAAGCCTCCATCTTCAGGGTAATTACCACGGCCTGGTTTAAAATTAGCCAATAAGCAACCTTTTTTATTTCTTAAATAATAGTTACCCCATGGATACATTGAATTTGTTCTACCACCACGAGCTGCATATTCCCATTCAGCCTCACTTGGTAATCTAAAATCACTTTCAGTACTTTTTTTCTTTCTGCTTAAATAGCTATTCATATAATGTGTTCTCCAATGACAGAAAGCAACTGCTTGTTTCCAGTTTACACCAACTACAGGATAATTGCCAAAAGATGGGTGGCTAAAATATCTTTTTGTCATTGGTTCATTATATGCATAAGAGAAGTCTCTTATCCATACTAGAGTATCAGGATAAATTTGTTGATCAAAGCGTTTAATAAATTTAGTACGAGGTACATCTTTATTTTCAATCTTAGCTGCTTCTGTTAAATCAAAGTACTCAATATGATATACTATTTTCTTAGGATCAACCTCTATTTTACCATATAATCTTTCGGGAGCATCAATCATTAATTTATTTCCTAATTTTTCTAAAGTACTTTGGTCATATTTAATATCTTTTTTTCTTGACCAATCAACAGCAATAGCAGAATCTCCACCACCTCCGCCATTTGTAGTTTTTACATAACCTAACTCTTTTAAAGCTATTGAATCTCTTGTCCAATATACAAATTGACGATATTCATTATTGGTAATTTCTGTAGCATCCATCCAGAAGCCATTAATAGATACTTGCTTGTTTCTTGCAGTATAATTAAAATTTATATCCTCATCACTTGGACCCATGTGAAAAGTTCCAGGTGGAATATAAACCATTTTCCCTGGTCTTCCTATACTAGGTTTAGCACTTGGAGCTACACCTACTAACAGACCATTATCAGGTGTTCCTTTCACCTTACCTTTTTTATTACACGCTGCCATACTAATTAGTAAAGCAGGTAATAGTAAAACACTTATACTTTTTCTCATTCTACAAAATTATTGAAGGGTAGATAGTGGACAAATATATATAGATATTTTTTTTCAAAAAATTTTTTTTAAAAATCTTATCCTTTTTAAGGCTTATAATAACGACTGATATAAATACTTATTGTGCAACAAAAATAGTTGATTATTTAATTTATTAGAATTTAGAAGCTAAATTAAATATCAGTTGTGTTAGATTTTTGCTAAAAAATCGTTTACATTATACTTTGGGTTGTCGCAACTATAATTTTTACATAAATAAAAACTGTCTTTTTTAGGTACAAATTTATTCTTTAGTAAAGGAAATTTTTCAGTCTCATTGTAGTTGGTGGAAGCCTGTAATACTTTATTGGGTATATATTTATTCAATACTTGAATTAATGAATTTTCAATAGTTTCACCACATAACACTATTTCATTAATTCCAAAAGTGTTTAGTTGAATCATTAATGCCCATACACCAAAAGAAGTGGGGTATTTTATTACTAATTCTCCTACTTCATTTATCATTTTCTCAAATAAGGTTTTCCACTCATTATTATCAAATATTACAGATAAATATTGAAGATTTATAGCCATTACTGCATTAGCACTTGGTAGTGCTCCATCATAAATTTCTCTTTTTCTTAAAATAACATCCGTTTGAGATTGATGTGTATAATAAAACAATATTTCGTCATCCTTAAAATTCTGAATTACATAATTAGTTATATGTTCTGCTTCTATTAAATATTTTTCATTAGCAGTAATTTCTTGTAAATAAATAAGGGCTTGTATTAAATAAGCATAATCATCTAAAAAAGCTGATATTTTAGCTTTACCATTTTTATATGTATGATACCAAATTCCTTCTTTACATAAGTTTTGTTGTAAAAACCTCATTTGTTGTACCGCTATTTCTTTATAACTTTCATTTGATGTTGCAGCATAAGCCTTACAATATGCTTTTATCATTAATGCATTCCATCCTAATAAAATTTTGTCATCTAATCTTGGTCTAATTCTTTTATTTCTGTGCTTAAGCAATAGTCTTTTACATTCATCTATTTCAGCTTTAAAATCATTGAATGAAATATTTTGCTTTATAGCAAATTCTTCTATTGATTGTTGAATCCATAAAATATTGGTGTGTTCCCAATTACCTTTATCAGTTATATTATAATATTTACAAAATAGTGATGCTTTATCTTCTAAAATATTTTCAATTTCTTCTTTGGTCCAAGTATAAAATTTTCCTTCAACACCTTCACTATCTGCATCTAAAGCACAATAAAATCCACCATTCTTATCAAGCATTTCTCTTTCAATAAAATTTAATGTTTGTTCTATAGTTTCTTTATAAATATTTTTTTGAGTTAATTGATATGCTTCACTTAATACATCTATTATTAAAGCATTGTCATAAAGCATTTTTTCAAAGTGAGGTGCAAACCATTTTTCATCAGTACTATAACGTGCAAAGCCACCTCCTAATTGATCATAAATTCCTCCATAAATCATTTTATCTAAACTTAACAAAACTTGAGTTAACGCCTCTTCATTTTTAGTAAAATGATATTGTCTTAATAAGTATTGAATAATAAATGTTTGAGGAAATTTAGGGGCATTACCAAATCCACCCCAAACAGTATCAGCTTGTTTTATAATATTTGATGTAATGATATTGGTATTCTCTTTGGTAAATAAAAACTTATCGGATGAAAAATTATTTTTCAAAAAGTTGTCATTTAATAAGTGTTTTGTTAATTCATCTGCCTGATTAGTAATTTCATCTTTTCTATTTTGATAAGCATTAACTACGTTTTGTAAAACTTCTAACCAACTTAACCTATTATACATTTTAGTTGCAGGAAAATAAGTTCCACCAAAAAATGGTTTTTTATCAGGAGTTAAAAAAACATTTAATGGCCAACCACCACTTCCTGTAATTGCTTGAACAGCCTCCATATAAATATTATCCAAATCTGGGCGTTCTTCTCTGTCAATTTTTATATTGATAAAATGTTTGTTCATGTATTCTGCAGTAGATTCATCTTCAAAGCTTTCTTTTTCCATCACATGACACCAATGACAAGCTGCATAGCCTATACTGATTAATATGGGCTTGTTTTCCTTCTTTGCCAATTCAAATACTTCATCACACCAAGGATACCAATTTACAGGATTATGAGCATGCTGAAGTAAATAAGGAGATGTTTCGTGTATAAGATGATTTGTATGCATGATTAATATCTGTATGTTTTTATACAGATACTAAATGTAGTATTTTATATTTATTATTCAGGTAAAAAATAATTGAAAACTATTTTTTAGATTTTGATTTTTTTTCAGATAAATATTTATCTAAAGCTGTTATCATACTTGGGACTTGTGGTATAGGTGCTTTTATTTGAAGTTCAAGTCCAGCAGTTTCTGCTGCTTTTAAAGTATTATTACCAAACACACCTATTACTGTTCCATTTTGTTTGAATTTTGGGAAATTGTCAAATAAGCTTTGAACACCACTTGGCGTAAATAGGCAAATGATATCGTAACTTTTTTTATCAAAAACGGATTTAATATCATTACTAATAGTACGATACATAAAAGCTAAACTAAAATCACATTTATTAGCTTTAAACCAAGTTATAATTTCATTATCTTGCTGGTTTTCACTACATACATACATAAAACGTTCATTTTCTTTATGTTTGTTTATAACATCAAACAAACTTCTATTAGTACCATCTGCACCATAAAAAACTTTACGTTTTCTGTATAAAGTAAATTTTTGAAGATAAAGAGCCACAGCTTCTGTAATGCAAAAATATTTAGTATCCTGACTAACAGATAATTTCATTTCATCGCACAAACGAAAAAAATGATCTATAGCATTACGACTTGTAAAAACTACAGCTGTATAATTATTTATATCAATTTTTTGTTTTCTAAATTCCTTGGCAGTAATTGCTTCTAATTTAATAAATGGAGTAAAAACTAATTCAACATTATGTTTTTTTCCTAAATCAAAATAAGGGGACTTTTCACTTTCTGGACGAGGTTGTGCAATTAGTATTCTTTTAACTGCTTTAGATGACGGTAAATTAGTTATTCCAGTTTTAGCCATACTTTCCTTCTATATTTTATATAATTATCCTTGAATAAAATTGAATACAGCCTTATATAAAATAGTAAGAGGCAATATTTCAACGGCACAAAGGTAAAGAAAAAAACGCAAGGAGCTAACTTTTATAGTATTTCTGATAGCTTTATAACTTAACCAATATCTATATATAAATATAATAATTAATAGTAAAAAAGTAATACTAATACTAGCATCTACAATTTTACTTGTTGCAAAAGCAATAATAATTGTTATAGGAATTAAAATAACGCCTATAATTTTATTAATCAGAAAAACGATGAATGTATAATTGTCTGTTGTATCCTTTGCATTAAACACCCATCCAAAAAACGATAAAAACACAAACTTTAATAAATAAATAGAAGCTAATAAAATACAACTATATAATAATAATAACCAAAAATTAGTATTAACCCAATGACGATTATAAGCTAATAGTGCAATAAACATTCCTCCACTCAAAACAAAAAGAAAATTCATTAATAGCGATGGAAAATTATTTTGAATTATTTGCTCTTGTGTTTGCCGTTGTTTATGTGAATATTGAAAAATTTGTTTAAAAATATTTGAAAAATATTTTGTAAAAGATAATTTGATAATGGCTAAAAATCCAACTAAAATTAATAGGCTATAAAACAAAATATCTTTATTTGGCAAGTTCTGCCATTTTGTTATCATAAATACTTTATTATTTTCTAATGGAAAATACTTATGATGAATAATTGCTGCAAAGGTTGAAGTGTCTTTTGTATTTATTGATACTGGAATTACAACATTAGTTATACTATCTTTATTTTCTGTAATAGATGTATCTATTAAAATTATAGAATCAGTATTAATCAGTATTGTAGAGCTATCAACTTGAGGTTTAGGTTTTATAATAGGCTTTATAATTGTTGGGCTATCGTTTACTTTTCTTTTATGTATTTTAATAGTATCTATTGTAGCAGTATCAGCTTGAGCAAACAAAAAATTACTCTGAAAAAAAAGGCTACAAAATATAATTATCAGATGCTTCAAGTTATTTGTTTTTACAAAAATAGTATTCTAAAGTGCTTTGTTATTCATGTGCTAATAAAATAAAAATTTTTCTCTTTAACCACACATTAACAAAAATATTTTTTATCTCTTTAAACATTCAATACAGTTTTTAGTCTATCTGTAAAATCATTTTTAAATCCTAAAAAAAATTATTATGAAAAAGATAATTATTGTAATGCTT
This sequence comes from Chitinophagales bacterium, assembly GCA_026931325.1. Taxonomy (GTDB): domain Bacteria; phylum Bacteroidota; class Bacteroidia; order Chitinophagales; family Chitinophagaceae; genus UBA1930. The sequence continues at coordinate 6,113 of JAIXLO010000001.1, read as the reverse complement.
GGAACAGTTTTAATATTTGGTATATCTCAAATACAAGCACAAGAAAATGCTCAAAATCAGAAAAACAAAGCTTTTAGGCAAAATAGAATGAAGCAACAAAATATGATGTACAACAACTTTGGAAAAGGTTTACAACTTACAGATGAACAAAAGACAAAAGCTAAAGCCATCAACCAAGAATATAAAGAAAAAATAAAAGCTTTAAAAAGTAATGATAACCTAACAATGGGTGATTATAAAAAACAAGAAGCTGCATTACAAAAAGAAAGAAAAGAAAAATTAAATAGTCTATTAACTCCTGAACAAAAAGAAAAAATTAAGGAAAATAGAGAAGAAAAGCAGGAGGAAAAATTAGAGAAAATGAAATCAACTCTTAACCTTTCTGATAATCAAGTAAATAAAATAAAAGAAATACAAAAAGAATATTCTGAAAAGGTGAAAGCTGTTCGTGAAAATAATGACTTAACACCAGAACAGAAGAAACAACAAACAATGGCAATTAATAAAGACAGGAAAAAAGCTATTGATGCTGTTTTAACTAAAGAACAATTGAAGAAAAGAAATGAAATGTTTAATAACAGGAAAGTAGATAAGGCAACTAAGTAAGTGTGTGTATTGGGTTTAAAAGAGGTTATCAAAATTGATAGCCTCTTTTTTTAATAGCCATATTTATCTTCCCATCTTTCTTTTAAAAATTTTCTTATTTCATTTTCTCTTGTATTATTTCCTGGATCATAAAAAGTTGTTCCTTTCATTTGTTCAGGCAAATATTCTTGCTCTATAAAATTATTTTCTCCATTATGAGAGTATTGATAATTTTTGCCATAATCTAAATTCTTCATCAACATAGTTGGTGCATTTCTTAAATGTAGTGGCACCGATAAATCTCCTAATTGTTGCACAGCTTGTAATGCTTTATCAATAGCTAAATAAGAAGCATTGCTTTTAACAGATGTAGCTAAATAAACTGCACACTGACTTAAAATAATTCTTCCTTCAGGGTAGCCAATTTTACTAACAGCATCAAATGTTGCATTAGCTAATAAAAGTGCATTAGGGTTAGCATTGCCAATATCTTCACTTGCAAAAATGAGCATTCTTCTGGCAATAAATTTTATGTCTTCGCCACCTTCAATCATACGAGCTAGCCAATAAACTGTTGCATTAACATCGCTGCCACGCATACTTTTTATAAATGCAGATATAATGTCATAATGCTGCTCTCCTTGTTTATCATACAAAGCAATTTTTTGTTGTGCTACTTGCATCACAAGTTTATCTGTAACAATAATTGTATCAGAATTATTATCATGTGTATTATAAACAAGTTCTAATAAATTCAATAATTTTCTGGCATCTCCACCACTAATATTTATTAGAGCAGTTGTTTCTTTTAATTCAATTTTTTTCTTGTTTAAAATTTCATCTTTTTGTAAAGCTGTATTTAATAATTGAATTAATTTTTCTTCTGTTAATGGTTTTAAAACATACACTTGTGCTCTACTGAGTAAGGCACTATTCACTTCAAAAGATGGGTTTTCTGTTGTAGCACCAATTAAAGTTATTGTACCATTTTCTACTGCACCTAATAAAGCATCTTGCTGATTTTTATTAAATCGATGAATTTCATCTATAAATAAAATTGCTTGAGTAGATTTTTTTGCTTGTTCAATAACTTCTCTTACATCTTTAACACCACTACTAATAGCACTTAATTGAAAATAAGGTAATGATAAAGTGTGTGCTATAATATTTGCAATAGTTGTTTTACCAACACCTGGTGGACCCCATAATATCATTGAAGGAATTTTTCCTTGCTCTATTGATTTCCTTAAAATACTATCGTTGCCTGTTAAATGCTCTTGACCAATTAAGTCATCTAAAGTTGTTGGTCTTAACCTTTCTGCAAGAGGTTTAATATTATTCATAACCGAAAGGTAAAAGCAATTTTAGATATGATGATATAAAAAACAAAAAATATTTTTTTATTTAAAAGTAATAATATACTTTTGATATTATTTTAATATCAAATTGATAAATTATGGAACAAGAAATTAAACCACTTTCAGGCTTCTTAGCCTTAACCATTTCACTAATTTTACTTGTATTAGGCTTTTATTATTTTGCACAATTTAATACTTCACTTTGGTACCTTGCTTTGGCAATTTTCATGTTTATTACTTCTTTATTTTTAATGAAGGGGTTAATGATTATTCAACCCAATCATTCAAGAGTATTGAACTTTTTTGGTAAGTATGTAGGTACTGTAAAAGAAAATGGATTGTTTTTTATCAACCCTTTTTATTCAACTTTTAAAATAAGTCTTCGTGCCCAAAACTTACAAGGTCAGCAATTAAAAGTAAATGATAAAATGGGTAATCCTATTGAAATAGGAGCAGTAATTGTTTGGAAAGTTGGCGATACCTATAAAGCTGCTTATGAAGTAGCAGATTATGATGAATATGTAAACAAACAAAGTGAAGCAGCAATTAGGCATTTAGCTGTTAGTTTTCCTTACGATAATTTGGAAGATGAAAAAGCTGATATTACTTTAAGAGAAGGAGGCGATAAAGTAAATCAAATATTAGAAAATGAATTAACCGAAAGATTAGCCCCTGCTGGTATTGTTATCTTAGAAGCAAGATTAAGTCATTTAGCTTATGCACCAGAAATTGCAGGAGCTATGCTTCAACGACAACAAGCAACTGCTATTGTAGCTGCAAGAACTAAAATTGTAGAAGGTGCAGTAGGCATGGTAGATCTTGCATTAAAAAAATTATCTGCCGAAAATATTGTAGATCTTGATGATGAAAAAAAAGCAGCAATGGTTAGTAATTTAATGGTTGTGCTTTGTGGCGAAAAAGCTGCAACACCCATTTTAAATGCTGGTACACTATATCAATAATTAAATTTTAAATTCATTGTGGCAGATAAAAAAAATTTTATTTTAAGGCTTGACCCATCAGTATATAAAATCTTAGAAAAATGGGCAGCAGATGAATTTAGAAGTGTTAATGGACAAATAGAATATTTGTTGAACAATGCTATTATAGAATCTGGTAGAAAACAAGAAACTGCCAAAAGCAGTAATAAAAAGAAATAATATTTTTAGAAAATACTTTTACAAAACCCACTAATAGTGGGTTTTATTTTTTTTACAGCAATTGCTTTTAAATAAATTTATCAAACATTTCCCTTACACATTATTCATCATTTTTACTACAAGTTCTTTCATAAGTGCTGCTCCATCTGTGCTTATATTATTTATACCAATTGATTTTAAATTATATTCATACAATAACAGTAAATTTTTTTCTATTCCTTGATAGCCATAATTATGAGAAACTTGTACATACTCATCTATAAAAAAAACAGGAATTCCTAAGCTTGCAGCAATAGCTTTTTTATCGGTTGTGCCTACACTAAAAATACTATATACTTTACTAAAAAAACTATATAGTGTTGCTAAAACTCTTTGTATAGGTTCATCATCTTTATTTTTTTCAAAGTAGTCAATTATTTGCATAGCCTTAGTAAAGTCTTTTTTACCTAATGCTTTTTGCAATTCAAAAGAGTTGTATTTTTTACTAATTCCTATAAATTGTTCAATAGCATCTTCTGTAATTTTTTTTTCTGATTTGACATTAACAGAAAGTTTTTCTATTTCATTTTCTATTCTGCTTAAATCGTTTCCAATATGCTCTATAAGAAGTATTAAAGCTTTTTGAGTAATGGTAAATCCAAGTTGTGTAACAATATTATTTGCCCAAAATGCTAAATCGTTATCATTAATTTTTTTGGTAGAAAGATATTCTGCTTTATTTTTTATTGCTTGAGCAAACTTTGTTCTTCCATCAATTTTTCCTTTATAACCCACTACCAAAACTGTTGATGTTAGAGGATTATTAATATAGCTTTCTAACTTAGTAATATCTTTTAAATGCTGAGCTTCTTTTACAATAACAACTTGCATTTTTGAAAACATTGGATATCGTTTGCAAGCATTAATGATATCTATCCAGTTTGCATCTCTACCATAAAAAATAGTAAGGTCAAATTCTGATTCTTCTTTTTTAAGAATTTTATGTTCTGCATAATTTATAACCTTATCTATAAAATAAGGTTCATCACCTTCTAACCAATAAATTGGTTTAAAAATTTCTTTTTCCCATTCAGCAATAATTTTTTCGGCTGCCATAAAACAAAAATAAGGATTGATGTTTCAATAATATTTTTTATAAAAAGAAAGCCTGATGTTTTTATCAGGCTTTTAAGGTTATACTGCAAGTTTTTCTTTTTTTCGTTTTATTTGATTGGTAATAGATTCTAAAGCATTTTCAAAACTTTCTTCAAATGATTTAGAAGATGCTTTTACAAAAAATTCATGCTTTGGTACAGAAGCTCTTATTTCTACAATTTTATCTTTAATGGTGTGTGCAACATTATCTAATTTTAGAAAAACATCTACGTTCATTATTCTGTCGTGGTAAGTGGAAAGTTTTTCAATTTTTTTTGATACAAAATCAATTAATTTTTGATCTGCAACAAAGCGTACTGCTTGAATTTTAATGTCCATGATAAACATTTTTAAAAGTGAATAAATAGATGAAATGTAATATTTATCTACATAGGCATAATTATTTTTATTGTGGCTTACAAGTTAGTAAAAGAAATTGATAATTAGAAATTAAAATTAAAAATTATTTATAAAATTGAAGATTAACCTATTAGCACTAATAAAATGACTTTTAGAACTAAATTATTCTTTTGCTCCTCCTGTTCCTTTAAATTGATGATGTGTTTCTTTAAACAAAATATTAAATGTAGTTAACGAGCCATAAATGGCTGTAATGTATTGTTGAATATCTATTTTTTCTTCATCGGTAAGTGTTTTATTTGAATTTATTTTTTGCTCTATTAGCCTAAGCCTATCTCTTACCATAACAATTTTGTGAAAAAAGGTTTCAATAGGTATTTCTTTGGGTTGCATACTTGCATCATTGGGTTGTAAAATTAAAGTACCATTATTCCATTTATTAGCCATAGGCACTAACTGAAATTCATGTAAGCGTTGGTCTAAAATATTGTTTAATGCAAGTTCTATATCTGCTAAAGTTATTTGATTATTTTCTGAAACAGTATTTGTAGTAGCTTCTACAATTTTTAGATCTGCATATTCTTTTCCTATACTTTTTGTTCCATTTTGTGTTTTGAACCAAATAGTATAAAACTCACTACCAATATCAACTATAATTCCTTTGCCAAAGTGTGGATGTTCTACCCTTGAACCTATACCTAATTGTTGCATATTAATTATTTTTTACAAAAATAACTATGCTATTTAAAATAAACAGTAGCTTTTAAAATTATTTGAAAAGGTCTTAACTCAATTTGATTGATTGTTTCTGTATTGCCATAAAAAGCAATATTGGTATAGGTTTTTTGGTTGAATAAATTTTGAGCACCAAACTCAATATCTGTTTTTAATTTGTCTAAGCTATGTGTTAAATAAACATCAGGAAATATAAATGTAACAGGCTTTTGGTTGTTTTGATTAACAGTATTAAATGTATTTTTAACAGTAATAAAAGCTTTAGTACTTAAAGATGCTTTTAAGGATAAAACTTGTTCAAATACAGTAAAATTATTTGTGTTGTTTATCACATTATAGTTTTTGAAAAAATTAAACTTAGTATTTGTTTCTATACTAAGGCTTTTTAAATTAGTATTTGTTTTAAAAAATATTTGATAATTATCGTTATAAAATTTAGTCTTTAATTTATTAGAATAATTTTCTGAAGCAGCTTTTTCGTATAACAACCTTATAGTTATTCCACTTTTTATTTTAGGAAAATACTTATCGTAATTAATTAAAAACATATTACTTTCTCTTAAAGTATTTCCATTTATAGTATTGCTTATTGTTAGTTGATTAATAAATTCCTTATTGCTAATAGGACTATTTGTATTTTTTGAATAAATATAGCCAACTGTAATAAAAAAGTATTTTAAAATATTTTTATAATTAAAATAAGCTTCGGTTTTAAAACTTTTATAATTTGGATAAATAGAATTATTTTTATTTAAATGTCTATAATTATATAAAACTGGGC
>JAIXLO010000081.1 GCA_026931325.1 Chitinophagales bacterium | reverse complement strand
ATTTTAAATTTATTGAAAGGCTCATTCTTCTTTTTATAAAATAATAAAATTGCTGTAATAATTATTGGAAAAATCCATGAAGACTCATAGCTTAACAAAGAAATTTGAAAAAAGAAAATTGAAATAATTCCATATTTCCATTGCTTATTGCTTAATAGAAAAAAGTAAAATGCAAAAAGAAAAAAAACTGTTCCTAAACTTCCAGAACGACCAATAATCCAAAAAATTGATTCGCTATGAAATGGATAAACAAAAAAGAATAACGCAACTAAATAGAAAAACCAAGTAGGTGCATTCATTTGCTTTTTTAAAAAATGATTGCCAATAAATCCTATCAAAAAACTATTCATCAAATGAAGTAATAAGTTGGTTAAATGATAACCAAAAGCATTGTTTTTACTAATAAAAAAATCTATGTGTAAACTTAAATTTCCAATTGGTCTTAAAGAATTTCTATGAAGCCAAATATTTTCGGCACTATATGGAATATGATAAAAATCATCAGCTAAAAAATACAAATGAAATGGGTTATACAAGTATAATACTGTAATGATAATACAGTTACTCAATATAAAATATAAATTTTTTTGTGTGTTACCCATTAATGTAAAATAAGTATTTTTTTCTGATAAAATAATAATAGGAGAGTTGTGGCAAAGCTATGTTATGCACCTGTGTTAATAACAAACTTATGCAGTATATTAAATATTATTTCTACTTTCAAAAAACTTTATAATTATGCGTTGGAGAAAATTCAATGGAGAAAATATCCATCTCCCTATAAAAGAAGCAGTAGCTGAAGCAATAAGAAATGAAGCACATAAAGGCAATCGTTTAAAAGTTTGTATTGGTACTGATAGCCAAGTAAAAGGTGCAGAAACAGAATTTGCTACAGTGATTGTTTTTTTAAGAGAGCATAATGGTGGCTTTATGTACATTAACAACGAAAAAACAAAACAAAGTTTTCACATTAAAGAAAGAATGCTTACAGAAGTAGCTAAAAGCATTGAAATTGCTTATGAACTTTGTGATTTGTTTATTGAGTTTGGTGTTGAAATGGAAGTTCATGCAGACATAAACACTAATCCAAACTTTAAAAGCAATAGTGCTTTAAAGGAAGCAATGGGTTACATTTTAGGTATGGGCTTTGCTTTTAAAGCAAAGCCAGAAGCATTTGCAAGTAGTTGTTGTGCTGATAAAATGTGCAACTAATTTCTCCTCTTATTAAGATAGTTTAGCAAAGATATTTTTCTTTGCCTGATACTTTATCCTCTTTAGTTTTTATCATAACTTTATACTCACAAATTTTTTTTATGCAAACTATTTTAGTTCCTGTAGATTTTTCTTCTACTGCTTACAATGCTGCTAAATATGCTATACAATTAGCACAACAAATTAATGCCAATAAAATTGTTTTATACAATGCTTATGAATTGCCTGTAATTGCTGATGGTGGTTTAACTGTTCCAATAGTTGGCGATATTGAAGATGTAAAAAACAATAGTACTATTGGTTTAAATGCTATGTTACAAAAGCTAAAAATTGAATTTAATAATGTAGATATAGAAACTTTAAATAATTACAATTCTGCAATAGTTGGTATAAAAAAAACAGCCAAAGAAATTAATGCAAACTTAATAATAATGGGCATTACAGGAGGTGGCACTATTGAAGAAACTTTAATAGGTAGTAATACCATTTCTATTGCTAAGGAAACTACAATACCTGTTATTATTGTTCCTCCTAATGCAGTGTTTAAAAATATTCAAAATGTATTTTTGGCTTATAGTTTATTGAATATTGATGAACCTGTTCCAGCAGAAAATAGTATTTTATCTTTCATTCAAAAAACGAAAAGTAATTTAGGAATATTACATGTAGAAAAAGATACTACTAAAGAATATACTGATGAATATTTTACAGAAAAACCAATCAACAAACAGCTAATAAGCTTATCACCTAAACATCATACAATTTATCATACTGATTTTATTGAAGGTGTTAATAGTTTTATTGACTCTCATCATGTAGATTTATTAATTGTTATTCCTAGAAAGCACAACTTTTTTGAAAAATTATTTAATAAAAGTCATACTACAAGATTAGCTTTTCATAGCCATATACCATTAATGGTTGTACATGAATAATATGAATAAATCTGAGTAATTCATTGATAATAATTTTCAAAAAAAAATCGTCTCAATTAATTGAGACGATTTTTAGCTTTCTAAAGAAATATTTTTATTTATCCTTCTTTTCTTCTGGTTGTAAAACTGCTGTAATTATATTTTTGCCATCAAATAATAAATTAGCTGCAGCTTTTAAGTTATCAATCGTAAGAGCATTAACAACTTTTTCGTAGTTAAGGAAATATTCAATACTTGCTCCATCAACCATTATATCTTGTATTTTCTTAAGCCAAGTATTATTTTCTTTCATGTCAGTTTTATAATGTTCTAACCATTGTTGTTTTACTTTCTTCAAATCTTCTTTAGTTGGTCCTTTAGTTTTAATATTGTTAATTTCATTGTTTAATGCAATAATTAATGTATCAACTTTTTCAGGACCGCAAGGTAATTGTGCAATAAAATTATAATTGTTATATGGATATTTTTCTACACTACTATAAATTCCACCACCATAAATTCCTTGAATTTTTTCACGTAATTCTTCAATGATTTTAATATTCAGAACTTCGCTAATAGCATCTGCTTTTAATTCAATGTCTTCGCTATATTTTGTTTCACCACTATAAACAGCTAATATTAAAGATTTTTCTTCTTTGCCTTTATGTACTACAATATTCATTTTACCTTTAGCAGTACGCAAACCATTATCTTTATAAGTAAATTTCTTACCACTTACAGGAAGACTTGCTATATATTTTTTAATAAGCATTTCAGTAGTATCTTTTGGAAGGCTACCTACAAAAACAAAGTTCATATCACTTGCATCGCCAAATCTTTCTTTATAAATTTCAAGTACTCTATCTAAGTTAACTTGATCATAATATTCACTTTTAGGAATAACTACAGGGGCTAAAGGATTGTGTGAATACATTGTGTTATAAAAACTATCTATAAACGCAACTTGAGGGTTTGCTTTTAAGAAAGCAGTTTGTGATTTTCCTTTTTGTATAAAACTACTAAATAAAGCTGTGTCTTTACGAGGATTATTAATGTATAAATTAAGAAGTTGAAGCATAGTTTCAAAATCTTTAACACTACTACTACCAGTAAATCCATCTACTGTTTGTGTAAATATAGGGTTTACAGAAGCTGTTTTTCCTGTAAGTGCTTTACGTAAATCAGTAGGAGAAAATTCTCCAATACCCATTGAAGAAATAACAGAAGTTAAGAAAGAAGCATTGTATTTATCTGCTATTCCATAATTATTCATACCACCCAACCTTTTAGCACTCATTAAAATTTGATCATTTTTAAAATCTGTTTTTTTAATTGTAACTTTTAAACCATTGCTTAAAGTATAAGTAGTAGTTCCTAATTTATCATTTTTTGTAGTAGAAACTATTTTACCAGCAACAGGCTCTTTAGTTAATAAATTTGTTGCAATAGCTTTTTCTTCGTAAGGCTTGATATCTTTATTTTCAGAAGCACTTACAACAATATTTAATAATTCTTTTTCAGTAGGTAATATTACATTCTCAGAAGCTTCAGGTCCTGTTGTAGCAACAACGAAGTTTGAATTATCTGTTAAGTCTTTACCAACATTATTTATATCAGCTACAGTAATTGTAGGCAATAATTCTTTGTGATAATTATATTCTGCTTCAATACCAGGAATTGGTTCATTCGTTAAAAAATTATTGATATACTCTTCAACAAAACTTGAAGATTCTGTTTTGTCTTTTTCTTTTACCATTCTTTCTAATCTTGTAAGAAGATTAGTTTTTGCTCTTTCTAATTCAGCTTCAGTTACACCAAAACGTTTTATTCTTTCAATTTCTTCAACCAATGCTTGTACAGATTTTGAAATATCGCCTTGACCAGTATATACTTGACCCATAAAGCTTTCATAGCCTCTTGCATAAGAATCAAAGCCAACACTTGCTCCTAAGAATGGAGGATTGGCATTTTGTGCTAATTCTCTTAAACGTTGATTTAAAATTGTAGTAAACAATGATTTTATAATACTTTCTTTATATTCAGAAACTGTTGTTGGTTCTTCATGTTCGTTAGAGCTGTAAACAAGAAGTGAAGTGTACATAGTTGCTTCCTTATCTGTAACAACCATTGCTTTGTTTTCTTCGTAAGGAGGAACTTCAGCATATATTCTTGTTCTTTCATTTTCAGGATTTTTTAAACCTGCAAAATGTTTTTTAACTAAAGCTTCAGCAGCGTTTACATCAATATCTCCAACAACAATAACAGCCATTAAGTTTGGTCTGTACCAATCATGATAAAAACGGCGAATTGCATCATGTTGAAAAGTTTTAATAATACTATCAATACCAATTGGTAAACGCTTTGCATATTTACTTCCTGCAAATAAAACAGGATATACTTTTTTAAACATTCTATCTTCTGCACCTTTTCCTAAACGACTTTCTTCTAAAATAATATTTCTTTCATCATCAATATCTTGTCCATAAAAAGTTAAATTATGTGCCCAATCTTCTAAAACTTGAAAGCCTTTTTCAATATTACCTGGTTTATCAGTTGGAATTGGAAGCATATAAACAGTTTGATCAAAACTTGTATAAGCATTCAAATCATTTCCAAAGCCTACACCTATGTTTTGTAAAAAAGAAACTATTTCATTTTTCTTAAAGTTTTTAGTTCCATTAAAAGCCATGTGCTCTGTCATGTGTGCAAGACCTTGTTGGTCATCATCTTCTAAAATAGAACCTGCATTTACCACTAATCTCAACTCAACTTTCTTTTCTGGCTTTTTGTTATTTCTAATATAATAAGTTAATCCATTTGCTAATTTGCCAATTTTAACTTTTGAGTCAATAGGAAGTTTAGTGTCTTGTGCATAACTGAAACTTATAGTGAAAGCTAAAAATAACAGTAATACTTTTTTAATTAATTGCATATTTTAAGATTTTAATGTTGCGAAATAATGAAATACTGACTAAGCAAACAAAAAAGCTTAGCATAAATTATATATTTTTTAGTATTTTATAT
>JAIXLO010000148.1:3586-5210 GCA_026931325.1 Chitinophagales bacterium | reverse complement strand
ATGCACTATATAACAATACTTCAGGATTAAGAAATACAGCTAATGGCTCTCATGCTCTATATTCTAACACTACAGGTAAATATAATACTGCTAATGGAGATTCATCATTGTTTTACAATACAACAGGTAATTCTAATGTAGCCAATGGTAATACAGCTTTGAGTAGAAATACAACAGGTAATTATAATACAGCCAATGGTCATAGTGCTTTATATGCTAATACTTCAGGTAGTTTTAATACTGCTAATGGTACATTTTCATTAGGTTCCAATACTATAGGTTCTTCAAATACAGCTAATGGCTACTATTCATTGAGCAAAAATGTTGATGGTGAATATAATACAGCCAATGGTTCAATCTCATTAACAAATAATACTACTGGTAGCCACAATACAGCAAATGGTTATAGTGCTTTATTTAGTAATACATCTGGCAGCTTCAATACAGCCATAGGCTCTAATTCATTATATTTTAATACTATAGGAGTTCATAATACAGCAAATGGTTATAGAGCATTATATAAAAATACTTCAGGTTCATACAATACGGCAATTGGGGATTCTGTATTATATAATAATACTTCTGGTAGCTCTAATACAGCAATTGGTGCTAGTGCATTATATGCTAATACTACTGGTGTTGCTAACACAGCTATTGGTACTATGGCATTAAATAAAAACACTACTGGTCATTATAATACAGCTAATGGCTTTAGTGCATTATCTAATAATACCACAGGTGGTTCTAATACGGCATTTGGTTCATTTACATTATTAACTAATACTTCTGGAATTTCTAATACAGCAACTGGTTTTAGTGCTTTAAGGCAAAACACTACTGGTAATTATAATACAGCCAATGGTTATAATTCGTTATATAATAATACCGAAGGAAGTTTTAATACAGCAAACGGTTATGGTGCTTTAAATAGTAATACTACGGCAAGTTTTAATACAGCAATTGGCTACAATGCTTTAAATAGTAAACTACTGGTCTAGTAATACTGCAAATGGATTCCAATCTTTAAGTAAAAATACTACAGGTAGTATTAATACAGCCTTTGGAGCTGATGCTTTAAATAATAATATTACTGGTTCTGCTAATACAGTTATAGGTTACAGAGCTGGTTACAATGAAACCGGAAGTAACAAATTATATATAAGCAATGGTAGTACGAATGCTCTTATTTATGGAGACTTTAGTACACACCAAGTTTTATTAGGTGTACCAAATGCTACTGGTTATACTTTTAAAGGTTCAAGAACTTTAAATGTGGTTGGAGGTGTATTAACAGATAGTATTAGAGTAGCATTAGCAGGTGATTGGGCTGATTATGTTTTTGAAGAAAATTATCAATTAAAGCCTTTAAGTGAGGTTGAACAATTCATTAAAACTCACAAACACTTACCAAATATTCCTTCTGCTAAAGAAGTAAAAAACAGTGGAGTAAATCTTGTAGAAATGAACAACAAACTTTTAGAAAAAACAGAAGAACTTACTCTATACATTATTGAACAAAATAAAAAGTTAGAACAACAAGAAAAACAAAATACAATTCTAAAAAATCAGGTTGAAGAACAACAAAAACAAATAGATGAATTAAGAAAACTGATTTTAGAAAAAA
>JAIXLO010000148.1:0-3576 GCA_026931325.1 Chitinophagales bacterium | reverse complement strand
TGATTGGGCTGATTATGTTTTTGAAGATGATTATCAATTAAAACCTTTAAGTGAAGTAGAGCAATTTATAAAAACTCACAAACACTTACCAAATATTCCATCATCAAAAGAAGTAAAAAACAATGGAGTAAATCTTGTAGAAATGAATAACAAACTTTTAGAAAAAACTGAAGAACTTACGTTATACATTATTGAACAAAATAAAGAAAATGATAAACTAAAAAAACAAGTTGAAGAACAACAAAAACAAATAGATGAATTAAGAAAACTGATTTTAGAAAAAATAAAATAGTTATGGTGATTTTATAATCAAAAAATTATTAATTACTTAGTAATTACTCTTTATAAAATTTGCTTTAATAAATATTTTGCCATGTTCAATCAAAAAAATGTATGTTTTAATAAATACTGAATAAATGCACAAATAAGGTGTTATAGTTTTATATTAAATTTTTAATCACCAAAAATATAAAGTTATGACACCAAAAACTACAATTAGACATTTCTGTAAAGCTATAATCATATTATGTACTTTACTTTTTTGTGTTACTCTATCTCAAGCACAAAGTACTTCTTATAGTGCTAATACTAATAATATTGGAGGTACAACAAGTGTGGGTATTGGTGTAGGCACTTTAATCAGTAATGCTGGTGCTAGTAACTCTGCTTTGGGCTACAAAGCATTATATAATAATACAACGGGTTTTAAAAATATAGCTATTGGAGACTCTTCATTATTTAATAATACTACCAGCTTTTATAATATAGCTATTGGTAGTAAATCATTATATTACAATATATCTGGTAAATATAACACTGCTATTGGTCATTCATCATTATTATCCAATCAAACAGGACAAAAAAATGTTGCTATTGGCGATGATGCTTTATATATAAGTGATAATGGTAATGAAAATACAGCTATTGGATATAAAGCATTAACAAATAATTATAGTAATTATAATACTGCTATTGGCTCTGAAGCATTACGTGATAATGGTGGTAATTATAATACTGCAGTAGGTAGAAGAGCATTATATGCAAGTATTAATGTTAATAGTGGTAGTTATAATACAGCTATTGGCTCCTCATCTTTATATTCAAATCTTACAGGAAGCGAAAATACTGCTGTTGGATATACTGCATTATATAGCAATTCGAATGGTTATAGAAATACTGCCATTGGTAATATTTCATTATATAATAATACAACAGGTATTAGAAATACAGCTACTGGCTATGCTGCTTTATATAACAATACAATAGGTGTTCATAATACAGCTAATGGCCATGCTGCTTTATATGGCAATACCGAAGGTTATGCTAATACTGCTACTGGTAATAATGCTTTACGTTTAAATACAACAGGCAACTATAATACTGCTAATGGCGATTCTGCCTTGTTTACTAACAGTACAGGTAGCTATAATACAGCTAATGGTGGTAGTGCATTAAGAAAAAATACTACAGGCACTTCTAATGTAGCTAATGGCTATGGTGCTTTATTTACTAATACAACAGGTAATAATAACGTAGCTAATGGCTATGGTGCTTTATTTACTAATACAACAGGTAATAATAACGTAGCTAATGGTTCTCATACACTATATTATAATACAACAGGTAATAATAATGTAGCTAATGGCTATGGTGCCTTAAATAGAAATACAACAGGTGTTAATAATACAGCTAATGGTACATATGCATTATTCAATAACACATCAGGCTCTAATAATACAGCAATAGGTTTCGCAGCTGGTTACAATGAAACTGGAAGTAACAAATTATATATAAGCAATGGTAGTACGAATGCTCTTATTTATGGCGATTTTAATACTCACCAAATATTATTAGGTGTACCAGATGCTACTAGTTATACTTTTAAAGGTTCAAGAACATTAAATGTTGTTGGTGGAGTATTAACAGATAGTATTAGAGTTGCTTTAGTGGATGACTGGGCTGATTATGTTTTTGAAGATGATTATCAATTAAAACCTTTAAATGAAGTAGAGCAATTTATTAAAACTCACAAACACTTACCAAATATTCCATCTGCTAAAGAAGTAAAAAACAATGGAGTAAATCTTGTAGAAATGAACAACAAACTTTTAGAAAAAACTGAAGAGCTTACTTTATATATCATTGAACAAAATAAAGAAAAAGATAAACTAAAAAAACAAATTGAAGAACAGCAAAAACAAAATACAACATTCAAAAATCAAATTGAACAACAACAAAAACAAATTGATGAATTAAAAAAGCTGATTTTAGAGAAAACAAAATAGACATGATGATTTTATAGGTTTAAAAAAATTATTAACTAACTCTACTTATAAAATTTGCTTTAATAAATATTACACTATGTTCAATCAAATAAATGTATGCTTTAATAAATACTGAATAAATGAACAAATAAGGTACTATACTTTTAATATAAATTTTAAAAACCTAAAAAATAAATTTATGAAATCAAAAGCTACAATTAAACATTACTGTAAAGTTGCAATCATCTTTTGTATTTTACATTTTAGTATTAGTCTCACATGGGCTCAAACTAATACATCACATAGTGATAATACAAATAATATTGGAGGTTCAGCCAGTGTGGGTATAGGAGTAAATGCTTTAAGTAATAATATAGGTAAAAGCAACTCTGCTGTTGGGTATAAGGCATTGAATAATAATACTACTGGTTCATTTAATATAGTTTTAGGAGACTCTTCATTATTTAGTAATACTACTGGTTCATCTAATATAGCTATTGGTAGCAAATCATTATATAGTAATACTACTAGTAAAAATAATATTGCTATTGGTTCTTCATCATTATATTACAATACATTTGGAGAATATAACACAGCAATTGGACACAGCTCATTAAATATGAATACATTAGGACAAAATAACACAGCAATTGGATACAATTCATTATCTTTCAATAAAGGAGGTGGAAACAACACGGCTATCGGTTATAGAGCCTTGGATGGAAATATTGGTGGTAGTGATAATACAGCCACTGGTTACCGTACATTACAAGCCAGTAGCGGTGGTAATAATACAGCCAATGGCTCAGAAGCATTACGCTTTACTACTGGCAGCAATAATACAGGAATTGGTAAAAGTTCTTTATATTATAATACGAGTGGTAATAATAATACAGCTATTGGTTCTGCATCATTATATAACAATACTACAGGAAACAATAACTTAGCTAACGGATATTTGGCATTATATAGTAATAAAACTGGTGAAAAAAATACTGCTATAGGTGCATCTTCCTTATCTGGAACAACTGGCTCATCTAACACAGCAATAGGTTACAGAGCAGGATACAATGAAACTGGAAGTAACAAATTATATATTAGTAATGACATTAATAATGCTCTTATTTATGGAGATTTTAGTACGCACCAAATTTTATTAGGTGTTCCTGATGCAACAGGTTATACCTTTAAAGGTTCAAGAACATTAAATGTTGTAGGAGGAGTATTAACAGATAGTATTAGAGTTTCTTTAGTGGATGATTGGGCTGATTATGTTTTTGAAGATGATTATCAATTAAAACCTTTAAGTGAA
>JAIXLO010000092.1 GCA_026931325.1 Chitinophagales bacterium | reverse complement strand
TAACACAAGCACCAACTATTACTAACATTAATGATACTACAGTTTCATTAACCAACTTAACCCCTACAACTACTTATTATGTTTGGGTACGAAGTGTTTGTAGTGCAACAGATTCAAGCAATTGGTCTAATATTAGCAGCTTTAGAACTTTGTGTCCAACACCAGTTAATCCTACTATATTATCAGCTACAGCAACAACTTTTGATGTTAGCTGGACAGCACCAACACAAAGCACTCCTGCCTCTTATAGTGTATTTTATAGCACTAATAATACAATACCAAGTTTAACACAAACCCCAACAACAAACAACATTCAAACAACTTATATACAGCCAATAGGTTTATCACCAACTACAAATTACTATGTTTGGGTTAGGAGTGTATGTAGTCAATCTGATTCAAGTGCATGGGTTAGTGCTGATAGTATTAGAACACTTTGCCCATTACCAACCAATGTAACTACTTCTTTAATAACAGATTCAACAGCTAACATACATTGGAATGTACCTTTAGAAAGTACACCATCATCGTATAGTGTTTTTTATAGTACCAATAATACAATACCAAGCTTAACACAAGCACCACGTTATAGTGGAATGGATACAACTTCTGTTAACTTAACCAATTTAAGAACAGGAAACAACTATTATGTTTGGGTAAGAAGTGTTTGTAGTGCCACAGATTCAAGTGCTTGGACAAATATGGTGAGTATTAAAACAATTTGTAACCAACCAATGAATGTACAAACTACTACTATAACATCTTTAACAGCAACTATTAAATGGGATACATTAAGTTCTGGTAGTTCTGCAATGTATGAATACTATTACAGCACCAATAATACAGCACCAACAATAAGTACCATACCAAATGGCACAACCACTAATGACAGTATTTTCTTAACAGGATTAACCCAAAATACTATTTATTATTTTTGGGTAAGATCTAATTGTGGTGGGGGAGATTATAGTAATTGGAGTACTGTATTATCATTTTCTACAACTTGTAATATTGCCATTTTGCCGTGGACAGAAGGTTTTGAAACTATGCCTTATGTAGGAAATAGAGTAGTGCCAACCTGTTGGAGTATATTTGACAACCCTAACACCAATTTTATAGGAACAAGCAATGTAAATAATGGTAAACAAGGTCCAAGAACAGGCTCAAATTATGCTACTGCAAATGAACAATTCAGTGAATTTTATACACCAGGATTTGAATTAAAGGCTGGGGCAACTTATACCTTTTCTTTCTATGCAGTTAACAAAGGATATGTAGATAACAGTTTTAAAGCCTATTATTTTCTTACTTTGAGAGTAAAGAAACAAGGAGGAGGTTATAGTATTATTGAAGAATTGGCATACCAACAAGAAGTAAATAATACTACCTATCAGCAATTTAGTTATACCATTCAGCCTACTACTGATAATGTATATTATTTTAATCTTCGTCCAAGTATAAATACTTTTTCAAACTTTTCCTTATCTTTTGATGACTTTAAATTAGAAAGGTCTTGTAGTAATCCAGAAAATGTTTCAGTAACCAATATTAGTGGCACAAGTGCAGATATTAATTGGGTCGCCCCAATAGCAAGTACACCATCATCTTACAATATATATTACAGCACTAATAATGCTATACCATCAGAAACACAAGCACCAACTATTGCAGGAGTTACATCAACTTCTACTAATATATCTGGTTTAAACCCAAGTACTACTTACTATGTGTGGGTTCGTAGTATTTGTAGTGCAACAGACACCAGTGCTTGGACAAATATTACAAGTTTTACAACACAGTGTATCACACCAACTACACAACCAACAGCTTTACAACTAATACCAGCAGCAAATTTTGTTGCAGGTTCATTTACTGCTGCAAGTCCAGCAGTTCATGGATATTTAGTAGTTCGCACCAATGGTACACCACCAACAGACCCTGTTGATGGAACTACTTACAATGTAGGAGATAATGCTTTAGGTGGAGTTATTGTATCCAATGGATTATCAACCAACTTTACTGCTAATGGTTTAATAGTAAACAACAATTATTCCTTCTATGTTTATGCATATAACAATACAGGTTGTGTTGGTAATAAATATTTAACTGCAACACCATTAACAGGTAGTGCAACCACTACAGCATTATTTGTTTCTTTAAAAAATGGTGTATGGCATGATACAACAACTTGGAATCAAAGAGCAGCACCAACAGCAACAGATGATGTAAAAATAAATACTGGTCATACAGTAACAGTTAATGAAGTTACAGGCAATGCCTCAACACTTACAATTGAAGGTAATTTATCTGTAACAACTGGCACACTAAATGCTTCAACTATTTATTTGAATGGTACAACAGCTATGGCATTAACAGCAGCAAATGCAATAATCAATACAAATAATATAATACATAATACAGATGGCAATATCAATGTTACGGGTTCGGGATATTTGAATGTAAATGAAAGTTTTGCCTTTGGTAATGTAAATAACAGAACCTTTACAACAGGCGGAAGATTGGTTTTAAAATCTACTGCAACTGGTACTGCAAGAATTGCAGATATTACGAATGGTGGTGCAAATACTGGCAACTTAATAAGTGGTAATGTAGCACAAGAAAGGTTTATTCCAGCCAAAGCAGTTAGAAAATGGATATTTTTAAGTAGCCCAGTAGCACAAAGTATAGCAAGTAGTTGGCAACATCAAATACATATTACAGGAGCAGGAACTGGTGGTAATGTATGCCCTAACATAGGCATTAATAGTAATGGCTTTGATGCTACAGGAAGCAATGCACCAAATGTTTACACCTATAATGCAGCCAACATAGCAGGCTCTCGTTGGACAACCTTAGCAAACACATCAGAACAAGTAGGAAGAGGAGTAGGCTTTAGAGTAAATGTAAGAGGTGATAGAAGTTTAGGTTGTAGTTTATTAGATGGCACTCCTGCTGGCTTAGTGCCATCAGCAGTTACCTTAAAAGCAACAGGAGGATTAAGCAATGCACAAAAGAACATTGGTAGCTTTAGTATCACCTATCCAAATGTTGGCATAAATAATTATGTGTTTATAGGTAATCCATATCCAAGTGCTATTAGTTTTAGTGCATTGCAAACAGCTAATAATACTATCATCAATAATATTTATGCTATTTATATTCCAACAAATGCAGCTGGTATTTATACCTATTGGGATGGTAATACAAATACATTTACAGGAGGAACAGGATATGATAATACTACAGGAAATTTAATAGCCAACGGACAAGCAGTATTTGTAAAATCTGCTGTTGCAGGAGATGTAACATTAAGTTTTGCTGAAAACCAAAAAATCACAGAAACAAATGTTGGTTATTTCCGTACAGCAAGAGTGTTTAATGAAATGATTAAAGTTAGTTTATCTCAAAACAATAAACCAATAGATGAAGCAGTAATTCGTTTCGCAAGTGATGCAGATATAAGCAATACAGAAGTTGGTAATTTAGATATTGCTTCTATGAATAGTGGCACTTACATCAGTAGTTTAAAAGCAAACAAAGGAATGGTAGTACAAACCAGAGATGTAAAAACTTTAAACAATGATGAAGTATGGTTAAATATTGGTGCTACAACAAGTGGTACATATCAATTAAACTTTAGTGAATTTGAAAACTTTGTTGGCACAGATATTTTATTAACAGACCACTTTACAAATACTACACAAAGCATTAAGCAAAATGATACTTATGAGTTTAGTGTTGATAAAGATAATGCTGCAACAAAAGGACAAAACAGATTTAGTATAACATTCAACAGAAAAATAACTCCTGTGTATGTAAGCAATACAATTAAAATGTATCCAAACCCTGCAAGTAAACAAGTAACATTAGAGTTGCCACAAACAGCTGATAATAATATTGTTTACAACATAAAAATTACTGACTTAGCAGGAAGAATAATTATGCAACAAAAAATAAATGCTGGCACACATCAATTAACCATTGATAAACTTACAACAGGTACTTATTTTGTAGAACTAATAGACAGCAAAGGCAACAGAAGAACAGAAAAATTAGTGAAGCAATAAATTGTTTAAATAATGAATTTTCAAAAGAAGACTAAAATTTATTTTTTATTAACTCATTCTTATCATTAATTTCGTAACTACAAAAAAATTAATCATGAAAAAAGCCCTTATTTTACTATCAGCAACAGCTATTGTTTTTAGTAGTTGCAAAAAAGATGGAGGAAGTAGTACGCCAGAAACTTATTTACCAACAACAGTAGGAACAAATTGGAAATATAAAGTTCAAAATGGTGGTACAGCTGGACCAGATGTAACTTATACAATGAGCAGTTTAACTAATAACATTAATGGTAATTCATATAATGTAGCTACTGCTGCACCAAACCCTCCTTATGGTAACAGAAATTTTAGACAAGATGGAAACGATTATTGGACAACAATATCTGTAAGTCCAACTACTTATTTAGAATTAAAAATTTTAAAAGCTGATGCCAATGTAAACGATACTTGGACTACAACCCAAACACTTACAGGGTTAACCCTTCCAATTCCAGGTGTAACAACAGCAACTGTTACAGTTAATTATAAAATGACTCAAAAAGGTGGTACTTATACTTACAGTGGTGTAACTTATAATGATGTTATTAAAGTAGATATTACTTCTATCAGTGCAGCTGTAGCAGTACCAGGTGTACCTCCTTTATCTATAGGTACAGCTAATTTTATTTTTGCTAAAAATATAGGACTTTTAAAATTAGCATCTAATTTAAGTAATGCAACACTTAGCTTAAACCAAAACGATTCTTACGATTTAATTGCTTATGAAATTAAGTAGTAGAAATATCGTGTCGTTTATTTAATAAAACATTTTCAAGCGTCCATTCCACTCTTTTTTGGAATGGACGTTTTCTTTGTGCACAATTTTCTTTTATACATATTTCACAACTACTATCAAGGCAAGCATCAGTATGTACAAAAAGCTCTACAGCATTGCCAAATTTTTCTTTAATTAGTTTTGTTAAAGCATCAATTTCTTCATGAGCTTCTCTTACATTAAAGTACCAGGGAATGGTTAAATGACAATCAATGTGTAATAAGCTCCCATATTTTATTACACGTAAATTATGTAAATCAATCCAGTTTTCTTTTCTGTTATCATTTAGTATTTGAATAATTTCTCTCAATAATTTCATATCGGCTTCATCCATTATTCCTGCTAATGATGCTCTAATAATTTTATAGCCATTATATAAAATAACAATGCTTATTGCTAAGGCTAAAACTTTATCTAACCAAAATAATTTTGTAAATAATATTAATGCTAAACCAACTATTACTACAAAAGTTGAATAAGTATCTATTTGTAAATGTTTACCAGAAGCTAATAGTGCAAGAGAATTATTTTTTTTGCCAATTTTAATACATACACTACCAGCAATAAAATTAATAACAGCAGTAGCTGCAACTAACCATAAACCTTTATCTAAACTATGTGGCGTTGAAGCAGTAAAAAAAGTTTTTATGGTTTGATAAATAATAAAGAACCCAGCAATAATAATTAAAGTTCCTTCAATAGCAGCAGAAACAAATTCAGCTTTTCCATGTCCATAAGGGTGGTCAATATCTTTTGGTTTTGCTGCTACATATAAAGAGTATAAACCAATAAAACCTGCAACAACATTTACAATACTTTCTAAAGCATCAGTTAGTATAGCTAAAGAATGAGTAAAATAATATGCTACCATTTTAGCAGCAAAAAGTATTACGCTTAAAATGGTAATAAAAAATTGTACTTTAAAATTTTGTTTTGCTTGCTGCAATGAATAAATGTTAATTGGTTAATTTGTAATTATTATTAAAAAGTAGAATTATTTTGTCCAATTATCATAATCAAGTTCTTTTACACGTTTAAAATGCTCAGTATTATTTGTTATCAGTTGTAATTTGTTCACTATTGCCATTCCTGCAATAAGTGTATCTGTATGACCAATTTCAATTCCTTTTCTTCGTAAATATGCCTGAATTTCAGCAGCTTTTTTTGCCATTGAAACAGTCAAAGGAATTACATTGGTTAATGAAATAAACTCTTCAAATTTTGTTAGTTGTTTTTTTGCATCCTTGTACAAAAGCCCATTCTGAATTTCGTAGTATGTAATTACGCTTATATTAATAAACCCATATTCATCAAGATATTTTTTTACGCTTTCTAATACATTTGAATTACCACGTAAAAACTCTGAAAGTATATCAGTATCTAACATTGCTGGTTTCATCTCTCTATTTTTCTATCAAAAAGACCTACTCTTGTAGCTTTAGTATGATTTACAAAGTCTGTGTAATCTTTGGTGTTCATATCAGAAAAAATTCCACTAAAAGATAAAATTTTTTTCTTTGCTGTATTTGAATTTTTTGCAATAGGTTTCAGAGAATGAACAAATTGATATAATTCCTCCAAACGGTTTACAGGAACGTCTTTTATTTCTTTTAATATATTATTTATGGTTAGCATATTTTTAATTTTTTGTTATTCCAAAGATATAAAAAACATTTTTTGTGTTATTCAATAATTACATTTAATAATTTAAGAACACAATACTATCTCAAATGGGACAACAATTGATAGAGGTTTTTATTATTATCAGTTCACTTTCATTAACGATTATCAAACCTTTTTTCAACAACATTCCAATTTATAATATTCCACCAGTTATTTATATACTCTGCTCTTTTGTTTTGATATTTTAAATAATAAGCATGCTCCCAAACATCTAAGCCTAATAAAGGAAAACCTTTTGTTTCTGCAATGTTCATTAATGGATTATCTTGATTAGGAGTTGAAGTAATTTTTAATCCATCATTTGAAACAATTAACCAAGCCCAACCACTGCCAAAACGTTTTAAAGCAGTATCATTAAATTGTGTTTTAAAATTTTCAAAAGAACCAAAACTTGTTTCAATTGCTTTTGCTAATGCACCACTTGGTTTTTTTGAAGATGTTGGTGTAAGAATTTGCCAAAATAATTCATGATTGTAATGACCACCAGCATTATTACGCATTTTAGTTGAGTATTGAGAAATATTTTCTAAAATATTTTCAATAGTTATTGCATCTGCTTTTTTGTATTCTTCTTTTAAGGCATCATTCAAATTTTTTGTATAACCTGCTGCATGTTTAGTATAATGTATTTCCATTGTTGCAGCATCAATATAAGGTTCTAATGCATTATAACTATATGGTAATGGTTGTTGTATAAAATCAATTTTTGAATTTTCATTTAGCTCCTTAGCTTGTAAAAGTGTAGGAAGTATAGCTAAACCAACACCAACTTTTGCAGTATCTGCAATAAATTTTCTACGTTTCATTTTATTATTGTTCATGTGTCAAAGATTTTGAACTTTTAAAATTAGTTATAAATTTTCTTAAACCTCTAAAAGTTCTGTAATAAAATTCTTTATTAAATAATTGAGAATCTCTCATTGCTTTATATGCAAGAAAAATTCCTACTGGTGTTAAAATAATTGTACTTAACCACATGCCTAAAGATGCAGATAATACAGACTCTTTTGTCAATTTTTCTCCAAATGTGTTGAACAAATGAAAAATAACAAAAAAGATAACAGAGAAAACCAAAGGCATTCCTAACCCCCCTTTTCTTATTATTGAACCTAAGGGTGCACCAATTAAGAACAATACAATACAAGCAAAACTTAAAGTAAATTTTCTATGCCATTCAATTTCGTGTTGACGAATATTTTTTTGTTTATTTATAAATTCATCAGCTTGAAAATCTGCTATATTTTTTACATTATTTAATTGGCTATTTGCATTATCATAGATAATAGTCTTTAAACTATCAGGTATAATTTTGTTAAATGAGTTGACAATTCCAATAAATTTTACAGATGATTTGGCATTAGCTGAAGAATCAGTATTTTTTGCAAAAGAAAGTATTGAAGAAATTTCCTGATTATTACGAATAAACATTTTTTTATTATTCTTTTCTAAAGAATCTAAAGTATAATTTAATTGTCTTACACTTAACATTTTTGGATCATATTGAAAACTTGAATCACTTGTTTCATTTACTTGAAATGTAGATAAATCAAAAACTTTTTTATACTCTTTAAAACCTAATCTTATATAATCAGTATTGCTACTAAATCTTTGCCCTTTTTCTTCATAACGCCAGCCATCTTTTAAAATAAATTCTAAAAATTTTTTATCAGGTGTTACTCTCATTATTCCACTATCAGCAATTAAAACATTATCTTGAAGATTAAATTTTTTTTCAAAAATTACAATATTTCTGATAGTGCTATCATTCTTATCCTTTTTACCAATCTTTATAGAAAAATCTTTAATCTGATTATAAAAAATTCCTTCTTTAATATCAAAAGCAGGCTTTGCTACTATAATATCATATTTTAAAGAAGATAGTTTTAATTGTGCTACAGGAATAATATTATTAGAAAAAACAAATGCAATACCAGCAATAAAAATTGCTGTTATAAAAAGTGGTCGCATGAAGCGAGCTAAAGAAATACCAGCAGATTTTATAGCTACTAATTCAAAAGTTTCTCCAAGATTACCAAATGTCATTATAGATGATAATAACATTGCCAAAGGAAGAGCTAAAGGAATTAGTGTTGCAGAAACATACATTATTAATTTTAAGATGATAAGTAAGTCTAATCCTTTACCTACCAAATCATCTATATACAACCAAAAAAACTGCATTACCAATACAAATAAGGATATAAAAAATGTAGCAAAAAATGGTCCTATAAAGGCTCGAAGAATTAATGTATCTAATTTTTTAATCACCTTAAGTTTCTTTAAAAAATAAATGGTATTAGTTCAAAAGGCAAATGTAAACTTTTCATTTGCAGAAACTAAACAGATGTAACATAGTTATTTTATTTTAACATTCAACCAAAAAATTATTAATTGATTTATATTAATAAAAAGCCACCTTACATTTTGTAAGGTGGCTTTTGAGTTTAACACTTATTTTAATTTATTGCTATTTCAAAAATTAATTATTTAAATCTTTCTGGAAATTGTTTTACAATACCTTCTGTAAGAATATCAGCTAAGTGAACCATGTGGTGTAATGCTTCTTCAAAACCTCCAAATGATTGGCTATAATCTCCTTTTAAAATACTTACAGAATATGCAATAGTATGTGTAATGTGCATTTCTAAAGCACCTTGTGTTTCTTTTGCAGTCCAATTTTTAGGATTTGCAGATGCTAAAAAGCTACCTATTTCTTTTGCGTTTGCATACCAGTCTTTTACAGCTTTATCCAATGCATCTTTATCTCCATCTTTAGCAGATTTTAAAACTGGTACAGCTAATTGTATATGCTCTGTTAATAGTTGAGCTAATTTATCTCCTGCTTCTTTGCCATAAAATGGTACAATAGCATTTCCAATATCTTTTTGGTTTTGTAATAAACGAGTTAATTTAGCTTCTAAACCTTTTGGGTCGTTATAAAAAGCATCTACTGTAATTAAAGTCCAGTACATGTGTGCATTCCAAAGTTCTTTCATTGCACTGTTTAGTTGTTGAACTTTTGGATTAGCCATTAATTTTACTAAATCTTTAGAAGTGGTATTTTTCATACCATCGTGATTCATTTTTTGTGCACCTACTGTTAATGTTGTGAAAAGTAATGCAACGGCGATAATTGTTTTTTTCATTTTTCAAAAATTTTAATGTTTAATGTATTGTTAGAGTATATGAAAAAAGGGTAGGTTACAATTTTTATAAAAAAAATTTAAGTTTAATTTTAAAAATGATTTACTTTCTCTGAAAATCAATAAATTAGAGCGTTAATGCTTAGTAATAATTTTTTATTTTATTGGGGAGATGAATACAAATTTATATTTAAAAACAAAAAAATCTCACATTTCGGTGAGATTTTATTTTATAACTTTTGATATTATTTTCTAACTACCAATTCTGTAGAGTAATTCTTTCACTTGATATTCCCAAAGTTGGGTTTGATCTTTTATTTCATTTTTTTCTGCAAAGTCAGAAACAATTAATATCGTTTGATTAGAAATTTCAGTTTTAGCAATTCTAAATTCAAAGTATTCATCTTTAGGTGCATTTACCCATCTATAACGAATAAATTTATCTTGTTCCATATCCACTATAACAGCCTTTTCTGGTGTACCACCACTCCAGCTAAAACTTAATTCTCCCTCCCATTCATCTACTTTATCAGCAAACCACTCTTGTAAACCTGTTGGAGTACTTAAAAATTCATATAGTATTGAAGGAGAACTTTTTACTTTAAATTCTAATGTAAATAATTGTTTTTTACTCATGGTAAATTTCTTTATTAGTTGTACACATATTGCAATAATAGTAATTAATAGCTTTTAGCCAAATGTTTTTTATAAAAATAGACATTAACTCATATCTATTGATTTTATTTTCTATTCTTTTGCATTATTATTTAATAAAGGATGAATTATATTTTAGCTGAACTATCAAAAAACATTCAACAAACATTTTGGTATGAATATGTAGCTGTAATAGCTGGTATTTTAAGTGTTTGGTATAGTAGAAAAGAAAATATTTTAGTATATCCTGTAGGTTTAATTAATACTATTACCTATATATATTTAAGTTTTAAGTTTCATTTACCAGGTGAAGGAAGTGTAAATTTTTACTATTCAGTTATGAGTATTTATGGTTGGATTTTATGGACAAAAAAAGATAGTAAAAATCAAAAAAAAATACTTCAAGTAACTTTTAGTAATAGAAATGAGTGGCTTCAACAAATTGCCTTTTTTATTGTAATGTATGTAGCTTATTATTTAGCATTAACTCAAGCTAAAAAATATTTTTTTGAAGGAGCAATTCCTTGGGCAGATTCGTTTGCAACAGCATCTGCATTTACAGCAATGTGGCTTATGGCTAAGAAAAAAGTAGAAAGCTGGTGGTGGTGGATTGCTACTAATATTGCTTCTATACCTTTATACTTTGTAAAAACATTAGTACTTACAAGTTTGCAGTATATTGTATTTCTTATTTTAGCAATTGCAGGTTTATTAACTTGGATGAATAAAGCTAAAAATAAAGAAGCTATTTAATAAGCTTTGTTTTATTTATACATATCTAAAACCTTAATAAATTTTTAATTTTAACGTGTTATAACATTCTATCTTAGAAAATAAATTATCCTAAACTTAAAATATTTTGTATGTACATTAGTGAAATTTCTAAAACTTCAGTACCAACTCGTGTAGCTGTTTTTGGTAAAGATATCAGGCAAGCAATTTTTGATTTAATTAAAAAAGAGTATCCAAACTTTAATGAAAAAAGTGTTATAAGCCTTAAAGAACTTAACTATTATCGTCGTTTATATTTGACCACATTAGTAGAACAAGAAAAAGGAGAATTGGCTAAAATTGATTATGATGTATTACAAGCTATCAAAAACAATTCTATACTTTCTGAAAATATTGAACCAGATATTGAAGCTCGTTTAACTTATAGTCAAAGATTGGCAGATAAGATTGCAACTTTTGGAGGTAGCTGGACATTTATTTTATCTTTTTTAGGATTATTAATTTTATGGATAGGATTAAACGTATGGGTCTTAGCCCAAAAAGCTTTTGACCCTTATCCCTTCATTTTATTAAATCTTATTTTATCTTGTATTGCAGCTATTCAAGCTCCAATAATTATGATGAGTCAAAATAGAGTTGAGCAAAAGGATAGAATAAGAGCAGAACACGATTATAAAATAAATTTAAAAGCAGAACTTGAAATAAAATTATTAAATGAAAAAATAGATCATTTAATTATTCATCAAAATGAAAAGTTGTTAGAAATACAAGAAGTACAAATAGATTACTTAGAAGATTTAATGAAAAAAATTCATGAAAAAAAATAAGTATAAATATTAACATCTCTTACGAAACTTGTAAAATACTAAGGTTAATATTTTTCAGAAGCTTTCGATTGACTTATTTTCTTCATATTTGCGAAATTATAATTATCTAAAAATTTTATTATGTCATTAACAAAAGCATTAATAACAGAAATACAACACGAATCTGTAAGTACTAAAAAAATGTTAGAAAGAGTTCCTGCCGAAAAATTTGATTGGCGTCCTCATGCAAAATCTATGACACTAAAACAACTTGCTACACATATTGCTAATTTATCAGGCTGGGTTTCATTAATTATTAAAACAGATTATTTAGATTTTTTAGAAGGCACTTTAAAAAGACCAGAAATAAATACTACAGAAGATTTAGTAAAAGAAAATCAATCAGGTACAGAACAAACTATTGAAGCTTTACAATCTGCAAAAGATGAAGATTTATTAAACCAAAACTGGACTTTAAGAAAAGGAGAACACGTAATTATGGAAATGACAAAAGCTGCATTTATTCGTAGTATGGCTTTAAATCATTTATATCATCACAGAGCACAGCTTAGTGTTTATCTAAGATTATTAGATATTCCAATTCCTGGAATGTATGGACCAAGTGCAGATGAAATGCCAAAATCTTAAAAATCATTACTACATACTTAATATTTAAAATATTATTAATCATGAAAAAAATTATTCTACTTTCTGTTACTACATTTTTTATTATTAGTTGTAACAATAATAACACAGAAAACAAAACCCCTAATCAAGATACTGTTGCAGCAGCAAATACAACACACCAAGAAGTAAATGATACAACAAATGCAGAAGAAACTATTGAATTAGATAATGGACAAAAATGGAAAATAAATGCAGAAATGAAACCTCATATTCTTGCAATACAAAATATTACAGAAGCTTATATCAAAGACAACTCTAAAGATTATAAATTTTTAGCCAAACAGTTAAAAGAAAAAGATGATGCACTAATTAATAGCTGTACAATGAAAGGTAAAAGCCACGATGAATTACATAAATGGCTTCATCCACACTTAGAAAGAGTAGAAGCATTAGAAAAAGCAGAAAACAACCAAAAAGCAAGTGAAATTATTAGTCAAATAAAAAATTCGTTTACTGTTTTTCATCAATATTTTGAATAAGTTTATTATTTCATTAGCGTTATAAGTAAAAAAATCATCTTTTTTACTCTTTCTCTACTACATTCATTGCTATTAATTACAAAGCTGTAATTTTGCATCCAATTTTATATTAATTAATAATTAAAAAATAACATTATGGTAAAGGTTGCTATTAATGGATTTGGCAGAATTGGACGTTTAGTTTTTCGTCAAATCTATAACATGGAAGGGATAGATGTTGTTGCTATCAACGATTTAACTTCTCCAAAAGTTTTAGCTCATTTAATTAAGTATGATAGTGCTCAAGGGCGTTTTAATGCAGATGTTTCTGCTACTGAAGATGCTATAGTTGTTAATGGAAATAAAGTAAAAATTTATGCTCAAAAAGATCCTACTCAAATTCCTTGGGGTAGCCATGATGTTGATGTTGTAATAGAAGCTACAGGATTTTTTACAGATAAAACTAAAGCAGAAGCTCACTTAACAGCTGGTGCAAAACGTGTTGTTATTTCAGCTCCTGCAACAGGTGATTTAAAAACTGTTGTATTTAATGTTAATCATCAAATTTTAGATGGAAGCGAAACAATTATTTCTTGTGCATCTTGTACAACTAACTGTTTAGCTCCAATGGCAAAAGTTTTAAGCGATACTTATGGAATACTTACAGGTCATATGACTACAATTCATGCTTATACTAATGACCAAAATACTTTAGATGCTCCACATCCTAAAGGAGATTTAAGAAGAGCAAGAGCTGCTGCACAAAATATTGTTCCAAACAGTACAGGTGCTGCAAAAGCAATAGGATTAGTACTTCCAGAGCTTAAAGGTAAATTAGATGGTGGTGCACAACGCGTTCCTGTTATTACAGGTTCTTTAACAGAATTGGTTTCTGTTCTTGGAAAAAAAGTTACTGCAGAAGAAGTAAATGCTGCAATGAAAGCTGCAAGCAATGAAAGCTTTGGCTATACAGAAGATGAGTTAGTTAGCTCAGATATAATTGGTATGAGTTATGGTAGTTTATTCGATGCAACACAAACAAAAGTTATTACAAACGGCGATACTCAAATAGTAAAAACTGTAAGCTGGTACGATAATGAAATGAGCTATGTAAGCCAATTAGTTCGTACAGTAAAATATTTTGCAGGTTTAATTAGTAAATAATTTTTTTATGATGTCAGCAATGAGCACTTTATTAAACTCTTGTTGCGTCGCACACTTGTACTGCAAAAATTTTATTCAACAAAAGTTCTGAGAAAATCTCTCAGAACTTTTATTTTTGGAAAACATTCAAAACAATCATTATGAGTAAATTTTCTAATCACAACTTTGCAAATCAAAAAGCATTAATTCGTGTTGATTTTAATGTACCATTAGATAAAACAACACTTGAAATTACAGATGATACAAGAATAAAAGCAGCAATTCCTACTATTCAAAAAGTTTTGAATGATGGAGGAAGCGTAATTTTAATGAGCCATTTAGGAAGACCAAAAGAAGGACCAGAAGATAAATACTCATTAAAACATATCGTAAATCATCTAAGCAAATTATTAGGAGGCAAAACCGTTTTCTTTGCTAATGATTGCATAGGAGAGCAAGCTACACTTACAGCATCTATGCTTAAAGCAGGAGAAGTTTTGTTGTTAGAAAATTTACGCTTTTATAAAGAAGAAGAAAAAGGCGATGAAGCCTTCGCTCAAAAACTTTCTAAATTAGGAGATGTTTGGGTAAATGATGCATTTGGTACAGCACACAGAGCCCATGCTTCTACAGCAATAATTGCAAAATTCTTTCCTAAAGAAAAAAGATTTTTTGGATTATTAATGGAAGCAGAGGTAAATGCAGCAGAGCAAGTATTACATAAAGCACAAAAACCATTTACAGCAATTATTGGTGGAGCAAAAGTTTCAGATAAAATTTTAATTATAGAAAACCTTTTAGAAAAAGCTACTGATATAATTATTGGTGGTGGCATGGCATATACTTTTATGAAAGCAAGAGGAGGAAAAATTGGAAGCTCACTTTGCGAAGATGATAGATTACAAACTGCTATAGAAATCTTAGAAAAAGCAAAAGCCAAAAATGTAAGCATTCACCTACCAGAAGATTCTGTAATTGCAGACAAATTTGCTGCTGATGCTAATACCAATACTTCTCCAAGTGATGCAATACCTGATGGTTGGATGGGTTTAGATATTGGACCAAAAGCAGTGGGCATTTTTAGTGAGGTTATCAAAAAATCTAAAACTGTTTTATGGAATGGACCAATGGGCGTTTTTGAAATGCAAAAATTTCAAACTGGCACAAAAGCTATTGCTATTGCAGTTGCAGAAAGTACACAATCTGGTGCATTTAGTTTAGTTGGTGGTGGCGATAGTGTTGCAGCTGTAAACCAATTTGGCTTTAACGATAAAGTTAGTTATGTAAGCACAGGTGGCGGTGCAATGCTTGAGTATTTTGAAGGTAAAATATTACCAGGTATTGCAGCTGTTAATGAATAAAACAATCATTAAGCTATCTAATATTTAAAGCAAAATTCTTTTACAACCTTATCTTCATTCAATGGAAAAATTGATAGAACAATTAGAAAATTATAAAAAAGAAATTAGTGCTGCAAACCCTATCAGTGCAGAAGAAATTGAAAACTTTCGTATCAAATATCTTGGTACAAAAGGACTTGTAAAATCTGTAATGGGTTTTATGAAAGATGTAGCAGTTGATAAAAAGAAAGAAGCTGGGCAACTTTTAAATGAGTTTAAATTATTTGTAGAATCAAAATATGATTATTATAAAAATACCATTACCAATACACAACAAAAAGCAACTGATATAGATATTTCTTTACCAGGCAATCCAATAACTGTTGGCTCTCGTCATCCATTAAGTTTAGTTAGAAATCAAATAGTATCTATATTTCAACGATTAGGCTTTGTAGTTGCAGAAGGTTCAGAAATTGAAGATGATTGGCACAACTTCGGTGCAATGAATTTGCCAGAAAATCATCCTGCAAGGGATATGCAAGATACTTTTTACATTAACCAAAACCCTGCTTGGCTTTTGAGAACACATACAAGTAGTGTACAGGCAAGAATAATGGAAAAACAAAAGCCTCCAATTCGTGTTATTTGCCCAGGAAGAGTATATAGAAATGAAACCATAAGTGCAAGAGCACACTGCTTTTTTCATCAGGTAGAAGGTTTGTATATTGATGAAAATGTAAGCTTTGCCGACCTTAAACAAACACTTTATTTTTTTGTTCAAGAAATGTTTGGCAAAGATGTTAAGGTAAGATTTCGCCCAAGCTATTTTCCTTTTACTGAACCAAGTGCAGAAATGGATATTAGTTGTTTAATATGTGGGGGCAATGGTTGTAATGTTTGTAAACACACAGGTTGGGTAGAAATTTTAGGAAGTGGTATGGTGCATCCTAATGTGTTGGAAAACTTTGGAATTGATAGCAATAAATACACAGGCTTTGCTTTTGGTATGGGAGTAGAAAGAATTTGTCAATTAAAATACAGAGTAAATGACCTTCGTTTATACAGCCAAAATGATGTTAGATTTTTAAAACAGTTTACAGGGGTAGTATAACTTTTATAATAAGATAAAAGATTAAGAATAACTTTAAGTTTTATATTTTCCCATTTCTCATATTTTGTTGAATAGCTAATGGTTCTTCTTTTAGCTTCAAGATACCACAATACTTTTTGGTATCTACTCCTTTGTTAGATGCTCTATTCAATTTTTTTCGCAGCATATCTATTTCTTTCTTGCTTGCTCCTTTTTTTAACACTAATACCATAAAAGCTTACATTTTTACAAATCAACGATTTTTACAAAATAAAAAATACTGCTCATCATGTAAGACAAAAAAGGGCTGTGCTTTAATACTCTCTTTATTTTTATTCTTCTTTACTTCTGTAGCCTTAAAAAGCAAGACCTACAAGATTTTACAATTAAAAAAATTTGATGTTTAAAGTTTTTCTCTGTGCACTCTGTGATTGTTCTCTTTGCTAATTCTCATTATAAATATAATGTCAGCTTGAACTTGTCGAAAGCAATTGAGTAAAACGAATAAATTCATCAGTCTTCGATAAACTCAGACTGACAACTTTTTTTCTCTGTGCCCTCTGTGGTTAAAAAGGTTTAAATGTTCGCAAACTTATAAGATTACAGGTTGAAAGTTATAAGTTTAAAGTTTTTTTTACTGAGTTTTCTATAGCTTTAAAAACTCAAAATAATTACAATTAAAAATTGCCCTCTAATAATTTGTTCATTAATCAAGAAAAGGCTTTAGTTTAATACTCTGTTTATTTTTGTTCTTCCTTACCTTTGCTGCCTTAAAAACAAGACCTACAAGGTTTTACAATTAAAAAAGTTTAATGTTAAAAGTTTAATGTTTTGTATTTATACTAACCTAAACTTTAAACATTTGAACAGTTATGATTATGAGTAAGTATAAAGAATTTTCAGGGTTACATCTTCCTTCTATAGAAAAAGAAATATTAGAACAGTGGAAACAAATCAATGCTTTTGAAAAAAGCATTTCACTGCGTGAAGGAGCTACACCATTTGTGTTTTATGAAGGTCCACCAAGTGCCAATGGTATGCCAGGCATACACCATGTTATTTCAAGAACGTTGAAAGATTTGGTTTGTCGTTATAAAACCATGCAAGGTTTTCAAGTAAAAAGAAAAGGTGGATGGGATACGCATGGATTACCTGTAGAATTAGGTGTAGAAAAAGAATTAGGCATAACCAAAGAAGACATTGGTAAAAAAATTTCGGTAGAAGAGTATAATAAAAAATGTAGAGAAGCAGTATTACGTTATAAAAAAGAATGGGATGATATAACAACTAAAATGGGTTATTGGGTTGATTTAAACAACCCATATATCACTTTTGAAAATAATTATATTGAAAGTTTATGGTGGATATTAAAACAACTCTACAATAAAAATTTATTGTACGAAAGTGTCAGTATTCAACCATATTCTCCTGCTGCTGGTACAGGATTATCAAGTCATGAATTAAACCAACCAGGCACTTATAAAGATGTAAAAGACACCAGTGCTACTGTAATGTTTAAAGTGTCTGATAAGTCAAAACTCAAAATTGAAAACCTAAAAGAAGATGTTTATTTTTTAGCTTGGACAACAACACCTTGGACACTTCCATCAAACTTAGGCTTAACTGTTGGTACAAATATTGAATATGTTTTAGTAAAAACTTTTTCTCCAATTAACCATCAATCAATTAATGTAATTCTTGCAAAAGCATTGCTACATAAGTATTTCAAGGCAGAAGGAGAAAATGCAGACTTTGAAAATTATTCTTCTGAAAGCAAAATAATTCCTTATAAAATTATTGCAGAATTTAAAGGAAAAGATTTAGAGGGCATTCATTATGAGCAACTACTTCCTTTTGAAGCTAACAAAACAGACAACCCAAATGCTTTTAAAATTTTAATAGGAGATTTTGTTACAACAGAAGATGGAACAGGTATTGTACATACTGCTCCTGCTTTTGGTGCAGATGATTTTAGAGTAGGTAAAAAATATGATATTGGTATTTTAACAATGGTTGATAAAAGAGGAAAATTTTTAGAAGGAATAAAAGATGATGTGTTTTTATATGGTAACGAATATGTGAAAGAAGCTTATTTAACAGATGCAGAAAAAGAAACAGAATTTAAACATCAAAAACAAATATTAGAAGCTAACGGTAAAGTAAAAGATTTAAAAAAATATTTAAGTGTAGATGATAGAATTGTATTGAAGTTGCAAGAAGAAGGAAAGTTATTTAAGAAAGAAAAATACGACCATAATTATCCTCATTGTTGGCGAACAGATAAACCCATTTTATATTATCCGTTAGATGCTTGGTTTATAAAAACAACAGCCTTAAAAGATAGAATGGTTGAACTAAATAAAACCATTAACTGGAAACCAAAAAGTACAGGAGAAGGGCGTTTTGGCAATTGGTTAGAAAATATGGTTGATTGGAATTTGAGCAGAAGCAGATATTGGGGAACTCCTTTACCAGTTTGGCGTACAGAAGATGGTGAAGAAGAAATTTGTATAGGCTCAATTGCTGAATTGAAAGAAAATATTCATCCTGAAAGCCCTATAAAAGAAATAACAGATTTGCATAAACCACAAGTTGATAATATAATTTTAAAATCACCTTCTGGTAAACCAATGAAACGTGTACCAGATTTAGTAGATGTTTGGTTTGATAGTGGTGCCATGCCTTATGCACAACAACATTTTCCTTTTGAAAATAAAGAATTATTTGCTCAAAATTATCCTGCAGACTTTATTGCTGAAGGTGTAGATCAAACACGTGGCTGGTTTTATACTTTGCATGCAATTGGTTCACTCATTAAAGAAAGTGTTGTAGAAGAATTAACCAAAGCAGGTTTGCCAACAAACAATGTTGATGGCAGGGCTTATAAAACTGTTGTAAGTAATGGATTAGTGTTGGATAAGAATGGAAATAAAATGAGTAAACGTTTGGGCAATGTTGTTAATCCGTTTGAAACTATTGAAAAATATGGAGCAGATGCTACACGTTGGTATTTAATTACAAATGCAAGTCCTTGGGATAATTTAAAATTTGATATTGCTGGCATACAAGAAGTACAACGTAAATTTTTTGGAACACTTTACAACACATATCAATTCTTTGTATTGTATGCAAATGTTGATGGATTTGCATTTGAGCAAGATTATATTCCATTAACTGAAAGACCAGAAATTGATAGATGGATTTTATCTTCTTTAAACACATTAATAAAAAAATGTAACGAAGCAATGGATGATTATGAACCAACTGTTGCAGGAAGATTAATAGAAGAATTTGTTGATGAACATTTAAGCAACTGGTATGTTCGTTTATGCAGAAGAAGATTTTGGAAAGGAGAATATGAAGCAGATAAAATTGCAGCATATCAAACCTTATATGAATGTTTAGAAACTTTAGTAAGATTAATTGCACCAATTTCTCCATTCTTTAGTGATGCAATTTTTCAAAAATTGAATAAAGTAACCAAACGTTTTGATACAGCTTCCGTACATCATGTACTATATCCAAAAGCAAACGAATCTTTTATAAATACTGCATTAGAAGAAAGAATGCAATTAGCACAAGATACCTGTTCTTTGGTTTTATCAATTCGTAAAAAGGTAAATATTAAAGTTAGGCAACCTTTACAAAAAGTAATGATTCCTGTTCTTAATCCTTCAATGAAAGAACAATTACAAAAAGTAGAAGATTTAATTAAAAGTGAAGTAAACGTAAAAGAACTTCAATATGTAACAGAAACAGAAGGAGTAATTAAGAAAAAAATAAAAGCTAATTTTAAAACATTAGGCAGCAAATTAGGAGCAAATATGAAAGAAGCTGCTAATTTAATCAGCAACTTTAGTCAGCAACAAATTGGAGAATTAGAACAAAACAGAATTTTAAACCTTAAACTTTCAGCTTTAGACATTCAATTATCAGCCAACGATGTAGAAATTACAGCTGAAGATATACAAGGTTGGAGTGTAGCTTCTAAAGGAAGCCTTACAGTTGCCTTAGATATTTCCATTACTCCAACATTACAAAGTGAAGGCGATGCAAGAGAGTTCATAAATCGTGTACAAAATATTAGAAAAGAACAAAATTTTGAACTTACAGACCGTATTTTCATACAAATAGAAAAAAATGGAGTTTCTGAAAATATTCTAAACTCTTTGAATGAATATAAAACTTATATTTGCGGCGAAATTTTAGCTGATTCCATTGATTGGGTTACAACTTCTGAACAAAAAAATATTTTTGAAATAGAAGTAAATGGTAATTTGCTAAAAATTGCAGTAACTAAAAAAGTATAATTTATGGCTACAAAAAAAACTGCTAAGAAAAAGGCATCAAAGCCAGTAAAAAAAACAGCTCCTGCAAAAAAGGTAGTAGCTAAATCTGCTTCTAAAAAGGCAACTAAACCAGCAAAAAAAGCTACTCCTACCAAAAAAGTAACAGATAAAAAAGCTGTTAGTAAAAAAGTAGCTAAATCTGCTTCAAAGAAAGCAACAAAGCCAGCAAAAAAAGTTACTAATAAAAAAGTAGCTAAACCTGCTAAAAAAATAGTTTCTACAAAGAAAGTAGCTGTAAAACCTACTACTAAGAAAGTTGATAAACCAGTTAAAAAAGTTAAAGAACCCAAAACTACAGAAACAAAGAAAAAAATTATAAAAGCAGGAACTATATTGAAAAAAACAGCTCCTAAAACAACAAAGGCTAGTGGAATAGAAAAATCTACAAGCTATATTCCATTAATTCAAAAGCCTATTAAAAAGAAAGAGGAACCCGTAAAAGAAATTAAAATTCCTAAAACAACTGTAAAGTCAAGTATTCCTTATAAACCAAGTTATACATCATTAGAAAATAGAACACAAAAAGCAAAACCATCAACACCTATTGTAAGATATAGTGATGCTGAACTTGCAGAGTTTAAAGATTTAATTTTAAAAAAATTAGAAGCAGCACAAAAAGAGTTAGCATATTTTCAAGGAGTAATTACAAGAAAAGATGAAGGAGGTGATAATGATGATGGACGTTATATGACAATGGAAGATGGAAGTTTAAGTATGGAACGTGAGCAAGTGAGTCAAATGGCAAGTAGAACAATTAGCTATATTGATAATCTTAAAAAAGCATTAATAAGAATAGAAAATAAAACTTATGGTATTTGCCGTGTAACAGGAAAATTAATTGATAAGGCTCGTTTACGTGCTGTACCACATGCAACATTAAGTTTTGAAGCAAAATTAGGTTTAGCAAAACCTTCTTCTGCCGAATAAATTTTTATTTATAAAATAGCTTTAAGCCCCGAAAGGGGCTTTTTATTTTTTATAAAATTCATTAAATAATAAGAAGTTTTCTTGTAGATTTGAAATGTGTCAATACCTAAATTAACAATAACATTTCTTGGTACAGGTACAAGTAGTGGTATACCAATGATTGGTTGTTCATGCAATGTTTGCTCATCAACTGATAAAAAAGATAAAAGATTAAGAAGCAGTATTCTTGTTCAATCAGACAATACAACAATTGTTGTTGATACAACACCTGATTTTAGATATCAAATGCTGAGAACGCATACTAAAAAATTAGATGCAGTTTTATTTACACATCCACACAAAGATCATATTGCAGGATTAGACGATGTTAGAGCATTTAATTTTTTTAGTAAGCAGCCAATGCATATTTATGCAAATACTTTAACAGAAGAAGCTTTACAAAGAGATTTTTATTATGCTTTTAGTGAAAATAAATATCCTGGAATACCAAACTTAGTAGTTCATACAATTGATAACAACTCTTTTATTATTGGAAATATTCCTGTTCAACCTATTTTAGTATGGCATTTAAAAATGCCCGTATATGGATTTAAGTTTGGAGATTTTGTATATATAACAGATGCAAATAGAATTGATGAAAATGAAAAAGAGAAAATTAGAGGAGCAAAAGTTTTAGTATTAAATGCTTTAAGAAAAGAAAAACATATTTCACATTTTACATTAGATGAAGCAATAGCATTAGCTACAGAACTGAAAATTGAAAAAGCTTTTTTTACACATATAAGTCATCAACTTGGAAAGCATGAACAAATTAATAAGCAGCTACCATCAAATATGCAGCTTGCTTATGATGGCTTGCAGTTGATTATTTAAATGAAATTTTATTATGCATAAAATAATAAAAGACTATTTTTCATTTTCTAAAAAAGAAAGAATAGCTATTGCTATATTACTTATTATCATTATTGCTAGCATCATATTTCCTTATTTTTTATTTAAAAAGCATAATAAAACAATAGTTAGCCAATCATTTGTTGATAGCATTATTCATATTCAACAACAAAAAGTAAAATCAAAATCAACAACCAATTATACTAATGAACAAAATGATGGGTTTAATACAGAAACAGATTTAATAGTAGAGTTATTTTATTTCGATCCAAATACAATTGATGCTGATGGATGGAGAAAATTAGGATTAAGAGAAAAAACTATTCAAACAATATTAAACTATACAAGCAAAGGAGGAAGGTTTAAAACTGCTGAGGACATTAGAAAAATATGGGGTTTAAAGAAAGAAGAAGCTGATAGGCTTATTCCTTATATAAGAATTGCTCCTACACAAACTTATATTTATGAGAAAAGAAAGACTACAGAAAACAACAATAAAATATTATTAGACATAAACACAGCAACACCCCAACAATTGAAACAAATACCCAATATTGGTTTTTCAATACCATACAAAATAGTTAATTACAGAGATAAATTAGGAGGCTTTTTGCAAATACAACAAATAAGAGAAGTAAGAGAAATGACAGATTCTTTATTTAATAGCATTACGCCATATTTATACATCTCTGCTATTGCAATTAAAAAAATAAACATTAATACAGCTTCAGAATTTCAATTAAGTTCACACCCTTATATTGAAAAATCGTTAGCAAAAGCTATTATCATACAAAGAGAAAAATATGGCTTGTATAAATCATTAAATGATATGAAGCAAAAAATTATTTTCTTAACCGATGAAGTATATCATAAAATAGAGCCTTATTTAACTATTAATGATGAATAGCCAAAAGCCTTATACTTCAATGCTTACATTAATCCATTCATCATCAAAATGTGCGTTGTATTTTTTATAAAAATTTATGGCAGGTTCGTTCCATTCAAGCACTTGCCAAACTATACCATTTAATTTT
Source organism: Chitinophagales bacterium (assembly GCA_026931325.1). GTDB lineage: Bacteria > Bacteroidota > Bacteroidia > Chitinophagales > Chitinophagaceae > UBA1930. The sequence continues at coordinate 12,876 of JAIXLO010000092.1, read as the reverse complement.
TTTTCTTTTGCTTCTTCAATTAATCTTTCAAAAAGTAATGAGCCAATTTTTTTGCCACGCATTTTTTCAGTAACTAAAATATCTTCTAAATACATTCTTTGTCCCTTCCATGTACTATATCTAATATAATACAAAGCAAAACCAATGATTATATTATTTTCTTCTGCAACAAAGCCCCACCAAACTGGTTGCTTGCCAAATCCACTTTCTTCAAAATGTTTTAGAGTTACTGTAACTTCATTAGGAGCTTTTTCATAAGTTGCTAATTCTTGTATAAGTTCTAACAACCTTTTACAATCTTTTCTTTCAGCTCTTCTAAGTGTTATCATTATAAAAAAATTATTACTGACCTTGTGCTAAACTATAACCTCTTTTTTCACCCCAACTATTTAAAACTTCTAAACTACAAATTTTAAAATCACCACTAAGGCTTACATATAAACCAATAATATCTTGTTGGTTTAAAGCTTCTCCTTCAACACTTTCAAAACGAGCATTATATTGGTTTACAAGATTTGTATAACGACTTCCTGTTGGCCAAACTTGTGTACCACGATTACTAATATTTACTAATTGAAATTTTACACCAGCATGTCGTAAACATTTTTTTGCCAATTCCTCTGGTTGCACATTACTTTCAATAAACATATCAACACCAACAATTTTTTCAGCAACATTTTCTTTTGTTTCTAACATTGGATTTTTATCTAAATGTAAAACTGTACAAGAGTATGGTATATCATCTAAGTCAGGTTTAGGATTATGTTTTGGTTGTTTGCCAAAGTTGGCAATAATAGCATCTGCAAAATCTGTTGTATTTAAAGCAGTAGTTGATTTATTGCCAAAATCACCAGTATGTACGCCACTCTCTAAAGTATATAATAAAGCATTTTCAATTAATGTACTACTTTCCATTAAACCTAAATGTTGCAACATTCCAATACCGCTCAATAACAAAGCAGTTGGATTAGCAATATTTTTTCCTGCAATATCTGGTGCTGTTCCATGTACTGCTTCAAAAATTGAAATATGATCACCAATATTAGCACTTGGTGCAAAACCTAAACCACCAACTAAACCTGCACATAAATCACTTACAATATCTCCTTGTAAATTAGTTAATACAACCACATCAAATAAATCGGGTCTAATTACTAATTTCATACACAAATCATCTACAATTACGTCATCAGCTTTTAATTCAGGGTATTCTTTTGCTATTTCATAAAACACTTCTAAAAATAATCCATCAGTTATTTTCATGATGTTGGCTTTATGACCACAAGTAATTCTTTTAGCTCCTTTCTTTTTAGCCATTTCAAAAGCATAACGAATAACTTGAGTACTGCCAGGTCTTGTAATAAATCTTCTACTCAAGGCTACATCATGTGTAAGCATGTGTTCTACTCCACCATAAGTATCTTCAATATTTTCACGAACAATAGTTATATCAATAGGAATTCCAGCTTTACTAAAAACAGTATCTACACCATGCAATGTTTGAAAAGTTCTTTTATTAGCATAAGTATTCCATGTTTTACGAGCAGTAACATTAACACTTTTAACACCTTTGCCCTTTGGAGTTTCCATTGGACCTTTAAATAAAATACCAAGATTTTCAATTGTCTTTTGAGCTTCAGGAGTCATACCATTGCTATAGCCTTTATCAAAAACCCATTTACCCATTTCTACTATTTCATATTCTAATGGAACTTTGGCAGCATTAAATATTTTAAGAGTAGCATCCATAATTTCTGGACCAATTCCATCTCCTTTTGCAACGGCAATTTTTATCATATTCCTTCAATTTTGCGTGCAAAAGTAAGGGTTGAGTATTGAAGATATTGTGAAAACAAACAATAAAGATCATAGCCAAATAAAATTAATTTTGGTAGAGATAGTTTTCACGGCTACTTTTGCACTCCATCATACCGCGAGGTAGAGCAGCGGTAGCTCGTCGGGCTCATAACCCGAAGGTCATAGGTTCGATCCCTATCCTCGCAACTAAAATAAAGCTCTGAGTTTCAGGGCTTTATTTTTTATCTACACAATTTATAATTTTACCATTCATATTTTTAACGATAATGAAATCTGGTTTTGTAAATATTTTTGGAAAACCTAATGCAGGTAAAAGCACTTTATTAAATGCCTTATTAGGAGAAAAATTAGCTATTGTTTCACATAAAGTTCAAACCACAAGACATAGAATAAAAGGAATTTTAACAGAAGAAGATAAATATCAAATTATTTTTTCAGATACACCAGGAATTATTGAAGCTAAATATAAACTACACGAAAAAATGATGGCTTCTGTAAAAAATGCTTTGGAAGATGCTGATGTAGCTTTATTGGTAATAGATGTAAATGATGATTTAGAAAGCTGTGATGAAATTTTTAAGCAATTAAAATTAACTGTTCCAACAATTTTAATTCTTAATAAAATAGATGAAGCTAAAAATGGGAAAATTGCAGAAGCAGAAAAATTCTTTGCAGATAAGACCTATGCAAAAAAAATTATTAAAATTTCTGCATTACAGAAATATCATTTAGAAAAATTATTAAAGGCTATTATTGAATTATTGCCTGATGGAGAGCCTTTTTATAATGAAGAAGATTTAACGGATTTGCCAACTCGTTTTTTTGTTGGAGAAATTATCAGAGAAAAAGTATATGAATTGTTTGAAGATGAAATACCTTATCATGTAGCAGTTATGGTAAATGAATACAAAGAAAAAAGCACATTAATTAAAATTCAAGCTGATATTATTGTTCAAAGAGAAACCCAAAAATCAATAATTATAGGTGCAGGAGGAAAAATGATAAAACAAATTGGTTCTTTAGCCAGGCAAGACATTGAAAAGTTTTTAGGCAACAAAATTTTTCTTGAATTGTTTGTAAAAGTAAAACCTAAATGGAGAGATAATGAATTACAATTAAAAGAGTATGGATATTAAACTATTCTTTAATTATTTGAAACCATTAACTTCTGCAATACTCTAATAATTTTAAAATTTTATAGAACTCTTAAAAATTCTGTACTTTAGGCTTTGTTTATCCATTTATTTATTTCACTTTTGCTCATTACAATTATTTATAAAAAATTATTTAACTTATATACATGGGAATATTCAGTTTTTTTACACAAGAAATAGCAATGGATTTAGGTACAGCCAATACATTAATTATACATAATGATGATATTGTTGTAAATGAACCAAGCATTGTTGCATTAAATAGAAATAATTTAAAAGAAGTTTTAGCGGTTGGTAAAAAAGCTATTTTAATGCATGAAAAAACGCATGAAAATATTAAAACAGTTCGTCCTTTAAAAGATGGTGTAATTGCAGATTTTAATGCTGCAGAATTGATGATAAGAGAATTAATAAAATTAGTATATCCCAAAAAACCCTTATTTCCTCCAAGCTGGAGAATGGTTATTTGTATTCCTTCATCAATAACAGAAGTAGAAAAACGTGCAGTAAGAGATAGTGCTGAACAAGCTGGAGCAAAAGAAGTTTATATGATTCATGAACCAATGGCTGCCGCTTTAGGTATTGGTATTGATGTAGAAGAACCAGTAGGAAATATGATTATTGATATTGGTGGAGGAACTACAGGCATTACAGTGATTGCTTTAGCTGGTATTGTATGTGATCAAAGTATAAGAATTGCAGGTGATGAGTTTACTGCAAATATTATGGAAGCCTTACGTAGATATCATAGTTTATTAATTGGTGAACGTACTGCAGAACAAATTAAAATACATGTAGGAGCAGCTATAAAAGATTTAGATAATCCACCAGACGATATGCCTGTTAATGGAAGAGATTTAGTAACTGGTATTCCTAAACAAATAATGATTAGCTATCAAGAAGTAGCAGAAGCATTGGATAAAAGTATTTTTAAAGTTGAAGAAGCTATATTAAAGGCACTTGAAACAACACCACCAGAACTTGCTGCAGACATTTATCGTAGAGGATTATATTTAACAGGAGGAGGAGCTTTATTACGTGGATTAGACAAAAGATTAAGTGCTAAAATTAAATTACCTGTTCATATTGCAGACGATCCATTAAAGAGTGTTGTAAGAGGCACAGGGCTTGCTTTAAAAAATTATCAACGTTATCCATTTATTATGAGATAACACAAGCCGTCAACTAAACAGCATTATATATTTTCTGTGAAAAATATTTTTCTTTTTATAAGGCGTTATTTTATTTTTCTGTGTTTTTTAATATTACAGATTATTTGCATTATTATGCTAAGTAAAAGTAGTAAAACACATGAAGCATTTTTTGCTGCTACAGCTAACGAGGTTACAGGAAATATTAATAAAAGATATTCATCGGTAAGTGAATATTTTTCATTAAAAAAAATAAATAAACAACTTAATGATGAGAATGCTCGATTAAGAAATTTATTAAAATCTGATTTTGAAATTTCCGATACTTCAATTTTATTTCGTACAGATACTTTACTTATAGATTCTTTAAACAGATTTAGAAAATATACTTATTTACCTGCAAGAGTTGTTGGAAATACTGTTTCATCTAACACAAATTATTTAGAAATTGAAAGAGGAAGAAAACAAGGCGTTGAAAAAGGAATGAGTGTTATATCTCCTCAAGGAGTTGTAGGTATTGTAGTTGAAGTAAGTGATAATTATTGCAGAGCAATGAGTTTACTGCACAGAAATATGCGTATTAGCTCTATGCTGAAAAAAAATAATAGCATGGGAGATATTGAATGGGATGGTGCAGACCCTCATTTTGTTATAATGCGTAAAGTAAGCAAATCTGCTCATGTAGCTATTGGAGATACTGTTGTTACAAGTACCTATTCAAGCAACTTCCCTTCTAATATTATGATAGGAACGGTAGTAAAAATTAATCCAGAAACAGCAACAAGTTTTAATAATTTAAAACTTAGAACATCAACAGATTTCTTTAGTATTCAATATGTGTATATAATAAAAAATGTTTATTATGCAGAGCAGGAAAGATTAACAAGAAAACAGAAGAATGATGAATAATTTTTTGAAATATATTATCAGATTTATACTCTTTATTTTGGTACAAGTATATATACTTAATCAAGTACCACCAATAAATAGATTTTTTGTTCCATATTTATACTTCTTATATATTTTATGGCTTCCATTTAATATTAGCAGATTTAATTTATTAATTGTTGCTTTTCTTTTTGGATTTACTTTAGACAGTTTTACAGGATGGTATGGCTTTTATACAGCACCCACTGTTTTAATTGCTTATCTACGCCCATTTTTGTTAAATATCTTAATACCTCAGGAAGCTACAGAACAAAGCTATATTGAACCAAGTATTAAGAGTATGGGTTTTGCACCTTATAGTTTGTATGTAGTATTGCTTACTTTTATTCATCATTTTTATCTTGTATTAATCGAGTGGTTACAATTTGGAGATTTTTCTTTATTTATAGGAAAAGTTATTGGTAGTACAGCATTAAGTATCTTATTAATTCTTCTTACAGAATTACTCTTTTTTAGAAAAGCAAAATATAGAACGAATGCTGCATAATTATTGATATAACAGCTAAATAATTATAATACTATTTTATGAATTACTTTTGCTCTCATTCTTTTAATTAAAATAAAAATAGAATTATGAATAAGGGTCCTATTTCACAATTTATACAACATCATTACAGACATTTTAATGCTGCTTCTTTGGTAGATGCTGCTAAAGGTTATGAAGCACATTTATTAGATGGAGGTAAAATGATGATTACTTTAGCTGGAGCAATGAGTACAGCTGAGTTAGGAATTTCTTTAGCAGAAATGATTAGACAAGATAAAGTACATATTATTACTTGTACTGGTGCAAACTTAGAAGAAGATGTAATGAACCTTGTAGCCCATAATCATTACAAAAGAGTTCCTAATTATAGAGACTTAACTCCACAGGATGAATGGAATTTATTAGAAAATCATTATAACAGAGTTACAGATACTTGTATTCCAGAAGAAGAAGCTTTTAGAAGATTACAAAAACATTTAGTAAAACAATGGAAAGATGCTGAAACAAAAGGTGAAAGATATTTCCCTCATGAATTTTTATATAAAACAGTTTTAAGTGGAGATTTAAAACAGTATTATGAAATAGACCCTAAGGATAGTTGGATTTTAGCAGCAGCAGAAAAAAATATTCCTATTATTGTGCCAGGATGGGAAGATAGTACAACAGGAAATATTTTTGCAAGCTATGTAATTAAAGGAGAGCTAAAAGCAAGCACTGTAAAAAGTGGTATAGAATATATGGTTTGGCTTACAGATTGGTACAGAAATAATTCTGCTGGTAAAGGAGTAGGATTTTTTCAAATAGGTGGTGGCATTGCAGGAGATTTTCCAATTTGTGTAGTACCAATGATGTATCAAGATTTAGAATGGCATGATGTTCCTTTTTGGAGCTATTTCTGCCAAATAAGTGATTCTACTACATCTTATGGCTCATATAGTGGTGCTGTACCAAATGAAAAAATTACTTGGGGAAAATTAGATATTCATACACCAAAATTTATTGTAGAAAGTGATGCAACAATTGTAGCTCCTTTAATTTTTGCTTGGATTTTGGGTTGGTAAAAAATATATAAACATCAACTTTTTGATTGTTGCTTTAAAGTTCTAAAAAAAATAAATGCAGTAAAAACAAACATTGCAGTTGCAATAATTATTAATGAATGTCCTGTTTGTTTTTGCTGCTCAATTGTAAAAGAGCTACAAAGCAAAATATTGAATACGCTTAGTGTAATACCTGATGCAAGCAGCATTGCTGTTATCATTCCAAGAAATAAAATTTTTAGTTCAAAGAAAATTTTTCTAAAAACTAATACTAATAAAAACCCATCAAGTAGCATATTTATATGCATTAATCTGTTGAATGAATTATTTATGACAGCATAATCTATTGAATGTGGCAACATCCAAAAAATAAGAGAAGCCATTATAAAAATTAATGTAGCAATACTCCAAGAAATATCATTTATAAATAACTTAGGAAAACACAATGCTAAAATTATTCCTAAAAAAAACATGGATGGTAATTGCACTAATTGATGACGAGGCATTGTTATACAAAACCATTCATTCCAATAAAAGGATATTAGATAAAAGGCTATTACAATAAGTGGTAATGTTATTGATAAAGTTATTTTTCTTTTAAGCATTGTTCAATTTGTTCAATAATAAAAGCATTTGTTTCTCTTGCAGGATCAAATGTTTTAATAATTTTATTTTCTGGCGAAATAAGAAATAAATATATAGAGTGATTAATAACATTTGATTCTGGCATTTTATAAGCCCATATACCAATGCTTTTTAAAAATTGTTGAAAATCTTTTTCATTTACCTGATAAGGCAAAGCAAAAGTCCAGCCATCAATATTATTACCAAAATAGCTCCTATACTTTTCTATTCTTTCAATATTATCGTTTTTTACATCAAAACTTACAGTTACAAATTCTAACTGAGAAGGAACGATATTAGTATCTATTAAATGATAAATTTCTTCTAACTTATTATTTACTTTATGACAAACATTTGGACAATTCAAGTACACAAAATTTATTAAAATATATTTCTGTTTATTTTCAATATTAAACACTTTGCCATTTTGATCTACTAAATTTATTTTTGGAAATTCTCTTGGAATTTTTCCTGCTTTTGTAAGTGTATAAGAAAAAATGGTAAAATCGTTAAAGCCAAAAGTCCACTTCCAAATAACTGTAGTGCAAATAATTAGTGATAATATGGGAATAAGAAATTTTTTCATTTTAAAAATTCAAAACTACACCTTTCATCTTGTTTATAAAAGTATATAGCATCACTCATGTATCAATATCATACACAAATGATGCTATAAGTTAATTCTAAGATATTTTTTTAGGAATTACTCTCTTTTGTAGAAACTTTTTGTTGTATAAGTTTACAAAATAGTGAGAGGTACATTAGTATTAAACCTACTAATAACACACCAACAAATAATGCTGCACATTGAGCTAAGTGAGCACCTGTTTCTCTTACATGATCTATTTCTAAACCAGAGTAATTGGAGTATCTACGAGGAACACTGTTTAAGCCTCCTAAATAAAACATTAATAAAAATCCATAACTACCTAAAACAAAAATCCAAAATCCTGCTTTGCCAAGTCCATCTTTTTCTTCTTTATCTTTTCCAGAGAATAAATAGAATAAGAATCCAAAAATGAATAATACAACACCCATTAACATATAAGTATGAAAGTGTGCAGGAACCCAAAGTGTATTATGCAAAGAACTATTAAGAGCTATTGTAGAATCAACTACAGCAGCAAAGCCCCCAATTGCCCAACCTGCCATACCAAATAAAAACATTAAAGGAATAATACTCCATTTCATTTTAGCATGATATACTTGAGCTATTACACCAAACATGGTTATCCCTGTAGCAGGTATTGCACTTGAATATGAAACTACTTGACCTAAATATTGTAATGATGTTGGTTGAACAAAGTCCATATACAAGTGGTGTAAATAAGCAAAAAGAATAAAGAAGAAAGATGCATTCCAAGAATACACAACAGCTTTATTTACTTTCCATTCTCTATGAGTAAATTCTGGCAATAAAGCATACACCCAACCAACAGCACAATACATTGTAATGTTTACGAGAGTATGTCCAAAAAACATTACCATATTTTTCATCATTAAAGGATCAAATGCTAATGAAGGCTCAAAACTTTGTAGTAAATACATAATTAGCATTGCTGCACCAATAATTAATGCAAATACACCAGGTATTAAACTAATGGTTGTAATAAGTACAACTGATGGTATTTCTGTAATATTTTCTTTTTTACCTAAATATTGCCAACCCAATAAATTAGTTAATCCACCATATTGTTTTGCTAAAGCATAAATCATGTGTAAAATACCAAGCAACCATGCAACACCAAGAATAATTAAAGAAATAACTGAAACTTTTGTTGCCCATGCAGGCCAAAATGTTCCTTTAAAAGGTAATGGATAAAGCATATACCAACCAGGACCAAATTTTCCTATTAATGTTCCATATAATAATCCTACAACACCAATTAAAATGAGAAAATATAAAAACCAACCAAATTTTAAATTAAGTCTTACATAGCGTGTACTATTCAAATACCATAAAGCTGCAAATGCAAAAGTAAATAGTATGCCAGCCATTCCTAAGCCATGCAAAGTCATGTAAGAGAAAAATTCAGATGGACCTGTTTCTGTTATTTCACCTTGTCTTAATCTCATTAAAAGTCCAAGTGTAATTAGAACTGGAAAAAGAATTAAAAATGTTATCGCCCAAGTAAGAGCAAGTTTTTTTTGTTTTTTTATTTCAGTAGAATCTATTTGTATCATAATTATTTTCTTAAAAGGGTTAATTAATGTGAATTGTTCCTACCATAAAATCATGTGCAGTACCACAGTATTCTAAGCAAAATATTTTGTATTCGCCCTTTTCTTTAAATCTGTATTGAAGATTGTTTTTATGTTGTGGCATTGCTTGTGTTTGTGCAACTAAAACACCATCGCTATTATAAATAGCAAAGTTGTGATTTACATCTATTGAGGTAACAATAAATTTAATACTCTTATTTACTGGTAATTCAATTTCGTTTGAACCTTTAAAATCATCTAACTTACCATTATAAATTCCTTTTTCCATTTTCCAACCCCATTGATAAGCAACAACACTAACTTCTGTGTCAGCTTTTGCTTTCATAAGAGAATAAGGTAACGACCTAAATGAATAAGCTAATAAAACTACTGCAACAATTATAATACTCCATATATAACGGCTTCGTAGTTTGTAAACTTTTTCTTTTGCAGTTGTTTTATCTTCACTAATAGTAGCACTCTTTAATAAAAAGATGACTACTGCAACTATAAGTAGTGCACCAGCTAATGAAAGAAGACCTGCAATTTTCTGTAAACTAAGTAACATAGTGAAATTGCTCATAATAATTGATTTAGATTTCCTGTGAAATTTTTAATTAGTTAATGGTTTGTTATTAAAAGATATATTTATCTTTAAATAAAGCCACAAAGTTATAGTTTTTGGAATTATTTTGATATAATAATTTTTTGTAAGAAAATTTTTTGTAAGATGTTTTTTTAAAAGATAAAACCTTACTTATCTTTTAATTTATTCTTTCTATTTTCGGCAACAATAGATTTATAATAATGCAAATTATACTTAACAATATTGTTCCTATACCACTAAAAGAAAAATTGCTTTCAAAAAAATCTGATGTATGGAATGCTGTACAACATTTTTCAAGTAAGGATTGGGTAAAAATAAAAGCTCCAAGTGGCACTGGTAAAACTACTTTAATTCATATTTTATATAAAATAAGATTTGATTTTGATGGTGAAATGTTGTGGAATGATTTTTTATCAAACAACACTAATGAAAATATTATTGCTGAAACAAGGCAACAAAAGTTGAGTATTATTTTTCAAGATTTAAGGTTATTTCCAAATCTTACTGCCAGAGAAAATATAGAACTGAAAAGAGTTTTACCAAAACCTTATTACGATGCTTCAACAATAGATTTAATGGCAGAAAAATTAGGTGTTACACATATTTTACATCAACGTACAGGGCTTTGTAGTTATGGAGAACAACAACGTATAGCCATTATCAGAGCATTGATACAACCATTTGAACTGTTATTGATGGATGAACCTTTTAGCCACTTAGATAAAGAAAATATTACTATTGCTGCTACCTTAATTGCAGAAGAATGTGCTAAGAGAAATGCTGGTTTTGTATTAACAGATTTAGATGATGACAATCATTTCAATTATTCCAAACAATTAAGCCTTTAAATGATTTTTCATGCTATTTACTTTATTAAAAAAAATAATTAAAACATCGGCGGGTAAAACAAAATTTATCATGGCTTTTGTTGGGCTTTCTGTGGCTTTATTATTAATTCTTTTGGCAATTCAAATTCAGGCTAATTATAATCAACTGCTTCATGGAAAAAGTAATACAGATAGTACTGCTAATTTTTTAGTGATTAATAAAGTAGTTAATAACAATACTGTAAATGCAACTATTTTAAGCGATGAAGTTTTAACCAAATTAAAAAAACAACCTTTTATTGATGCTGTGGGAAATATAAGTGGTGGACGATTTAAAGCATCTATTGAAAGTTTAATAAGCTCCTTTCCTTTTTATACTGATATTGCTTTTGAAAGTGTACAAAATGATTTTATTGATGTAAATAGTAAAGATTGGAATTGGAATGAAGAATCGAATTTTATTCCTATGATTATTCCAAATATGTTTTTAGATATTTATAATTTTCAATTTTCTATTTCTCAAGGTTATCCTCAAATTACTCCAGATGCTTTAAAGATGATGAACTTTAAAGTAAATTTATACAACACCAATGGACAAGTGCAAAGTTATATTGGACGTATTGTAGGTTTTAGTGATAGAATATCCAGTGTATTAGTGCCTCAAAGTTTTATGAATTGGGCTAACGAAAAATTTGGCAATAAGAAAACTACTAACCCAGGCAGAGTAGTGATTAGAACAAAAGACCCTGGAAACCCAGCATTGGTACAGTTTTTAAAAGATAATGGATTAACAACAGATGCAGATAAAACAAGATTTAGCAAGTACAGACAAATAGTTAATGTAATAACCAATGTAAGTTGGGTTACTGGAGCAGTTATGTTATTGTTTGCTTTATTGGTATTTACTTTATTTATACAACTTACTATTGCATCTTGTAAAAATGAAATTCAATTACTGATAACTTTAGGAGCATCGCCAAAGCAGTTACAATCTTTTTTAATGAAACAATTTTTTCCGCCCAACATTTTTATTGTATTAATAGCATTGATATTAATTGCTGTTGTGCAGTTTGCATTGTTTGCATTATTAAAAGCACAAAATATTTTTGTAAGTAAATTTATTTCTTATTACACAATTATTGCAGCAGTTATTGTATTGCTGTTATTATGGTGGGTAAATAAAGCTACTATTAAAAAGTATATAAAAGGAAAAGAGTAATTCCTAAATATTTTCTCCAGCCAATAACACTTGCCAAGCATCATCAATTTTCTTTTGACTCAATAATGTTTTGGCGTATAAATGCAATTCTTTTTCCATTTCTGTTGGGTTGATAGAAAAATATTGAATAATGTTTTTTAGTTTTTCATCTTCAAAAGCAATATTCACTTCTGGTAAATGCTGCACATTGGCTAACATGCCTAAATCATTTCCTGTAAGTATGGGGCTGTTTCTAATACTTTCTGGCAAAGCATCTACACCAATACCTAATTCTTTAATTGGCTTAGGAACAATAAATAAATTTTGTTCATTCATTACTGCATAAGTATCTCCTCCAAGTCTTGCTATATGACGAATTTTTTTATGATCTATCATAGTTCCTTCATCATTCAAAATACTTTCATTAACGTGCATAAAAATTACTTCTGCAAAAATTAATTGTCCTGCACCACCTTTATCTCCTAAACTTTTTGTTTCAATTACTTTACATTCTAAATTTATTTTAGCTTCTTTAACCATTGGTGGTTGTACAATATTTGCTTTTGCTTTTGTAAAACCAGCTTTTATAAATTCATCAACATTTTTAGGATACTCACAACTGCTAAGGCTTACTTGTTGCACCATATCATAATCACAAATATTAATAACAACTTCGGGCACTTCTAATACATTTAAAAAAGTATCTTTTAAATGATTATCTCTACCACTACGAGAAGGAGAAAAAATAACAATAGGAGGATTGGTAGAAAATAAATTGAAAAAAGAAAAAGGACTAAGATTTACATTACCATCTTTATCC
>JAIXLO010000143.1 GCA_026931325.1 Chitinophagales bacterium | reverse complement strand
TAGTAGTATTTTTATTAGATAAAGTATTTTCTTTAGTTGAATTTTTTGCTGTACTATTTTCATTTTGTTTAGGAGTTTCAGTTGTAGTAATTGAATCTGTTACAGTTTCAGTATTTGTAACTTTTGCAATAGGGCTTATTGTATCAGCAGGTTTTTGATTCATCCACCAAATTGTAGTTCCAGCACCAATCATTAAAATAATACCTGCAGCAATTCTTAGCCATTGTTTATTTCGAGATGGCATTGCCACTACTTTAGCTTTTTGTGCTTCTTTATTTTTTATTGCTTGTGCTGTTTCATTAATATAATTTTTTGCTTTAGATAAATTAGCAATTTCATAGCCTTCTATTGCATCAGCTAAAAATGGATCGGTTAATGCTGCTTTTTCTAAAGCATGCCTTTCAGCATTACTTAATTGGTTTGAGAAATATTTTTCAATATCTGTAATAGTAAAATTATGTTGTGTTGAAGTGTTATTGTTAGCAGCAACTTTTATCAAACTTTCTGTTGAAGCTAAATAATCTTTTGCTTGTTGCAAATTAGCAATGCTATAGCCTTCAAGTGCATCAGCTAATAAAGGGTCAGTTAAGGCAGCTTTTTCTAAAGCATGTCTTTGAGTATTGCTTAATTTATTTTGCAGATAGTTTTCTATATCTGCTAAAGTGTATTTAATATGTTGTGAATTGTTAGACATTTTTATCCATGCAAATTTTCAGGTTACGCCTTCCGTTTTGTATTAAGCTACGAACTTTATTCCACTCTATTCCAGTAATATCTGCTATTTCATTATAGCATTTATTTTCTAAATAGAATAATTGAATACTTTTCTTTTGTTCATCATTCAGTTGTTCAATACAATTTTCAAGGCTTTGTAAATGTTTTTCTTTTTCTAAAACATTATCAAGATGCGAAAAGTCTTCTGATTGCATAAATTGCCCATCAAATTCTACAGTTGGTGCTTTTTTATCTTTCCTTAACTGCATTAAACAATGGTTTTTTGTAACCACATATAACCAACTTTTAAAGTTTTCTACCTTATGTTGTGGAAGTTTTTGTACAAGTTCTTGGTAAATATCCATCACAGCATCACGGCTTGCTTCTTCATCTTTTAAATATTTCATACAAGTACCAAAAACTAAATCATTATACCTTAAAAAAAGTGTAGCCAAAATATTTTGGTCTAAACTTTCTTGATATGAAGTCAGCAAAGAATTATCATCTGCTGAATTGTTGATATGCCTTACAGATAATGCCATAAGCCACTAAGGTAAATCTAATCTTACATATATGAATACCTTGTTATTAAAAATTTAAGAATTGTTTTAAAGAGGGAATATTTTTAGAAAAACAGGTTAATAATTAGCTTATTTTTTTATTAAAAATCTTATGTAAATACTTTGTATATGACATCTCTTATTTATTAGTAATACTTTAAATTTATTTTATGAAAAGTTTAGTATATAAAATATTTGGCAAAGAATCTATCAGTATTTTCCCAAATCCTACAACCAAAGGAAAAGTAGTTAATTTAATGGTAAACAGTAAAGGAAATTATTATGTAGAATTGATAAATGATAAAAGTGTTTTATTGCATACACAACAAATTCATATAAATAATAAAGAGGAAATTAATTTATTTAACATTCCTTCTAATATTCGAGAAGGAAATTATTTTATTAAGGTTATTAATAAACTTAACAACAAAGAATTTATCAAAACAATTAAAGTTCAATAAAAACTATTTTTTAAATGCAGGATGAAATTGATGTAATGTGCTTCTTAAAAAATCTCTATCTAAATGTGTATAAATTTCAGTAGTTGTGATGCTTTCATGCCCTAACATTTCTTGTACTGCTCTTAAATCGGCACCACCTTCTACCAAATGTGTAGCAAAAGAATGTCTGAAAGTATGTGGTGAAATATTTTTTGTAATTCCTGCTGCTAAAGCTAAATCTTTAATAATATAAAATATCATTATTCTTGAAAGAGATTTTCCAAAACGATTTAAAAACAAAATATCTTCAAAGCCTTTTTTTAATGGAGCATGAATTCTAATTGTATCTTTATACAAGTTGATATATTTTATAGCATCGCTTCCAATAGGCACAAGTCTTTCCTTATCTCCTTTTCCTATTACACGAATAAATCCAACGTCTAAATAAAGGCAGCTAATTTTTAAATTCACTACTTCACTTACTCGCAAGCCACAACTATACATAGTTTCTAAAATTGCTTTATTTCTTGTTCCTTCGGTTTTACTTAAATCAATTTGAGCAATCATTTTTTCTATTTCTTCAAAGCTTAAAACATCAGGTAATTTTCTTTTTGTTTTTGGAGTATCTAATAAAATGGATGGATCGTTTGTAATAATATCTTCTATGAGGCAATATTTAAAAAAACTTCTTATACCAGAAATAATACGAGCTTGAGACGCTGGTGTCATTTCTAATTCACCAATCCATTGAATAAATTTTTGTAAATCGTTTAATTTAATTTCAGAAGGAGAGAGGATTTGTTGTTTAATTATTAAATAACTTGTTAGTTTATCAATATCTCTTGAATAAGCTTCAATAGAATTGTTGCTTAAAGATTTTTCTAATTGTAGCCAGCTTTTAAATCCTTTTTTATAAGGCTCCCACATACTTTGAAAATTATTTATTAGAATAAAGCTATTGCAATGTAGTTAATTTTTAAACCACATATTTTATTGCTTAAATCATTTCAAAAACAATACTTACTTTCGTTTAACATTTTAAAAAGAAATCTTAATAAAAATGCAACCAGTTAATTTACGTTCTTTTAAACAAAAAGTTCGTCATCATAAAAAAGCCTTTAAAAAATTTTTAAGTAAAGTAGAAAAAAATCCTCCTAAAAATATTAATGCCATTGTAGATAAAGTTGATGCAGAAGTTTGGAAAGAAATTGATTGCTTAACCTGTGCTAATTGTTGTAAGCAAATGACTCCAACATTTACAAAAGAAGATATAAAAAGGATTTCCAAATATTTAGAAATGTCTGAAGAAGAGTTTAAAGAAAAATGGTTGTATTATGATAAGAAAGATGGTGATTGGATGAATAAAAAACAACCTTGCCAATTTTTAAATATGGAAAATAATATGTGCATGATTTATGAAGTAAGACCTGCTGACTGTGCAGGTTTTCCTCATTTAAAAAAGAAAAAAGTAACAGATTATATTCATGTACATCAACAAAATATAGAATATTGTCCAGCTACTTATAGAATGGTTGAAAAGTGGATGGAAGAAATAAAATTATAAAAAAATTTTTAAGCTACTTTTAATATATTCATCTTGCTTTTATTAAACTTGTTTTGAGCATATTCTTCAGTAATGTGTAATTCTGATTGGTCAGTTCCTGGTAATTCAAACATTGCGTCAGTTAAAATACTTTCACAAATACTACGTAAACCTCTTGCGCCTAATTTATATTCTAATGCTTTATTTACCATAAAGTTTAAAGCTTCTTCATCAATTATCAATTTAATATCTTCCATTTCAAAAAGCTTAGTAAATTGTTTGATGAGAGAATTTTTTGGCTCAGTTAAAATATTTCTTAGAGTTTCTGCATCTAAAGGATTTAAGTGAGTAACAACAGGTAAACGACCTAATAATTCTGGTATTAAGCCAAAAGATTTTAAATCTTGAGCATTGACAAACTGCAATAAATTTTTTCGTTGCATTTCTTGCTCCTCTTTATTTACATTGAAACCTATTGCATTAGTATTAATTCTTCTAGCAATAATTTTATCTACACCATCAAAGGCACCTCCACAAATGAATAAAATGTTTTTTGTATCTACCTTAATCATTTTTTGTTCAGGATGTTTTCTTCCTCCCTGTGGTGGAACTAATACTTCTGTTCCTTCTAACATTTTTAATAAGCCTTGTTGCACACCTTCTCCACTTACATCTCTTGTTATTGAAGGGTTATCGTTTTTACGAGCTATTTTATCTAATTCATCTACATATACAATACCACGTTCTGCTGCAGCTACATCATAATCACAATTTTGTAATAAACGTGTAAGCATACTTTCTACATCTTCGCCTACATAACCTGCTTCTGT
This sequence comes from Chitinophagales bacterium, assembly GCA_026931325.1. Taxonomy (GTDB): domain Bacteria; phylum Bacteroidota; class Bacteroidia; order Chitinophagales; family Chitinophagaceae; genus UBA1930. Next base: position 1,262 of record JAIXLO010000143.1, on the reverse strand, counting down.
AAATACTGTAGCATCTACAATGGCAAAAGGTACATTTAGCATACGAGCAATACTTTTTGCAAGTAGTGTTTTTCCTGTACCTGTTTCACCCACCATTATAATATTGCTTTTTTCTATTTCAACATCATTTTGTTGTTGCTTTTGCATTATTCTTTTATAATGATTATAAACTGCGACTGCTAAAACTTTTTTTGCATCATCTTGTCCTATTACATAATCATCTAAGAACTTTTTAATTTCTTTTGGTTTACGTACAGTAAGTTTTGAATTATTTGAAATAGAGAATTGATTTTGCTTAGCAGAACTTCCATGAAGTTCTTGACTAATGATATCTTGAGCATGTTCTACACAATCTTCACAAATGTGTCCTTCTTGCCCTGCAATAAGTATTTTTACTTCATCACGTCCTCGTCCACAAAATGAACAATGTAAATGACTTTGCTTTGCCATTATTAAAAATTATTTGATTTGCTATATTTTAAACTCTATTTTTATACAAATATTGTATGTTTATATAGATGTTCTATACAAAGTTATAGTTGTTTATGATAGTTTTTCTTAAAAAATGATAAATTTTGCGTTTAAAGCTTATCTATTACTTCATCTACAATACCATAATTAACAGCTTCTTTAGCATCCATCCAATAGTCTCTGTCAAAATCTGTTAATATTTGTTTTACAGATTTTCCACAATTATCAGCTAAAATTTTTGCACCCAATTGTTTAGTTTTTTCTATTTGTATTGCTTGAATTTCTATATCTGCACTTGTTGCTTGATAATAACCACTTATACTTGGTTGATGAATCATCACTTCTCCATGAGGATAAATAAATCTTCTTCCTTTTGCTCCAGCACTTAATAAAATAGAGCCCATACTTGCTGCAAGCCCCATACATATTGTACTTACAGGGCTACTTATCATTTTAATAGTATCATATAAAACCATACCACTTGTTACAACACCGCCAGGGCTGTTGATATAAAGTTTTATTTCTTCACCTGGTTTATCTGCTTCTAATAATAAAATTTTGCTTACTATTTCTTTTATTGATTTATCTTCTACAACTCCCCATAAATAAACAGCTCTTTTTTCAAAAAATAGTTTTTCAATTTTTTTTATCATAGAAGAACTCATTTGTTCTTGCTTTTCATCTTTTTTATTTTCATCATCTTCTTCATCACTCATGATGTAAGGATTTACTATATATTTCTTAGGTATCATTTTGAATTGATTTAAAAAATTATTTTTAAAGTATATGCT
>JAIXLO010000169.1:5014-5383 GCA_026931325.1 Chitinophagales bacterium | reverse complement strand
CCATCACCAACCTTATAGAGAGTTCGAAAACGGATTTAAGACGGTAGAAAACTATTGCAAAGTCGGATTCCTTTCGTTGGTTGAGGGTGAACAACTCAGAGATTCTGTAATATTGGTTGAAGAGGTATTGAGTAAGTTTAAAAGTGGCACCTGAAATGATCTATTTCTGCATCTTGTGGAGAAAAAAAACATTAAAATGTAACAAATGGAAATTAGAATTGATACAGATAAAATTTTCGCTGAATTCGAAAATCACATTAACATTGAAAATAATGAGAGAATATTATTTTCTTCAAAATTTGGTACAGGTAAATCGACTTTTTTGACCGAATACTTTACTAAATATGAAGATTATAATGTATTTAAAAT
>JAIXLO010000169.1:0-5004 GCA_026931325.1 Chitinophagales bacterium | reverse complement strand
ACTTCAATTAGTCGATAACTATAGAGAACAAATTGAATTAAAGAATGAAGAATTTTCAAATGTACTTTCTTACCAAGCATTATTCTTAAAAGAAATAAAATTGATGCCTATTTTATTATCATTATTGGAGCAAAGTGGGAAGGTGGGAAAATCAGCTAAAGTATTGATCGACGAAATAAAAGAACAGTATAAGGAATTCAACGAAAAATTTAAAAATGAAGAAAAATTCATAGAAGATTACTTGGAGAATACCCAAAATCAAAAAGGAAACATTAATGAGATGGATTCCTATTCATCGATTGTTTCAGATCTCTTATCGAGACTAAGTGAAAAAGACCCTGATAAAGAATCTGTTCTTATAATTGATGATTTGGATAGACTTGATCCTGAACACATTTTCAGATTATTCAATATTTTTAGTGTCAATTTTGGAAAAGAAGAAATACAAAATAAATTTGGTTTTGATAAAATAATTTTCGTTTGTGATCTTGGTAATATCAGGAAAATATATCAACATCGATACGGTAAAGGTGTAGATTTTGAAGGTTATATTAATAAATTTTACTCCAATTATCCTTTTAAGTTTGATACCAATCAATTTTTGTCAAAATACGTCGTTGAATTATTGGAAAGATTCCACCTTCCTACTTCTTACATTGATTTTTCAGATAAGAGAAATCTGTCTTATTATTCAAATTATACTGTGCTAAAAGGTATAATAAACAGTTTAATTATTTTTAGAAAAATCAATCTTAGAACTCTTTTAAATTCTACCTCATTTACAATCACAGATAAGTTAATTAGTTTTGATAAAAAAAGAAAATTTCATTCAAGCCAATTGCCACTTATTACAATTTTTAAAATTTTAGTTGTATTGTTTGATAGTAAAGAAGTACTTGAAGAAATTTTAGAAGATTTAAGTAGAAATTTCCATGTAAATAGTTTCATCAATTCAAGTCCAACAGGTTATGACAATGCCGAGGGTGCATTTAATACACTTATTGAAATGTCAATTCCTTTTATAACAAATTACAGTGAATTAGAGATTTTAACACATGATATGGGAAACTCAGATGACAAAAACATTTCATTAGAAGTTGATAATTTTGGTTTTCTAATTCATTTTACAGTCTCTCGAAATTTCTCAAGTTATAATGATAATGATTTCAAATATCGTTTTAAAAATTTTTCAGACAAAACGGGAAGTGATGCAGAGTTAGAAGTTAACCCATATTTAATTTTATTATCAGCATTTAAAAAAAGCAATAGTTTACATATGCTATAAATTAAATTAGAAAATGATAAAATTAGAAAAAACTAAATAGGAATTGCATCGGAATTTTACGTTGCAGGTGAACTTAGCAGATTAGATTATAGTGTTTCGGTTACTTTTGGGAATACGAAAAGTATTGATTTACTTGTAGAGAAACATGGTAAAACAAAAGCAGTACAAGTAAAAGGAATCCAAACTACTAAATCAATCTGTTGGAATTAAGACAAGACTAAGGTATTAGAAAATGTTTTTACATTTTGGTAAATCTTCATGTTAATGAAACAGATGATAAACCTGAATTTTTTGTCCTGTCTCATACAGAATGTTTGGATTTATTTAAAGATGCACCAAAAGAGAAAAACAAAAGGACTTATTTAGATTATAAAAGTTTGAAGAAACGCGGAGGGTTTCAGAATGCTTGGCATAAATTAGAAACAGAAGAAGAAATTGGGATTGTGGAGGAAGGATAAGACAGTTAAATTAATCATAAACTTTTTATTAGGCTTAATTAATGAGAAGATATAACGGAACAGAATTTCTTTTTGGAATCATTCTTACTTTACTTGGATCTATTTATGTAATAGGATTACTAAATGAAGGGATATCAATAATAATGAAATCATTTGGATTTCAATTTAAGGATTCTCATACAGGGTTCTATTTTATTGGATTATTTATAATTATTGTAGTATTATTCTTTATTTATTTTGATAAATTAAAAGAGTATATATTCCTGTGTATAGATGTTATCTTCAATAAAAAGCATTCCGAAACTTTATTAAAAAATCTCAAAAATGAGTTACAAACTCAAACTACCAATTATCAAAAACTAAAAAACGGTATTGATGAAATCGATAAAATTCTTTAGTCAGAAATTTTCTGAATATGTAAAAAAATTGAATGAGATATCACTTCTGAATAAAGATTTGGAGGTAAAAATAAATTCAAAATATAACGATACATTGAAGAAAATCGAATCGTTAAAAGTTGCTAAAGAAAAAATTGAATTAGAGAAGAAACAATTAGATGTTCAAACAAAAATCAGATTAGACCAAATAGAAGTTGAAACCAATTACAAAAAAAGTGAAGTAGTAGAACTTACAAAGAATTTACAAAATGTGTACGATAACACCTTCAATTCTGTAGAATGGCTTTCAAATAAATATGCAGATTTTTATTTTCTTTTAGATAAGAAACGTATAGTTATGCCCGTGCATAAAATTGCAAGTAAGTGTTCCGATGCACAAATTATGTTTTCACTTGAAAATAAAGAATTAAGACGGAAAAACATCCAACTTGAGTTGGAGATGGCAAAATATGAATCGATAAAAATATCTACCGATAAATTAGAAAATAGAAATCAATTAAAACTCGACTTTAATGGAAAAGAATCTAATTACAGGACGTTTTCCACAAAAGAAGAGTTAGAGGAGCTTTTTATGAAATTAAAAATTGAGCACGATTTATATATAAAAAATACCGACGAAGAATTTGAACAGAGGAATACTAAATCTATACTTGCAAATCAAAAATTAAAAAAGGATTATGATGATCATGTCCAAAGAAAAAATATTGAACTCGACCTTAAAAGTGCTGAACAAAATAGTACCATTCAAAGACTAAAAGTATTTTACGATGATATTTTCGGATCTATTGATTGGTTGTCGACGAAATACGCTGATTTTTTCTTTCTCGTGGATCAAAACAATTATGTGTTACCGAAAAGAAGAAATACAGCAACATGTTCGGATGCACAAAAAGAATTTGCAAAAGATAATAAAAAGTTAAGAAAACGACTAATAGAATTAGAATTACAGTTAAACCATATCCAAAGTCTTGTCCCTGATGTGGAAGAAATAATTGACACTACAAAAGAAGATGAATATTTAGATGATATAGAGGTAGAAACCGCCGACAAAATTAACTATTTGGTGGATGTCCAAACGCAATTAACGCTTAAGACCAAAAGTGAAATTCTACAATCTGCACTAAATAAATATGTTAACCGCAAGATGAGTAAGATGGCTGTGGGAAAAGATTATGAGAGATACATTGGTCATTTATATGAAGAGGACGGATATAAAGTTGAGTATCATGGAATAAAAAGAGGTATTGCCGATTTAGGTATTGATTTAATCTGTACAAAAGGTTTAAAAACTATACTTATTCAGTGTAAGAATTGGAGTAAAACAAAAAATATCCATGAAAATGCCATTAATCAATTGTTTGGAACTTCTATGAAATATTATTTAGATAAATACGAGGACTTTAAGAAAGCAGATAAGGGTTCACTGTTTGAAGATGTAGGAATACCTTTTAATAAAGACTTACAACCAATTTTCATCACAACCACAGATCTTTCAGATAGAGCTATGGAATTTGCATCCGCTTTAAAAATTGAAGTTATTAAAATACCGTACGAAAAAAATTACCCAAGAATTAAATGCAATATTGGTAAAGACGAATATGGAAAAGAAATTAAAATATACCATCTTCCCTTTGATCAAAAGTATGATGTGGTACAAAACATCAGAAATGGTGGAGTAAACGTTTTAACAATAGATGACGCAGAAAAATTACATTACCGCAAGGCATTTCGTTGGAGGGGTGAATGATGACTGCAAATACCGCCAATACATTAATTGATTACGACATGCGAATATTCATACATAATGTCGTATCCAAGTGAAGATACAGTAACATTTGATGCCTCACTATTCTTATCAGTCATTAAATAAACAATTCCATTTCTTTCTACAAGTTTTCTTGAACAATCTAAAAGTAAATGTTTTCCAAAACCTCTTAATCTCATTTCTTTTTTAGTGAATAAGATGCCAATATCAGGATTAATGATTGTACAAAAACTTGCAATAGTATTTTCTGTACAAAGAACGAATATGTTTCCGTTATTTATCAATGATCTTATCCTCATATGCATCTCAGCAATATCTTTGTTATTTTCGCCACCATACTCTTCTTCATAATAATTTTGTAACATTACAGCCAACTCATCTATTTCCTCAATAGATCCATTTCTTATGGTCACGAATTCTGTGAGTGCTGATTCTAATAAGAAAGTTGATTCGTAAAAAAGTCTCTCTTTTTTTATTTTATAATTCTGTATATTAAATAATGATAATAATCTAAAAATTAAGTTTGATGTTCCAACTAAAGCACAGTTGGTGAATTTCATAAGATCGATGTTTTCAGAAAACTCTCGTAACAGTTCTTCAGTCCAATTGTTACCATATATGTAAAGTGCATCACTATGAATTATAACTATCCAACTATCTTCTTGGTAGAAAAGGAATGAAGTACTATAAACTGTATAATTTTTTGGAACTACATTTTCAATAAAATCTTTAAAAAATTTATATTGATAATCATCAAAATTAATATATCGACTAATAATATTATCGAACTTAGGCTGATCACTAATTGTTATTTTCATTACAAGTTTATTGGAAGTCAAATTTACAGAATTCCAATATATAAATTAATTATCAAAACTACTCAGCACAATAAATTGTGCTTGGAAAACTGTTCTTTGTCCTACGTCTACAAAGAAATATTTTAAAGTTTTTTTGATGAATTTTGACCATTTATGATCAAAATCGTGCGTAAATCGTGCTACACCAAAAAAAAATCACCTACGAGAATCGTAAGTGATTGATATTAAAGTGGTCTCTCCAGGAATCGAACCAGGGACACATGGATTTTCAATCCATTGC
>JAIXLO010000130.1 GCA_026931325.1 Chitinophagales bacterium | reverse complement strand
ATAATAGGCTCATCAATTAAGCATTTCATTACTGAATACAAAACGATTTTATTGTTAAAGAAATAATGGTAATTACTATAGCTTAATTTTTATCAAAATGAACTTTACTGCAAAAAGTGAGCAAATCAGGAGGCATTAAATTATAATCCTGTAAACAATTGAACTTTTGCTTTATCCCAAATTAAGTAATAGAATCATATACAATCTCAGCAATTTGAAATCTAATTTATATGTTTAATGCGTAATCAGAGATTAAGGAAAAGTATGACAATTTAAATTGGTACAGAATAACAGGATTACACAACAGAATAGTTCATCACTACTTGGGAATAGATTATTCTATTGTTTGGGAAACCAAAGAGCATTTTCTTCCATCATTAATAATATCCTTAAAGTCTATTTAACTTTCTTAGTTTTTTGTTCACTTTATATATTTAAAAAGCCTCTTAAATTATTTTAAGAGGCTTTTGTTATTATTATTTCTTTAAATCAAAAACTTGAACTTCTTTTCCATTAGCAAAAAATAAATACCCTCCAATATCATCAACTTCATACATTGGTGTTTTATCTTTTAATACAATTTCTTTTTCTTTTACTCCACTGTCTTTATTAATTTTTACTAATCCTACACCATCATCAAGTTTTGTTAAAATAAATTGTGAACCTTCTGTTGCAGCAGAAGCACTAAATCTTTTTGTCATTTCGCCATAAAATCCTCCTGCATTTTTAGCAAAACTCTTTGAAGAATTCATTAAACTTTTTCCATAGGAAGTATAATCTCCTAATGCATAATTACCTCCTCCTACATAATTTACATTCCTGTGTGCTTGAGCAGAAGCTGCAGATGTAGCAGACATTCCAACAGCAGCTGTCATTGCAACGCCAGCTAATAATGCTCCTCCAAAACTTTTACCTGGAGCTTTATAAAATACTTTGTATTTTTCTTTACCATCGAAATCAAATAATATCATATTTTGAGAAGAACTTAATAAAATTCCAGATTTTCTTACTGTTAAAGAAGTAGGATATTCATCTCCTCTAAAACTAAATGAAGCAAGTTTTGAAATATCTCCTGTGTTTTCATCAATTGCCATAAGTTCTTTTCCATTACTAATTAAATAACGATGATGTTCTTCATCATAATCATTAGTAACAGTTGCTGTTTTTTTAAACTTTAAATCTTTTTTCCAAACTTCTTCTCCTGTTTCTAAATTAAGTATGTTACAATCTGTACTTGTAATAAAAAATAAACCCTTTGGTGTTTTTGCCATTAAATCAATATCAGCACCTGTTTTAAATGGTTTCTTAAACATTTGTTTACCATCAAATGAAATTTTATTAATACCACCTTGTTGTAAACCATATAAAATTCCATCATCTAAAATATAAAAATGAGTTACAAAGCCTTTTGATTTTGGTGCTTTTTCCCAAAAATCTGTTCCATCATTGGCATTTAAAAAAGCAATTTTAGTATCTGCTTTACCACCTTCATCACTTGTAAGAACTAAGCCTTGTGGTAAAATTTCAAAACGGGTAACTCTTCCTTTAATTTTTCTTTCCTTATTCCAAAGTTTTTCTCCATTACTACTTATTTTGTGTACTCTTGTATCGCTTCCTTTAGCTTCAAAAGCATAAATTTCTTTTCCAGTTTTATCTGATGTTATTTTATAAGTATTATCAATGTCTTTGTTTTCCCAAACAATAGAACTATTAGCTATATCAATACGTAATAAAGATTTTGCAGTACCAACCAATAATCCTCCATCAATTATAGTAGAAGGTGTTGTAATTGACTGTGTTGCTTTTAGTTTAACAAAGCCTAACTGTGTTCCATCTGATAATTTATAAACAGCAAGTCCATTTCCATTTTTTGCTTGATTACCACTTACTACAATAATATCTTGCTCAGGAAAAATTTCTAAAGTGCTTACAAAAACCCAATCCAATTTTTCAGAAACAAATATTTCTTTTCCTGTCATATAATCTATTACTGTTTTTTTCTTTGAGGCACCAGGAGTCATCCACTTTCCTTGATTAACAGTAACAAAGGGAGACATTGGTGTAAATGTTAATTCGTCTTCTTTTACTTTACCATAATTTGTAAAAGAAAAAATCATTTGATTTTGATCTGGTTTTATCCCAAACAAACCATCTGAACTTGCTGCAATTAATACACCTCCATCTGTAAGTTTTATGAAGTTTACTTTTCCTCCTACATTATAGGTTAAATCAGGCTTTTGTGCAAATGCAGTAGTTGAAGCAAATAATAGCCCAAGCAAGATACTTTTTAGTTTCATAAAAAGAGTTTTAAAGTTTTAATAAATGTATTAGACTAATTTGTTTAGCTAATACTTTTTAATTGAAAAGCAAACTTATTCTAAAAGATTATTTATAAAATACCGCTCTTTGGGTATTTTTTTGCAAAAAAATCTAATGCAATAAAGAAGGATGATGGTATTTAATTTTTTATTTTTTATTAATTGGCTTATTCCATAAATGTTTTATTAGCAAAAAGAATAAAATAGCACTTAAAATAAGCCATAAGTAAAATAGAAAATTGTGTAGCGTAAATTTATCATTCCAATATGCATAGCCAAATTTTAAACCTACTGTTACGTTAATAGTCATCCATAAAAAAACAATAAACGCTCCTATAATAATTCTTTTAAAGAAAACTTTTATATCAGGCTCCATAAAGTTTATTAAATAAGATAACCTAAAAGTAAGCAACCAAAATGAAAAAATGATTTATGATTTTTTAATTTAGAGCAACGGTATTTTTTTCTATTTCAAATTTTTCAGATAGTTCTTTTATTTTATTCCAGCCTCCTAATACATTTCTTAAATTATGAATTCCTTGCTTTTTAATTAAAGATGCAGCTATTACACTTCTATAACCACCTGCACAATGAACATAAATATTTTGATTATCTTCTAAATCAACCATACTTGCAGGGTCAATTAATCCTGATAATGGAATATTAATAGCGTCTTTTAAATGAGCATCGTGGTATTCAATTTCTTTCCTTACATCTAATATTAATAATTTTTCATCAAAAGGCAAATCCATTGCTAATTCATCTGGCTCAATATCTATTATCATATCAATTTTTTCTTCTGCATTTTGCCAAGCTTCAAAGCCTCCATCTAAATATCCTGCAAAGTTTTCAAAACCTACTCTTGCTAATCTTACAACAGATTCTTTTTCTTTTCCCTGTTCTGCAACTATTACAAGTGTTTTATCAAAAGGCAATAAACTTCCTGCCCATTCTGCAAATCTTCCTTCTAAACCAATTGAAATACTATTAGGAATAAAGCCTTGTGTAAATACAGTTGCTGGTCTTGTATCTAAAATTAATACATCATCATTATTAATTGCTTCTTTAAAAGACTTTATGTTTAGTGGTTGTAGGCCTTTTTCAATAATTGCATTTATGCTTTCATAACCTTCTTTATTTATTTTAGCATTGATAGGAAAGTATTGAGGAGGAGTAGTTAATCCTTCTGTTACTGCTTTAATAAATTCATCTTTTGTTTGAGGTTGTAAAGCATAGTTTGTTTTTTTCTGTTCACCAATTGTACTAAAAGTTTCAGGGCCTAAATTTTTACCACAGCTACTACCTGCTCCATGTGCAGGATACATAATAATATTATTATCCAATGGCATAATTTTATTTTGCAAACTATCATATAACATACCAGCTAAATCGTTCATTGTTAATTCTTCACCTTTTTGAGCTAAATCTGGCCTGCCTACATCACCTACAAATAAAGTATCTCCTGTAAATATTGCATAAGGCTTTTTATTTTCATCTTTTAATAAAAAACAACTACTTTCTAAAGTATGTCCTGGTGTATGTAATACTTCAATGCTTAGTTTTCCTACTGAAAAAGTTTCTCCATCTTTTGCAATATGTACTGGTAGTTTTGTTACAGTATCTGGCCCATAAACAATAGTAGCACCCGTAGCTTTTGCAAGATCTAAATGGCCGCTAACAAAATCTGCATGAAAATGTGTTTCAAATATGTATTTAATGGTTACATTATTTTCTTTAGCTAAAGCAATATATTCATCTATATCTCTTAAAGGGTCTATTACAGCAGCTTCTTCTTCACTTGCTATAAAATAAGCAGCTTCACTTAAGCATCCTGTATATAACTGTTTAATAAACATAATTAATTTTTTTGCAAAAATAGAGTTATATAGGTTGAGTAAATACTAAATATTTTTAGAGTATTTATTAAAATGATTTTGCAAGAAGTTGATGATTATGTTGATAAGGATAGTAATAAAGAACCATTTTAAAATGAAAAATCAAACCTTATAAGTTTAAAAAATATTGAAAATACCCAATAGAGGGTATATAAAATTTCATTAATAACTATTCTTTTGCTAAAATTTAAAACTACAATTTATGAAAAGATTATTATTTTTTGCATTAATTGCAACAATTAGCTTTACTGCTTGTAAAAAAAGTGGTGATAGTAACAGTGTAAATATTACAAATGGTTGGAGAGTAAACTCTACAGTTTATACAAGTTTTATTTCTGATAGAGATACTGCAACTAATACTACAGATGATAATTATCTTGGCTTTGCCTCAGATACAACATCAAATAATATTACTGTATTATTGATTGGTTTTCAAAATTCAAATAAGTTCCAACCGGGTACTTATACAATTTATAATTCATCTGGTTCTGCTAGCATGACAGCAAATGAAGTTAATATAGTTGCTATGGTTGGTACAAATGATAATAATGATATAGGAAAAGGATATGTTCCAAAATATACTGCTTTTGGAATAGGAACAGCACCAACAGTAACTGTTACAAATATTGGAGGAAAACTAAAAGTTACAATGAGCCCAACAGAATTTATTGAAGTTGATATGGCAACAGGTAATCCAGATTTAGCAAATTCTCATACTGTTGAGATAAATGTTTCTGAGTAATCATTAAAATAATTTTATAGAAAATAGCCATTCATTTTAGAGTGGCTATTTATTTTTTATAAAATCTCATTTATTTAGGGTGTTAGAGATAGTGATATTTTTCAACTTATTTAATTCTTCAATATTTATTGTATTGTTTAGTGTTAAAGCAATATCTTTTTTTTCTGCTGCAGTTAAATGAAAACTTAAACTTGCTGCTTTATTTTTTGCAGAAGGCACATATTGAAAACGAACAATATTGATATTATTATTATAACTTTCATTCAAATAATCTAACTGAGCATCTTGATAATAATCTTGTAATCTAAACCAGTTGTATTGCAATAAAAATGCAGGTTTGGTAAAAATGCTTATTAAATTTTTATTATTATAAACAGTATCCCAATCTTTAATATTTCTATCTCTTATTTGAATAATTACAATTTTAGAAGTATTAGCATTTAACCAATCTCTGAATGTTTCAATAAAACGTAAAGTGTTTTCTTGCCCAAAATTATCTCTAAGCCCTGCATCCATTACATCTATAACAGGGTTGGTAGGCAGCCATACATTGGGTAAAACGTAAGGGAAAGTTGCATTCATTCTTAATGCACTAAGAACACTAATTTGAGTACTATTTTGTTTGGCAAAAAAGCTATTAAAATCAATCATATCTGGCCCTGGTGTTGCATCATCTTTGTTTTCTCCTATACTATTCATAAAAAAACGAACAGGTTGTGTACAAATAATCAATTTTCTTCCATCACTACTTATTGTACTATTAAAAAACATTGTAGGTATTATTGCTTTATTTTCAACTTCGGTGTAATCAACTAAATTTTTATCTAACAAACCGTGAGTATTTGCATTAAATTTTCTTTCAAAAGCATAGCCTCTGTCTTTAATATATTTAAAGCCAGATTCTTTAAATTTTTGAACAGGTCCAATAATATCTCTACTAACAAAAGATGAAAAAATAGGATTTAATAAATCTTTAGAAATATCATCAACATATTTTTTACTCTGTAAGTTAATAGATGAATCTGTCTGTTTTCTTAAATATAATTCTCTGTAATATGCAGCACCCAATAAGCCTCCAGAAGCTCCATTAATAAAAAAAGCTTTTTTCATTAATGAACCATTATAAATTGCTGAATCTAATCTTTGTAAAATACTAAAAGTAAAATTGGCACTTCTTATTCCACCACCACTTGTATTTATCAAATACATTATTGGTTTATCTTCTGCTTGATTTGCTTTCCAAGCTTCTAATCTTTTTATAAATTCAGTTTTATCTTTTTCAATATTTTCCTCAGAAGCCAATTGATAGATAGATTCTTTATTATATTCAGGTCTTTCATTTTTATTTTCATAATTTATGCCATAGGCTTTGTTACGAGGGTCAATTACATTTTCTTGATATAAAAAATTAAAGAAAATATATAATAGAATAACTACAGGAATGCTCCATGATTTTAAAAATAAAGAAAAAGCACCACCAACGGCCACCAACAATGCAAAAAAAATAGTGATACTTGCAGCTGCAGGAACTTGAAACAACCTCATATCTGACGAAAAGCCTAAACCAATAAGTACAGCAAATGCTATAAAAAAAGCCAATACAGATGCAATATGATGTTGCTTAAAAATACTATCTAAAAATGCTGTTGAATAATGCCTTACATCTCTTGGTTTTCTTAAATGCATTCTTGCACTAAAAAACCAATCAATTCTAATTTCTTTTTTTTCTTCGGGTAATATTTTTTTATTAGAAGTTATAGTGTATCGTTTATTAGCAGCAACAATATTTTTACCAATATTTTTAAAAATTCTTTTATCAGCATTAAAAAAATAAACAAAAGCAATAGTTACAGATAAAAGAATACCAAAAGAAAAACCACCACAAAGAACTATAATATCTATAACAGTTTTTAACTCTCGTTGATAGTTATATTGAACGGCAGTAAAAAAATAAAACAATAAAAATAAAATAGGAATAATTGCATTATTAATACAATACTTTAAAAATGGTTGAGCTGTGGTTGCTAAAAATTGAATATGTTTTCTTAAAAGAATAAATGTGGTAATATTCCAACTCATTATAAAAACACCAAGAGAAAAACCAACAATTGCAGTACTAAAAAAACTTACTTCATTATAATACTCTGGAGCTAAGTATAAAGAGTAAGCACCAAAATTATTTAAAAATGTTCCTCCAATAGTAGCAAATAAAACATACCAAAATACCAGAAAAATTTGGTATTTACGAAAGTGTAAAACAAATAATTGTATAGGCAAACTAAACCAAAAGCCTACAATATATTTTTTCATTTAAGCTATTTACTGAAAGGTAAGACAAAATGAATAAAATAGACGCTGCATTTAATCTATTACATTAATCTCTTTTATTAGTTAGTATATAAATTGTTGTTATCATAGACAATAATAACAACATTCCAACAAACTGATGCAAAACAGCAAACCATTCAAAAATACCAAAACTGCCTAACACAATTTTAGGACTTGTAAGTACACTAAAAATACCCAAACTTGTTTGTATTATTACCAAGTAAAGTGGAAGGTTTTTTACTTTATTAAAAACAGAAGAAGAATTAATTTTTCTTGCTTTTATCCACCAAAAAATAGTTAAAACAATTAGCAAGTAAGCCATTGTTCTATGAATAAAATGAATAGTTATTCTATCATAAAAAATACTACCAAATTTATAAGGGAGCCAAGAGCCATTAATAGTAGGCCAAGTTGGTGCAGATGCAGCAGCTTTTAAACCAGCCATAAATGCTCCATAAAAAAGTTGTATGGTAAGTAAGATGGTTATAACTATCATTAAATTTTTTAAGTAATTATTTTTTATGTGTTGATTTTTTGGAACAACCAACATTAACCCATAAATTAAAGCATAACCAGTTAAAACCATTGCACTAACAAAATGTACAGACAAGCGAATATGGCTTACATAAGTATCATTATCATTTAATCCACTTTGTACCATTATCCAACCAATAGCACCCTGCATGGCTCCTAATAAAAACAAAATAACTAATGGTGTTATCATCCATTTTTTAAAATATCCTTTCCATAAAAAGTATATAAATGGAATTAAAAATGCAATGCCCATCATTCTTGCCCATAATCTATGAAACCACTCCCAAAAGAAAATAAATTTAAAATCGCTTAAAGAAAAATGATTATTTAAAAATTTGTATTGTGCAATTTGTTGATATTGCTCAAAGGCTTGTTGCCATTGGTTTTCATTGGTTGGTGGAATTGCACCCATAATTGGTTTCCATTCTGTAATACTTAAGCCACTGCCTGTTAAACGAGTAATACCACCCAATAAAACTTGAATAACTAGCATAGCAACACCTAAAAAAATCCAGTTAGCTACTATCCTATTTTTTCTTTCATCTGTAATCATATAAAATAATTTTATGCAGTAAAAGGAGTTACAAATGTAAGCGTAAGAATAGTAAGCTGTATTAATTGCATCTTTGCATTATGCTGCAAACATTCTTTCAAAATAAATTAATAGAAGCTGGTTGTGATGAAGCAGGAAGAGGCTGTTATGCAGGACCTGTTTTTGCTGCTTCAGTTATTTTACCAAAAAATTTTTTTCATCCGTTATTAAATGATAGTAAACAAGTAAATGAAAAAAAAAGAAACGAATTAAGGTCTTTTATAGAACAAAATGCTTTAGACTTTGCTGTGAGTATGATAGATAACAAAGAAATTGATACAATAAATATTTTGAAAGCAAGTTTTAAAGCTATGCACAAAGCAATAAACAAACTAAAACATACACCACAATTACTTTTAATAGATGGAAACAGATTTATTCCTTATAAAAAAATACCACATCATTGTATAGTAAAAGGAGATGCAAAATTTGCATCAATTGCAGCAGCAAGTATTTTAGCTAAAACATATAGAGATGAGTATATGCAAAAAATTCACAAACAATTTCCTGAATATGATTGGATAAATAATAAAGGCTATGGAACACTTAAACACAGAAAAGCAATTGAGCAATTTGGCTTAAGCAAATACCACAGAAAAAGTTTTAATATTTTACCATTGCAATTAAAGTTGCTTTAATCATAGTTATTTATTTCTGCAAAAGCTATATTACTATCTTTGTACATTAAAAATTTTCAAGTGAAACTTAAACATACAATTGTTACTGTATTAATGATGTTTGTTTTTATAGAGCAAACAATAGCACAATGTTCTGTTTGTACAAAAACTGCTGAGCAATTGGGAGAAGGGCCTGCTAATGCATTAAATAATGCTATTGTTTATTTAATGATGATACCATTATTAATAATGGTTTTTATTGGGTATTATTGGTGGAAGAGAGAAAAAGAAATCATTAAAGAAGAAGAAAAAACTCATGGAAAAATGAGTTAGTGTTTATTCTACAAATACAAATTCTTCTTTCTATTTTTTTATAAGAAAATAATTTGTCGAAATACTATCTTAGTAAAATGAAAAAGAAAGAAAGAATAATTCCTGCATCTTCATCTTATTACTTAGATGGACCCAAGCCAAGAGTAAATGAGTTATTTTGGGCAATAAAAATATTTAAGGAATTTATAAGAGCCTTTCGTTCACTACACTTTGCTGGACCATGTATTACTGTATTTGGTAGTGCTAGATTTAAAGAAGATAATGAATATTATATAGCAGCAAGAGAATTTGGAAAACGTATAGCAGCATTGGGTTTTACTACCATGACTGGTGGGGGGCCAGGTGTTATGGAAGCTGCAAATAGAGGTGCTTTTGAAAATGGAGGAAATAGTATTGGTTGTAATATTAAACTTCCTTTTGAACAAAAAGAAAACCCTTATTTAAACAAGGGCTTTACGTTTGATCATTTTTTTACCAGAAAAGTTATTATGGTAAAATACTCCTATGCATTTATTATTTTGCCAGGTGGCTTTGGAACAATGGATGAATTTTTTGAAACATTAACCCTTGTTCAAACGAAAACAATTAATGACTTCCCTGTAGTGCTTTTTGGAAAAAAATATTATCAGCCACTGATAAATTATATAGAAGAAATGAAACTGCAAAAAACCATTAACCCAGATGATATGAAACTTGTTTTATTTACAGATAGTCATGATGAAGCAATGGCTCATATAAAAACCTATATCAGGAAAAACTATACAGTAAAACCTCGCAAAAGACTTTGGTGGTTATTTGAGAAGAAGTAAAAGCTATTTAGTTTCAATATTTTTCTTTTGGATTGCTTCGCCTATGGCTCGCAATGACGGAGTGGATTGCTTCGCCTGTGGCTTGCAACGACTGGGTGGTGGATTGCTTCACCTGTGGCTCGCAATGACGGAGTGGATTGCTTCGCCAATGGCTCGCAATGACAGATAAAACTTATTTCATTTCAAGTTTCAAAAACTTTGCTGTATAGCTGTTGCTATTTTTAATCATTTCTTCTGGAGTGCCTTCAAATAAAATTTTTCCTCCTCCATCACCTCCTTCTGGTCCAAGATCAATGATATGATCTGCCATTTTAATTACATCCATATTATGTTCTATAATTAAAACAGTATTGCCTCTGTCTGTAAGTTTATTTAATACATCCATCAGCATTTTTATATCTTGAAAATGTAGTCCTGTGGTTGGTTCATCTAAAATATAAAACGTTTTTCCTGTATCTCTTTTACCTAATTCTGTAGAAAGTTTAACACGTTGAGCTTCGCCACCACTAAGCGTTACAGCACTTTGACCTAATGTTATATAGCCCAAACCTACATCTTGTAACACTTTTATTTTTCTATATAACCATGGAATTGAATTAAAAAAATCACAGGCTTCATCAACTGTCATTTCTAAAACATCACTAATAGATTTTCCTTTGTATCTTATTTCTAAAGTTTCTCTGTTATATCTTTTGCCATTGCACTTTTCACATAACACATACACATCTGGTAAAAAATTCATTTCAATTACTTTCATTCCGCCGCCTTCACAAACATCACATCTTCCTGTTTTTACATTAAAAGAAAAACGCCCTGCATTATAACCTCTTATTTTAGCTTCTGGTACATTAGCAAAAAGTGTTCTTATATCTGTAAAAAAACCACAATAAGTTGCAGGATTGCTTCTTGGTGTTCTGCCAATGGGGCTTTGGTCAATTTCTATTACTTTATCAATATGTTCTAAGCCTTCAATACTTTTATATTCTTGAGAAAACGTTTTACTGTTATAACAATATTTACTCAACAAAGGATAAAGCGTTTCGTTTATTAAAGTGCTTTTTCCACTACCACTTACACCAGTTACCACAATTAATTTTCCTAATGGAAATTTTACAGAAATATTTTTTAAATTATTTCCTTTTGCACCTTTTAGTTCTATAAATTTTGTATTACCTTTTCTTCTTTCTGTTGGTATATCAATATTTTTTTTGCCAGATAAATATTGTGCTGTTTCTGAATTAAATTGTAAAAAATCTTTTGGTATTCCTTCTGCTACAATTCTTCCTCCAAACTTTCCTGCTTTTGGTCCAATATCTACAATATAATCACTTGATAGCATAATGTCTTTATCATGTTCTACAACCAAAATATTATTTCCGATATCTCTCAGATTTTTTAAGGCATCAATTAGTTTATGATTATCTCTTTGATGTAAGCCAATACTTGGTTCATCTAAAATATAAGTAATACCTTGCAGTTGACTACCAATTTGTGTAGCCAAACGAATTCTTTGACTTTCGCCACCACTCAATGTTTTACTACTTCTGTTAAGTGATAAATAAGATAAACCAACATCTAATAAAAATTGAAGCCTTTCTCTAATTTCTTTTAAAATATCTTTTGCAATTTGGTTTTGTTTGTTGCTTAATCTTTCTTCAATATTAATAAACCATTGCATTAATTTGTTTAGGTTTAGTTCACTTAATTCACTAATATTTTTATTATCAATTTTAAACCAAAGGCTTTCTTTTTTTAATCTTGTTCCATTGCATGTATGACATACGCCTTGTGTCATATACTTTTCAACCCAAGTTTTTAAAGCATCTGTACTGTTAGATGACATAAACCATCTTTTAAGCATAGAGATAATGCCTTCATAACTTCCTGTATAAACGTTAGGAATATTTTCATCACTAAGGTTTAATTCAAAATCAGTGGTAATGTTTTTATCTCCAAACAACAATAAATCTAAATGTTCTTTACTAAGTTTTTCAATTGGTGTATCTAAATTTATTTTATTCTTTTTTGCAAATTGTATTACTTGTCTAAAAACACTGGCTTCTCTTTCTTCACCCAAAGGGGCAATACCACCTTGATTTACAGATTTAGTTTTATCTGGTAATACTTCATTTATATCAATTGTATAAACATAGCCCAAGCCCTTACATGTAGGGCAAGCACCATAAGGAGAGTTGAAGGAAAAAGCATTTGGTGATGGTTCTTCATAAGAAAGTCCAGTATCTACACACATTAATTGTTTGCTGAAAAGAGCTTCTTTTAAAGCTCCTTCTTTTGTTGGATTTGATGATACAACAAACATTAAATCTTTACCAATTTTTAAAGTTTGTTGTACACTTTGACTAAGTCTTACTTTAATATCATCATTAACAGCAAGCCTATCAACAACAACTTCTATATCGTGTATTTTATATCTATCAACCTGAAGTTTAGGAGTTAGGTCTGTAACTTCTCCATCAATTCTAACTTTTAAAAATCCTTTTTTTCTGGTCTCTTCAAATAACTCTCTATAATGTCCTTTTCTCCCACGAACTAATGGAGCAAGTAATAAAATTTTTTCTCCTTTAAATTTTTGAAAAATGGCTTCAACAATTTCTTCTTCACTAAACTTTACCATTTTTTTTCCTGTGTTATAACTATATGCTTCACCAATACGAGCAAACAATAATCGTAAAAAATCATACACTTCTGTTATAGTGCCAACTGTGCTTCTTGGGTTTTTATTGGTAGTTTTTTGTTCAATAGAAATTACTGGCGAAAGCCCTGTTATTTTATCAACATCTGGTCGTTCCATATCTCCTAAAAACTGTCTTGCATAAGCACTGAAGCTTTCCATATATCTTCGTTGCCCTTCATTATAAATAGTATCAAAAGCTAATGAACTTTTGCCACTACCACTAACACCAGTAAATACAATTAATTTATTTTTTGGAATTGATATGTCAATATTTTTTAGGTTATGTTCTCTGGCACCTAAAACTTCTATCGTTTCTTCGGGTGTATATATGTTTTTTGATTTGCCCATTATTTTAATAACAAGAATGAAACTGTAAATGTATTATAAAGAGACTTGCTTGGAACTGTATTTTTAATTTATTTTGTAAAAAGTAAATGAAATATGAAAAAGGGGTTATTAACATTATTGAGTAGTTTTTGTTTTGTGCTATGTTTTGCACAAGTTGGAGAAGCTGCTAAGCAAGTATATTCATCTCCAAGATTAAAAGAAGCAATAGAAACACATAAAGTTGTTGCCATCTTACCATTTAAAGCAAATCTTTCTTATAAAAAGTTGCCTAAAAATTATGATGCAGAAGCAAATGCAAATCAAGAAAAAGATGTTGCACTACAGATGCAAAATGGTATGTACACCTATTTATTAAGAAAGGGTAGTAAGTTTACTGTAAGTTTTCAGGATATTGATAGAACAAATGCTTTATTAAAACAAGCAGGTGTTTATGATAATTTAGATGTATTAACACAAGACTCTATTTGCAAAATTTTAAAAGTAGATGCAGTAATAAAAAGTACTTATTCGTTTGAAAGAACAAGTAGTGATGGAGGTGCAATAGTTAAAGGATTATTATTTGGATCTGGTGCAGCAAATACAGGATCTGGTTTTTTGCTTATGCAAATTTATAATGGAGCAGATGGAGAACTTTTATGGCGTTTTTCTAAAGAAATGAATGAAAATGTGATGGGTAATGCCAATCAAATAATGGATAGAATGATGCGTAAGGTTGCAAGAAATTTTCCTTACGATAAATAGATTTGTAAAAGAAGATACCATTTTTTATACGCTCAATTTTTATAATAGTATTAATTTTTTATTATCAACCCCTACTTTTGCAATTCTAAAAAAATAAATATGGCAACAACATCAGATATCAGTCGTGGTATGATTTTAAAGTTAGATGGAAACCTTTATACTGTTGTAGAATTTGGTGAAAATAAAACAGCCAGAGCTGCAGCAAAAGTTTGGGCTAAATTAAAAGGAGTGGACACAAATCGTAGTATTGAAAAAACTTGGAATAGTGGAGAAAACATTCATCCTGTTCGTGTAGAGAAAAAAGCATTTCAGTTTTTATATAAAGATGATAGTGGCTACAACTTAATGAATAATGAAACTTTTGAGCAAATTGTTTTATCAGAAGATATGATTGATGCTCCACAGTTTTTAAAAGATGGTGGAGAAGTTTTTGTTTTAATTAATACAGAAACAGAACAAGCTATTGGTGCAGAACTTCCAGAAAAAATTGTTGTATTAATTACTTATTGTGAACCAGGTGTTAGAGGAGATACTGCAACAAGAGCAACAAAACCAGCAACTGTAGATACTGGTGCTACAGTAAATGTTCCTTTGTTTGTAGAAGAAGGAGAGCTTATACGTATTAATACCAAAACTGGTGATTACGTAGAAAGAGTGAAGGAATAATATTTTCTAAATATATTTTTAATAGAAAAGGATGCAACAGGTTTTTCAAATTAATTGAAATCTGTTGCATCCGTAATTAAGCATTTAGTTTGCTTATTTATCAGTACTAAGCTTTTGCATTTTCTTTTCCTAACATTAAAAGCTCATTTACTTGTATTTCGGTAATGTATTTTTTATTTCCTTCTTTATCAGTATAACTTCTATTGATAAGTTTTCCTTCTAAAGCTACTTCACTACCTTTTTGTAAATATTTTTCTGCAATTTCGGCTACTTTACCCCAAGCAATTAAGTTGTGCCATTGAGTTTCTACTACTTTCTCTCCTTTAGCATTTCTATAAGTTTCGTTGGTAGCCATACTAAAACGAGCCATTTTTTTACCATTGTCTAATGTTTTAATTTCTGGGTTAATACCTAAGTTTCCAATTAACTGAACTTTGTTTTTTAGTGCGTACATAGTTGTAAGTTTTGTGTGCTATATAATTGTAGCACGGTTATTTAATTTATTTCAATCAAACCATTTCAGAATTGACGTCTAATGCTGTTGTGGTTTGACAGGGCAAAAATGATATTGATGAAAAAAATAAGTCGGTTTTTAAGTGTTTACTCTCGATAATAAATGTTTTTAAACGTTTGTACACGAATAATTAATTGTATATTGCTACTCTAAAACCATTACTATGACTACATTAGAAACAAAAAAATGTCTTTCATGTGGCAAATCAATAAAAGGAAGAACGGATAAAAAATTTTGTGATGATTATTGTAGAAATAATTATAATAATCAACAAAAAAGTAAAGGGAGTCATAGTCCTTATGTTCGTGGGATAATGAACACTTTAATTAAAAACAGAAAAATATTAGAAAAATTATTACCTCAAGAAAAGCAAACAATGAATTACATTTATGAAAAATTAGTGCAAGAAGGATTTGTGTTTAAATATCATACACATACATACACCAATAAGCAAGGAGAGATTTATTATTTCTGTTTTGATTATGGTTATAAGCAATTAGATAATAATTGGTATATGCTTGTAAGAAGAAAGGAAGAATAGATAGTATCCTAAAATTTTTTCATGAAGATATTTTTTCTGCACTCTTTTGGTAAAGGAAGGTTTATTACTTAATGTCATTCCATTATTTAATTAATCAATTAAAAACTAAATTTAAAAACTTAGCTTTACGTCTTAAATTTTTTTTATGGCTTTTAAGTATTACTTATTATTAATGGTTTGTTTCTTTTCTGGTATATTAATGCCAATGCAAGCAGGCGTAAATTTTAAACTTGCTAAAGCAATTAATAACAATGTTATTGGTGCTGCTTTTATTTCTTTTTTTATTGGTACAATAGTTTTAGCAGGTTATGCTTTATATACTAATCAATTAAAGTTTAATATATTTTCAGCTGCAAAAACACAACCATATTGGATTTGGATGGGCGGTGTTATTGGTGCTTTTTTTGTTGCTGCTACAACACTTATTGTTCCTAAAGTTGGCTCAACAATGGCTTTTAGCCTAATTATTGCAGGGCAATTGTTTATTTCTGTTATTATAGACCATTATGGATTATTAGGTGTGCCTGTAACTCCTGTTACTATAAAAAAAATAATGGGTATTCTTTTGCTTGGAGTTGCTATTTGGTTGATAAAAGAAAATTAATTTTTAAAACTACTAAATGGATAAAGTAGTTTTACATTATACATTCATCCTGTTGTAAAACAGTAAACTATTTTTATATGAGTAAAAAATATTTTGAAAAATTTTATAATAAAGAATTGAAAGGTGCTGCTAAAAAAGAAAAATTTCGTCAGGAAAAAAGAAAAGCAAAAGCTGAAGCAAGGGCAATAGGCGAAGAAGAAAGAAGAAAAAAATTTCAAAAGGAAACACAAGGAACTTCATATAGTAATAAACAAAAAAAGTTTGACATCAATAAAAAAAATAATAGAACAAAAAATACTTTATCTAATTATCAAAAAAAATCTTCTGATAATACATCAACAGCAAACACAAAACTGATTCCTAAGCCCAATCAGTTAATGCCTTTAAACAAATTTGTAGCTCATGCAGGCGTGTGTGCAAGAAGAGAAGCAGCAGAATTAATAAAGAAAGGTTTAGTAACAGTTAATAAAAAAATTATTACAGAACCAGGATTTAAAGTAAATGGTGAAGAAGATATTAGGTTAAAGGGTAAACGACTTTTTGCACAAAAAAATTTAGTATATATTTTATTAAACAAGCCAAAAGATTATTTAACAACTGCTAAAGATCCTCAAGGAAGAAAAACTGTTTTTGATTTAATAAAAAATGCCACTACTGAAAGAGTTTTTCCTGTAGGTAGATTAGATAGAAATACTACAGGTGTTTTATTACTTACCAATGATGGAGAGCTAACGCAAAAACTTACTCATCCTTCTTATGAAATAAAAAAAATTTATGAAGTAAAATTAGATAAACCTATTTCTAAAAAAGATATGGAAACTATAGCATCAGGTATTGTGCTTGAAGATGGATTTATACAAGTAGATAAAATTGCCTATTCTGATAATAAAGATAAAACCCTTATTGGAGTTGAGATACATAGTGGAAGAAACAGAATTGTTAGAAGAATATTTGAACACTTAGGTTATGATGTAAAAGGATTAGATAGAGTGATGTTTGCTAATCTTACAAAAAAAGATGTTTTAAGAGGTAAATGGCGTATGCTAAAAGAAAAAGAAATAAGACTATTAAAGTTTATGAATAAAAGTTTTGTAAGAAAAATAAAAGAGCAAAAGTTAATTACTGAATAAGTATGCAGAAATTAGATATTATTTTAGAGAACAAATATTTTATTGCAATAAATAAACCTTCAGGAGTTTTAAGTGTACCTGATAGAAAACAATCTGAACCATCGCTGAAAGATTTTTTGATAAGCAAATATGGACAAATATTTACTGTTCATCGTTTAGATAAAGACACAAGTGGTGTAATAGTTTTTGCAAAAGATGCTGAGACTCATAAACAACTCTCTAAATTATTTGAAAGCAGAGGTGTAGAAAAATTTTATGTTGGTTTAGTGCATGGGAAATTATTACACAGCACAGGAAGTATTGATGCTCCAATAATGATGCATCCAGCAGATAATGGTACAATGATAATTCATAAAAAAGGAAAACCATCTTTAACTGATTATAAATTATTAGAACAGTTTAAATACTTTTCTTGGGTTCAATTTCAAATTCATACAGGCCGTACACATCAAATAAGAATACATTGCCAAAATATTGGTAATAGTATTGTATGTGATAATTTATATGGCGATGGAAAACCAATTTTTCTTTCTTCATTAAAAAAGAATTTTAAATTATCAAAAAATGCAGATGAAGAATACCCTATTCTAAACAGATTAGCATTACACTCCTCCATACTAAAATTTAATTTTAATAATGAAAGCTTTTTGTTAGAAGCCCCATTGCCAAAGGATTTGAGAGCATTATTACAACAGTTAAGAAAACTAAATAAATAGCATTATTGCTATATTATTTTTTGTAAAAAATATCTTTTGCAGTTTTTAAA
This sequence comes from Chitinophagales bacterium, assembly GCA_026931325.1. Classification (GTDB taxonomy): domain Bacteria; phylum Bacteroidota; class Bacteroidia; order Chitinophagales; family Chitinophagaceae; genus UBA1930. Next base: position 20,199 of record JAIXLO010000130.1, on the reverse strand, counting down.
CATTCATTTACAAACTTTACAATTACTTTTGAATAGCAAAAATTTCAATTATGCGTTGGTTATTTTTATTCATCATAGTAAGTTGTTTTTCACTGAACACATCAGCACAATGTGTAACTTATAAATTAACATCTAAAGGAGATACTTTAAATTGTATAGATGCTGGTGGTAATAAAAGAGGAAAATGGAAAATTCATGTTGAACCATTAAGAGGCAACCCTGGCTACGAAGAAGAAGGAATGTTTGTAGATAATAGAAAAGAAGGTGTTTGGCGTAGATATAATTTAATGGGAGATTTAGTAGCAATTCAAAATTATAAGTGGGGTAATTTAGATGGCATATCTCAATATTTTACAGTTGCAGGCCTTGAAAGAGAAGAAAGCTGGAAAGCCATGAATCCACTAAACCCTTATGATACTTTTCTTGTAGAAGATGTTAATGATGAAAATAAATATATAGAGGTTATTTTACCTAATGATGGTAAAAGTATGAAACATGGAAGATGGACTTGGTACAGACCAGGAAGTACAGGAATTATAAAAACAGAATTATGGTCATTAAATAAATTAGTGGTTCCAAAAGAAGAAACTAAAACAGAGGAAACTAAAACAGAAGAACCTAAAAAAGCAGTAAAGCCTAAAGAAGTTCAGCAATTTGAAAAGAAAAATAGTAAAAAGAAAACTTATAAAGTAAGAGATGGACGAACAGGATAATTTTATAATAACAAATTATCTAAAACTTATCATAGATGAAAGAGGATAACGAATATTTTTATACATCATCATATCTACTTTTACTTTTCCAACAGCTATAGGGCTTTCAATTCTAAGTGGTATATGATTTGCATCATCACTTACCCATACAGTCATTTTTTCCCCACCTTCAAAAATGGTTCCTTTAATTAATAATGGTTTAAACTTAATTGCTCTAAATTTTCCATAACGAGTTTTAATAGTTTCTTTACCCATGTACTTTATATAAAGATTAAACAACTCGTTATCTAAAAACAAAGTAAAAGGAATTTTGTCGCCAACATTATACTTTGCAAAATCAATATTTCTTGCATAATAAATAGCACTTAAAACATCTTGAACACAATTGGGTACTTTATAAATACCTTTAGTTGTTATGGCAGAATTTGTTTGACGATTAAAAGTTATATTCTCATAAAATTTATATCCACCTTCATCTACATTTCTCATAAATTTTAATGGTTGTAATGAAGCAGTATCAATAAAAGTTTCATATCTATCTCTTACCTTAAAAATCCAGTCATAACTTGAGTTTGATGTACCTAAACCAACAATATGATAAACTGGTGTGTTATTAAATGTTGTAAGAGTTGTTGTAAAGCTTGCAGTTCCTGCATCAATATACATACCTAAAGCATTATAAAATATTTTAAATGTAATGGTTTCTCCATCTTGAAAAGTAGTATTTCTTATACCACAAAAATCATCATCTGCTGAAGTAAGTGTAAACCAACAAAATGTTGCTACGAATAGGGTTGATAGTTTTTTCATACTTATTACTTCTTAAATAATTTTACTCCTAAAATAAATAAACTTCCAGCAATGGCTGGTATTACTCTATTAATAAACCATATTATTGCTGCTGTAAAAACTATGCCAAGTGTATTGCCACTTAATAATCCAAATAATTGTTTGCTCACTTCGCCTCTTAAACCTAACTCTGCAATAGGTATAGATGGTACAACAGCTAATACCAAAAACAACACACACACCATCCAAGATAATTGCATAATAGAAGCCTCTACCTGAAACAATTGTAGCAATAATAAATATTGCAATACAAATACAACGAATCTCAAAAAAGAAAGTAATAAAATTTTTGTTAATTCCTTATAATGAAAATCTTCTAACTTTTGAATATAAAAACTATACTTAGCAACAAATGGAATTTTTTCCATCAATTTTGTGAGCCACGACATTTGAAAATAAATGAATAAAAAAATAATGGTTAAAAAACTTAAAGAATACATCATAGCATTTAACCAAAATTTATTTAATCCTTCTAAATGATGTGTATCATCTAAAACATTTATTCTTAAATACACTAATCCAATTAAACCCATTACTAACGTTATAATTAATTGACTAAGGCTTCCAACAATAGAAAGTGCAATTGCCCTTAATCTGTTTCCATCATTCAAATAAACAACTCTACCTACATATTCTCCTACACCATTAAAAGTATTTAATGCAACAGCTTGCCCTGTAAAAATGGCTCTAAATGCTCTAAAGAAAGAAATCTTTTGAATACCAGCAACTAATATTTGCCACTTCTTTGCTTCAATCCCCCAGTTAATGAACATCAATGCAATTACTGCATACAATTTCCAAGAAGATGAGGATGAATAAGAATTTAAAATTATTTGCCATGCCTCATACAAATTAGGCTGCTCTTTTACTTGCTTATAAATAGAAAAACTTAACCAAACAAATAATATTGGTCCAACAATATAGTTAATGAATATTTTATATTTTTTTTTCAGCAGTAAAATTTTAATAGCACAAAATAAAGCATATAAGAATATTATACGAAAATTAGCATTTTCAATTTATTTCTTATCAATAAAAAAATCTTTTTATATTAGACTTCTCTTTATAATTTCATTGTTAAAGAATATCTTTTTTAATCGTATTTTTTAATTTGATATTATTATATTTGAAACAACTAATACTAATTTGTTATGGAATTAAAAAAATTAGAATCCATCTTTCAGCAAAGAATTAAAGATGAAATAAAAATAGAACCAAAAGATTGGATGCCTGATGCTTACAGAAAAACAAATATTAGACAAATAAGTCAACATGCTCATAGCGAAATTGTAGGAATGTTGCCTGAAGGAAATTGGATAACAAGAGCACCATCATTAAAAAGAAAAGCTATTCTTTTAGCAAAAATACAAGATGAAGCTGGGCATGGTTTATACTTATACTCTGCTGCTGAAACATTGGGAATTAGTAGAGAAGAAATGATAGAACAATTACATTCTGGTAGAGCAAAATATTCTTCAATATTTAATTATCCTACTCTAACCTGGGCAGATATGGGGGCAATTGGTTGGTTAGTAGATGGTGCTGCTATTGTAAATCAAATTATGTTATGTCGTACCTCTTATGGCCCTTATTCAAGAGCTATGATAAGAATTTGTAAAGAAGAAAGTTTTCATCAACGTCAAGGTTTTGAAATTCTTTGGGTTTTATCTCAAGGCACAAAAGATCAAAAAGCTATGTGTCAAGATGCAATTAATCGTTGGTGGTGGCCAAGTTTAATGATGTTTGGGCCAAGAGATAGTGAAAGTCCTAATACTGGTCAAAGTATGGAATGGAAAATTAAAATAAAATCAAACGATGAGTTAAGACAACAATTTGTTGATATGATTGCAGAGCAAGTAAAAGTTTTAGGTATGACTTTACCAGATCCAGATTTAAAATGGAATGAAAAAAGATTGCATTATGATTTTGGAGAAATTAATTGGGAAGAATTTTGGAATGTTGTTAATGGAAATGGTCCATGCAATAAACAAAGATTAAATGCAAGAAGAAAAGCACATGAAGATGGTGCTTGGGTAAGAGATGCAGCAACTGCTTATGCAGAAAAAAGAAATAAACAATCAAAAGTAGCCTAATGAAAAAAGTAGTTTTATTTTTTGTAAGTATTATTCCTATTGCTGTTATGATTAGTTGTAAAAATCTAAAAACAGAACCTGTAGATAATAGAATTGCTTTAAGAGATGATACTATTAACACAGTAAAACTTTCTGATACTTTAGTAATTTTTGAAGGAACCTGTAGAGGATGTGCTTATGAAACAACAACAAATTTTGATGTATATGATAGTACAGGAATTATTAAATTAGCAACTATTAAAACCATTGATTACAGTTCACCTGATGAAGCTGGTGGCAATATTAGTAAAGAGATAGAATTGGTACCAACTAAAACAGGAAAAACTATTGTAAAGTTGTATAAGTTTTGGACTGAAGAAAAAACAGCAGAAGATTCTGCTAATGTTCAGAATTTTATTATTGATGTAGTTAATTAAAAAAATTATTTAAAAATTATAAAACAAAAAGCTATGAACAACTTAATAAAAAAATTCTTTTATGGAGATTATGGCGAAATAGAAGAAGGTGCAAGCACTTCTCAAGATGACCAATGGCCTCTTTGGGAAATATTTATTCGTAGTAAACAAGGTTTAGACCACAAACATGTAGGTAGCCTTCATGCAGCAGATGCAAAAATGGCTATTGAAAATGCAAGAGATGTTTATACAAGAAGACAAGAAGGAATAAGCATTTGGGTTGTTGAAAGTAAAAATATTACTGCAAGTAATCCAGATGAAGCAGGAGAGCTTTTTGAACCAGCACAAGATAAAATTTATAGACATCCAACATTTTATCATTTGCCCGAAAAAGTAAACCACATGTAAGAGAATATTAAAAAAAATGCAAACAAAATGAGTACTTCGAAAAATTCTGTTTCAAAAGAAAATAAAATAAATTACATTTTATATTTAGCAGATACTACACTAATTCTTTCTCACAGAAATAGTGAATGGTGTGGACATGCACCTATCATAGAACAAGATATTGCACTTACAAATATTGCATTGGACTTATTAGGACAAGCAAGAAACTTTTATCAATATGCAGCAGAATTAATTGGCAACAATGCAACAGAAGATAGTCTTGCTTATTTGAGAATTGAAAATGAGTATAAAAATTTGTTACTAACAGAACTCCCAAATGATGATTGGGGCAATACAGTATTACGCCAATTTTATTTTTCTGTTTATCAGTTTTATTTATACCAACAATTACAAAAAAGTGATGATGAACAATTAGTTGCTATTGCCAACAAAGCAATTAAAGAAGTTAGTTATCATGTTCGTTGGAGTGGAGAATGGGTTGTTCGTTTAGGCGATGGAACAAAAGAAAGCCACCAGCGTATGTTGAATGCTATTGAAAATTTAAAAAATTATTTGGGCGAAATGTTTATTGCTGCTGATTATGAAACAGCAATGAACATAGATTTAAACACTATTCAAAAACAATGGGACGAAAAAGTAACTAGTGTTTTTGCAGAAGCCACTCTTCCACTTCCTAAAAATATTTTTAATCATATTGGTGGTAAAACAGGTGTTCATACAGAATATTTAGGTTATATACTTACAGAAATGCAATATTTACAAAGAACATATCCTAATGCAGTTTGGTAAAAACTTCTCTAAAAATTATTAAAGAGAAGGCTTTATAACAAAAAGAAATATGCAAAATGAAAATCAACATACAACTTCTATTAATGCTCCTTCAAAAGAGAAATTAAAAGAAACTATTTGGAAGATTATTGAAACTGTACCAGACCCTGAAATTCCTGTAATTACACTTAAAGATTTAGGTGTTATAAGAGATGTAAAAGTTGATGATGAAAATAAAATTGAAGTAATAATTACACCTACTTATATTGGTTGCCCTGCAATGGATATGATGAGTATGAATATAAGACTTGCACTTACAGAACATGGCTATAAAAATGTACAAATAACTAATGTACTTTCACCAGCTTGGACAACAGATTGGATGAGTGAAGAAGGAAAAAAGAAATTAAAAGCTTATGGTATTGCACCACCTAATCAAAAGCAAATAGTTTGTACGCCTGATTTATTTCAACAAGAAGAAGTTGTTCAATGTCCTCGTTGCGATTCTTATCACACAAAAATGATTTCCCGTTTTGGTAGTACTCCTTGCAAAGCATTATATCAATGCAATGATTGTCATGAACCTTTTGAATATTTTAAATGCCATTAATTTTCATTGAAGATTAATGGCATTTTATTTACCATCTACCATGGACTTTTACTATAAGCAGTTACATATTCTGTTCCATTAATTACCAAACATGGGTCATTGTTTTTATTATTTCTTTTTTGAAAATTATATTGAGCAACTTTACCATTATCAGATTTAACAATTAAAATATTTCCTTTTACACTCCATGATCCTTTTTCATAACCTGTACTTGCAGTTCCTCCATAAATATCAGGAGTGTTTACACCTCTTGATAATTCACTATAATATTCATAACGACCATTAGCTTGTAAAACAAACCATTCTTCATAAGTACTACTTGTTGTACTATTATAACCACCACCTGTTGCACCCATACGAATCCATTTACCAACCATTGACTTATCTATATTTCCTGCAATAGTTTTATTTGAAGCAGAATTGTTAATAGCTCCTTTTTTAGTATAAGTATATTCAACACCATTATTATTGATAATTAAATTTCCATTACTCATTCTATAAGTGAATGTTATATTACTACTCTGAGGTATTTCAACTGTAATAGTATTATTTGTGTAAGTATAATTTACGTTGTATCCAGCCATAATCATTTTTCCATTATCCATAAAAGTTATTTCATCATTTTCATAAACCCAAGTACCAAGCAAAGGATTTTTATTGGCTTTAGTTGCATTGGTCGAAGAAATATTTTTATTATTATTTTCTGTTACTGAACCTAAGCGTTTAAATACAATTGTATTATCTAAATCGCCACCACTTAAAATTAATTCATCATTGTTAAGTTTAAAAGTATAGGTTTCTGTATATCCATCTTCTGTAATAAGTAATTTATTACTGACTATTTTATATTTTATACTTGCACCATCAAATTCTCCTATTCCATTGTCTTGCAAAACCAATGTTAGGTTCATTGATTTATCATTATAAATCCATGTTCCAATTATTGAATTTTCTTTTTTATCAATTTTCTTTCCTATTTGTGCAGAAGTAGTAAACAGTATAAAAATACTGATACAAAAACATAATAATTTTTTCATACAGCAATTTTTAGAGCATTAAGGTAAAACAAAAATTTAGAAGATAAGCACTAAATAATTCTTTATTAGATACTATTTTTGAAAAAAATATTTCATGGCATCTATTCTGTTTGAAATTAAAAACAATATTGCTCTCATTACACTCAATCGTCCTGAAAAATATAATTCCTTTAATAGAGAGATGGCTTTGTTGTTGCAAGATGTATTTGATAAGTGTAATGAAGATAAAAATGTAAGAGCAATTTATATAACTGGTGCAGGAAAAGCCTTTTGTGCAGGGCAAGATTTAGCAGAAGTTGTAGATCCTAATGGGCCAGGAATGGATAAAATTTTAAGTGAGCATTATAACCCAATTATTCAAAGAATAAGAAATATTGAAAAGCCTGTAATAGCTGCTATTAATGGTGTTGCAGCAGGTGCAGGAGCAAATATTGCTTTGTGTTGTGATGTTGTTATAGCTACTTCTTCTGCAAGTTTTATACAAGCATTTTCTAAAATTGGTTTAATACCAGATAGTGGAGGAACATTTTTTTTACCAAGATTAATTGGCTTTCAAAAAGCAAGTGCATTAATGATGCTTGGAGATAAAATAAGTGCCAATGAAGCACTACAAATGGGTATGTTATATAAAGTATTTACTGATGAAACTTTTAAAGACGAAAGTTTAAAAATAGCAGAAACATTAGCAAATATGCCAACCAAAGCATTGGCTTATATAAAACAAGCATTAAATTTTTCTACTCAAAATAATCTTGAAAAACAATTATTGGTAGAAGATAATTTACAACAAAAAGCAGCAATAACAAGTGATTACAAAGAAGGAGTAGCAGCATTTTTAGAAAAAAGATTACCTAAGTTTATAGGTGAATAAATTTTGATAAGATTAATAAACTACTCTATAAACAAACATTATCAACTTTCATCATCACAATAAAATAAATAACAATGAGCACACCACAACAAGTAGTAAATCACATGATGCAGCATGATAAGTTTTCTCAATGGTTAGGTATTACTATTTTAGAATTAAAAGAAGGTTATAGTAAAATACAAATGACAGTAAGAGAAGAAATGATGAATGGCTTTGGTATAGCACATGGTGGTGTAGCTTTTAGCCTTGCTGATAGTGCATTTGCTTTTGCTTGTAATAATAGAAATAATTTATCCTTAGCTTTAGATACTTCTATCAACTTTACAAAACCTGTACATACAGATGATGTGCTAACAGCAGAAGCAAAAGAATTGCATAATGGAAAAAGCACAGGTTTATATCATATAACAATAACTAATCAGCACAACCATATTGTTGCATTGTTTAAAGGTACTTGCTTTAGAACAAATAAAAACTTAGTATAGATTTTAAAATTGCCCTGTACTTAATAAAACCAAAGTACAAGCCTCAACAGGTTCAATATTATTCTTAACAGCCAAATCTGCTAATTCTCTGTTTTCTGTACCAGGGTTAAAAATGATTCTTTTAGGTTTTAGAGAAATGATGTAATCATAATACTCTTTTTGTCTTTGAGGATTAAGATAAAGTGTTACAGTATCTATATCATCAACTTTTAAAAGTCCTTTATGTACAGGAATATTATCTATAGAAGTTTCTTTATTTCCTATGGCAACAACAGGATGCCCATAAGCAGTTAATTTTTTTACTGCTTTATTACTATATCTATCAATATTGTCAGATGCTCCTAATACCAATGTTTTCTTTTTCATAAAAATATTTTATGACTTATATTTTTTCTTGAAATAATGCTTATCAAAAATCTTGAGCTAAGTTAAGAACAATGCTGTATAATTTATTATACATCTTTCCTTATCTAACAAATAAAAAACTAATGAGGAAAGGATGGTGGGAAGAAGTGTTTTTTTACTAAAAAATATTCGTCTCCGCAGAGTGTTCTTTTAAGGCTTTGTGTAAAGCTAAGACACTCTGACGTAAATTAGTATTAAATACACTAATACCTCAGAGTCCCTTATCTATGCTCAATGCTATGCAAGGAGACTCTTCGGAAACGAAATGAAAGCTCTGTTATTTATATTCTTTACATTTGTTGTAAATAGATTAGTTATGGAAGAAGGAAAAAGACAAAAACAAATAGCTGCTGTTTTACTTGATGAATTGAATATTATTTTTAGAAAATTAGGATTGAATATGATGGATGGCGGCATGGTTTCAATTTCATCTGTAAAAGTTACACCAGATTTACTAGAAGCAAGAATATATTTAAGTTTATTTCGGGTAGCAGATACTAATGCTGCAATGAAAAAAATAGAAAATTTGGCTTGGGAAATAAAACGAGATCTTGTAAATAAAATTAAACATCAGGTTCGCCGTATTCCTGTTTTACATTTTTATTTAGATGATACTTTAGATTATGTTTTTAAGATGGAAGAAGTTTTTAAAAAAATAGAAGAAGAAAAAAATGAATAGTAAAATTTATACATTGCTTAATGAAAGAACAAAGCGTTGAAGAGTGCGACGCAACATAAGCTTAATAGTATACTTACAGCTTAGTACAAAAAAATTATTTCTGAATTTTTAATTTTTATAAGTAACATTTTTCTCTTGAACTTTTTATTTGCATGGCGATATTTTAAAAGTAAAAAAAGCACCAATGCTGTAAACATTATTGCTTATATAAGTATTGTTGCTATTATGGTTGGCACTATTGCACTAATATTGGTACTTAGTGTGTTTAATGGTTTTGAGAGTTTGGTAAAAAATTTATACAGCGATTTTTATGCTGACGCAAAAATTGCTCCTGCATCTGGTAAAATATTACAACTGAATACTGCACAATTAAATTTTATTAAACAAGATAAACAAATTGCCGATATTTCTTTTGTTGTAGAAGAAAAAGCATTACTGAAAAATGGAGATAACCAAACTACAGTACTTGTAAAAGGTGTTGATGATAAGTATAGTTCTGTAACAAATATTGCAAACCATATTGCTCGTGGAAGTTATAATGTTGGTGTTGTAAATGCTCCTGAAATTGTTGTTGGTGCTGGAATTGAAAATGCAATTGGTGTTTATGTTGGACAAGAATCTTTAGAGCTTCCTACATTGTATTTGCCCAATAAAAAAGCATTGAGTTTTACAAACCTTAACGATGCTTTTCATTCTTACAATGTTGTGCCAAGTGGTGTATTTACTGTGCAGCAAGAGTTTGATAATAAATATATTTTTACCAACTTGGCTTTTATGCAGTTTATGCTTGATATGGATAGCTCTCAATACTCTTATGCTGAATTAAAATTAATTGCAAAAAATGATGCTGAAGTAAAAAAAATATCTGAGCAATTACAAAAAAAATTAGGTAATAATTTTATTGTACAAACAAGGTATGAGCAGAATAAAAGTCTTTATAGCATTATGCAAATGGAGAAATGGATTATTTATGGCATTTTGAGTTTAATACTTGTTGTTGCTGCTTTTAACATCATTGGTTCGTTAACAATGTTGGTTTTAGAAAAACAAAAAGATGTTGCTATTTTAAAAGCAATGGGAGCAAGTGATAATGCTGTAAAAAATATTTTTATTAGCAATGGTTTTATACTGGCTTTTATAGGAAGTGGATTTGGTGTTGTAATAGCAACAATTATTTGTTGGCTACAAATAAAATTTAAGCTACTTAAATTAAATGAAGGTTTTGTAATTGATTATTATCCTGTAGAAATGAGAATACAAGATATAATTTTAGTAATAATTACTGTTTTTCTTGTGTCGTTTATTGCATCTTATATTCCTGCAAGTAAGGCAGGCAAACAAAAACTTTCTTTAAAGAGTTGATATATTTACTTGTTGACTTTGTATATTATTTCCCCAAAAAATAATTGCCTGCTTATTAAATTGTTCGGCATTATCGGTAGTATAAAAATTAATTTTTCCTTGTTTAATGCATAAGCTTTCAATTTCTGGATGGCGTTTTAAATAATCTTTTAAACTTTCTGCTACAATATTGCCCTGTGTAACAATTTTTATATCTGCTGGTGTGTATTCTTTTATTTTTTCTATAAGTAAAGGATAATGTGTACAAGCCAAAAGAAAGGTATCAATATTTGCATTTTGCTCTAATAATTGATGTATATATTTCTTTACAAAAAAATCTGCACCCTTACTGTTGTGTTCATTATTTTCAATTAATGGAACCCATAAAGGACAAGCTTGTTGAAACACCTTTATATTCGGAAAAAATTTTTCAATCTCTAAAATATATGAGTTAGATTGTACTGTGCCTGTGGTTCCTAAAATACCTATGTGTTTACTATGTGTAAAGTTGTCTATTACTTCTGCTGTTGGTCTTATTACGCCTAAAACTCTTTTGAATGGGTCATTTAATAAGGGTAAATTTTTTTGTTGAATAGTTCTTAAAGCTTTTGCAGAAGCTGTATTACAAGCAAGAATAACTAAAGAACAACCTTGATTAAAAAACCATTGAATAGCTTCCCAAGTATAGTGGTAAACAGTTTCAAAACTTCTTGAACCATAAGGAGTACGTGCATTATCGCCAAGATAAATGTAATTATATTGAGGCAATATATTTACTATTTCTTTTAAAATAGTTAAACCGCCATAACCACTATCAAATATGCCAATTGCTCCTTTTTGTTGCATAGAATAAAATTAAGGAATTAACAATAAAAAAAGCTGTTCCTAAATTTAAGAACAGCTTTTAAAAAATTGAAATTATTTATTTTAATTTTTCTTAGGTGTTGTTGATGGTTTTGCTGGAGCTGCAGGTTTATTAGTCAAACCAAACTCTTTATATTGGTCTTCTATTTCTTTAGGCACTGGAACATTTAGCCTGTGTAATACACGAAGCATAAGTTCTTCACCTTTTTCAATATGTACAAAAACTTCTTTCTTAAATACATGAGTATATTTCTGTTCTATAATAATAGCTTGTAAAGCACCATAAATTTTTTCTAAGAAAGGTCTTAATAATTCTTGTTGCTTCATTTGAAGTCTTTGTTGTTGGTATTGTTGCCAATTTTGAATTTTATATAAATGCTGAGAAATTTCTTTTTTCATAGTTTGTCTAAGAGCATTACTCATTTTAGCAGAATCTGCTCTTAATGTACTATCCTTTGTTTGTAGTAAATACATTTCATCATCATATTCATGTTTTAGAGAATCATCTAAAAATTGTTGTAATAGGGTATCTACTTTTTCTATTCCAGGCATAAACTGTAAAATAGATTCTTCATCAAACATACCGATTTTAATAGGTTGTGCATTTGCTTTAGAGGTTGTTGCAAGGCTTATAATAATAACTGCAAAACCTAATAAGATTTTCTTCATTCCTTTTGTTTTTTATTTAATGATAATTATATCAGTTGCTATAAATACTGATTTTTTATGTTATAAATAGTATAGCTTATTTTATACCCAAATCTCTTAGTATATCATCACTTTTATCAATTTTTGGGTCGGCAAATATAACAGTTATTCCTTCACTTTTATCTAATATAAAATCGTAGCCTCTGTTTACTGCCATTTTTTGTACTGCAGAATAAACTCTATCTTGTATTGGTTTAACTAATTTTTGACGTTCTTTAAATAAATCACCTTCGTAGCCAAAACGCTTTTTTTGTAATTCTCTTAATTCTTTTTCTTTATTAAATAATTCATCTTCTCTTTTTTTCTTTAGTTCATCGCTTAGCATATATTGTTCTGCTTCATAATCTTTATACATTTTATCTAACTGAGCTTGTTTGTTGTCTATTTCTTTTTGCCATTGTTCTGCAATGGTTTGTAGTTTTTGATCGGCTGTTTTATATTCTGGTATTTTATCCAAAATATATTTTGTATCAATTACAGCATAACGTTGTGCATTGGTAATTGTTGCAATACTTATGATACATACAACTAATAGTAATATCTTTTTCATACTAAAAGGGTTTTATATAATTAAGAAATTTATTTGCTATTCAGGTTCAAAACCTAACATAAAGGTAAACCTTGCTGCATCTTTTAATTTTCCATTTGGAGTTATTCTATCCAATCCTATGCCATAATCAAAACCTAATAAGCCAAACATTGGTAAATAAAATCTCATTCCAATACCTACAGAGCGGCGTAATTGAAAAGGATTATATTCTTTCATGCTATACCAACCATTAGCAGCTTCAAAAAATCCTAAAGCATAAATAGTGCTACTTGGATTTAAACTTAATGGATAACGCAATTCTAAAACATATTTGTTAAAAATAGTAAAGTATTCTGATGCACCTTGTTGATCAGGATTTACTTTAGGGTTTGAGGTTTGATATACAGGATATCCTCTTTGAGCAATAATATCATAACCCAATAGAGCAAATTGATTAGTTAAGCCAGCATCACCTAATTGAAAACGTTCAAAAGGAGATACTCTTAACTTATTATTAAACTTACCAATAAAACCAAATTTTGCTGCTGCCTTTAAAACAAATTGTTTATTTTTTTCTGGGCCTGCTGGTTTTCCTAAAGGCACATACCATTCTGAGTTAAAACGCCATTTATGATATTCTACCCATTGATAAGGGTTTTGTGAAGTAACAATTGATTTATTAAATAATGAATATGGTGGCGTTACTTGTAAGCTTGCTAAAAAGTTAGAGCCTTGTCTTGGGAATAATGGATTATCAACAGAAGAACGTTGTAATGCAATTTTTAGACTTAAATTGTTTGAAAAACCATTGTTAAAACCAGGTAAATTTACTTGGTCTATATAATAATTTTTAAGAGTATAACGAGAAAAGCTAATACCAACACTTAATGAAAAATAATCATCAGGCCATTGTAATTGTTTTGCTAAGCTTACAGAAATACCAGAAGTTTTTATATAAGATTTATCAGCTGCAGAACTTGTATATGTGCCTGTCATGGGATCATAAGCATTTGAAAACTTAGTATCATATAATGATATAGTAAATGCATTTCTTTTTTTACCACCTAACCAAGGTTCAGTAAATGAAAAGTTATAAGATCTAAAAGCTCTACCGTTACTTTGTATTCTAAGACTTAGTTTTTGCCCATCACCCATTGGTAAAGGGCTCCAAGCTTCTTTCTTAAAAATATTTTTAATAGAAAAGTTGTTGAAACTAACACCTACAGTGCCAGTTAAGCCAATTCCACCACCCCAACCTGCACTAAGTTCTAACTGGTCGCTACTTTTTTCTTCTACAGAATAATCTATATCTACTGTACCATCTTCAGGATTTGGACGAGGGTTTATTCCTATTTTTTCTTGGTTAAAAAAGTTTAATTGAGCAATTTCTCTTTGAGAACGTATTAAATCGCTTCTTCTAAATTTCTCTCCTGGCAATGTTCTTAATTCTCTTCTAATTACATGTTCTTTTGTTCTTTCATTGCCTGTAATATTTATATTTTTTATAGTAGCTTCAGGTCCTTCAATTAATCTGATTTCAAAATCTATAGTATCGTTGTAAACAGCAGTTTCTACAGCTTCTGCTCTAAAAAATAAATAACCATCATCCATATATAATCCACTAATATCTCCTCCTTCTGGTGAAAGTTGTTTTCCTAAACCTTTGTTTAAAGTTTCTAAATTATAAATATCTCCTTTTTTAATTCCTAAAATTGCTGTTAATACAGAATCAGAATATTTTGTATTTCCTCTCCAAGTTATATTTCCAAAATGATATTTTTTTCCTTCATTTACTTTAATACTAATATTCAAATTACCTTTTTTGTTTGGTAGTATTTTAATATTCTCACTTCCTATTGTAGCATCTCTGTAACCCTTAGAGTTATAATATTCTAATAATTTTTCAACGTCATCTTCAAATTTTTTCTTATTAAATTTTGCAGAGTTAAAAAACTTAAATCTTATATAAGGGTCTAATAATTTTTTTGTTTTACTAAATGTTAGAAAACCATTTTCTTTTAAATATTCTTTAAAAGTATATGTTGTAGAACCTGTAAAAGCACTTTTATCGTCAGATTTATTTAGTGTAAATCTGCTCATTTCTTTTGTATCTTTAAACTGCTTTTTTAGTTTAATAGGGTCTAAGGTATTTCCTACAAAATCTATATTATTTACTTTTACTTTATTGCCTTTGTTAATGTAAAATAAGAGTACGATAGCATCTTCAAATGTAGAATCTCTTTTTTCTTCAATTCTTACTGTTACATTTTTGTAGGATTTATCTGAATAGAATTTTTTTATTGCTTCTTCTGCACTTCTTTTCATATTTTCTGTAACAATACGATTGGGTACTAATCCAGTTTTTCCTATTAAATCTTCTTTTTCATTTTTTTTCACACCAATAAAATCAAAACGTGCAAGTCTTGGTCTTTCGGTTACATTAATTTCTATCCAAATATTTTTGTCTTGTAATTTAGTAACAAAAATGGCCACATCGCTAAAATAATTTTGCCCCCATAACTTTTGAATAGCTTTTGAAAAATTGTCTCCACCAGGAATAATAATTTCATCACCAATGCTAAGGTTTGAAATAGAAATTAATAAAGTTTCATCAAAGTATTTATTTCCTGTAACAGTTATTCCTGCTACTTTATATTTTTGAGGTTTTTTTTGGTTGAATAAATTAATTAAATCTGCATCTATAGAAGTTATAGAAGTATCTGATTTTGTTTTTTGTGCAAATAGATGCACTGTACTAAAAGCAGTTATAAAAAGAAGGAGTAAAAATTTATTCAAGTTGCGTTTAAGCATATATGACTTATGTTGTTAAACCCAAAAACTTGTTTAAATAAACAAGATATATTAGTTTTTAGGTGGGCAAATTAAAGGGATTTCTTAAAAGTGTTTGTTAAATAAAACAAGTTTTTTTAAAACCAGATTATTTTAATTGTTATAAAATTTAATTGATATTAACTAAAATGGAGTTAAATGTACATACTTTATTGAATAGCTTCTTGTATTTGTTTACCAGTTTTTCCAAATCTTCTTTCTCTTGTTTGGTAATCTATAATAGCATTATATAAATCTTCTTTTTTAAAATCTGGCCAGCATGTATTTGTAAAATAAAATTCTGAATAAGCTAATTGATAAAGTAAAAAATTGCTTATTCTGTATTCACCACTTGTTCTAATCATCAATTCAGGGTCAGGAAAATTTTTAGTAGAAAGATATTGTTGAAAGACTTCTTGATTAATGCTTTGAGCATCAACCTTTCCTGCTTTTACGTCTAATGCTATGTTTTTTACAGCATTGACAATTTCCCATCTTGAGCTATAGCTTAGTGCCATTATAAGATTTAAACCAGTATTATTTTTTGTAGATGCAATAGCTTCTTTTAATTCAGATTGTGCAAAATGAGGAAGCATTTGCATATCTCCTATAATATGAAGTTTAATATTATTTTTATTAAGGTCATCTATTTCTTTATGAATAGTATCAACTAATAAAGCCATAAGCCCGTCAACTTCTTGTTGTGGTCTATCCCAATTTTCAGTACTAAAAGCATATAAAGTAAGATATTGAATACCTAATTCAGCTGAAGCCTCTACAATTCTTCTAACACTTTCTACTCCATGAAAATGACCATATAATCTATCTTCACCTTTATCTTGTGCCCAACGTCCATTACCATCCATTATTATAGCAATATGTTTTGGGAGTTTTTGTTTATTAATTTTTTTCAGCAATTCTTCCATGCTTTTAGCATTTAGGTTGGCAAAATTAGTAAAATGCTGTATTAAAATGTACGAATAACAAAAGCTGAAAGCATCCTTTTAGCATTTTATTATATCTTATTTATTGTACCATAAAAACAAATTTGTAATTTTTATATTAGATGAGTATTTGTAAAAAGATTAATTTAGAGCCCTCTTAAATTTATAATTGAATATATTGTGAAAGCTATATTTCTTTCTGTTGTACTATTTTTTTGTTTAAACATTCAGGCACAATTTACAGTGCAGCCATATACTAATCCTTCTCAATTAGCACAAAGAATTGTAGGTCAGGGTGTAACTATTTCAAATGTTACATTTAAAGGACTTCCAGCTTCTGCAGGTTTTTTTAAAGATATGACAGGAACACTTGGTATAGATTCTGGAATAGTTTTAACTTCTGGAACAGCATCAGGTGTTGCAGCTCCAGCAAGTAGTTTTTTAGGAGTTTCTAATAGCACACCAGGCGATGCTGATCTTAATTTTTTATCAGGTGGTAATGGAAATGATGCATGTGTTTTAGAGTTTGATTTTGTACCACAAGGTGATTCTATCAATATAAGATATGTTTTTGCATCAGAAGAATATCCTGATTATACCTGTACTCAATTTAATGATGTATTTGGTTTTCTTGTTACAGGACCTGGTGCTCCAATTCCATATAATAAGAAAAATATTGCTTTAGTACCTGGAACAAATTTGCCAGTAAAAATTAATACTGTAAATAGTGGTATTCCTGGACCTGGTGGTGATATAAGCTATTGTACTTATTTAGCAGGTACTGGTTCTCCCTTTCCTCAGTATTATAGAAATAATTCAGCCAATCAATATATAGTTTTTAATGGAATGACAACTGTCTTAACTGCCAAGTTAAAAGTAGTTCCTTGTCAAACTTATCATATAAAATTAGGAGTAGAAGATATTACAGATGGTACTTATGATTCAGGTGTATTTATAGAAGCATCAAGCTTTAAATCAAATGCTGTAAGTATATCTAATGAGGGTGGATTTATTGATAGTGAAAATAAACCTTTTGTTGTTGAAGGGTGTAAAAATACTACTGTTAAAGTTTCTTTAGCAGAACCTGCTACTGCAAGTAGAACAATACCATTATCATATAGTGGTACTGCTACTTTTGGAGTAGATTATCAACCAATGCCTTCTTCAGTTACATTTAATGTTGGAGAACAACATAAGGTTTTAGATGTAATACCTATTGTTGATAATCAAAAGGAAGCAAATGAAACAATTATTATTACAGCAGGAAGTGTTTCATGTGCTACTAATGAAAGTAAAGTAACTATTTATATAAGGGATTCTGTTTCTTTTCATAATCCTACAAAAGATACATTTGTTTGTTCATCAACTCCTATAGTTTTAACAGGTCCAACTAACGATACAAGTAATATTAATAAATATGTTTGGAATGATTCTCCTACAGATACATTAAGAAATTTAACAGTTACTCAACCTGGCACTTACATAGTTGCACATAATTTTTTATATTCATGTTTTAATGTAGATACATTTATAGTTGCAAATGGTGACCCTACAGTTACATTAGGTAGTAATATTTCAATTTGTGCAAATGATAGTGCAACTATTAAGGCAATATCAACTCCACACGGTGGAACTTTTATTTGGAATAATAATGTAACAGATACTTTTCAAGTAGTAAAAAATGCAGGAGATTATTGGATAAAATATACATTGCCTAATGGTTGTTATAAATATGATACAATATCTGTTAGTGTAAAACCATTACCATATCCTCACTTAGGTGCAGATACAGCAATTTGTTCAGATGCAAGTATTACTTTACAATCAACAACCTATGCAGGAGCTACATATTTATGGAGCACAGGAGCAACAACAAGTAATATTATTGTTTCTAATGCAGGTACTTATTCTGTAATAAATACACTAGATGGCTGTGAAGCAAAAGATACTATTGTTGTTACAAAATCTGTTTTACCTATACCACATTTAGGCTCAGATACATCTTATTGTGGCAATAATGGTGGTATAATTTTAAATGCTACTTATCCTGGTGCAACAACCTATTTATGGAATACTGGTGCTACTACACCAACTATTACAATTACCAATACTGGTACATACTCTGTTACAAATACACTTAATGGCTGTAAGGCAAGAGATACAATTACAATAACTATTAAGCCATTGCCATATCCTAATTTATTTAAAGATACTTCCATTTGCTCTTATGAAACTGTTTTACTTAAAGCAACAACTTATCCAGGAGCTACTTATTTATGGAATACAGGAGCAACAACAAATAATATAATAGTTGCAAATGCTGGTCAATATATTATTACAAGCACCCTTAACAATTGTACAATTAAAGATACTACTATTGTAAAAGAAAAGAAACCTGCTATTGCTTATGCAGGACCAGATTTGCTTATGTACACTGGCGTACCAGTTACTTTAACTGCATCTCAAAATGCAAATAATCAATCTTATCAATGGATGCCACCTACTTACTTATCAACACCAAACCAATACACAACAATTGCTTCTCCAATAGGAACAAGTTTTACTTATTACTTGAAAGTAACTTCTGTAGATGGATGTGTGGCTTATGATACAGTTAAAATAAATATTCAAAATATAAAATTTGATGTACCAAATGCATTTTCACCAAATGGTGATGGTATAAATGATAAATGGGAAGTTCCTTTATTAGTTGCTTTTCCAACTGCTAAAGTACAAGTCTTCAATCGTTATGGACAAGTTGTATTTAGTGAAAATGGAGGCTCTAACTTTGTTTATTGGGATGGAACATATAAAGGAAAACCTGTTCCCGTAGGTGTATATTATTATGTAATTGATATTGGCCCAGATTTTCCAAGAAAACAAGGTTGGGTAACTGTTATAAGGTAATAACTTATCAACCTAAAAACTTTTATGTATAAATTACCTATTTCTGTTGTTATCATTTCTTTGAATGCCGATAGAACTATTCAAAAATGTATTGAATCGGCTTTAAAAATTACTGATGATATAATTGTAGTTGATAGTGGTAGTACAGATAATACTATTCAAATTGTAAAACAACTTGGTGCAACACTTATTCAAGAAAAATGGCATGGCTATAGTGAGAATAAAACAATAGGTAATAATGCTGCTAAATATGATTGGATTTTAAGTTTAGATTCTGATGAAGCTTTATCAGAAAGTTTAATTAATTCAATAAATAAAGTTGATTTTAAAAAGTCAGCTGCATATTTATTAAAACGCCTAAGTTTTATAGGAAATAAAACCTTACGTTATGGAGCATTTGCAAATGATACAGTAATTCGTTTGTTTAATAAAAATAATTCTACTTGGGATAATGCTGTTGTACACGAAACTATCATTCATAAAGAAAATATACCAATTATCCTTTTAAAAGGAGATTTATATCATTATACAAGTGAAAATTTTGAGATCTTTTCTGAAAAGCAAAATAAGTATGCACATTTAATGGCTAATAAATATTTTGCAAAAGGTAAAAAGGTATCTATCATAAAATTATATCTTTCTCCCATTTTTAATTTTTTAAATAATTTTTTTTTAAAACTTGGTTTTTTAAATGGAATAAATGGATTTAAGCTAGCCATTATTTATGCAAAATATACTTACAATAGATATTGTTTATTAAAAGC
>JAIXLO010000158.1 GCA_026931325.1 Chitinophagales bacterium | reverse complement strand
TTTTCTGTTGACAGAAAGTTAAAAAACAAAATCATAATTTTTCTTTAATAAGTTTCTCAATATAATCCGGAAGAAGAATTCCAGATTTAAGTTTTGGGTCCTCTTGCGATAATTCAGATTTATTCGGGTATGCGGTTGGCTTTTATTTTTTTACTTGGTTTGTGTTTCAAGTGTTTGACCTTTTATGAAATTTTGAATCGACTTTATCTTTGAACATATTGTTTTAGCCGAGGGCCAGAAGGCTTTTCATTTTTTAAAATAACTACATTGTGGAGAACAATCAAAAGCAAAAGCTAAAAAGGCTTGCTGGCAAAAGTTGAACTATCGATTAAGTATTAATTTTATTTTGCAGAAGTTTCTATCCAATTACCAAGATTTTTATAACCATTATCATCTATATAATCATAGGTTTTAGCAATTTGAAAAAAGTATACTGGATTACCATCCTTATCTTTACCTAATTCCCCGAATGTTGTATCACCCTTGGTTGAGGTTTTTCCATCTTTATCTTTTAGATTATGGATAAGTACTCCAACTATACCATTGCCCTTCTCATAGCTCTTTTGCAATTCGTAGCGAACATATTTTCGAGATGATGTTTCGCTCCCAATTAGAACAACTGTCACCGAGGTTCCATTTAACTGGTTATTTATCCATCTTTTTACGGCATCTTCACCTTCTTTCTCTAATTTCTCAAAATCAGCAGAATCGATAAAACCAGCGGCTTCCTTTCCTTGGGTGACCCAACTATTTCTAACTTGATTAGCGCGCCAAACATCATTTTTATAGTGAAAACTAAAAAATACTCTTCTTGCCATAAGCTTCTCCCTTAGATATTATTGTACTTATACTGAATTAATTATTAATAAAATATTTTGAATTGTCCCATATTGGCAATTCACGGCTCATCTCTGTTTTGAAATTTCATAGTTGTCTTTATTCTCAGATTTGGCGTAAGCATTTTCAATATATTTCTCTGGATCAGAGAGAAAAAAATCTTCCTCTATTAATGCAATGTATGATCCATCCAACTGACTAAATGTTTTGCATGTCTTACATGCATATTTATTATCACCTTTTAAGTTGTACCTGTTATCATTTACTATTTTATAAAGCAATGAAGAGTCTATTATTCTCACAGAACATCCATCATCTCTTTTTTCATTGCCCACCAACCACTCATAATTACCATTAACTTTTTGGATTACGCCAACTACGCCGTTAGTTCTAGATGTTTTATCCTCTCTAGTAATTTCTTTTAACGAATACTCGATTTCCCAGTCTACCCATTTACTATATTTTAAATTAGGAGAAATAACGACAATTGTAACAGATGTACCATGTAACATCTCTTTGAGGTTGTTTTTTATATTTTCAACAGTGGTATTAGTAAGATCAGGCGAATCAGCAGTTTCTCCGCGATAATATGTAGCATCATCACCGAGAGCATCAATGATCACGTCCCTTAGATGTTGTGCTTCACTATATTTATAAGCGATAAAAGTTTTTCTTGCCATTTTGTTACCCTTTATTGGTCAGTTAAGATAGTCTTTTGTGAGTTTTCAATTATTTCCATTATCGCATTGATAATGATATTACAATCATCTGAATTTAATAACACATCCAAATGTTTTTCTAAATATTCATAATCTTTAATTTGATTCTTCATTTCATTAAAAATCTCCTTAGCCATAAATCCCGTGGATCCAACAGGAATAATTGATAGTCCAAATTCCTTTGCAATCTCAAATTCTTTATAAACACCTTGAGCATTTATAATATTACTCCCATCTAATTTGTTTCCGAATAAAATTATTACCACACCACTCTTTGAAATCATATCCCTTCGATATTCATCCCATAGTTCTTTCAAACTTTTTTTACCAGTATGAATCTGTGGGAAGGGTCTTAATTCTAGATATTCGCCTGTGTTTTTATATTTGGCATCATAAATTTCTTCTAATGCGCCGTTTATAATCACACTACCAACACCAAGTCCAAACCCAGAAACAATTTTGTAATCTTTTTTAACAAGCTCTTTTGACAAATTATGCATCAACTTTTTAGCTTCGGATTCATTCCAACTTCCATAGTCATCAGCACTTCCAGAGATAAATATTTTATTCAGATTAAAAAGTTTTTCAATATCCAAAAGAATTTCTTCAATTTCAGTATATTCATCAATCATAACAGCTGAAATGGAATATCTTTTTAAATCATTTATTCTCAGCTTCTGTCTGGTATTATTATAAATAAAATCTTCTTTTGTGGGGTAATCTGTTTCTTTTAATTTCTTGAAAAATGCAAAATGTTCCCTTGTATTTTCTTCAAGAAGTATTCTGATACGGCTTAAGATGTATTCAAGATTGGGATCATCAAAACTAAAACCTATAAACAAGAATGTTTTAGAGATTAAATCTCCCTGCAGTGTGGTGGTGAATAATTGCCTCTTCATGTTATAAGATTCGTAATCGTCTTTTGTTATAACAGCATCTGAAGGCTGGCTAACATCACCATGCATTTTGTAGACAATAGTATCTCGCTTGGGCAAATTTGTTGCTAAATTTTCCTTAGTGATTTTAACATCAACTTTTTTATTATTCTCCCCCAATGCTTTTTCCAATAGAGTGTCATAATTGGTCGTCCAAAAATATTTTATTGGTAGTCTTGAAAGGATTTTGTGATTATTAGTCAATTTGACGTTCTTAGTAAACCTATTAATTATTTCCTGATTAAGACCACTTCTATTCCCCTTTTCATTTCTATGAAATTGAGCTAGTGCTATTAAGTCATGTTCTTTTTCAACGTCTAGGCCTAATTCTTCAGCAATATCTTTAAGTAAGTTTTTCCAGTTAACATAACCGGCAGGAATAGATAAACCGGCACCTGCAAAAATAGCCGCCGTATCTTCTCGTAGTGCTTTTACATATTTTTTCTTGAATGACTTTATAGTTTCCATATTTTGTATGAGTTATTAAATATTGTATATGTTACTTTAGTTTTCCTCTACTATTTCTTCAAGTTCTTCTTCAGGAGTTTCTTCGATGAACTTACTACTTTCTTCTTTTATTTTTTTAGCAGCAAGCTGAACATATTCATTATATCTTTCGAAGAAAGAACCCTTTAATTTTTCCTCGTGGAATAAACCCCAAGCAACAGCAATACTTTTATGAATATGCATTTGAACTGCAATGCCAGAACCAGATTCAACTTCTTTTCCAATTGTTTTGTCTGATTGTTCTGCAGCTTTGAACATCGGATGACCAACGTTATATATAATTTCTTGCTCATCGGGATTTACCCAAGCTTCTGCTAATTCATTAGGTTCATCTACTGGTCTAATACGCCACCTCGTTCCATCTATCCAGGCATCCATTGAACGAACAACAAACCGATCTGTTTTTGCCAACTCTCTTTGATGTTTTTGATATTCACCACGCTTTTCACCGGTTGGGTTTTGGGATTGATTATCTTCGTTTTGTTCGTGTGTCTTTCTTAAACCCCTTTTACCATTGTTAGAGATTTTAGAATCAAGTACTAATTTTTCAGTTTCAATTTTTTTACGTTTATTATTTTCATTTACAACTTTCTTAATCTCTTCACTTCTTAGACTAGAAAGTATTTCTGCAGCTTGTCGTGTAATCTTTTGATGTCGTTTTTTAAGATTGGCTTCCTTCTGTGTAGTGGCTTCTTTTTCTAATAAATTGTTAAGTTCCTCAATCACTATCTCTGAAAAGAAATACTCGAAAGTATTTTTTTCTTCGTTATCAATTAGACCTTGTCTATTAGTGGTATCCTCTAATTTCGGATTTTTATGTGGATCAATATTGATATAACCCATTATCTTATCAGCGTTGATATAATATCGCCAACCCTTTGTATTTCTTTTAGCTTTTAGTTTTAACCAATCGTTATGATTTTCCCCATAGGGTTTAACAATAAATCCTGAGCGATATAGTTTCACTCCAGTATGATCTGCCCTTTTACCGTGTTTTGAAGATGAGTGGCTTTTCAGACCACCACTATTAAAGTATAATATCCTACCTGTTACAGGTCCAAAACTCTTAAAACTTTCTTGTAGTTCAAGATGATCTTTAGTTTCATTATCCAGCGATGTATAAAAATCCAAACAATCTTCAAGAACATTTCCGCTTCGAATTTTTTTGGCATTTATTTTTATTGTGTAATTATCCATCTCATCTATATCAATAAGTAATTCATGTGAATATCCATCCTTTATTGAATTCTCAAGTTTGCCAGATAGGACAGGATCAACTTTTACATCAAAGATTATATTAAAGTTTGAAGAACGTTCATCTGGTGTAATCATTTTACAAAGTTCTTCGCGTACTTCGCCAATCATTTTTGAAGACCAAGTACGTCTTAACTTTTTCATCCGAATTTGTGTCCCAAATTGAAAATCTTTTTCAACAAATTTAATTTCTTGCTTGGGCAAAAAATTCAAAAGAATTGGTGTGCTTTGGAATTTTGCATTCGGTTTCTCAAACTCGTCTGCATCAATCGTAGCGGCGAATGCAAATGGTTCAACTTTAGTTTTACTTTTAACTACTACTTTTGAACCAATCTTATCAGTTCCAAATCTGCCCATACCCTTCCGTCCTAGCATGGTTCTTCCATAAAAAGGTGATGTGTGCTCTTTTTCTTTATGAGCTGTTCCTGGACACATCCAGAATTCTTCAAACTGATTATGTGTCATTCCGTGTCCATTATCGGTTACTATTATTTCACCGTTATGTCTGTTTACATTATCGAAAGAAATTAATACTTCGGTTGCATCTGCGTCATAACTATTCTTGACAATCTCAATTAGTGCGATTGTTTCTGAATCAATTTGATTTCGTCCGATGTGCTTAAACAATTTTCCATCAGAGTCAAAAAATATTTCTTTCGTTTGTGGTTGGCGTATGTGTGAAGACATTTTTCCTCCCTGTTGAATTATTTTTTCTTTCTGTCTTTTTCTCGCGGAACGAGCTTATACATTTTTTCATTACTGGAACTAATATCTATAATATCATAGATCACTGACTTAGATTTGTAATCTACTCCTATCTCATTGAAGAAATCCTTTGTGTTTAGATAGTAATAATTTCCAGCCTTATTTACTTTAATTGCCAATTCATTGCTTTCCTTTGAGATAGCCAGATATATGTTATTGTCCTTTCTATTCTCTTTATTAGTGCCAATCATCAGATATGTATTTTGAGTCAAATTGAGCTTATCAATTGCTGGTTGCGAAAATCCTAACTTTCCACTCTGATGTATTGTCGCTTTAATTACACCCAAAGAGTTTGTTGGCTTCCAAAAATTTATTTCCATATTCATTTTCCTTGCTTTACTGTTCAAATATATGAGATTTATTTTTCAATTACAAGTGTTTTATAAAATTTTTATTTGTGTGATTATTTGTGCGTAAAATTGTATGCTTTTCCAGTATGTTACTTGTCATTTAATGAGCGATTATTATAAATATAGTCAGAAAATTAGGAGGAAGGATCAATTCTTCCCAAAGAAAACAACAGTGAGAGCAAAATTACCTATCTCCAACCCCCTC
>JAIXLO010000123.1 GCA_026931325.1 Chitinophagales bacterium | reverse complement strand
CAACAATTAAGTTATTATCAAACACAAATAAAGTAAAACTATGTCATTTGAATATTCTGAAGGTAAGAAAAAAGTGCAAAAACACGCAGGAGTGGAATACGAAGCACAAAGATTAACGGGCATGGTAAAAAATTATGTGGCATCTCACGGGCAGCAGTTTATCCAAAATCAAACGTTTTTAATTATATCATCTGTTGATGAAAATGGTGCATTGTGGACATCTATTATCAAAGGAAATCAAAAAGGGTTTGTACATTTTCTATCCCCAGAAAAAGTTGAAATTGATATAAAACATATAGATTTTAATCCAAATGATATTCTATATAAAAACATAGTAAAAAATGAAAACATAGGTATTCTGTTTATAGAATTTGCCAATAGACGAAGATTTAGAATAAATGGAAAAGCACAATTTAGCAAAAACAAAATTCAAATTGAAATTCAACAGGCATTCCCTAATTGTCCAAAATACATTCAAGCTAGAGATTTTCTAAGTGTAGAGAGAGAGAGAGCAATAACGGACCCTTCAAAATTAGATTTATCTTCTATACAGAAAATAGTAACAAAAGCAGATACATTTTTGATGGGAACTCAAGCGAAAGTTGGCAGCGTAGATACTTCTCATAGAGGTGGTATGAACGGTTTTTTAAAATTTGTAGCTGAAGATACTATTCGTATTCCTGATTACTCGGGCAATAATATGTTTTTAAGTTTGGGCAATATAATAGAAAACCCAAACACAGGACTACTTTTTATTGGTTTTGAGGCTGGTTCAATCTTGCAGTTGTCAGGAAAAGCCTATGTAAAGTTAGATGAAGATGATTTTGAACACGGCATAGAAAGATTTTGGTATTTTAAAATTGAAAAAAACATCTTTACTCAAAATGCATTGCTATTAAATTGGAGCGCCCCTCACTACTCACCCTTTAATCCAAAGCTGTAACAAAAATGATAAAAGCAATAAACGGAATAGTATCAAAGGAAACAGCAATTTATAGAATTACTACCTTATGGGCATTTAGTGAATGTGGTTTGGGAGGCTTAATGCATGCCTTTAAATTTCCATTCACCGGCATTTTTGTTGGTGGATTGTCAGTCTTATTCATTACCCTTATTGCTTTAAACTCTCGAAATCTAAAACAAGATATTTTTAAAGCCTTAACCATTGTTTTGTTGATAAAACTGGCCGTAAGTCCGCATTCGCCAATTGCAGCTTATTTTGCCGTTAGTTTACAAGCTGTTTTAGGCTTTTTAATATTTCGATTGTTTAGTACAAATTTGGCTTCCATTTTAATATTAACAGTAGTAACTTTTTTGGCCTACTTAAAGGAATAGGTTTTTCAAGTTATTACATTTATAAAAAAACAGAGGTAGATGAAATTACCGCAATAGCTTATTTAGAAACAGGAATTATCTCTTATCAATTTTTAATTAAATTAGTATTAAATACTCCAATAATTACAGAAGAAGTATTGACAAAATTAAGAAGTGAAGCAAATGAACAAACGAATAAAGGGCTAATATTTACAACTTCTTCATTTTCTCGTGAGGCTAAAAAAGCTAAAAGAAAAAAAGGAGAAATTCCTATTGACCTTGTAGATGGGGATCAATTAATAAATAGAATTAAAGATCTATCCATTATTTTTTGACACAAAAATATTAGATATGTCGTTTTTTTAAATTAAGCTAAAGAATAATTTACAAATAAAAGGGAATTTTATATAATAATTAAAAACTAATTAAAGCATAACTTTATAATCATTAAAAAGACTAATATAAAGTAATGAGAAATATACCCGAAATTAAACTTTATGGTGAAAAAGGATGCATGAAAACACATTATTATCAGCTATTACTGAACAAGATTGGCTTACCATATAAATTTTTAGATGTTATTGAAAATGAAGATTATGCTGCAGAATTGCGTAGTCTATATACAACCAACAAATTAAATTTTCCTACAATAACAATAGGAAGCAAAAAACTCCGCAATCCATATAAAGATGAACTCTTAAAATGGATGCATAAACTTATACCCAGTATGTTAGAAATACAACACGACAAAAAAAATAAAAAATATACATTAAATATTAATGGCGAAGAAGCACTAGTAGAATATGTTATTAAAAAAAAGGATAAGATGTATCTAGTACATTCTGAAGTGCCATATAACCTAAGAGGAAAAGGAATTGGGAAAGAATTAGTATTAAAAACTTTTGAAAAATTAACAGAAGAAGGATACAAAGCTGTTGCAGTTTGCTCATACATCAAAGCAGTAAAAAATAGAGATCCTAACTGGAGTACAATAATAGAATAATTTTCAATAATAAAACCAAAAGGTCATGTGGAAAGTCTTATATAAAAGAATTGATACAAGCTTCTTATGATAACAATGTTCTGAAAAAACGAGCATAGAGTAAAATAAAATCTTATATAGTCAGAATCAAATTATAATAAAATAATAAATGATTAATCCTACTAAAACAAATCCTTTAAATCAAAATATCGAGTTGGGTAAAATTGCTTGGTATCGAGATTATGACCAAGCTTTAGCAGAAAGTACTCGCCTAAATAAACCAATTTTTCTTTTCTTTCAAGAAATACCAGGATGCTCTACTTGTGTTAATTTTGGAAGAGACGTATTAACACACCCATTGATGGTTGAAACCATTGAAAATGAATTTATTCCTTTAGCAATTCACAATAATAAATCTGGCAAAGATGCAGCAATCTTAGCAAAATATAATGAACCAGCGTGGAATAATCCCGTTGTACATTTTGTAAATAGTAAAGGAGAAGATATTATAAGTAAATTAACAAACAATTATGATCCACTAAGCATGTATAGCAAAATTGTGGAAGTATTACTTATGACCAAAGGGACAATCCCAGAATATGTGAAATTATTAGGGAATGATTTAAAAATTGATTTTAATTATAGTAAAAAGACTATTTATGAAACTCCATGTTTTTGGTCTGGAGAAACAACAATGGCACAGCACAAAGCAGTTTATACAACTTTACCAGGATTTATTGGAAATCGTGAAGTAGTAGCAATAGACTTTGATACAAATATGACCTCTTTAAAAGAGATGGACGATTATGCAAAAGAGCAAGGATTTTTTCTAATTAATAATCATAGTGCTTTTAAAGTAGATAAAGACCCACAATATTATCTTAAAAAAACAAACTACAAATTTTTACCTTTAAGCAAAACTCAAAGGTCGAAGATAAATTTGGCAATACCCTACAAGATTAATCCAGAACAATATCTTAGCCCAAAGCAATTATATTGGCTGTATCACAAAGACTTAAATAGTTTAAGTCATCCAAAAGCCTATGAATTAGATATTGCTCAATCTTGGGATTTCTTAAATAATGAAATTAAATAATGGGAAATAAAAACCAATTAATTGTAATTGGAACTATACATAGTCAACATCTTACAAGTAAAAAATACAGTTTAAAAGTGTTTTCGGATATTATTAAAAATCTAAATCCAGATGTAATATTAGCAGAAATTCCACCCGATAGATTTTTAATAGCAAATGAGCAATTTCAAAAAACAGGAAAAATTAATGAATCTCGTGTTTCACAATATCCAGAATTTAGTAAGGTTATTTTTCCATTACAAAAAACTTTAGGTTTTAAGCTAAAGCCAGTCTCTGCCTGGACAGAAGATATGGCAAATGAAAGAGAAGATAAATTAGAAGAAATAAAAAGAGACAAAAACCGAGCAGAAGATTGGCAAACTTATATGGATGCTAGACAATTGTCAGAAGGACTGTTTCAAAAATACATACAAGAATTTGACCCAATAAAAATTCACTCCAACGAGTTTGATCAAATCTTAAACATTGAATTACAGGTTTTTAGTGATTTATTCAATAGCGATCTAGGTAAAGGAGGTTGGGAAAACATAAATTTAGCACATTACCAGCTAATTGATTATGAACTAAATAAATTGAAAAATCAAAATAAAAGAGTTGTAATAATTTTTGGTTCAGGACACAAAGGATGGCTTATCAAAAAACTTCAAAGCAGAACAGATATTATTTTAAAAAACCTTTTGGAAGTAATTTAGTTTTTTTTTGTAAGCGTAATTAAGAGCTTTTTAAAATTTAAGAATTGACAATTAAAGGACTAATAATTTTTACTAATTACTTATTATTTTAAACTTATTAATAGTAAGATACGGTATTATTTTAAAATTTAGCACAATGATGTCAGAAAGTTTTATTTATTGTTTAGAAAAAGTTACAGATTCTGAAATCGAACAAAAGACGGAAGCATTAATCGGTTTAGAAAAGTTAGCTTTAAATAAAGAAATTACCAGTATTTATAAAACTTGCGATTCTATTGAAGGATTGGAAGAAAGTATAATCGAATTAACAAAAAACGATCATAATTTCATCAACTATGATGTAATTTATTTTGTTTTAGAAGGCGAAGAAAATAATATTGTAATAGATGATTATTGCTATAGCTTGCAAGAAATCGCTGAACTTTTTGAAGGAAGGATGACAGGAAAGGTATTGCATTTTTCTAATACTAAATCTTTAAATATTCCAAATGAAGAGGCTAGGTATTTTTTAGATGTTACAGGAGCGAAAGCAATCTCTGGATATGGTGAAAAAATATACGATATATCAAGTACCAATCTTGATTTAGTATATTTAAGTTTATTTAATGAATTTAATGATATTTTAGAGATTTATGATGAGCTAAATAACAATTTTAACACATTATGTGAACTTTTGGAGTTCAAATTATATTATTAGCTTTATCTTTTAATCAACTTCTTGAAATCTTTTTCTAAATTGTTGTGGTGTCATCCCTGTTTTTTTCTTAAAAAAACGTGAAAAATAGGCAGGATCATTAAACCCCAGATCGAAAGTAATTTCTACAGCGGTCTTGTTTGTTTGTGCCAATAATTTTTTTGCTTCAAATAATAATTTACTCCCAATTATTCTACTTGGTTTTGCTGCATTTAGTTGGTAAAGTGTTTTAAGCAATCCTTTTGGACTAACGTTTAATTGATTTGCATAATTTTCAACAGTATGAAATTCTTTATATTGTTTTTGCATCAAATCATCAAAGCCCTTTAAAAATTTATAACTTGATGAAAATCGAATATCAAATGTATCCACTAAAATGCTATCAATTATCGATTTTATCTGTATTCCTTGAGGATGTATTTTTTATATTAAAAAGTAATTCTAGTTGCTATATCTAATACTACTTGCGCCTTCATTCATTTAAGTTTTCTAAAAATATTAAGAGTAGTTTCTATCAAATTTAAAAGTTACTACATACTGATTAGTAATTTAATTGGTAAAAACTAAACTTTACCCTTCAGTTTGCCCTGATAAGAAAAATAGAAAAAGAATTAATATAACCAATAACTAAAAAAGTAAATTTTAATTCAACAACTTTATTAATTGGTTTAGTTCTAATAATTGTAATTGAGGGATAATAATTATTTCTTTAAAAGAAAAGTTTAGAAAAGAAAAGGAATTATGAGTTCTAAAAACATTAAGAATTATTAAGATTAATATAAGATATGAAAATTAATGACTACATATTAGCTGAAAAAAGCATTCATAATTATGCTAAAA
>JAIXLO010000038.1 GCA_026931325.1 Chitinophagales bacterium | reverse complement strand
TAACATCTGAAATGGTTAAACTTGCGATTCCTCCGCACTATTGCCAATATACTGTTAGCAGAAGTTTTTATTCTTCATAAAATTCCTTTATCGCGATGTTTTTATTATTCTTCGTAAGTTTTTTTAGTTCACTAATAATATAATATCTGTGCATAAATCCTGTAAGAACTACTAACTTTTTTCCTGAATTTTCATTTGCTATTTTTAAAATGTTTTTTGCCATTGTTTGATTTCTCAAATCCCAAAATTCAGAAGCTAATTGAAATCCTTTTTCATACGTTATTTTTTTCCCATTAGGTTTAGTATAAAAATGATTTGAGAACTCGGCTCTTTGTCCCATAATCTTTAAGAGTTTAACATATTGATAATACTGCCGCTCTTCACATATTTTGTCGTTTCTTGAATTATTAAAATCTTTAGGTTTTCCAGAAGCAGCCTTTTTAAGTGGTTCTAAAACATCTACATATTGTTTATAGATTTTATTTTGTTGTTTCGTCAATAAATTTTTTTTGTAAAGACTGTCTAAAAGCGAAATAGCGAGATGTTCGGTTGGGTTAAATCCATTAATTTTCCGATATTCATTTCTGCCTTCAAATTCAAAAGGTCGCATTTGGGTCTGCGGATTTTTGGAAATATATTTTTCTGAAGCAATTCCTTCGTTTTCACTTGCTTTTTCTTTAAACTTAAAGTCCTGTGTAAAAAAAGAGCTGTCGAGCTCTTGTAGGAGATAATCTGGTTGAACCTTGTTTAAAATATTAACAATTGTGTCTGAATTGTAGTTTGGAACTGCCTGATGAATATTACCAATTACAATTATTTCAGTCTTTTGACCATAACAATAAACTAAACTAAATACAAAGGTGAAAAGAATTATTATTTTTTTCATTTTAAGAGGTTTATTTGAATTTCTGCTAACGTTTCGGGGCTTGGCGTCAGTGGCGGAAATTGAAGCGAAAAGTTTCAATTTAGCGACACAGTAAGCAAAAGCCAATTGATTGAATAAATTTAAGCAAAAAGTCAATATAATTGGCTTTTGCGAAATAGAAAGCCGAAACTTCAATTTTAGCCCTAACCCGCCATTGCGCCAAACCCTTGTTAGCTGCAGGTTTTTATTAAGAATTGCTTTTTTATTTTCAAACGATTAGAATTATAGGAATAATGTTCAACTATATTTGGATTAGTTTCGTTTTTATAATCGTCTGTTTCCATATAAGTTTCATATTTTGCTAATTTTTCGGAACATAATTCAAGTGCTTCTTGAAATCTTTCAGCCATAATTAATGCATCAATTTTATCTTCGTAATCTTCGCTGTTATCAACTATTTTATTCCAAGTATTATTGTCGAGAAAATACGGATTTGCATAATTTTCAAAATTCTCAAAAATTACATTCATAATTGCTTTATGCTCGTGTTCTTTAAAATCGTAATATGCATCAAGTAAATCTCGATTAAATTTTTCAGCAAAATGATTTTTTGGATTTAGATAATATGCAACGCTTAACTCTGGGAAGTTTTTTTTATGCCATCTTTTAAATTTTGGACTTTCAATTTCAAAATAACAATCGAATTGAATAATTTCGTTTGCATAATTATATTTAGCAGCTGGAAAATATATTTCGTTTTTTATATCTCCAAATTCTCGTGTGAATTTTAGACTTTTATCATTGAATTTAAAGTCATATTTTTCAAGTCTTTCAACTAAGTAATTGTTTAATGCTTCTTTCAGTATTTCTTTTGGATAACTCATAATTGACGGGGTGTTATTCTAAACTTGCAGCTAACGGTTGGGTATTTCTGTTGGCGGGGATTATTATAACTGGTTTTTGTAAATATAACAAAAAGAACAATTAGCGAAAATCTTTATGATATAAACTTCAACCCCGCTAATAGAAATACACTGTTATCTGTAGCCATACTTATTCAATTATGCCTCTAAAATATCCATTGGAATTAATTAATGTGTCCAACGCTTTAAATTTAATTTGCAATTCGATTTTACCAAAAATGCTATCACCGATTTTATATTCAGACTTGTTTAATGTTAATTTTTGTTTTTCTACAATATATCTTGCAGGCTCTAAGAAATCAAATGTTTTTTTGACATCAGTGTAAATTCCGCTTTTGTATAGTAGAAATTTCGGTATTTAAATATATTTATATTAACGCCTGAAAATCCATCTCCACTATTAAAGGTTAAAAAATATAAATTTTTTGATTTTGGACTTTGGGCTGCGTTAAAGTTAAAAGTTACTGTGTCACTTTCGTTCTCCAACACTTTAAAGTCAGTTTTAACGTTTGCGGTATCAAATATTAAGAAAGTATGGTCTAATACTTTTGAGTTTAGATTTTTAATTCCGGAAGATTTTCCAATATTTTCATCAACATTTATTTTGTTCCATTTTGATAAGAAATATAGAATTCCAAATATGGAAATAATTAAAATTAGTAGCAAAGCATTTTTTAAAATTTTCTTCATTTCTTTTTAGACGGAATTTTCTATATGGTTACAGATAACTTGTTTATATGTCTTACTTCGTCAGACAAATACAACACATTTGGTAGGGATTTGTCTGATATTCATAAAACTTATTTCAGTAAATATAGAAAAGTTTTTAAAAAAAACAGTTTCTCTTCAAAATTTTACCGAACATAAACAATTGATCCCTTCGGAATCGTTTCTGTGAAAAATTGAGGATTAGCAAATTTTAAAACCCCGTAGTTAAATTGCTTGCTTAGCTGCGCAAATGTTGTTGTTTCATTTATTTTTATTCTTCGCATATCGAAGAAAGAATACTTGAAATAAGTAGGTCTAATCTTATGCTCTTTGTAAAAATTAAACAAATAATTTACGGCAATAAAACTTGGAACGTACGCCTGCGTTTCTTTTGGGAGATAAGGGCGAAGCTTCCAATAATTTCTGCTTCCTGCTCTTTTAATTGCTTTGTTCACATTCCCTGGTCCGCAATTGTAAGCCGAAATTGCTAAATTCCAATCACCAAAATATTTGTATAAATATTTCAAGTATCTAGCCCCTGCATCCGCATTGGCCATAGGATCATAAAATGTATTTACATAACTACTTTTACTCAACCCATATTCGGCACCAGTGGCGGGCATGAATTGCCATAATCCCGAAGCTCCTGCCCAAGAACCGGCACGAGGATTTAAAGCACTCTCAACTACAGCCAAGTATTTAAGCTCTCGAGGGATTCCATAATGATCTAATTTACTTTCAAATAAAGGAAAATAATAAACTGACAAGCCTATTATTTTGGGGTACCATTTGTAACTTAAAAATTTTTTTACATAAGAATAGGTGATGTCGTTATAATCAATGCTTAGATTTGTATTGAAATCTAAATAAGCAAACCTGTTTTTATACGTGGTTAAATCAATAGTAGTATCGAATTCTTCGCTACTACTATTAATTTTATTCAGTGAATTAATGTACTTCTTATCCTGTTTGATAAAGTATTCGCCATTTTCTTCTTCAATGGTATTATTTTGTGCAATAAATAATTGAAATAGTAAGGTAGAAGTAAGTATTAAGGCTTTTTTCATCGGAATAAAATTAGGGTCTCTTAACGATTTGATTGCTAGAGAACTACTTGTTAGTTTGTTAAATATACGGAATTTTTAGTATATTTGAAAGTTAACGGTTGTCAAATTTTGAGCGATTTTAAGTTCTGTAATTATTTGATTTTACAGGGTTAAAAAAAGACGGATTCAATTAAAAATAAATTTATTAAAGGTAAAATTGTAATGAAAATCAGAAAGATATATGATGTCAAAGTTAATATTGCTGAAATTACCGAATTTATTGGATGCAACCCTAAGGGCATTTACTATATTGAAAGAAGTTTTGAAGAAATTAAAGCAGTACGATATTTAATGTATATGAGAAATGCAGGTTTAAATGTTAACAAGCTTTTAGATAATATGAATGAAGAGGAGAAATTGAAAAAGGTAGAAAAAGAATAAAAGTTTTATAAATCTAAGAACTTAGAAATATATAAATAGAATTTCATTAGTGGCGTTTCCCTTTTGGGTCGGACTTTCCGCAGTCAATCTTTTATAGTCTGGAATTAGTTTTTCGGACTTTTTTATTGATATGTTTTTTCCGACTATTAAAAAGGATTTCCAACAATCGCTACAATTCCTAACGCATGCCTACGCTTTGCCAACGCACAGGATTTGCTCAATTTAAAAACCAAAAAAGTTAAACATTTCCTTACTCCCAACTTCCAGTTCAATTCATTTAATTTCTTGAAACTTCCATTTGGATTCTTCCCAATTTATTAACTCTATTTGGTTTTATTTTTCAGTCTTACTAAAGATTTTCTTCACGCAAAATAAACCTTTCCTTGCGTTCACACTCCTTTTTTCCGTTACCGCTTTGCTCTCACTGGAAAACTTACGTTCCTCTCCAGGAAAGAATTATTTTCACTAAAAATCTTCATTAATCCGAAAAAAGGAAATTGGCAAATCCTTTTCCCCTCGCTTTTCCCATGTCGCATAATTAAACCAGGGAATGCATTCCGGATTAACTTTATGCGAACACAAAAGCCGTTCCGGATCTTCTGCAGATGCTGATATTTCATTTTTATGTTCGCATCATGACAAGCGATCAACCAGCTGCACCCTCGGTTCCGGAATATCTATGCGACAGAAATCCCCACTATTTTTAATTTATGGCCAAGAAAAGCCCACCGCAATTCCCTACTGCTATTGTCTTATCCAAAATTAAAAATCCAATGCGATGGAATTTTAAAGTTTAGTTTGTGGTAATTTTTTTTGAATCGGAAAGTTCCTGAATTGTATTTTTTAGCTTTTTAGAAATTTCGAACACTTTCTGTTTTCTCCTTATTCGTAACTAAGGTGAGTTTTCTGTATGCAAAATTAAAAATTCAACCCTGATCTAAAAAAATTAATTTGGGTTTCTAAAAATATTCTCTCCGCTGCGCTTCAATAATCTTTTCAGACACTCCTTCCCTATCGGCAAATTAATTTCAAGCAATAAACCATTTTTTAAAATTGGAAATTTTCTTTAGTGAAAATTGGTCGATCGTTTTAAATCAGCATTAAATTTTTATGGTATTCAGCATAGAAAACGACACCCCAGTTATACGAATAAAGAAAAGCAGAGTGTTCATTGAAATTTCCGAAAAAGCAAAAAAATACAAACGGAAAATTATTTCCAATTCAATAAAAAATCACCACTCGAATACAAAAAACACAGTGTCCCCGATACCAAATAAAAAAAAGAGCTTAAAATTAAATTAATTAACTAATCTACATAACTATTTAAATTATAAAATAATGAATGCAAAATCTTACAAATCAGAATTTAACCAATGGGTTAAAAAAGAAAATATTGAGGTACTAAAAAGTACTGAAAATTCAGACTTAAAAATTGGTGACAAAGTAACTTTTACTAATGATTACGGAGTTCAATTTGAAAACAAAGAAATTTTAGGTTTTCGTAAAAATGACAATTTTTTATCTGATAGGGTTGTTTACCTCGATAGTGATGCCTATTGGTTTGCCTCAAAACTTAAAGAATTAAAAAAAACCAGTTAAAAAATAACTAATCTATATAACTATTTATATTATACTATTA
>JAIXLO010000167.1 GCA_026931325.1 Chitinophagales bacterium | reverse complement strand
TAGTAAAAACTCCTTCTTCAAAAAATAATATTATCAAATTTTCCTTTTTCAAACATTGATTATTTGGTTTGTTACTATCTTTAAAAAAGTTGAATTTAATTAATTAAATGAAATAATTATTTTTATGAATTTAGATAAAAGAGTTGCTATACTTACTGGGGCAAGTAAAGGTTTGGGTTATTCTATTGCTACAGCATTAATTAATAAAGGTGTAACAGTTTATGGTATTGCT
Organism: Chitinophagales bacterium; assembly: GCA_026931325.1. Classification (GTDB taxonomy): domain Bacteria; phylum Bacteroidota; class Bacteroidia; order Chitinophagales; family Chitinophagaceae; genus UBA1930. The sequence goes on along the minus strand of JAIXLO010000167.1, from coordinate 5,443 downwards.
AGAAATATTGATGCCTTAAACGAAATGAAAAATAAATTAGGAGAAAATTTTTATCCTATACAATTAGATGTAACTAATGAAATTGCTATTAAAGATTGGGTTAATAAAACTTTTTCTGAAAATTATATCCCCGACATTTTAATTAATAATGCAGGTGTAGGTTCGTTTCATAAAATTGATGAAACGCCTACAGAAACTTGGTTAAATATGATAAATACTAACTTAAATGGTATGTTTTATATTACATCAAGCATTGCTGCATTAATGAAAAAGAAAAATACTTCATCACATATTATAAATATTGGTTCAATTATAGGAAAAATTGGAAGAACAGAAGCAACAGCTTATTGTACTACAAAATTTGGTGTACAAGGTTTTAGTGAATCGTTATATATAGAATTAAGAAATTACAATATAAAAGTAACTTGTTTTAATCCTGGTTCTATTGAAACAGATTTTTTAAAATCATCAGGTATAACTGCTCACAGCAATATGTTGCACACTGAAGATTTAGCTAATACACTTATTCATATTTTAGAAACTCCAGATAATATGTTGATTGATGAAATTACTATAAGACCATTAAATCCTAAGCCTCCAGTAAAATAAGTAAAAAAATTATTTTCATTCCTTGATATTATTGCTGATTATTTACATTTGATTTTTAAAAAATCTACTATGAAAATAGACAATAAAATGTTTTTTCCTCAAATGGAAAAGAACAAGAAAGATAGAATTAAGGAAAAAATTTTTGAAATATTATTTGAGGCTGATACTTTTTATGGAAGACTTTTTCATACAGTATTATTTATATTAATCCTTATCAATGTTGCTTTGGTAATGTTAGAGTCTGTGCAATCTATCAATACAAAACATCACCTCGTTTTAAATATTTTTGAATGGATCATTACTATTTTATTTTCTATTGAATATGCACTTAGAATTTATAGTGTAAAAAGACCGATACGTTATATTTTTAGTTTTTATGGAATAGTAGATTTATTAAGTATTTTGCCTACTTATCTTGGAATATTTTATCCTTCTACAAAATATTTATCAAGTATTAGAATTTTAAGATTACTACGTGTATTTAGAATTTTTAAACTAACAAAGTTTTTAAGAGGTGGAACTTTAATTTTAATTGCATTAAGAAGAAGTAGTAAAGAAATTGTTGTTTTTCTTTCTTTTATAACAATAATGATTGTTGTTATTGGTGCATTAATTTATGTTATTGAAGGAAACGACCCTAACTCTCCTATTACAAGTATTCCTGCTGCAATATATTGGGCTGCTGTTACTGTAACAACAGTTGGTTATGGAGATATAACGCCTGTTTCATCTGTAGGAAGATTTTTAGCTACTGTTTTAATGCTCATTGGTTATGGAGTTATTTTAGTGCCAACAGTTATTGCTACAGAAATTGTAAGAGGAACAAAAACTCCTCACTTAGAAAAAAATACTCAAGTTTGTCAGCACTGTTATGATGATAAACACATGGATGGGGCAAACTTTTGTAAAACCTGTGGCTATCCTTTACATTCAGATATTTAGTGGAGAATTATTTCTAAAAACTTTGTAATAAAAAAATTGTTGGTTGCTTATGTAAATCAGGAAGGTTTTTTTTCCAATGAATGATATTTTTTGTAACAATAGTTTCATTTGTAGCTGTTATGTTACAGGCAATACAAAGTAAAGTTTCATTTTTACAAACGTTGATTATATCATTTAACATTTGATTATTTCTGTAAGGAGTTTCTATAAAAATTTGTGTACAATTTGTTTTTAAACTTTCTATTTCCAAATCTTTTAATTTCTTTTTTCGTTCAAAAGAGCCTATTGGTAAATATCCATTAAACTTAAAACATTGTCCATTTAAACCACTTGCCATCAATGCTAATAAAATAGATGAAGGACCAACAAATGGTTTAATAATAGTATTCAATTTTTGAGCAGCATTTATTAAAATTTGACCAGGGTCTGCAATGCAAGGACAACCTGCTTCGCTAACAATACCAATATTTTTTCCTGCTTTTAAAGTATTAATAAACTTAGTTACAACTTCATCTTCTGCTTTATGAATAGCTTGCCATTCATAGTTATCAATAATCATTTCCTTCCATAGTTTTTTAAAAAATCTTCTGGCAGTTTTTTCATTTTCTACAAAAAAGGATTGACAATTTTTTATGGCATCAACCACGTAAGAAGGAATCGTTTCAATATTTTCTTCAGATAAAAAAGTTGGTATTAAATAAACATTTCCTAAATGCATTGGTGCAAGTTATTGTTTTTTACAATATCTGTTTAACTAAAATATTAGTAGTAAATATTTTTTTGAATCTTAAAGCAAGATAATTGCATACACTACATTTGTGATAGAAATTATATAGAATTAAAAAAAATTATGAGTAAAATTTTTGCAACTATTATCACCATTGGAGATGAACTTTTAATTGGTCAAGTAATTGATACCAATAGTGCATATATGGCTCAAGAGTTAAATAAAATAGGTATTTTAATTAAACATAAAATTGCTATTGCTGATGATGAACAAGAAATTATCTATGCTTTAAACGAAGCATTTAAAAGCAGCCATATTATTTTAATTACTGGAGGCTTAGGACCAACAGCAGATGATATTACTAAACAAATTTTGTGTAAATATTTTGGCGGAAAAATGATTTTACACTCTCCTACTTTAGAGCATGTAAAATATCTTTTTGAAAATGTTTTTAAACGCCCAATGATTGAAAGAAATATTCAACAAGCAGAAGTACCAGATAATTGTACTGTTTTAAAGAATGAAAAAGGAACAGCACCGGCTTTAATGTTTGAAAAAGAAAATAAAATATGTATTGCAATGCCTGGTGTTCCTTTTGAAATGAAATGGATAATGCAAGAACATGTTTTAAATATTATTCAACAAAAATTTGATACAAGCTTTGTAGAACACAAAACACTTTTAACTGCTGGTATTGGAGAAAGTTTTTTGGCTGAATTAATAAAAGATTGGGAAAACAATTTACCATCAGAAATAAAATTAGCTTATTTACCAAAATTTGGAATGGTAAGATTAAGGCTTTCAAGTTTTGGAAACAATAAAAATATATTGCAACAAAAATTATCAACAGAATTTGAAAAATTAAAATTATTGGTTAAAGATTATTTAATTGTTGATGAAGATTTACCAATAGAATTAGTAGTATCTCAGCTATTAAAAAAACAAAATAAAACATTATCAACTGCTGAAAGTTGTACAGGTGGCTCAATTGCAAGTATCATAACATCTCATGCTGGTGCAAGTGAAATTTTTAAAGGTAGTGTTGTTAGTTATAGTAATTCAGCTAAACATAAAATTTTAAATGTACCTAACGAAATTTTACAAACAAAAGGTGCTGTAAGTCAAGAAACAGTTGAGCTTATGGTAAAAAATTGTATAGAATTATTTAATACAAATTATGCTATTGCAGTTAGTGGAATTATGGGACCTGGTGGTGCAACAAAAGATAAACCTTTAGGTTTAGTTTGGATTGCAGTAGCTAATGAACAAAAAATAATTTCTAAGCAATTTCAATTTAAGTTTGATAGAGAAAGAAATATTCAGCATACAATTATTACTGCATTAAATATGCTAAGGAAATTAATTGTAGAAGATAAAATTTGTTAATTAAAAAACTATTAGTTATTCATCTTCTAATAAATTTTTATCTTCAAATTCAATATTCATATCAATAGCATCTGTACCAGAAATTCCTTCAATAGAGCCATGAATATGTGCAGCATTAAGCAACACTTTTTCTAATTGTTTTTCACGAGCCTTCCATAATTTTTCCATAGCATCACGTTCTTTATTAATAGAAGCCTTCATTGACATAAATCCTTCTCTTATAGCTTTCCATTGTTCTCCAAATTCACTGCTTGTGAGATAGTCATAAAGCATTACCATTTTATCTCCTTTATTTTCTTGGCTTTTTTTAGCTTCATAAATTTTTATTAAAGCATTTCTCAACAACAACACTACACTTCTTACTTCAGATAAAGAACAGATATACACTCCCTCTTTTTCACCAAATTTATTCATATCTTTTGGGAAAGCTTGAGTAACAATAATAGCAATATCTGCATTTAATTGTCTCATATTAGCTTTCAATTTTTCAATCCACTCATTTGAAAAATCTTTAGTTCGTTTACTTTCAAAAATTATTTTACCTGCTTCAAAGCCAAATTGATTTTTTACAGTTTGAATACAATCTGCACCTTTTACTCCTGTTGGCACTCCTTGAATAATATCAATAGGAAAACTTTTAGTTAATAAATCTTGTAACACTAATTCTTGTACTTCTCCCTGCATTTGCATACTTCCTTGCTCTGCCTTACGTTTCATTTCTTCTATTAGCTTTTTTTGATCTTCAATAAATTTATCCTTTTCTTTTATTAGTAATTGATGTTGTTCTTCTCTTAAATTATTTTTCGCATGTTCTTCTTGTTGAATTTGCAATTTTATATTTTCTCTTTCAGCTAAAATCTTTTTTTGAATAGTTATTTCAATTTCTTCTTCTTTTTCTTTAAGTCTTTTTTCTAATTGTAAAAATTCTAATTCTCTTTGCCTGGCAGATTTTAATTTTTCATCATTATCATTAATAGTTTGTTGCATTATTTTTAACTGATTTTCATAATCTGCAGCAATCGTTTTTCTAATTGTTTCTTGCAACTCTTGTTGTAATTTCTGTTTCTCTTCGATAAGCTTTTGAGAAATTTCTTTTTCTTTATCGAGTATTTGTTTTTGCCAAGCTTGTTCTTTTTGTAAAAATTCTTTTTCTTTTTTATCTTGCCATTCTTTAGCCTTATCTCTTAACTCTCTTTGAATTTCTTCTCTAAAAGCATCTGTTGGTTCAAACTCTGTTTGACATTTAGGGCAAATAATTAATCCAGCCATAATAAAATATTTTTGGCAAATTAACCTTTTAAAAAATCATCTTCAAAAAAATAATACTTAGCCTTTTGAAAATAATCTCTTATATAATTGTATAAAAATATATAGCATTGCTATTTAAAAGTAAGCATAGTTTATATTTTCGTTTTAATAAAAAGAAAAATCATTTATGATTAAACTGTATCCAGAAAATGCAGCTACACAATTAGAATTTGATAAAGTAAAAAATAGATTACAAGATTATTGTGCTACAGTGTATGCCAAAAATAAAGCAATACATCTTCGTGTTCATACAAAAAAAGAATATATTGATACAGAACTTCAACAAACTGTTGAGTATAAAGATATACTCAGTTATGGCTTATATTTTCCAAACGATTTTACTTTACATATTGAAAAAGAAATTAAACTTTTATCTATTACAGGTGCTATTCTTAAAGAAGATGAACTAATTAAAATAAAACAACTTGCTATTAATATTAGGACTGGAACAGATTGAAAAATATAAACTGA
>JAIXLO010000168.1 GCA_026931325.1 Chitinophagales bacterium | reverse complement strand
ATCTTAAACAAGGTTAAAGAGGTAAAACTTTTAAATGATATAAAAAAGGAAATTATTATTGTAAACGATTGCTCGAAAGATAATACACAAGAAGCGATTGAACAATATATAAAAGAGAATCCTGAAATGAATATTCGTCTATTTAACCAGGAATACAACCAAGGAAAAGGAGCAGCAATTCATAAAGCAATTGAATTAGCAACAGGAGAATATTTAATTGTTCAAGACGCCGACTTAGAATACGACCCTAGAGAATATAATGATTTGCTTAAACCAATAGTAGAAGGTTTTGCAGATGTTGTTTATGGATCGAGATTTATGGGAGGAAACCCACATCGTATTTTGTTTTTTTGGCACACCATCGGTAATAAGTTTTTAACTTTTTTATCTAACATGTTTACCAACTTAAACTTAACTGACATGGAAACATGTTACAAGTTGATGAAAAGTGATATTGCTAAAAGTTTGAAATTAAAGGAAAAACGATTTGGTTTTGAACCAGAACTAACAGCAAAACTATCAAGAGTTCACAACATCAGAATTTACGAAACAGGAATTTCATATTATGGCAGAACCTACGAAGAAGGTAAAAAAATAGGCTGGAAAGATGGATTTAGAGCTATATATTGCATTTTAAAATATAATGTTTGGAAAACAAAATAGGCACAGCGTTTTTCTTTTAATAGTTTATGAAATTAAATTTAACAAATAGTTCAATTTGGTTGGTTTTTCTAACAGCGTTTGTAATAACAATAAGCTTACAAAATTGGAAAAAACAAGATAGAGTTATTGAACATGATGTTCACGCTTATTACGAATACCTACCATTACTATTTATTTATGATGATATAAAAATTGAGAAAAGTGATTACAGATTTGGTGATAATTACTATTTCATTTGGATATCGCATGTGTCAGATAAAGGAGTTAAAGTAATAAAAGCTAGTTGTGGTTTATCAATATTATATGCACCATTCTTTTTTATAGCACATGGTGTAGCTTTATTAACCGATTATCCAGCAAATGGATTTAGCGAACCCTATAAAGTTTTTCTTTTAATAAGTACCCTATTTTATTTATTTATTGGACTAAATTTTTTAAAGAAAATATTAAATTCAATAGGATTTAATGACAAACATTCAGCAATTACAATATTAGCTGTTGGATTAGGAACAAATTTATTGGCATATTCTTCTCAATCTGCACCAAATCCGCACACCTATAACTTTGCATTGTTTGCCATTTTTATTTATTATACTATAAAATGGTATGAAAAACAATCCTATAAAGCCACAATTATTTTAGCATTTCTTTTCGGATTAATTGCACTAATTCGTCCATCAAATGTTATTATTATCTTCTTCTTTATATTTTATGGCATATCGTCATGGACAGATATTAAAGAACGATTTTTTCTTTTTAAAAAGGAATTTGTAAAGCTTTTATTTTTTGCTGTAATTCCATTATTTGTATGGTTTCCGCAATTTTGGTATTGGAAAATTGTTTCAGGTAAATTTCTTTATTATTCTTATAATGAGGAAGGATTTTATTTTACTGACCCAAAAATATTAGAGGGATTATTTAGCTTTAGAAAGGGTTGGTTAATTTATACTCCTATTATGGCATTTTCAATTATAGGATTATATTTTTTGAAAGATAAACTTAAGAAGTTTCTTGTTCCAATTTCAATATTTACAGTGCTTAATATATACATCATTTTTTCTTGGTGGTGTTGGTGGTATGGAGGAACCTATGGTCAACGAGTTATGATTGACAGCTACGCCATGCTTGCAATACCATTAGCTGCATTTGTAAAATATGCAGACGAAAAAAAAATAGTTAACTATCTATTTTATGGAATAACATTATTTTTTATTTGGTTAAATATTTTTCAAACTTATCAGTTCGAAAATCAATGTTTGCACTACGATAGTATGTCGAGTAAATTGTATTTTAAACAATTTGGAATAATGCACAGAAAGGTTGATTTTGAGAAATATTTAGACTGGGCAGATTATGACGCAGCAAAATACAGAGGAAATAAGGTTAAAGAAAAATCACCAATAATTAGCAAAGATTCGCAAAAAGTAAACCTCATCGCATTTAATGGAAAATACTTGTGCACAGAATGGGACAGAAGTATAATAGCTGATAAAGATGTTGCTAATGCGTGGGAAGTTTTTATCGTAAATATTTTTGACAAAAATGAAATTTCAATTGTTGCTTATGACGAATACTTATTATCAGCAGATTTAGGGATGAATGGCGAAGTAACTGCCACTAGAAAAGAAAAACATTCGTGGGAAACATTTATAATTGAATATTTAGAGCCCAACATAATTGCCATAAAAGCAGAAAACGGTAAATACTTTTCTGTAGATAGTAACACATTAAAAATTTCAGCCACAGCTGAAACAATTGGAGAAAGAGAACAATTTAAATTAGTTAAACTCGAAAATTAACATAGTGATTTTTCAACAATTAAAAAAACAAATTTTTCCTTTAATATTTCTTATACTAGGGCTTTATGTTGTCCCATTGAGTGTATTTGAATTAAATTTTTTGTATATACCTGGTGACCTAGGGGATGCACGATTTAATAATTATATTTTAGAACACGGATACCTTTATTTTACAGGTAAATTAGACAGCTATTGGACGGCTCCTTTTATGTTTCCATACCAAAACAACATCGCATTTTCCGATAATTTATTAGGCTCTCTTCCATTATACATTCTATCAAGGTTAGTTGGTTTTGATAAAGAAACCGCTTTTCAAGTATGGATATTATTGTTGTTTGTTTTAAATTTTATAACCACTTATTGGGTTTTAAACAAATGGCTTAAAAATAATTTGTTGGCTTGCTCTGGGGCATACATTTTTGCATTCTCCATAATGTTGGTTGGAAACATATACAATGTTCAAACACTTCCTCGATTTATTTTGCCTTTTTTGTTTTATTGGCTTTGGATGTTTTTAAACATTGGTAAATTAAGCTATTTTACAGGTTTTGTTTTTGGGCTGGTTTACCAGTTTTATTGTGGAATCTATTTAGGATTTTTATCTTTTTATGTTTTATTATTTTTCTTCATTTCATATTTAATAATCAAGAGATCAAATCTTGTGTTTTTGATTAATCGAAAATTATTTTTACAATTATTATCTGTTGCATTTATTGGCGGTATAGCTATGTTACCTTTAATGCTTCCTTATTATGAACACTCTAAAGTTCATGGATTAAGAACTTTTGAAGAAGTAGTTAATACAATACCGAAAATTCAGTCATATTTTTTTACCGATTCATCTTCAGTATTTTGGAGCGATTTATCGGAGCATGGAAAAACGATGAAAGAATGGTGGTGTCACTTTTTATATATTGGTATAATTCCTTGGTTAACACTTTTGTTGGCTCCAATCATTTTATTTTCAAGCAAAGTAGCAAAAGAAAATAAAAAAATACTGGGTATATTTTTACTGAGTTTATTCTTCAGTTTATTGTTTAGTACCAATTTTAACGGAATAACACTCTATAAACTTATTTATTCTTTACCAGGATTTTCTTCCATGAGGTCGGTAAATAGGATAATAAACACTGAGTTATTTTTATTTATACTTGTTACTGTAATGGTTTTTAAAGAATTAATAACGATAAATAAATCTTTAAAATGGCTTGTTGTATTATTGCCTTTTATGGTTGTTGCCGATAACCTAATTTATGGTAACAATTTAATGCGGTTTAACAAACAAGAGGCACAACAAAGAGTAAAAATTGTTGAGAAAAACATTATTTCTCAAATTAAGCCTAAATCAACAACTGTTGCCTATATGCCATTTAATATATTAGACGACAAGTTATTAAACATAAACATTGATGCAATGCAGGCCAGTCAAAACCTTGGTTTAAACTGTGTAAATGCTTATACAGGCTCCTATCCAGAGCATTATTGGCCATTTTTTGCAAACCTCGATCAAAATAATTTAACCAATTGGCTAAATCACCACAATCAATCACTTGATAATGTTAGTATTATTAACGAAATAAGTAAAAATGAACTTTTTCGTAAAGATGTATTCATTAAGTTTAAAGACGCGTATCTATCTAGAAATTGGGATTTAACTATTTTGGCCGATAAAAGAGAACCTTCGCTGTGGGAAACTTTTACACTTGTTTCGTTTGAAGATGGTGATGTTGCATTACGAACATTTGAAAAATTATTTGTAACCACCGAGTTAAACGACAAACAACAACTTTTTGCAAACAGAAAACATTTTGGAAATTGGGAAACAATTAATACTATAAAGTTAGATGATGATTTTGTTGCATTTAAAGCCGTTAATGGTAAATATTGGAGTGTTAACCCCAAAACACTACAAGTTTTTGCTACAGCAGATGAAATTGGCGAAAACGAGCGGTTTAAAATTCAAGAGATTAACTAATGTCTTAAGAATAATTCTTTAAACTTATTTTTCAAAAATAAAATTTTCCCAATCCAAAGGCTTATCCCTGTTGGCAATGAGCAGATTTTCTAAGCCTAAATCAGCACAAACAAACTTACCCTTAAATGATTTTATGTTTACGCCGTTTTTTTCGCTTAAAACTAAATTAAAGAGTTCTAAACTCCAAATATGATTGCTATTAGCATATATTTTTTCATTTTCGCCTTCGTTAACGACTAAATAGCCAAAATCAGATTTTATTGCATATTTTCCTTCTGGAAATAAGATAAGCTCAAACAAATCAGCATTGTTACTATTTGGTTCTATTGCAGAAACCAAGAAACTGCTCTTATCCACAGAAAGATAATTCCCGTTGGATGCCTTTATTTTGTATTTAGTAGAAACGGTTGGAAACAATTTTTTATACTCAAGAACTTTTATGTTATTACAGTTATAGCTATTTCCTGTTGCTTTAAAAAATAAACCAAATTGGAAAATAGTGTCTTTTATTCCTCCAGGAATAGGAAATTCATTATCTAACAAATAGAATCTCTCGTTATTCAACAACTCATTTTTCCATTTCCAGTTTCTTACGGTCATGTGATCGTAAGGAAGCGGTTCCAAATTATCAATTGCCACAGAACTAATCTTATACACATCCCAATAATCTCCAATTAGAGTGCCTTTAGGTAGTTTTTTAAAATCACTATATAGTTTAAAAACAGAGGGTCCGTTATTGGTAAAATAGTGAATATAACTATAGCTGGTTGCGAAATAGATAACTATAACGCCAATTAATAGTTTTAATATTTTATTTGAAGCACAATAATCTAACGACAAGAAAAGAGCAAAATAATAAATAACATAAGTTAAAGTAAAATAGCGAGGCGAGAATTCTGAACGCAAATTCCATGTTGAAAAAAATAAAGCAATTGATGAGAAAATCACAACCAAAAAAAGTGCATTTTGAAGATTTGCATTTATAAAGGTAGTTTTTGAGTTTTTGAGTTTTTGAGTTTTTAATAAGATAACAAGAATTGTGAAAAATATTGTGCTCCAGTAAAACAAACTTTCTGTTAAAGAATCGTCTTTAAACAAAAGTGTTCCCTTTAACTTAGCTAGAAAAAATTCAATATTTAAATAAAGGTCATCAAATTTGTTAATAAAAGGATTGTCATATACGTGGTCATCATTTGAATATTCTTTTACGCACCTATCCATATTAAGACAGTTTGATTTTA
>JAIXLO010000051.1 GCA_026931325.1 Chitinophagales bacterium | reverse complement strand
TTATGGTGCTAAGAAGTTAAGAGACAATAAGAAGAAAAAAGAAGAAAAGATGTAAATTTTTCATTAGAAAAGTTTAGATTAATAATAATATTATTGATGATAAAGCCATCTTATATCTATGATATATGGTGGCTTTTGTTATTTTATGATACCATTCATAAAATTTTTTTAGATAAAAGATATAATAGTTTTACATTCATGCAGATTTTAACAACCCCCAAATACCGTGTATCATGAAAAATTATCTTTTAATTGTTATTGGATTAATATTTTCATTTACAAAAATTAATGGACAATATTGTAGTCCAAATACAGGAAGTGCATCTTTTGAATGTATAACTAATGTATCATTTGTTAATATAAATAATACTACTAACTGCACAGATGGAGCACCTGTAGATTATACATGGAAAGTTGCAAATGTCAATAGGGGATTAACTTATACTTTGAAAGTTACAATACATGCTGATGTAAACGAATATGTTTATGCTTTTATAGATTGGAATCAAAATGGGATATTAAACGACCCTGGCGAAACTTATACTGTTGTTTCAAACACATCTTCTAATGGACCTTTTTCAATTGATATAACTGTTCCTGTAACTGCTTCACTTGGTAATACAAGAATGAGAGTTATAAATGCTTTTGATTTAGCAACCCCATCACCTTGTTTAAATAACCCTTATAATGGTGAGGCAGAAGATTATACTGTAAATGTTGGAGTTCAATTATCATGTTTACCACCTTCTAATTTGAATAATTCGTTAGTAACACCAACTACTGCTAAAATAACTTGGGATGAAGCTAATCCAATTCCTAATATTGGCTATCAATGGGAATTAAGAACAAGTGGTGCACCTGAAAGTGGACCAACAGGATTAGTACAAAGTGGGAATACAAATTCGTTAACTAAAAATTTTAATAATTTAACCGGTAATACTAATTATACTTTTTACATTCGTTCTAATTGTGATGTAAATGATAATAGCACCTGGTATTCTACTTCTTTTACTACACTTTCACCTGGCCAAATAGGTTCAGGTAATGGAAGTAGTAATAATAGTTTTCCAATTTATACAAGTTATAATTATAATTACTCTCAACAAATTTATTTGGCAAGTGAATTAGCTGATGCTTTAGGAACTGGAAACACTTATATAACTAAAATTAAGTTTAAACAATTAAGTGTAGGTAATCCATCAACTTATAATTCATGGAAAGTATTTATTGGTCATACAACTAAAAATGAATTTATAGATAATACTGATTGGATTTCTTTTAATCAATTAACACAAGTTTATTCTGGAAATTTAAGCTTTAATGCTAATAGTTGGGTAGAAATTAATTTTAATTCACCTTTTATTTGGAATGGAGTAGATAACTTAGTAGTTGCTGTAGATGAAAATACAGCAGGAGCAAGTTCTTCTTCATTTGCAGTTTTTGATGTAAGCACTAACAGAGGATTATTGTATTATAATAGTTTTACAAATCCAAACCCTGCAACACCACCAAATGCTGTTTATGGTCCTAATGCAACAATTGCTCAAATACAATTTGTAGCAACAGCATTACCATCTTGTTTGCCTCCAAGCAATGTAACATTATCAAATTTGTTATCAACAAGTGCTGTAATTAATTGGGATGCAGCTAATCCTGTACCTAATAATGGTTATCAATGGGAAATTAGAACAAGTGGTTTACCAGGAAGTGGACCTTCTGGTTTAAAACAAAGTAGCTCAACAAATGGACTTAGTGCTAATCCTATTAATCTTACACCTAATACTAATTATACATTTTATGTTCGTGCTAATTGTGGAAATAATAATTTTAGTACATGGACAAATGGAATACATTTTAAAACACCTTGCAATGCTGTAAATATTCCTTATTCTGAAGATTTTGAATCAGTTAATATTCCAGATATTCCTAATTGCACCACAACTCAAAATGCAGGTGTAGGAAATGATTGGGTTACAGGTTCAGGAAACCCTAGTGCACCGTTAGGTAAATATTTGCGATATACTTTTCATCCTACAGAACCTGCTGATGCATGGTTTTTTACAAGAGGTCTAAATTTAACTGCTGGCGTATCTTATAGATTGAGTTATAAGTATAATGCTGCACTTGCTATATATCCTGAAAACTTAAAAGTAGCCTATGGAATGGGTGCATTAAAATCTGCTATGACACAAACTTTAGCAGACCATCAAAACTTAACAAATATTAATCAATTAACTAATACTATAGATTTTGTACCACCAACAAGTGGAGTTTATTACATAGGATTTAATTGTTATTCATTACCAAATCAATTTTATCTTTATGTAGATGATATTAGCGTTATCTTATCACCACCTTGTGTTATACCTGGTAATATAATACCTTCTTCAATTGCACAAACCACAGCAACTGTAAGTTGGGATGCACCAACACCTATTCCAAATTATGGTTATCAATATGAATTAAGAAAAACTGGAAATCCTGGAAGTGGCCCAGTAGGTTTGGTTAATCAAGGTATAACATCTTCTCTAAATAAAGATTTTACAGGATTAACAACTGTAACAACATATAAATTTTATATACGCTCAATTTGTAACATTGGCGATACAAGTGCTTGGTCTGGTGCTATAGAGTTTACAACATCTGTCAATAGACCTTGGACAGAAGGATTCTTATCTCAATCATTGCCAACAGGTTGGGTTAATAATTCTAACTGGTTAATAGGTAGTGTCAGAGGAGTTACAGGAAATCCAGGAAATACAATTTACAAAAACTTATGGATTGGTGCTCCATCAGGTAATTTTATAACTGTACCTGTAGGACCAATTTTAGCAGGAGATAGATTAGCTTTCGATTATAAGATAGCCAATTTTAATCAACCATATTTACCACCTGGAAATAATTGGGGTAATTTTAAAGTATTAATTTCTGCTAATAGTGGACCTTGGGAAGAATTAGTTACAATAAATGAAACTCCTTCTGTAAGATGGGAAACAAAAGTTTTTGATTTAAGCAGCTATGTTGGTAAAACTATAAGAATAAAAATTGATGCTGTACGTATAGATGGTGATTTTGATTTAGCATTTGATAATTTTAAAATTGCAACTGGTTGCCCTGAACCGTCAGCACAACCTACTAATTTAGTTTTAACTCCAAGTGCTACTTCAGTTGCAGGTAGTTTTACAGCTGCAAATCCATTGCCTACAGGTTATTTAGTTGTTCGTACTAATGGTAATACTCCATCAAATCCAGTTAATGGAGTAAATTATACCATAGGAAGGCCAGCTTTGGGAGGTGTTGTAGTTGCAGCAGGTCCTTCAACAAGTTTTAATGCAGTAAACCTATCACCTGGACAAACTTATTCATTCTTTGTTTATTCATACAATGTAAATAATGGGTGTCTTGGTATAACTTATTTAACAGCTTCTCCATTAACAGATAATACGCTAACGAAAGGTTTATTTACATCAGTTAAAACTGGTAATTGGGAAGACCCAACTACTTGGAATCAAAATAATGTTCCTTCTGCTACTGATGAAATAATTATAGCAAATACTCATACAGTAACTGTTCATAATACTGCTGCAGCATCAGCAGATATTACCATTGAGAGTGGAGGAAAATTAATTGTCTCTGCAAATTCATTAGATGCTTCTGCAATTAAGAACAATGGTATGTTAGATATTACAGGAGGTACTATTACAATTATTGGAACCAATGAATCTGGCATAACTAATAATGTAGGATCATCAATAAATATAACTGGGGGCAATATAAAATTGGGCAATAATGGTGGAGGAAATAGAACATTTTTAAATAATGGAACCCTATCAATTTCAAATGGCACTTTAACTATTAATGGTAATTATGCTCAATTAAAAGGTACTCTTGTTCAAACTGGTGGAAATATTATTGTAGATGGTAATGCAGCAGGAAATATTAATAATAGTGTTGCATCTGGTATTCCAATTTTCCAAGTGGGTGATGTTACAAATATTATATCACCTTCACAACTCAATTTATCAGCTGGAAATATAACAATTGTCGATCCTCATGCAAGTGCAACTCCTACTAATTCAGTATATTTTTATGTGGGGAGCAACTTTTCTGCAACAGGTTCTCATACTTTTAAATTTGGTGATGGTATTTCAGTAGATGCAGGAGGAAATGAAAATGGATTTATTATTTATCCAAATGCAAGCTCACTTTATTATGCTTTAAATAATGTAGTTGTAAATACAGGAAATGGCACAAATAGAATTGTTACATTTAATTCATTTCCATTGAGAATGGGAGGAGATTTAACAATAAGTAGTGGCGAATTATTAAATGATAATGGATTGTATATAAATGGAAAAATTATAAATAATGGAACAATGACTAATACTGGAGTTTTATATTTTGGAAATTATACCAATGGCTCCATATTAGCAAGTTCAAGAGTACAAACTATTACAGGTACTGGTGTATATAGAAATGAACAAACTTCGCCAACTGCTAATTTTACAAGAGTAACTTTTAATAATACAAACTCAAATGGAATAACATTTGGTGCAGGAATTAATAAGCCTTCTTTTAGTGGATTAATTGATGTTATAACAGGAAATGTAAATGCTGATGATTTTAATCTAAATGGAACAATTACAATTACTCTTTCTACTTCTAATTCAATAATTAATGTGAAAGAATTGCATCATAATATAGTAGGTACAGTATCATTAGTTGGTGCAGGAAAGGTTAATGTTTATAATGCTTTTTCATTTGCAAATATTAATGGAGGAAATTTTGATGCTGGTGGTTGCTTAGTATTAAAATCAACAGCTACAGGCACAGCAAGAATTGCTGATATTACAAATGGAGGAATTAATAATAATGCCATCTTTGGTAATATTATTCAAGAACGTTATGTACCATCAAAAGCAACTCGAAGATGGATATTTTTAGCTAATCCTTTAACACAAAGTATAACTGATAGTTGGCAACAACAAATGCATGTAACAGGTTCTGGTAATGGAGGTTCTCCTTGCCCTAATTTATCAGTTAATGATAATGGATTTGATGTTACTTTAACTAATGCACCAAGTATGTATATGTATGATGCTTCTCAAGTTCAATGGCAAAGATGGAAAGTAATACCTAACACTTATATGAACTTAGAGCCAGGTAAAGGTTTTAGAGTTAATGTAAGAGGTGATAGAAATATTTATGGTTGTAGTTTATTAGATGGAACAAAAATGGCACCTGATGCTGTAACCTTAAAATCTGAAGGAGCTATAGGTGTTGCACAAAAGAATATGGGTAGCTTTAATATAACATATCCAAATAATGGAGTAGGTAATTATGTATTTGTAGGTAATCCTTATTCAAGTAATATAAGTTTTGCTGCATTACAAGCAGATAACTGGGCTACTTTAGGAAGTACTTACGCTATTTATATACCAAGCAACCCTGCAAGTATTTATACTTATTGGGATGATAATGCAGGAGAATTTACAGGTGGTGCAGGTGGAGATGATGCAACAGGAAATATCATAGCAAATGGTCAAGCTGTATTTTTAGAATCTGCTGTTGCAGGAAATCTCACTATAAACTTTAATGAAACTCAGAAAACAGAAGAAGAAAACTTAGGCTATTTCCGTCCTGCAAGAGTATTTAATGAAAAAGTAAAAGTAAGCTACTTACAAAACAATAATAAAGTAGATGAAG
>JAIXLO010000134.1 GCA_026931325.1 Chitinophagales bacterium | reverse complement strand
CCCATGATATATGGTAGCTCTGATGCTCCTGGCAACATGATGAGACTTATTAAGCTAATTTCCAAAGGATTACCTTTACCTTTTAAAGGATTACAAAACAAACGAGATTTTATTCATATTGATAATTTAATTGGTTTTATTGATGCATCCATCAAAAAAAATAGTTCAGGAATATATCTTGTTAGCGACAACTCACCAGTGCTTATTTCTGAATTGTACTCCATAATTATAAATTGTTTGAATAAACAAAACAAAGCTTTTCAACTGCCTGCTTTCTGTTTTAGTTTGATTAAAAAAATTATACCTGAGATTTATGATAAACTCTTTGGTAATTTAACTATTGATATTTCAAATACACTATCAGTTTTAGAATATAAACCTGTAAATTTACTTCAACAAGGAATAATAGAAATGGTCGATAATGTTAAAACGAAATAAGCAGAAATTATGATATTATTTTTAATCATATTAACAGCTTCATTTTCTTTAACTTTTTTAGTTAAAGTTATTACAAAAAAAAAATTACTAGATATACCAAACGAACGAAGCTCTCATGTTACACCAACACCTAGAGGCGGTGGATTAGCTATTGCTATTACATGGTTTGCTGGGATCATCTACTTAAAAATTACTGGAAATATTGATGAGAATCTCTTCTACGCCCTGCTTTCAGGCGTATTAATTTCAAGCATTAGTTTTTTAGACGATATTTATACATTAAAATCGTTACCAAGAATAATAATTCATGTTATTTCAACCATTATTGCTTTGTATTTTATTGGTGGATTAAATAAAATCGATTTAGGGTTCTTTTCTATTGAGAACAAAATTATACTGAATATACTAGCCTTTGTTGGTATCATTTGGTTTATCAACCTTTTCAATTTTATCGACGGCATTGATGGTCATTCCAGTAGCGGAGCTCTGTTTATTTCTTTAGCACTTTTTTTCTTTATTAAAGATACCGTGCTACTAACATTAGCGGCATCTGTGCTTGGTTTTTTACCATGGAATTGGCAAAAAGCTAAAATTTTTATGGGCGATATCGGAAGTACTTTACTTGGTTTTACTATTGCAGTATTTCTCATATACTACAATAATAATGAGCAATTCTCAATTGTTAACGGTTTAATAATTACAGCAGTATTTTGGTTTGATGCAACTTTTACTTTAATTAGGCGTTTTTTAAACAAAGAAAACATCGGTCAAGCACATAGAAAACATGCGTACCAACGTATTGTTCAATATGGTTTTAGTCATCAAAAAACAGTATTACTAGTAGCTTTTATTAATTTATTACTATTTTCTTTAGTTTATTTTTCCATTTATATGGAAATCAATAACATAGCTTTATTAACAATGACAATTCTTCTTTTATTCTCTATTTATAAATTAGTTGATAACAAAACTCCGTTTAAAGTTGACTAGAATCGCATTTCATAAAAAAGCTCACTATTTTATAGCTATACTCATTGCTTTTACTCTACCTTTTGGAAAGCTTACTCCTCTATTTATTGGGTTATTGTTAATTAATTGGTTGGTTGAAGGAAATTTAATATCAAAACTTAAATCATTAGTAAATAACAAATTAGCAATTCTGTTTACTTTACTCTACCTTGTTCATTTGATTGGTTTATTTTATACCAACAATATGGAATCAGGACTTTTTGATATTCAGGTTAAACTTTCTTTATTAATATTTCCTTTAATTTTTGTTAGCAATCCACTATCTAAAAGCGAGTTATCAACGGTTTTTTTTGCATTTACAATTGATTATTATACGCTTCCAATTCTATTTGATTACAAGAGCTGTTTTTTATACTTTATTGAAAATGAAATGGCCTTTTTCTATCAAGAATTTTCAGCATTACTTCATACAAGCTACATGTCGATGTACTTAAATTTTGCAATTGTTTGGTTAATTATAAACATGTTTAATACTGTTGAAAATTTTCCATTTTCAAAAATTTCATCTTCACTATTAATCGTATTATTCTCTTTAATTATCATATTACTTGCCTCAAAAAGTGGTATTTTAACCCTTTTGCTAATTTATATTGTGGCATTATTCTATTTAATTATAGTTCAAAAAAAAGTTATTATTGGAACCGTTTCTGTAATACTAATTGTTCTAGGCTTATTTTTTACACAACGCTATGCTCCAACTGTTACAAGTAGATTAGATAATTTTATAGAAGCAATTTACTCTGAAAGTAGCACTGAAACTACAGAAAGTACTTCTGTAAGAATGTTAATTTGGAAATCTTCAAATAATATAATTAAAGAAAATTTTTTATTAGGTGTTGGCACTGGCGATGCTAAAGATGCTTTAAATGTTGAGTATAGTAAAAACAATATTACTAATGCACTAAAAAACAATTTAAACGCACACAACGAATTTTATCAAATATTTATATGTCTCGGATTTTTTGGTTTTGTGATTCTGATGCTAAATATATTTTATCCAATAATTTTTTATAGAGAAAAAAACAATTTATTGTATACTTATTTCTTGATTATTATAGCGTTTAATTTTCTATCAGAATCAATGTTAGAAACTCAAGCTGGCGTATTATTTTATGCTTTTTTTAATTCTATTATGGGATTAAAAACCAATGAAAAAAGCGAGTATTAAAAAATATAATAATAGTACCTTTACAATAATTTAAAAAAAACATCATTAGAAGTGAAACTTATTCAACTACTATTTCAAACCAACATCCCACGTTGGATTATTTTTTTCATTGATTTAGTCATTTGTTTTTTTTCTATAGTTATTGCTTTTTTGGTACGATTTAATTTTTCTGTTCCAAAAGAATTATCAACTGAGGCAATATATTTTGTTTTTTATACCATATTAGGAATTCGATTTATCAGTTTTTTAATTTCAGGCACATATAAAGGCATAATAAAACATACCAGTTCAAAAGATTCACAACGTATTTTTATTACCATCACCTCTGGAAGTTTACTTTTTGTTATCATCAATTTAATTTTCTTTTATGGTATAAATGAAACTTTTCCACTGCCTTTTTCCATTATTATTATCGACTACATGTCGACTTTATTTTTAATGATAACACTACGGCTATTATTTAAAGCCCTCTATTCTGAAATTATTAATCCGTACAGAGAAAAAAGAAGTGTAATAATTTTTGGTGCAGGAGAATCGGGTATTATAACAAAACGTACTTTAGATAGAGATGCTGGTCTTAAATACAAAGTATTAGCCTTTATTGATGATGACCAAAAAAAAGAAGGAAAAATATTAGAAGGCATACATATCTTTGGTTTTGATAAATTAGATGAACTACTCAGTAAAAATGATGTTGCACAACTAATTATATCTGTACAAAACCTAACACCCGAACGCAAGAAAAAATTAGTCGACAGTTGTTTAAACTACGATACCAAAGTTTTAAATGTACCTCCTGTATCTGATTGGATTAATGGTGAGTTAAGTTTTAAACAAATTAAAAAAATTCAAATTGAAGAATTGTTGGAACGTGATCCAATTTCATTAAATATTGAAAAAATTAAATCACAATTAACCAACAAAACCATTTTAATTACTGGAGCTGCTGGAAGCATAGGAAGTGAAATTGTTCGTCAAGTAATCCAATTTCACCCAAAAAAAATCATATTACTCGATCAAGCAGAGTCGCCATTATACGATATGGAAATGGAATTAAAAGATGGTTTTGATAGTTTATCTTATGAAATTGTAATTGGTGATATTAGAAATATTGAAAGAATGGAGAATGTATTCAGAAGTTTTAAACCTGAATTAGTTTTTCACGCTGCTGCTTATAAACACGTTCCTATGATGGAAAACAACCCATCTGAATCAATTTTAACAAACGTGTTAGGCACAAAAAATTTAGCAGATTTAGCAGTTAAATATCAGGTAGAAAAATTTGTAATGATTTCGACCGATAAGGCTGTAAACCCAACTAACGTAATGGGTGCAAGCAAACGAATTGCTGAAATTTACACTCAATCTCTTGGTAAAACTGTTTCAACTAAATTTATTACCACTCGTTTTGGAAATGTATTGGGTTCAAACGGTTCTGTTATTCCTCGTTTCCGACAACAGATTGAAAACGGAGGACCTGTTACCATTACTCACCCAGAAATTACACGCTTTTTCATGACCATACCCGAGGCTTGTCAGTTAGTTTTAGAAGCAGGTACATCTGGTAATGGTGGTGAAATATTTATTTTCGACATGGGAGAATCAGTTAAAATAGTTGATCTTGCAAAAAAGATGATAAAACTATCTGGTTTAACACTCGATAAGGATATTAAAATAACTTTTACAGGACTTAGACCGAGAGAAAAATTGTATGAAGAACTTTTAGCCAACGAAGAAAACACTTTGCCAACACATCATAAACAAATAATGGTTGCCAAGGTTAAGGAATATGATTTCGATTTTATCAACGCTCAAATTAAAACTTTAATAAACAGCTTCGATAAACAAGATAATAAACTTATTGTAAAACAAATGAAGCAGTTGGTTCCTGAATTTAAAAGCAACAACTCTATTTACGAAGAGCTTGATTAGATTATAATCTGAAATGATATGAATAGCAATAAAAAACCCTCCTTAAAGGAGGTTTTTTTATTGCTATTCTATTTGGTATATTATGAGTGTAACAACATCATAAATCCAAAACCAGCTAAATAACCAATTAAAGCTAAACCAGCAATGTTTTTCAAGTACCAAAAGAACGATATTTTTTCCATTCCCATTGCTACAACGCCTGCTGCAGAACCTATAATACTTCCTGTTCCTGGCATAGCAATAAAGTGCCACATAGTCATCTATTGAAATTGTGTCATATCATACATACCCATACTTGCAGCAACAAAGGTACATTCATAACCGCCGAAGCGTTCAAACAGAACAAATACCTCATTATTCATTGATGCTTGCGCCAAGCCACCGAAATTGAATATAATCCTAATGTTTCAAAGCCGCAAAATGTTTAATATCCTAAGAAATTATAGAAGGTAATTTTATTCTGATAATGCTCTAAATACATATGATGATGAGCAGATTCAATTGAATGATCCATTTCATCAGCGACATTGGTAATATTAAATTTTGTATTAGTTATCAGTTCTGCAACCATTGAGATAATAGCTAAAGATAACATCATACCAACATAAGGAGGTAAATGAGTTATCGTTTTAAAAACAGGAACAAATACGATTAATCCTAAACCCAAGTAGAACATTAACTTACTGTGTTTATTTTCTTTTTCGTCATCTTTTACTGATTCAAAAGTTCCTTTAAATGCAGGCAAGAAACTAGCTGCTAATAATGGAACAATTAAACAAAGTACTGATGGAATTACTAAATATTCCATTAACATACCCGCAGTTACTTTTTTCCCCATCCAAAGCATAGTGGTAGTAACATCACCAATTGGAGACCAAGCTCCACCAGCATTAGCGGCAATAATAATTAAACCAGCATACCACATTCTGTCTTTAGCATCTGGTAATAATTTTCTTAAAATAGTAATCAATACAATTGTTGCAGTAAGGTTGTCAATAATAGATGATAAGAAAAATCCTAAAATACAAACAATCCAAAGTAGGGTTCTTTTTTTGTTGGTTTTAACAAAACTCTTGATGGTAGAAAAAGCATCAAAATGATCGATGATTTCTACAATGGTCATTGCTCCAATTAAGAAGATTAAAATCTCAGCCGTTTTACCAAAATGATGAAGCAATGTTCCTTCCATTAAATGAAGTCTATCCTCGTGCCCCATTCCTGTAAAACTTTCAAGCATTGCACCTGCGTGAGAGTCGAACCAATTGGTAAAACCATCTAAACCGAATGCTACTCCAGTCCAAGCAAATACCATCATCAATAAAGCTGGTATTAATTTATCCAACTTTAAACTGTGTTCCAT
>JAIXLO010000028.1 GCA_026931325.1 Chitinophagales bacterium | reverse complement strand
ACAAAAAGGGTAACAGAAATGCTACCCTTTTATTTTTTTGTCGGACAATAATGAAAACTAATTAAAAAAATTTGTTTTTATTATAAAATACAAATTGATATTTGTATCAATTCAAAAATAATCAAACTAAATTAAATTATGGCTTCTGGCTTGTTTGCACTTTTAGATGATATAGGAGCATTGATGGATGATGTAGCTTTAACAACAAAAATTGCAACAAAAAAAACTGCTGGTATTTTAGGTGATGACCTTGCAGTAAATGCAGAAAAATCTACAGGCTTTGTTTCTTCAAAAGAGTTGCCTGTTTTATGGGCTATTACTAAAGGTTCATTTTTAAACAAGGTTATTATTATTCCAGCTGTTTTTTTACTCAATGTTTATTTACCTGTAGCAATAACTATCATATTAATGCTTGGTGGTGCTTACCTTGCTTATGAAGGTGTTGAAAAAATTATTGAATTTATTTTTCACAGAAATCATAAAGCAACAACAGATAATGATATAGTTATTGAGCTAAGTGCTGATGCAGAAAAAAAGAAAATTAATGATGCTATTCGTACAGATTTTATTCTCTCCTTAGAAATTGTGATTATTGCACTAAGTACTGTTTTAGATAAAGATTTATGGATGAGAATTTCAACAGTTTCTGCAGTGGCAATTATTGCTACTATTGGTGTTTATGGCATTGTTGCTTTAATTGTAAGAATGGATGATGCTGGTTTTTCTCTTATTAAAAAATCAAATGGCAAGGGCTTTATAGGATTTTTAGGAAAATTATTAGTAAATGCTTTACCTATTATTATTAAAATGCTAAGTGTTATTGGCACTATTGCATTATTAATGGTTGCTGGTGGTTTGTTTTTGCATAATGTAAATTACCTACACCATTTATTTGAAAATTTTCCAGAATTTATTGCAAGTATTTTTATTGGTTTAGTAGTTGGTTTTGTTGTAATTTTTATAGTTTGGTTATTCAAAAAATTGGTTTCTTTAATTAAAAAATGATAGGTAAGGTTAAAAGAAAATTATTATTTAATTGGAATAATTTTTTAGTATAGGTATTGCATTGATGAGTTGTTGTGTATAGCTATTTTTAGGTTGTATAAAAATATTTTCGGGTGTATTAGTTTCAATTATTTTTCCTTCTTTCATTACCATAATTCTATCGCTAATATATTTTACAACAGATAAGTCATGTGAAATAAACAAAGCAGTAAACTTAAGCTCTTTCTTTAAATCGTTTAATAAATTTAATACTTGAGCTTGAACACTAACATCAAGAGCACTAACACTTTCATCACATACAACAAACTCGGGTTGCAATATTAAAGCTCTGGCAATTACAATTCTTTGTCTTTGTCCACCACTAAATTCATGAGGATATTTTTTAAAATCATTAGTAGATAATCCAACTTTTTCTAACAAGTAGATAACTTTTTCTTTAATCTGAATTTTAGTTAAATTTTTTTCATGTACATATAAAGGTTCTGCAATAGCATTGCCAATAGTTATCATAGGATTAAGAGAAGAATAAGGGTCTTGAAAAATTAATTGCATCTTCCTTCTTAACATAGTTAGTTGAGAAGAATTTGCTTGAGAAATATTTATATCATTAAACAAAATGTTACCAGCATTTGGTTTCAATAATCCAACCAATAATCTTCCTAAAGTTGTTTTGCCACAACCACTCTCTCCTACCAAACCTAATGTTTCTCCTTTATAAATATCAAAACTTACATCATCTACTGCCTTAAAATTTGTAATTACTTTTCCTGTAAAACTTTTCTTTGTTGTATAATGCAGATGAACATTTTTTACTAAAATTAAAATTTCATTCTTCTCATCTAAAAAATTTGTTTCAATATTTTGTGTAATAAAGGTGTGCATTGAGGATTGTTTAAAAAATCTGAAACTACAGGAAGTTTTGTTCCTTTAGAATATAATGCAGGTCTGCAAGCTAATAATGCTTTTGTATAAGGTTGTTGTGGAGCAGAAAAAATTTGTTGTGTAGAATTTTCTTCAATCATATTCCCTTTATACATCACAATTATTTTATCAGCCACTTGTGCTACAATTCCTAAATCGTGTGTAATAAACATTACACCCATTTTTGTTTCTTGTTGTAATTCTTTTAATAAGTTTAATATTTCTTTTTGAACAGTTACATCTAATGCAGTTGTTGGTTCATCGCAAATAAGTAAATCAGGCTGACAACAAATTGCCATAGCAATCAATACACGTTGCTTTTGCCCTCCACTTAATTGATGAGGATATTTTTTTAAAATGTTTGAAGGATTAGGCAATTTTACTTTTTCAAAAAGTTCTATTGTTTGTCGCTTTGCTTCTTTGTAAGTCAATTTTTTGTGCAGCATAATAGCTTCTATTACTTGATTGCCACAAGTTATTACAGGATTTAAAGAAGTCATTGGCTCTTGAAAAATCATTGCAATATGATTGCCTCTTATTTGCTGTAATTGTTTTGTATTAAGTTGTAATAAATTTTGCTTTTGATTGTTGAAATAAAAATTAATTTCTCCATTAGGATAGTTTACAATTTGTTTTGGTAGTAATTGTAAAATAGATAAAGCAGTAACCGATTTGCCAGAACCACTTTCTCCTACAACTGCTACAACTTCATTTCTATTGATAGTAAAACTTATATTATTTACAGCATTTTGTGTAGTGCCATTGATAGTTAAAAAATTTACAGAAAGATTTTTTATTTCTAATAATGTTTGCTGCATACTACAATAATAAGAAACTTATAAAAAATAAGAGCCGCAGTTTTGCGGCTCTTATAATATTTCATATTAATTTATACTATTAATATTTTACAAACTTAGTTACTGCACTTTCACAACCATTGTTGCAAATAGTCTTAATTAAGTATGTACCTTGAGATAATCTGCTTACATCAATTTGTTGTGTGTTATTGCCAGTATTTAATACTAAGTTTTGTTGAGCCAAAACTTTACCACTAATATCTGTTATAACAACACTCACTTTTTCTGAACTTGGTGCATAAATATTTACATTTAAAGTATTTCTTGTTGGGTTTGGATAAACTCCAGTAATACTTATTTGTGCAGATTTATCTCCTTTAATTAATATCACATTAGAATAATTTACTTTACCGTCTTTATCCATTTGTTTTAAGCGATAATAGTTGTTGCTAACTAATGGTTTATTATCAATATAACTATAAGTTAAAACAGAATTACTATTTCCATTAACTGCTTTAGAAGCAATGAAATCTAATTTACTGAAATGATTACCATCTGCACTACGTTCTAATTCATAACCAAGATTATTGGTTTCAGTAGCAGTAGTCCATTCTAATATATTTGTATTGCCTTCTTTTTTACCAGTAAAGCTTGTATAAGTTACAGGTACAGCAGATAATTCTAATGTAAAGTCATCAAAACTTAAATACCAAGGAGAAATAGTAGTTTCTGTACTCTTAACTCCAAAATAATATACTCCATCAGTAGGAGGTGTAAATGTGTATGAGAACTTCTGATAAGAAGTATTATTAGCAGCGTAACCAGTTTCTAAAACATTTGTCATGTCTGCTGCTGTTTGACCTGCTCCATAAGCAACATCCATTGTAAAGCCAGCTGTTCCATTCTTATTCATCATATAGAATGAGAAGTCGTAAGATGTTCCTGCATACAACTGGAATCCTGGCGTAAATGCCCATGCTGTTGTACCATATTGTGTATACATATATTTTGTACCTGTTCTTGGTGCTCTATAAGTATCATTTGCAGTTGATGTTCCTATTCCAGTTCCTGATATTAATTCTTTATCCCAACAATTTGGTAATGTGCCTTGTGCTGGTACTGCAACACCTTCAAATCCTTCTGTCCATGGTAGTGAAGTTATTGTAGCACATGATGTAGCAAAACCAACTAAATTACTCCAACTACTTGAATCTGTAGCGCTACATATACTACGTACCCATACATAATATTGTGTAGATGGATTTAATCCAGTTAAACTATATGTAGTACCTGAAATACCACTTACAGTTGGAGCTTGTGTAAAATCAGGTGTTGTATTAGATGTACTATAATAGAGGCTATAAGATGTTGGTGTTCCATTTAGTGGTGCATCCCAACTTATATCAGCACTTGTTGTAGTAATACTACCTGCTGCGACATTAGTAGGATCGCCACATGTTGGTGACACTTCTAATGTAAAGTCATCAAAACTTAAATACCAAGGTGTTGCAGTTGGAGATGTGCTTTTTATCCCAAAATAATATACTCCATCAGCTGGTGGTGTAAATGTATATTTGAATTGCTGATAAGTTGTATTAGTTGCAGCATAACCAGTTTCTAAAACATTAACCATATCAGCTTCAGTAGCTGAAGAACCATAAGCTACATCCATTGTAAAGCCAGCAGATCCTTGCTTATTCATCATATAGAATGAGAAATCATAAGATGTGCCAGCGCTTAATTGGAAACCTGGTGTATATGCCCATCCAGTTGTACTCCATTGAGTGTACATATACTTAGTTCCTGTTCTTGGTGCTCTATATGTATCATTTGCATTTGAAGTTCCTAAACCTGTTCCAGATATTAATTCTTTATCCCAACAATTTGGTAAAATACCAACTCCAGGAGTTGCAACACCTTCAAATCCTTCTGTCCAAGGCAATGTAGTTATAGGTGCACAAACAGTAGCAAAAGTTGCAATATTACTCCAACTACTCGAATCTGTTGCACTACATACACTACGAACCCATACATAATATTGTGTTGCTGGTGAAAGTCCTGATAATGAATATGTAGTTGATGAAATACCACTAACAGTTGGTGCTTCTGTAAAACTTGGTGGTGTGTTAGAAGTGCTATAATAAATACTATATGATGTTGGTGTTCCCATAACTGGGGCATCCCAATCTAAATCAACTGAATTTGTTGTTACATTAGAAGCTACAATATTAGTTGGCTCAGAACATGTAGGAGTTAAATCAATTGAAATATTATCTACATACAAATAATATTGGTTAGCATCTGAATAAACATTAAAGCCAAAATAATAAACACCAGAAGCAGAAGCAACAAAATCTACTGTTGTATCTTTCTTAATATTATTCTTAATAGATGGTAGGTCAATAATTTGTTCAGTCATTGCTGTATAATCTGGAGAAGCACCTGTCATTACTTGTAATTTTTCGTTGTAACTTGTACTATTGCTTCCATAATCAAATTTTAATCTATAAGATGTACCAGCAGTTAATTGAATACCATTTGTATAAAACCAAGCATTAGCTGCACTAGAAGAACTATATGCATAATATAAAACTTTAGAAGTAAATCCATAACCTGGATTATTAACTGTTACCCAACTATTACCAGTACCAGCATTTTCTGCTGAAGTACATGTAGGCATACCAGGTACTGTTGCAGTTTCAAAATCTTGTAAATATGGAACATTAGAAGGATTACAAGATGTTACAAATCCTTTCTGTGAACTCCAGCTACTAGAGTCAGTTGCACTACATACACTACGTACCCAAACATAGTATTGTGTAGCAGGGGTTAATCCTGTAATAGTAGTAGATGTACCTGCTATACCTGCTATACTTGGAGCTTGTGTTATTGGTGGCGTTGTATTAGAAGTACTATAAAATATACTATAAGATGTTGGTGTGCCATTTAGTGGTGCATCCCAACTTATATCAGCACTTGTTGTAGTAATACTACCTGCTGCGACATTAGTAGGATCGCCACATGTTGGTGACACTTCTAATGTAAAGTCATCAAAACTTAAATACCAAGGTGTTGCAGTTGGAGATGTGCTTTTTATCCCAAAATAATATACTCCATCAGCTGGTGGTGTAAATGTATATTTGAATTGCTGATAAGTTGTATTAGTTGCAGCATAACCAGTTTCTAAAACATTAACCATATCAGCTTCAGTAGCTGAAGAACCATAAGCTACATCCATTGTAAAGCCAGCAGATCCTTGCTTATTCATCATATAGAATGAGAAATCATAAGATGTGCCAGCGCTTAATTGGAAACCTGGTGTATATGCCCATCCAGTTGTACTCCATTGAGTGTACATATACTTAGTTCCTGTTCTTGGTGCTCTATATGTATCATTTGCATTTGAAGTTCCTAAACCTGTTCCAGATATTAATTCTTTATCCCAACAATTTGGTAAAATACCAACTCCAGGAGTTGCAACACCTTCAAATCCTTCTGTCCAAGGTAATGATGTAACTGGTACACATTCAGTTTTAAAAGTTATCATATTGCTCCACTCACTCGAGTCAGTAGCACTACAAACACTACGTACCCATAAATAATAGTTAGTTGATGGAGTTAATCCTGTTAATGTTTCAGTTGTAAGAGAAATGCCACTTTTGGTTGGTGCTTGAGTAAGCGTTGGAGGCGTATTTGTAGTACTATAATAAATACTATATGAAGTTGGTGTGCCTATCAAAGGAGCATCCCAACTTATATCTGCATCTGAACTTGTGATATTAGCTACTTGAACATTAATTGGTGCATCGCAAGTA
This sequence comes from Chitinophagales bacterium, assembly GCA_026931325.1. Lineage (GTDB taxonomy): Bacteria > Bacteroidota > Bacteroidia > Chitinophagales > Chitinophagaceae > UBA1930. Next base: position 34,646 of record JAIXLO010000028.1, on the reverse strand, counting down.
GGTGTAACTGTTATTGAAATATTATCTACATACAAATAATACTGGTTAGCAGCTGAATAAACATTAAAACCAAAATAAAATATTCCAGTACTTGTTGCTGTAAAATCAACTGACGTGTCTCTCTTAGCACCTGTTTGAATAGATGGTAAATCAATCACCTGATCAGACATACTCAAGTAGTCTGGACTAGTACCATACATTACTTGTAGTTTCTCTGTCCAAGTAGATGTAACATTATTTCCATAATCAAATTTTAATCTATATGATTCTCCTGCTGTTAAAGGAACCCCATTAGTATAAAACCATGCATTAGCTGCACTTGAATTGTATTGATAATATAAACATTTATTGGTGAAACCATAACCTGGATTATTAACTGTTGTCCAATTATTACCAGTACCTGCGTTTTCAGTTGAAGTGCATGATGGCATACTTGGAGGAGTTGCACTCTCAAAATCTTCTAAATAAGGTAAAGTTGCAGTTCCACATGCTGTTTTAAAGGATTTATTATTCCATACACTTGAATCAGAAGCACTACAAACAGAACGTATATAAAAGTTGTATGTTGTATTTGCATTTAATGAAGTAAAATCTGTTGTTAAACTTGTAGTAGTACCTGATGAAACTAACCCTGTAGCTCCGCTACCACCAGCACCACTCGTTCTTAATTCATACACATACCCTAAAGAAGGGTTTGAAGTAGAAGCATCCCAATCCATAGTAGCTGAACTTGTAGTTATTGCTGATGCTAATAAATTAGTTGGAGGAAGACAAGCACCAGTTGGAAGAACATTTACAGTATAATCTTCTGCCTCTCCATAATAACCACTATAGCAAGGGTTAAGGAGTAGTTCCTGTTCCAGCCCAAGCCAGCATTACTCTCATTCTTGTATTACCTGACGTAGCAATAATTGGTACATCAATATCGATTATATGAGGACCATTTGATGAAGTATTACTTACAATTGTATAAGCTTCACCTGTATCATCTAACACACCATTTTGATTCCAGTCTATAAATGCGTAAACATACTCACTTGCATCAGCTTCTATTGTTACTGATAAAGGATAAGTAGTACCAGGTGACACAATTGCAACTTGTGATGTATAATCTACTGGGCCACCAACATTACCTCCACTTGAATTATTTATCCCAGCAAAATTTACATTAGTTATATACTCAAAAGTAGCATCAGAAAAGTTTGAATTACAATACTGTGCATTACTGAAATAAGAAATTAGCAACAAGCTAAATAAAAGAGATAGAAACTTCTTCATAGCAAATTATTTTGGTTGAGAGTTCAATAATAGAATTTTTTTAACTTTTAAAAAAAAAAATTCTATGAATGACAAAAAAAATAAGGAGTTTTTCCAAAAAAGGAAAAAATTATTAATTCTTTATTTAATTTATTGAAGGTATCTGAAACAATTATATAACTTCTGGCTGTACTTTATAAAAAGTAATATCTCTAAGGTTTTGGTCTGCTCTTATACCAATGCTATGAATGTATTTATTATTAAATTCTCTTTTTACTTTTACTGGTTTATCAGTATAAAACTCTTGTTTATTTTGATCCCAATATAATACAGATGTCCATAATGTATCTCCTGTCCTATTAAAAACAATTACACTATCTCGTAAAAAAACCTTACTATCTGTTTCTAAATATTGTGCATATTTAGCGTTTAGCTGAGTTTCTACTCTTAGCGAATCATCATAAAAATCTACATGAAGGCTTTTAGTAAATTCAATTTTAGGAGTATCTAATAAATATCTTAACATTAATGGTGCTGTAAGTTTTGCTTTCATTCTTCCAGACTGGCTAATATAACTTTCAATATTTATTCCTTCTTCTACTCCAAGAGCAGTAGTTTCCAAGTTCTGCAAATCTTGTATTTTATTTTCGCAGCTAATTATAAAAAAGCAGCCTATACCAATGGCTGCTATATTTTTAATAGTATGAATTAACTGACTAATCATATTTACGTTTAATAAACCACAAATCACTTAAACATAAACTTACAGAAAGTTTAAAATATTTTTCTGAAATATTATTTACTGCACTACCTCTTTTACCAAATTCTAAAGCTGTATGAATGGTAGTAAATTGATAACTAAATCTTGCTGGACGAACAGGTAAACCAAAACCTAATGTAATACCATAAGTTTTCAATTCTTTTCCATCAGCATTGATATAATCCTTACCAATATTAAATCCTGCACGATAAGCTACACGACTAAAATAGTTCTCATTATTTTTTGCATCTGGTGTCCATTGACCTCCAATTTTTAATTGCCAATTATTTATTGTTGCATCTTTTTGCTCATAAAATCTGTACTCATTCCATTTTGCAAAAGAAAAGTCAGCTCCTAAAGCCCATTTATCATAAACACCAAAAGCATCTACTGTTGTTTTTTGAAATAAAAATCCAAAAGTATAAGTAGCGGGTATTTTTATTTTTCCTTTAGCAATACTACCAGCATCAATACTATCTAATACATAAATATCACCAGAATAGTCGTATTCAAATGTTTGCTTATAATTGGTTTGTTCTGCCTGAAGATTATGGCCTAAAGTAAGTGCTCCACCCAATTTTAAATAATAAAAATCTTTTGCACCACTTTGTTTCCTTTTTGTTGTATCAGACAATAAAATATCGTATTGAAAACCTCCTGTTAAAAATGCCCCATTAAATGAAGTGTTTGTATTATAATCAGATTTATAATAAGCTATAGAATCATTAATTAAAGCTCTTCTGCTTGCTGCTTGTCTTTTTCCAAAATGATATCCTGTTGAAACACCTAAAGAAAAATTTTTCCATCTTTTGCCAATTCCAACAAAAACTTCATTCATACCTCCTGAACCTTCAAAAAGTGTTTGTACACTATCAATTCCTATAATTCTTTCATTTTTTACAACACTATAATTAATACGTGTAATAGGTCTAAATCCAAAAGCTAATCCTAATGATTTTTTTGAATTGATAGGAGTACTAATTGCAACATAAGATGGAGAAAAATTCGTAGAATTATATTTAAGAACTGGTGTTTTACTACTCAAAGTTCTTGCATCTATTGTAATACCTAAATCATAAGTTACAATTCTTGCATTTGCAAAAGAAGCAGGGTTCGTAAAGTTTATTATCTGAGGATCTGTATATGCTACAGAAACTCCTCCCATACCTCTTGTAAGAATATTTTGAGTATTTGTTAAATCTCCAACTCCATAACGAGAAAAAGGAGAATTTTCCTGAGAATAAGTAGTTGTTATAATTATACAACTTAATAAAACTATATATACAACTCTATTAATTATTGTACTCACTGATTGCATAAAGTCCTTTAAATATTAAATAAGGGTCGGCAAATATCTTGTTTTTAATGTGAGAGACAAAAAAAGCCATATCTCCTCCTGTTATTAGCACGTTAAAGTTGTCATATTTTTCATTATAAGCATCAATAATTCCATCTATTTCTTTTGCCATACCTAATAAAACTCCACTTAATAAATTGGTTTTGGTATCATAGCCTATTAAAGGAAAATTATGCTCTGCTTCTATTAAGGGTAATAATGCTGTATGCTGGTTCATAGCTTTAAAACGCATGTGCATACCTGGTGAAATACTACCTCCTAAAAATTCATGAAACTTATTAATAAAATTATAAGTAATACAAGTACCTAAGCCAATAGCCAAATTATGACTATTAGGATAAAGATGAACTGCTGCTGCACAAATAGCCAATCTATCTGCTCCAACAGTTTCTGGCTTACCAACAGGAATACTGAATGGTAATTTACTTGTATGATTTAGTTTATGAAATTTTGTATTGTGTTGCAATATTTCTTCTACTAAAATATTATGATGAATAACAGAAGATAAAATTGATTTATCTGGTTTGTGTTGTTGAATAATAGAAAGTATTGTTTCTTCCTCTGCATTATCCATTACTACAACATCTTTTAATTCTGCATTCTTAAATACAGCATATTTTAAACGAGTGTTACCAAAATCAAAACAAATAGTTGTTTGCATAAAACAATAATAAGGAAAAACTAAAATCTAAAAAAAGAAAAACAAAAGTATATAGAGAAGTTGGGTTAATGGTTAATTGTGAATGGTGAATGATTAATGGTTAATGATGAATAATTATTCAAGAACCATAAGGTATAAATATAATGTATAAAACCCACAAATTACAGGGAAACTATTTTTGATTTTTCGAATGTCATATACAACCCAATTGGTTGCTTATTTGGGAACATGACGACAATTACAAAATTATCTATCTCACCCGTACATGAACTCACTCAGATTTGTTTTAAGGTTTTTTTCTATTAATTAGCTATTTTTACTGAAACAAATTGTATGGAAACAATAACGATTGATAATAAAAAGTATGTGGTAGTTGAACAAAAAAAATTTGAACAGTTGCAGGTAATAGCAGCATTAAAAACAGCATCGCAGAAAAAACTTTCTTTAAAAAAGGGCAAAGCCCATGCTTACAAATTAATTGACCAATGGAGGAAATAATTATTTGCGACTTTATGATGAGAAAATTGTTAAGAGAATAAAATTGCAGTAATAATAAAATATATCAATATTACAAACAAGTTTGAAATATTATATAGAATAAAAATTGTCAGCTTGAGTCTGTAGAAAGTAATTAATTAAAACACCTAAACCCTCTATATCATTAACCATTAACCACTGGCACCAACCTTCCTCCTTCATCTACTCCTCTCTCTCCACTTTCATGGTATTCTGCATCTTGGTTTACATTCCACACATCATACAATTCATTGCCTGCAATAATGTTTTTTGCTGCAAGCATAGCTGTCATCATACTATGGTCTTGGTTATTATATTTATGCATTCCATTACGACCTATTAAATACAATCCTTGATAATTTTTTAAAGCCTTTCGTATTATATTAATATGCTCTTTATACTCTTTATCATATACTGGATATGCTTTAGCTTGTCTTACTACATAACCATCTATAACATTATCAGTATTCATTAAGCCTATTTGGTGCATTTCTTTTTTAGCTAATGCAATTAAATCTTCCTCTTTCATTTGCCACATTCCATCTCCTTCAAAACAAAAATATTCTAATCCATAACAAGCCATATTTTTATCAGGTACCATATATGGGCTCCAACTTTTAAAATTTTGTATTCTACCAACTTTTACGCTTGGGTCATGAATATAAATCCAATTATCTGTAAAACTGTCTTTGTCTTTACAAATTAAAACCACCGTTAAAAAATCTCTGTAGTTTAATTGTTTGGCTGCTTTAATTACATCAGAAGAAAGTAAAGGTTTTATGTATGGAACAATATCTCTTATAGGTGCTGATGATAAAACATAATCAAAACTATTTTCTTGTAATCCATTTTCTAATGAAATACTCCATTGATTATTATCAAAAGAAATGGCACTTACATTACTATTCATTTTTACTTGTACACCCATTTGCAAACATTTATCTCTGCAAGTTTCCCACATCATTCCAGGACCTTTTTTAGGATAACGAAATGAGTCTATCAAGGTTTTTATAATAGCATTTTTATCGGTTAATCTTGGTTTAAACAAAGCATTTTTTATTGCCGATGTTAACGACAAGCCTTTAATACGTTGTGCTGCCCAATCTGCTGAAATATCTCTACAACTAATGCCCCAAACTTTTTCAGTGTATGTTTTAAAAAATATGCTATACAATCTTTTACCAAATTGGTTGCTTACCCAATCTTCTACATTTTGAGGATTTTTGATAGGGAATATTTTTGATTTTACATAACTCATCACACACAAAAATGATTCCCATAGCCCTAATTTTTTCAATGCTTCAAAAGCTACTAATGGATAAGAAAAAAAAGTATTGTTGTAATAAATTCTACTGCTTCTTGGTCGTTCTAATAAATCATCTCCTAAAATTTCTGTCCAAAAATCTTCTACTTCTTTGCTCTTACTAAAAAACCTATGACCACCAATATCAAAATAAAAACCTTTATAATTTTCTGTTCTTGAAATGCCACCAACATACTGTGTATCTTTTTCAAAAACAACAGTTTCAATATTTGCTTTGCCTAATAAATAAGCTGCAGTTAAACCTGCTGGTCCAGCACCAATAATAGCAACTCTTTTACTCATTAAGTTGATGATAATATTTTATAAGGGCGTGAAAGTATTACTTAGCATTTAATTAATAAAAAGAAAATAATAATTCTTAGCAAAAAGTAAAACAAAACTTAAATTAAAAACCTTTAACGCTTCTTTGATAATGTATTATAAATTGTAATCTTAGATTTGCCCTTATGAGGTTGAAATATACATTTATTCTTAGTTTAGTATTTTCATTTGCATTAGTTTTTGTAGCTGAGAATTGTTTTGCACAATCCAATAAAAAAAATTATCACAAAAATAAAAAGCTAAATATTACAGGTATTTGGAGAGGATATTTTTATCAAAAAGAAAAATATTATGACCCATTCAAAGGAAAATTTGTTCAGGATAAATACAAATACGAAGTACAAATAAATAATTTACCAACAAACAATTTAGAAGGTGTAACATACTCATACTTAAATACTACCTTTTATGGTAAAACTTCGTTACAAGGAATTTTTACAACAAGCACCAATAATGTTATAATCAAAGAAAATAAAATGTTAGAATTAAAAATGACTTCTGGTGCTGATGCTTGTTTAATGACTTGTTATTTAAGCTATTCTAAAGAAGGTGATAAAGAATATTTAAAAGGAGAATATTCCAGTGTAAATATGAATTCTAAAAACTCTGCTTGTGGTGATGGTATAGTATTTTTAGAAAAAGTACCAACAACCGATTTTACCAAAGAAGATTTTTTATTAAAAAAAGTAACAACCCCTACTGCAAAAAATATTACTAAAAATAATTTTTCAAAACCTAAATCAACAGCTTCTTTAAATAAAGAAAATACAACTAAAACAAGTTTACCAAAGCCAAAATATAAACCTGGTGCTGAAGATGCTTTAGTGAAAAAAGAAGATAAACCAACAGAATTAAAGAAAGATACAGCTACAGCTATTGCCCCTACTGAAATTAAAAATGAAAGTTTAGCTACTAAAAAAATAACATTAAAGAAAAATACTGAGCTTCCTAAAGTGCTTACAGAAAGAAAAAATAATTATGTAAAAACTTTTTATGTAGGCGAAGGTGATATAAAAATTGAACTTTATGATAATGGAAAAATTGATAATGATACAGTTTCTGTTTATCATAATGGTACTCCAATAATTTTACATGCCCGTTTAAGCACAAAACCTATTACAGCTACACTTCATGTAAGTGCAGAAAATCCAATACATGAAATTATTATGGTTGCTGATAATTTAGGAGAAATTCCTCCAAACACTTCTTTGATGAAAGTTACTGCTGGAGATAAAATTTATCAAGCTCTTATTACATCTGACTTACAAGAGAATGCTAAAGTAATTTTTGAGTACAACCCAACAAAGGAAAACTTAAACAATAAAAAGTAATTTCTTTAATTTTTATTACAACGATAAATGTTGAAATGATATGTACTATTAATTTCTTTTGTATAAAAAATTCCTTTCTCTGATAACAACTTTTCAGTTAATTTTTTGTTGTTAGAAATAATAATAAATGCTGAATTATTGTTTATACTATTTTCATCAAAATAAGCAAAAGGAATTTTATACATCTTTAAATAATCAGCAATTCCTGTACTGCCAAAACCCTCTTCTAAGAACAAAGGAATATTTTTTTCTTTTAATAATTTTTCTGTTAGTAGTACAGTTTGTTTAGGGTTAAAATTGATTAAGTAATATTGATTAATTAAATCGTGTGTGTTTATAGATTGCTCATTATTTTTTTTAGCAACTTTAATAGCAATAACAAAAGAAATAATTACAAACAAAAAATTTAAACCAAAGAAAATTGATAGTTTGATAGTATCTTTTTCTTTTGAAAAAATCTTATTAGTGATGGCTGCAATTAATACAGCAAAAATAGGTATCAAAGAAAGAAAAAATCTTTGAATGATAACAGTTCCATGTATAAAGCAAATAATGAAATACAACACATATATAGTTACAGAAATAACCAATGAATCTGAAAGTAAATCCTTTTTGTTTTTACTTCTTATCAACATCCATAAAAATGCAATAAGTAATAAGTAAAAATGAATTCTAAAATGTGTAAAATGAAAAAATACTGCTAATGATTGTATTAAATTATCTGTTGCAAAAAAATGAAAAGGCAAAGCAGCATCTGTTGGAGGTTGATTACTATAAAGCCAAACATAAAATGCTGAACCAAGTGCAGCTCCTGCAACCAAAGAAAAAACTATTTTTAATAAAACAATTTTTGATAAAAAAATATTACCAACATAAATTTTTAATGAAGGCTTAATCATTACAATCAAAGGCAATATTATCATTGCCCCAATTAAATAAATATTTACAGGCAAACATATAATGCTTAAAAATGTTGCTAAATAAAGCTTTAAAAAATTAGTTGTTTGTATGTTATGCACTTTCAAGCACTTTAAATAATAGTAAAATAAAATAGTGCACAACACAATGTTTAATGAATAACCTCTGAGCTGTGTAGCAAAATTTAGTAAAGAATAAGTTGTTACATAAACTGAGAGAGCTATTAAAGCAAATTTTTTTCTATAAAGTTTTTTAATAGCAAAATAAAAAATTACCATACCAACTAAAGAAATAATAAAAGGAATTATTCTAAAATAATATGGATGCAACATTGCTTCTTTTACATCATTCATACCCAACAAATGCCTTTCAATATTCAACAAAAAATTAAATAAAATATGGTTATTTGCTACATGATAATCAAATAATGTTGTAGCAAAAGGAGCAAAAACAAAATGTATTAATGTATAAATTTCATCTTGCCATAAATCGTTATTAATAAAGTACCATGAGCATAAAATAAATATGATACAAGAAATAACAATAGAAATTTTATAACCTTTCATTAATAGGTTTTAAGCAAACAAGGTTACGAAAGCATACTTAATTCAAAAAATTATTTTAATATCATCTTAATGACAGACTACTAAAAATTGAAATATTTTTTGCCAACATGTCAGCAATTAATAATTGGTATTTTGTTTGATTTTATTGGATTTGCTTATTATAAGCAGTAAAATATTTATTTCTTAAACTAAAAGTAATTATACAATGCAAAAAGGTCAGATCCGTGTACAAACAGAAAACATTTTTCCCATCATTAAAAAATTTCTGTACAGTGAGCATGATATTTTTTTAAGAGAATTAATTAGTAATGCCATAGATGCAAGTCAGAAGCTAAAAACTTTATCATCTATTGGTGAAGCAAAAGGAGAATTAGGAGATTTAAGAATTGATGTAACACTTAATGCAAAAGAAAAAACTTTAACCATTGAAGATAGAGGTGTTGGTATGACGAAAGAAGAGGTTGATAAATACTTAAATCAAGTAGCATTTAGTGGTGCTGAAGAGTTTTTACAGAAATATAAAGATGCAAGCATTATTGGGCATTTTGGTTTAGGTTTTTATAGTGCATTTATGGTTGCAGAAAAAGTAGAAGTATTAACACAAAGTTACAATACAGATGCAGCAACAGTTTATTGGAGTTGCGATGGAAGCCCAGAATTTGAATTATATGAAGTAGAGAAAAAACAACGTGGTACAAAAATTATTTTACATATCAACGAAGAAAATAAAGAATTTTTAGAAGCTCATAAAATAAAAGAAGTACTAAACAAGTTCTGTAAATTTTTACCAATACCCATTTATTTTAATGATGTAGCAGAAGAAAAGAAAAAAGATACAGAAGAAAAAAGCATCAACAACACAAACCCAATTTGGGTAAGAAAGCCAAGCGATTTAACAAAAGAAGATTACGAAAATTTTTATAAAGAATTATATCCATTCAGCGAAACACCTTTGTTTTGGATTCATTTGAATGTTGATTATCCATTTAACCTTACAGGTATTTTGTATTTTCCAAAAATTAAACAGAGTTATGAAATACAAAAAGATAAAATACAATTATACTGCAATCAGGTTTTTGTAACTGATGAAGTAAAAGATATTGTACCAGAATTTTTAATGTTATTGCATGGTGTAATTGATAGCCCTGATATCCCATTAAATGTTAGCAGAAGCTATTTACAAGGCGACCCCAATGTGAGAAAAATCAATAATCACATCACTAAAAAAGTTGCAGATAAATTAGAAGAAATTTTTAATAAAGAAAGAACAGAGTTTGAGCAAAAATGGGAAAGTCTTGGCTTGTTTGTAAAGTATGGTATGATGACTGATGACAAATTTTTAGAAAAAGCAAATAAGTTTTTAGTAATGGAGGATGCTATAAATAAAAATACTACAACCATTACAAAAGAAGATGGTACTTCAGAAGAAAAAGTAACATCTAAATTTTATACACTTGAAGAATACAAAACAGCAACAGAAACTTTACAAAAAAATAAAGATGGAAAAAATGTAATCATATATACAACAGATCCTGTGCAGCAAGATGCTTACATACAAGCAGCAAAAGCAAAAGGTTTTATTGTTGTAAAAATGGAAACATTAGTAGATGCTGCTTTCATTAACAATATGGAAATGAAATGGGAGAATGTAACATTTGTTAGAGTAGATGCAGACATTGCAGATAATTTAATTGACAAACAAGATGCAGCAGAAAGTGTTTTAAGTAAAAGTGAGACAGAAGAATTAAAGAAATTATTTGAACAAAAAAATAATCAAATAACCATTAATGTAGAAGTAAAAGGATTAAGTAAAGATGCTGCTCCTGTAATTGCAACAAGACCAGAGTTTATGCGTAGAATGAAAGATATGGCAAATGTAGGTGGTGGAATGGCTGCATTTTATGCTCAAATGCCTGATGAAGTTACCTTAACTGTTAATGGTAATCATCCTATTTATCAAACACTATTAAAAGAAAGTGATATTGATAAGAAAGAAAAACAAATTCGCTACCTTTCAGATTTGGCTTTACTTTCTCAAGGATTATTAAAAGGTGCAGAGCTTACTAATTTCATTAACAGAAGTGTTGAGTTGATGGAAAATAAAAATAGTAGCATTATAGTAGAAGCATAAAATTTATAACTATTATTCTAAAGCCCATTCAACTTGAATTGGGCTTTTTTATTTTCAATTAAAACTATCTTTACACAATTATGCCTTTTCATTTGCAAGCTCCATATAAACCAAGTGGCGACCAACCTTTCGCTATAAAACAATTAGTAGAAGGTGTGAAAAGTGGTGAGCAATTTCAAACACTATTAGGTGTAACAGGAAGTGGTAAAACTTTTACCATTGCAAATGTTATTGAGCAATTACAAAGACCTACTTTAGTTTTAACGCATAATAAAACTTTAGTAGCTCAATTATATGGAGAGTTCAAACAATTTTTTCCTGATAATGCTGTTGGATATTTTGTAAGCTATTACGATTATTATCAGCCTGAAGCATACATGCCTGTAAGTGATGTTTATATTGAAAAGGATTTAAGCATTAATGAAGAGTTGGATAAACTTCGTTTGCAAGCAACAAGTCAATTATTAAGTGGAAGAAGAGATATTGTAATTGTTGCAAGTGTTAGTTGTATTTATGGTATGGGCAATCCTACAGAAATTGAAAATGGCATTACACGTATTCACAAAGGACAAATTATTTCTCGTCAAAAATTTTTACACTCACTAGTAAATGCTTTGTACAATAGAAGTCAGGGTGAATTTGGCAGAGGAACATTTAGAGTAAAAGGCGATACAATAGATATTAATTTACCTTATGTTGATTATGGTTATAGAATAACTTTTTTTGGTGATGAAATTGAAGAAATAGAAACGATTGAATTATCATCAAACAAAAAAATAAGTTCATTAGATAATGCAGCTATTTTTCCTGCTAACTTATATCTTGCTCCAAAAGATATGCTCAGGCAAATAATGAATGAAATACAAGATGAAGCAATGGAGCAATCTAATTATTTTAAATCAAAAGGAAAATTTATAGAAGCACAAAGAATAAAAGAAAGAGTTGAATATGATTTGGAAATGATAAGAGAATTAGGCTATTGTAGTGGTATAGAAAACTATTCAAGGTTTTTTGATAGAAGACAACCAGGCACAAGACCATTTTGCTTATTAGATTATTTTCCAAAAGATTTTTTATGTATTATAGATGAAAGTCATCAAACCATACCACAAGTTGCAGGAATGTATGGAGGCGATAGAAGTAGAAAATTAGTTTTAGTAGATTATGGCTTTAGGCTTCCATCTGCATTAGATAACAGACCTCTCAACTTTCATGAATTTGAAAATCATTTAGGGCAAACAATTTTTGTTAGTGCTACTCCAGGCGATTATGAATTAAATAAAACAGAAGGAGTAGTGGTAGAGCAAGTTGTAAGACCAACGGGTTTATTAGAACCTCCTATTGAAGTAAGACCAAGCATCAATCAAATAGATGATTTGTTAGATGAAATAGATAAACGTGTACAAAAAGGTGACAGGGTTTTGGTAACAACACTTACCAAAAGAATGGCTGAAGAAATGGATAAATATTTAAAGAGAATAAATATAAAATCAAGATACATACATAGTGATATTGATGCTTTAGAACGTGTAGAAATATTGAGGCAACTACGTTTAGGAGAAATTGATGTTTTGGTGGGTGTAAATCTTTTAAGGGAAGGTTTGGATTTGCCAGAAGTAAGTTTAGTTGCTATTTTAGATGCAGATAAAGAAGGTTTTTTGCGTAATGAAAAAAGTCTTACACAAACTGCAGGAAGAGCAGCACGTAATGCAGATGGTTTAGTAATTTTTTATGCAGATAAAATAACTGATAGTATGCAACGCACTATTGATGAAACAAACAGAAGAAGAGAAAAACAAATTGCGTATAACATTGTAAACAACATTACACCAAAAACTGTTAAGAAAAGTATTGAACAAATTATGCAACAAACTTCTGTGTTAGATATAAAAGGCTTTGATGAAAACAGTCCATTAGCAATACAATATAATCAAGATATTGTAAACAAAGCAGCAGAAGAACAAGCAATTTATAAAACAATACCTTCATTGGAAAAAGCAATTGCCAAAACAAAAAAACAAATGGAAAAAGCTGCTAAAGATTTAGACTTTATTGAAGCAGCAAGATTAAGAGATGAAATGTTTAGATTGCAAAAGGAGTTAGAAGAGATGAAATAAATTTAATAGAAATGAAAGAATAGTTACAAAAAAATGTAATTTGCATTTAATGAAAAGAAAATTTTTAGATATTACTTTTTTTGAAGCCAGAAATATGTTAAAAGATGGCAACATTGATAATAACTATTGGCACAATAAAACAATTGAAGAAAAAATGAATGCAGCAGCTATTGTTACTGCCACTGCTTTTGGTGAACCTGATTTTTTGAAAGAGAAAGTAGATAGAACAATTTGTACAAGCAGAAAACATAAAAAATAAATGGACGTTTTTAATGAAGATTTTGCAGATTTCATTCAATGTCTTAACAAACACCATGTTGAGTATATGCTTGTTGGCGGGTATGCAGTTATTTTAAGAGGATATAGCAGAAGTACAGGTGATATGGATATTTGGGTAAATAAAACTGAACCTAATTTTATTCAATTACAAAAAGCTATAACAGCATTTGGCTTACCGTTAGCTGCAATTCCTGAGCATCAATTTTTTTCGGAAGAATATGATGTTTTTTCTTTTGGTCGTCCGCCTTATGCCATAGAAGTCATGACTGCTTTAAAAGGAGTAAGTTTTGGAGAAGCGTTTGAAAATGCAACTATTCATAAAGTTGATGGTGTTGATGTAAGAGTGATACACCTAAATCAACTCATTCAGGCTAAAAAAGCAGCAGGTCGTTATAAAGATTTGAATGATATTGAGAACTTACCTCCTGCCGAAAATTAATAACTTATTTGCCTCATTTTCTTTGAATTAATAATTATTTAAAATATTCAAGAAACTTAAAAGGTTTCAAAAGTTCACTATTTCATAATTTCCTTCTCAATATCATTTATACTTTTTTTCTATCAACTAACTATAAAATTCCCCTCATCAATTAAAAAAATCAAACAATATGATTTCCCTATATTGCATAATTAAATTTTTGTCATGACTAAAAAAATTTTAACTATAATAATTGTAATAAGTATGACAGCTTGTAACAACAATGAAACAAAAAGAGAACCACATCAATGGCCTCAAAATATTCAGCCCCCAATAGCTGAAATGAAACCTGAAACAAGAATTTGGCATGGTGATACAGTGGTTGACAATTATTATTGGATGATAGATTATTTCAAAAAAGGAGCAGATAGCACCAAAGTTGTTGATTATTTAAAAGCAGAAAATGCTTATACAGATACCATGATGAGTGGTACAAAAAAATTACAAGAAGAATTATTTACAGAAATGAAATCTCGTATTAAAGAAAAAGATGAAAGCGTACCAACATTAAAAAATGGCTATTACTATTATTCAAGAACAGAAGATGGCAAACAATATTTTAAGTATTGCAGAAAAAAAGGAAGCCTTGATGCACCCGAAGAAATTTTATTAGATGTAGATAAAATGGCAGAAGGAAAATCATATTATTCTGTATCTGGTTTTGCAATTAGTGATGATAATAAGTTTTTAGCATTTGGTATTGATGAAGTAAGTAGAAGGCAATACACTATTTACTTTAAAAATTTAGAAACTGGAGAAATATTAAAAGATGCAATTACTAATACAGAAGCTGATCCTTGCTGGGCTTCTGATAACAAAACAATTTTTTATACATCAAAACATCCTACAACTTTATTATCAGAAAAAATAAAAAGACACACATTAGGAACAGATGTAAAAAATGATGCTGTAGTTTATCATGAAAAAGACAACACAAATTATATCGGAGTAAATAAAAGTAAAAACGGAAAATTTATTTTTATTTATTCTGGTGGCACTATGTCATCTGAAATGTTTTTTATAGATGCAGCTACACCTAATGCTCCTTTCAAATTATTTCAACCAAGAATAAAAAATGTTTTATACTCTGTAATTGCATTAAACGATAAATTTTTAATCAGAACAAATAAAGATGCTTTGAATTTTAAATTAATGGAATGCCCATTAGATAAAACAAGTGTAGAAAATTGGAAAGATTATATACCACATAGAACAGATGTGTTGTTAGAAAATGTTGATGAGTTTAAAGATTTTATTGTTATCTCTGAAAGAAAAAATGGATTAATACAATTACGTGTTCGTAATTTAAAGGATGGTAATGAATTTTATATTGATTTTGGTGAACCTACTTATACAGCTTATGCTGATGGCAATATAGAGTATAACACAAACACACTTCGTTATGGTTATACTTCTTTAACTACCCCACAATCTGTTTATGATTTTGATATGGTTACTAAGAAAAAAGAATTGAAAAAACAACAAGAAGTACTTGGTGGTTATAATGCTAAAGATTATGTAACAGAACGCTTGTATGCTACTGCAAATGATGGTACAAAAGTGCCTATATCTTTAGTGTATAAAAAAGGATTTAAAAAAGATGGTAATGCACCACTGCTTTTATATGGTTATGGTAGTTATGGCATATCTATGGATGCAAGTTTTAGTAGTTCAAGATTAAGTTTATTAAACAGAGGATTTGCTATTGCAATAGCACATATTCGTGGAGGTGAAGAAATGGGAAGGCAATGGTATGAAGATGGAAAAATGTTTAAAAAGAAAAATACATTTACCGACTTTATTGCTTGTGGTGAATTTTTAGTTAAAGAAAAATATACAAGCAAACAACATCTTTATGCACAAGGTGGTAGTGCAGGAGGCTTATTAATGGGTGCTGTAATTAATATGGCTCCAGATTTATGGAATGGTGTTATAGCTCAAGTTCCTTTTGTAGATGTTGTAAATACTATGTTAGATGAAAGTATTCCTTTAACAACAAATGAGTTTAATGAATGGGGAAATCCAAAAAAGAAAGATGATTATTTTAACATAAAGAGTTATAGTCCTTATGAAAATATTGAAAAGAAAAATTATCCAAACTTATTGGTAACAACTGGTTTGCACGATAGCCAAGTACAATATTTTGAACCAGCTAAGTGGGTAGCTAAATTAAGAGCTATGAAAAAAGATAAAAATTTATTACTTCTTCATACTAATATGGATTTTGGTCATGGTGGTGCAAGTGGACGTTTTGATTACTTAAAAGATGTTGCATTAAACTATGCATTTTTATTAGCCTTAGAAGGAATAAATAAATAAATAATATCCCAATATTTTAAATAGATTTATAGGCAATTTTAAAAATTATCAATATTTTTTTCAACTTAATAAACTACAAATGAGGTAGTTGCATTAAGCATAACTTAATTTAACCTTTTTGAATACAATATAAACAATTAACATTTCGTTGTTAAAGCGTTAGCATTTTATTTGCTCTTACATTCAGATTTTTGCAGTGTGAAAATGAAGTGATGGTTAATGTGTAGGTAAAATGAAAAAAGTTCTTTATGATTTTTTTAGCATTTTATTTATTAAAATAATTAGTTGGCATCTTTATTGTGAATTATTAAAACAAGAACAAAATATTTAATTTTCTCATAAGCAGTTAGTTTTGGTTGCGGTCTCGGTTTCTACTGAGACCTATTTTTTTGTATATATACTACAAAAAAGGAGCTGAAAAATTGTACAACTCCTTTAATCTATTTCAGAAAAAATATTACTTACCAAATTTCAAGCCCTTAGGATAAATACCAGTATGAGCTAAAGCTTCTTCAATTCTAATTAACTGATTATATTTTGCAATTCTATCAGTTCTTGAAGCAGAGCCTGTTTTTATTTGACCACAGTTTAAAGCAACTGCTAAATCTGCAATTGTAGTATCTTCTGTTTCACCACTTCTATGACTCATGATAGTATTGTAACCTGCATTTTGTGCCATAGATACAGCATTAATGGTTTCAGTTAATGTACCAATTTGATTTACTTTAACTAAAAGTGCATTAGCAATATTTTTATCAATACCTTGTTTTAATCGGTTTACATTTGTTACAAATAAATCATCACCTACTAATTGCACTTTATTACCAATAGCAGTTGTTAAGTTTTTCCAGCCATTCCAATCGTCTTCAGCCATTCCATCTTCAATAGAAACAATAGGATATTTTTTTACCCAGCCTTCCCAAAATTTTACTAATTCATCACTACTCATAACTTTTCCACTACTTTTATGAAAAACATATTTTTTCTTTTTAGCATCCCATAACTCACTATTTGCAGCATCCATAGCAATTACAATTTGAGAACCTGCTTTATATCCTGCAGCATTAATAGCTTCTAATACAGTTTCTATTGCTTCTTCATTGCTTTGAATATTAGGTGCAAAACCTCCTTCATCACCTACATTGGTACTAAAGCCTTTTTTCTTTAATACAGATTTAAGAGTATGAAAAATTTCTGTGCCCCAACGTAAACCTTCACTAAAATTAGCTGCTCCAACAGGCATAATCATAAACTCTTGAAAATCTATTTTATTATCGGCATGTGCACCACCATTTAAAATATTCATCATTGGTACAGGCAAAGTTTTTGCATTTGTGCCTCCTATATAACGATATAAAGGCAAACCTGCTTCTTCTGCAGCAGCTTTTGCAACAGCCATACTAACAGCTAAAATTGCATTGGCTCCTAATTTAGATTTATTAGGTGTTCCATCTAAATCAATCATTACTTGATCTATTGCTGCTTGTTGTGCTACATCATATCCAACTAATGCTTTTGAAATAATATCATTAACATTTTTTACAGCTTTAGTAACTCCTTTTCCTACATATTTCTTTTTATCGTTATCACGTAACTCTACTGCTTCATGAATACCAGTACTTGCACCACTTGGCACAGCAGCTCTTCCAAAATAGCCATCATCTGTTAATATATCTACTTCTACTGTTGGATTGCCACGACTATCTAATATTTGCCTTGCGTGGACTTCGATAATGTAACTCATTTTTTTTGATTTAAAATTTATAATTAATGATAAAAGTTGTTTACTTAATTTCTTTGTTCAGCAAAAGTCAACTCTCTAAATACATCTTCCAACTTCCCTTTACTCTTTAAATTATTCAATGTATCATCTGCTACAATTTCTCCTTTATTAATAATAATTACTCTATCACAAATGGCTTCTACTTCTTGCAAAATATGGCTTGAAAAAAGTACTGTTTTATTTTTTCCTTGTTGCTTAATTACATTTCTTATTTCAATTATTTGATTAGGGTCTAAGCCACTTGTTGGTTCATCTAAAATCAACACTTCTGGATTATGAATTAATGCAGCAGCCAAACCTACTCTTTGCTTATAACCTTTTGATAATTGAGCAATTTTTTTATTTTGTTCAAGATCTAAACCTGTTAGCCCAATCACATTTTTAACAGCTTTATTTTTATTGTCAATTTTATGAACTCCTGCAATAAATTGTAAATATTCTTTTACATACATATCATAATATAGTGCATTGCTCTCGGGTAAATATCCAATTTTCTTTTTGATATTTAACTCATTATTTTGAACATCAACATCACAAACTTTTACATTGCCTGATGTTGAATTTATATAGCCTGTAATAATTTTCATTGTAGTACTTTTACCAGCACCATTTGGTCCTAAAAAGCCAACTATTTCTCCATTGTTAATAGAAAAATTAATATTATTAACAGCTTTTTGTTGTCCATAAATTTTAGTGATATTAAATACTTGTAACGACATGAAAAATTATTTAACGAGTAAAAAACATGGGCAAGATAGACAACAAAATAATAAAACCAAGTATTATATAAATAAATACAGAAAATGTATTTGATACATTCATTATAAAGCGTCTTTTTAGTGTTTCTGCTAAGTCTTTATCATCTTCGCTATACCACTTAAAAATAGCATATAAAAAACCATGAAACCCTTCAAGACTCCTATTAAAAATAAAAGAAAGAACTGTTTTCAATATTACAATAATTGCAAGAGCTATCCATAAATAATGATAATATGCACTGATTAATTTAAGTAACATAGCTTTTCTTAAAACTTAAAAGGATTTAAACAAAATTCTGTTTTAATTTAATAAAAAACTATACTCCTTGCCAAGCTCTTGGATTATTCTTCCACTCCATTAAAATTGTTTGCATATCTGCAGATACAATTTGTTTCTCTATTGCTGTTTCTATTAAAGTTGTATAATTGGTTAATGATAAACATTTTATTCCTGCATCTTCAAAAGTTTTCAATGTTTCTGGAAAATGATAAGTAAAAATTGAAACTAAACCTTCAACTTCAAGCCCTACTTTTTTAAGTGCATTAATAACTTCTAAACTACTTTTTCCTGTAGAAATTAAATCTTCTATAACCAATACTTTTTGTCCTCTTGCATAATAACCTTCTATCTGATTGCCCAGCCCATGTTCTTTTGGTTTAGAACGAACATAAATATAAGGTAATTTAAGCTGGTCTGAAGCCATTGCTCCCCAAGCAATTCCAGCAGTTGCAACACCTGCTAAAACTTCAGCATCTTCAAATTTCTCAAAAATTAAATTACACAATTCACTTTTTATAAAATCTCTGATAAATGGAAATGAGAGCACTTTTCTGTTATCGCAATAAATTGGGCTTTTTATGCCACTCGTCCAAGTAAAAGGGTTTTGAGGGTTTAATTTTATTGCTTGAATTTGTAATAATTTTTCGGCAACAACTTTTTCTCTTGTCATACTGCAAAGATACTATACATATATAAATATTTATTGTAGATTGCAGTGTTCTATTCCTAAAACAATGAAAAAAAAATTAATTGTAGCAGCAGGTGGTTTAGTTACTAATAATAAAAATGAATTATTACTCATTTTCAGAAGAAAAAAATGGGATTTGCCCAAAGGAAAATTAGATAAAGGGGAAAGTATTGAAGCTTGTGCTGTACGAGAAGTTCAAGAAGAAACTGGTTTGAAAAATATTGAGTCAGAAAAATTTATTGGCAAAACTTATCATGAATATTTTGATAAATGGACACAAAAAGATGTTATAAAAGAAACTTGGTGGTATGCTATGAAAGCTAATGGAAGTGATGCTACTACACCACAAACAGAAGAAGATATTGAAAAGATAATTTGGGCTGATAATGCTACACTTCAACAATGTCTTGAAAACACTTATCCATCTATTATAGAAATTATTAAAATCTGGCAAAAACAATAAACCCTCAAATAGTTTTGTTTTAATACATTGTTTGAAATACACTTGTACAGCACTACATTTGCAGCCATTTTAAACTAAATTATTGTAAAGTTTACAAATTAATAAGTCATGTCTTTAAAAGCAGGAATTGTGGGTTTGCCCAATGTAGGAAAAAGTACTTTGTTTAATGCAGTAAGTAATAGTGCCAAAGCACAAGCAAGTAATTATAGATTTTGCACTATAGAACCTAATACAGGTTTGGTAGATGTTCCAGATGAACGTTTAAATAAATTAGCAGAATTAGTAAAACCAAACAGAATTGTACCTACACAATTAGAAATTGTAGATATTGCAGGACTTGTAAGAGGTGCAAGTAAAGGCGAGGGATTAGGCAATAAATTTTTAGCCAATATTAGAGAAGTAGATGCAATAATTCATGTGATAAGATGTTTTGAAGACGAAAATGTTTTAAGAGAAGAAGGAGCAATAAACCCTGTAAGTGATAAAGAAATTATTGATACAGAATTACAGTTGAAAGATTTAGAAAGTGTAGAAAAGAAAATGCAACGTATCGAAAAACAAGCAAGAGTTGATGCTAAATTAAAAGTTGAGTTTGATATTTTACAACAATGTAAAAAACATTTAGAGCAAGGAAAAAGTATTAGAAGCTTAGAGTTAAGTAAAGAAGATAGAGTTGCAATTGCAGATTTATTTTTACTGACAGAAAAACCTGTTTTATATGTTGCCAATGTTGATGAAGCAAGTATGCATACTGGTAATAAATTTTCTGAGCAATTAAAAGAAAATGTAAAAAATGAAGGTGCACAATTAATTATTATGTGTAATAATATAGAAGCACAAATTGCAGAAATGGAGGCAGAAGAAGACAGGTTAATGTTTATGGAAGAATATGGTATGAAAGAACCTGCATTGCACAGACTAATTCAAACCACTTATAAGCTTTTAAATTTAAGTACATATTTTACTGCTGGTGTGCAAGAAGTAAGAGCATGGACAATACACAATGGCTGGAAGGCTCCACAGGCTGCAAGTGTTATACATACTGATTTTGAAAAAGGTTTTATTAAAGCAGAAGTAATAGCTTATGAAGACTTTATAAAATTTGGCAGCGAAGCTGCTTGTAGAGATTCTGGTCGTTTAAGAATTGAAGGAAAAGAATATTTAGTGCAAGATGGAGACATAATGCACTTTAGATTTAATGTATAATTTCTATCACTCAATTTGCTGAAACAAAATCTGGTCGTTTGATGAAAGTACTGTTATACTTAAAACGTAAATCAGTATTGATATCAATTTTAAAATGATTCATCCCAAAATTTATTCTTGGAAAATAACTTGCTCTTAATTCAACTGTTCCAAAAATTAAGCTTTCATTTCTTGTTCTTAACCCTGCACCAAGACTACTAAAGAAATCACTTTTAATAAATCTTTCATAACGAGGTGTAAGTAATGATGCATTGCCAAAAACAAAACCTGCAAATCTAAATCCTAATAATTTCCATTTGTTATAAACAATCAATTCATTTCTAAAGGTAAAACGAGTTTGTGCAGCAATACTTCCATTATCTAATTCAGGTAATCCAAATGTACTTGATAAAAATAATGGCTGATTTAATGAAGGGCGAATTTGGTGTGTTATACCAACATTTAAAAAATAACGAGAATACCAAAGTCCACCTAAATATTTTAGATGTGTAAAGTATTCTAAATTCAATAATACATCAGTATCAAAAAAACTTCCATTATATAAATACCCACCTAATCTAAAAGTATAGTTATAATAGTTTCCCTTACGACTAAAAAAGTTTCTACTAAAATCAATTCCATAATAAGGGCTACTAACGCCTTGCCTATTAGTCCAGCCTGCTATTGCAGAAAAACTAAATCCTTCAGGTACATCTTCATTTCTTCCAAAGCCATAAATAAATTTTGTTTTATAAAAATCTTGTTTGAAAATACTAACAGCACCCAAAACACCAGTAATATCGTTATACAAGAATGTATTTAAATTATTAAATATATCTGGTACTTCTTGAAATTTTTTATGAAAAGCTCTAACTGCAATAAACTTTCTTAATCTGCTTTGAGTATTAGTTTTCAAATATCTTTTTGCACCTAAATTATATCCAGCCCATGCATCAAATTCAAAGTATTTATATTCAACATCTGCTTTATAAACAGAATCTGTATGATAACCATTAGAAGTTTGTCTATAAGAAAATTCTGCACTACCCGTAAATGGTAAATAAGGGCTAATTAAAGGTCTATCAAATCGAGTATATATAGCTGTTTCTTCTGGTTTACCATTATTAAAAGCACTATTAAAAGTTCTAAATCCTGTTGTCCAATCTATAAAACTTCCTCCTATATTTCTACTCATAAATTCACCTCCATATCCAACAGTTGGTTTTCTGCCTACATCATAAAGGGTTTTCAAAGAAAGTCTTTGTGTTTTCCCAAAAAAGTTTTCATCTTTTAATTCTACATTAAAATCATCTAAACCACCAGCATCTATATTTCCTCCTAAGGAAAATACATCTTTAGTAATAACACTTACATCTACCGTATTTTCATCAATTGGAATTACCTGAATTCGAGCATCCTGAATATAATCAAGGTCTCTTAAATATCTTTCATTATCTGCTAATAAGTATGGAAATAATTTATCTCCTTCATTAAAAAATAAATTATTAATTAAATATTTTTCTCTTGTTTGTCTGTGAAAAATATCAGCAATTCTTGTCCCTAAATTTCTTTTAATCTTTGTAGTATCATCAATATTCTGAGTAAAATTTAGAGGTTTTATATAAATATTTCTGATAGTATAACCCTTATATTTATTAAAAGGTAAATCATTTTTAATAATTCCTGTTTTGGTTATTTCTGGCTTTGGTGGATCGGCAGAAATGCTTTTTCCAATTTTTCCAAGAATACCCCTTTTTTTAGCTAAAAAAAATGTATCATAAACAAAATCTGTTGTGTCTTCTTGTGCTTTACTAATAAATGAAATACTAAAGAATAAACTAAACACACATACACTAATTAAATACTGCCTCATAAGGTTGACTAAAACTTTAATATGCAAATATAATAATACAAATAATTTTAAATTTTACAAACTAACATCTGTGTATATTTGACTCATTGTTGTCTTAAAAAAAATTGGCTACTTTTATGCTGTTATAACAAAACTTTTTTATGAAGAAAATCCCCTTTTTTATAACTAACAAATACATTTTATCAATTACTTTTTTTATAGTTTGGATGCTTTTCTTTGACCAAAAAGATTTTTTTTCTACGCTTGAAAAAAGAAAAGAATTAAGAGATTTAAAGAAAAAAAATGCTTATTATTTGAGTGAAATTGAAAAATCTAAAAAAGAACTCATTGATTTTCAAAGTAATTCTGCTGCAATAGAAAAATTTGCCAGAGAGCATTATATGCTCAAAAAGGACGGAGAAGACTTATTTATAATTGAAGACTTTTAATAATAAAAAATTCATTAAACAATATTTCTTTTAGTAGCTCGTTTTTAATATGTTGTTTCAAAAACGGATTTTTTAAAAATACTACTACACATTTTTATGCAAAAATTTAATAACGAAGTTCTTGTGCAATATTTGTACAATGAAACTTCAGAGGAATTAACACTTGCTATTGAAAAAGAATTGCAAGAAAATTGGGAATTGCAAGATGAATTTAGAATACTAAAACGCACTATAAAACAATTAGATTCATTGCAACTAAAATCTCCAAGAAAAGCTACCATAAATTCAATAATGGATTATGCAAAATCAAAAGAAGTAATAACATTATTATAATAGTTATTCTATCGTCATCCTATTTGAATTTTGGTAAAAAAATTTTACTTACAAAAAATTAAAAACAGGCTATAAAACCTGTTTTTAATTTACTACAAACCTCATAAGCCGGATTCTGTTTTTACACTATCATTTATCTTGTTGTAATATTACTATTACAATCTATTGCTGCCTACCCTGAAACTTGGACGAGCAGCCCTCAAACGTTTCTATACGTGGCATTGCAACATTCAAGGTTTACCCATATCATATATTACTATATAATATTGTAAGCTCTTACCTTACATTTTCACCTTTTCCTCAAAATTTGAGGTAGTTATTTTCTGTGGCACTTTCTTTACACTTTTGTGTAACCAGCTATTCACTGGTGAATTGCTCTATGTTGTCCAGACTTTCCTTACTGCTTTTAGCAGCACGATAGTTCGGGTTTGTAGTATTGCAAAGATAGGTTTATTTAAATTAAGCGATAGAATCATAAACAGTTTCAGTAATATTAAAACTAATTCATATTCCTAATGCAAAATCTGGGTTTATTTAAAAAATATTTCTGTAGCTCCATAACCAAATCTTGCATCATATTGGTTGATAAAGTTTTTTACTTCGGGTTTTGATTTTAGTATTTCATGAATTTCTTCTTTTAATTTTCCTTTACCAACTCCATGTATTATAATTAATGATGGCTGTTTATTAGCTATTGCAATATCATACCACTTTTCAAATTCTTTTATTTGAATAGATAATATTTCGTAATTGCTTAAATGTTTGTAGTCGTTTATAATTTTTTCTATGTGAAGATCTACAACACTTCTTGGTGCTGGTAAATGCTGCTTTGCCTTTGAAATTTCATATACTTTAAAGCCAGCTGAAGTTAATTTATTTATAGAGAAAGGGTTTTCCTCGAAAACTCTATCTGGATATTTATCAAATAATTTATAAGTAATAGTTGGTTCATTTTTTTCTTTCATTTCTTCAATTCTCTTAAAAAATTGTTTAGGTTTTAATTTTAAAGAGGTTTCAAAATGTTCTGCTTTTAGTTTATCGGATTTTAATAAACTAAAATCAATATTAAAAGATGGATTATCACTAACATTTGCAAAATCTATATCATGAATATAAAAATCTTGAAACGATAATATTTGATTTTCAAAAACAAAAACTTCTTCTTCTTTTAATTTATGAATGTATTTAAAATGAAAACTTTCGCTTGTTTTATTAATCAAATAAATTTTTAAAGATTTAACTACTTCATCATTAAAAACATCTAATGCAAATTTTGGTATAAAACTTAACCATACACCTTCATCTACTTTTATTTTGTTTGGTTGAGGTTTTTCTTTTAGAATATTTTCAATAAATACTTTATTTGGTTTCTTTTCATCTATGTTTTTCTTTTTTGTGAATCTATAGAAATAAGGAAAATCAATTTGGTTCATATAGGCAGGAAACCTAACACCTCTTACTTCTATCATTACCATATCTTCACTCATTATATCAACAACTTTACCTTCTTCATTGGTATGTAATACAATAATTTCATCTCCTATCTGATATTTCATAATGGTTGCAAAATTACATTAGTTTGAAGATGAATTAATTGCAGACAAAAAAAATCCTACGTTAAAAAACGTAGGATTTTAATTATTATTAGTTAGAGAGTATTTTATAGGTTGTAACCAAAACTTATATAATATAATCCACCAACTTGAGGAGCTCCCCAACCAGTACGATAGTATTTATTCCATAAGTTAGTTGCACCTAATTTAATAGTAGTTTTATTTTCTGGAATACTATAGCTAAGCATACCATCAACTACACCATAAGATGGCATATTACCTGCTCCAAATGTTCCTTCATAGAAGAAATCATCTTGCCAACGATATACTAATGAACCTCCTAATCTTCCTTTAAAGAATAAGCCAGAATTGTTTATTCCTATATTAAATCTATATTTTGGTGTGTTGAAGTAAGTAGCAAAACCTTTAGGTACATTGCTAATTTCGTCAGAGAATACATTTCCAGTTAAAGAGAAGTTCTTAGGTAATTTATAATCTAATGAAATTCCCCAGCCATTTACTTTAATTTTTTGAGATTGATTTACAGAAATACTATAAGGCTGACGAGTAGTAGCATTTAATAATCCTAATGGACTAGTAGGTCCAGATATTTTAGATTGTAATACAATAACGCCACCAATAAAATCATCATAATTTGAGTTATAATAATATGCATCAATAAACAATTTATTGTTTATAACACCTTTATATCCAACTTCAATTGATGACATGCTTTCTGGTTTAAACTCTCCAAAATCATAAGGTTGTAAAATATTTTGAGTAGCAGCTAATGCAGCAGCAGCTTGTGCTGGTGTTGGAGCAAGTGGATTACCACCTTGTGCAATTACGTTTGCAGCAAAAGCAGTTCCAAATGCTGTAACATTTTCAACTGTATATCCTGGTAATGAAGAAAATCCATAATGTTCTCTTAATTGTGGTAAACCTCCCATTAATCTTGCACCACCAGATACAAATAAATTTATCCATTGGTTTTGAGTTGATGGGAAACGATAAGCAGTTTGATATGATACACGGAAATAGTGATCTTTTGCTACTTTAATTACAGCAGATGCTCTTGGAGTAAAACGTCCTTTAAAATTTGTATTTTTATCATAACGACCACTTGCTGTTAATTTTAAAACATCACCAAATAATTTTTTCTGAATTTGTAAGTAAGCACCAACTTCATTAATTTTTATTTTTCCTGTACTATCCGCAAATAAAGTTCCTTCTGAGTTTAATACATATTGCTTAATATTACCACCAACTAATAAATCAAAACCTTTTTCTTTCAATTTTAAGTCATTTGTCAAATTATACTGTCCTTCAAGCATATTTAAACTTGTCTTATCTACGAATAAGCCTCCATTTGTTTTTCCTCCAATAGGGCGACTAATAATGTCAGCAAAAATTGCAGAATTTCTTATATCACCTGTTGGACGACCAACATCTGCTGTTGCTCTTGCACTATTTAATAATGATATTTTATATTGGCTGGTATTAACTGCAGCACTTGCAGCTGCTGCAGCTTGTGCATAAGCATTAGCAGGTGTTAAGCCTTGTCCCATTCCAGCTGCATAAAATTGACCTAATGTTTGTCCATAATATGTAGCACCTGTTGTTGCCATTGCTCCTATAAATTGTGTATACCAAGTAGAACTTGGTTTCCAAGCCTCATTAAATAAACGTGTTGTAATTGTTGCATTGAAAGAAGAGCCAGCATTTTCACGTGTTGTATAGGCTCTTAAATACCAATTACGATGCTTTAATTCTAATTTATACTGAGCCATTTTTAAATCTTTTAATGAATATCTATCTGCACTAGTATAAACAGCAGAGCCTGTTCCAAAATAACCAGCAGCAATTAACTCCATTCCATTAGAAAATTTATGGTGTAAAGCTCCTTGAAATTTGAAGTTAGTAGTTTTAGGATCTATTACTTGATTTTCATTATAACCTGTTCTTGAAACATTAAATATTCCAGAACCTGCATAATTTACATACCCTCCTAAAACTGCATTTGTAGGAATTGGAGCAGGACCATAGCCAGGTAAATTTACAACTCCTAAAGCTGGTGTAGAGCTAATTAAATTTGAAAGATTTAAGCTTAAATTAGTTGTTGTTTCATCGCCATAAATATTAACGCCATCATAGTTTGGATCAGTTAATCTATTACCACCTATTTCAGTTCCATTTTGACTTGTAGGTGTTGCCGCTCTTGAATAGTTTCTTGTATCATTTCCTTGCCAATCACTTGCATGAATAAATTCTGCTCCAATTTTGAATGCCCATTTTTCATTAATTTTTTTACCCCAACGAACACTCCAATTATAATAAGGAGAAGGACTTGTTTGTGCACCATCTACATGGTTAATGCCTTGTTTTATTTGAAAACTTAATCCTTGATATTTGAATGGGTTCTTACTATTAATTAATAGAGTACCATTCATACCACCTGGTCCATAAAGAGCAGAAGAAGCACCACTTAACAACTCCATGCTTTCAACATCTAATTCAGTGATACCAATAAAACTACCAACAGCAAAGTTCAACCCTGGTGCTTGGTTATCCATTCCATCCATTATTTGATTAAAACGTAAATTACCACTTGATACAAAACCTCTTGTAGTAATAGTACGGAAGTTTAAACTTGCAACGTTAACATCTACGCCTTTTTGATTGGTTAAAATATCGTAATAGTTAACTGCAGGTGCATTTTTTATAGTTGTACTTGAAACTCTTTCAATCGTAACAGGCGATTCAATTATTTTTTCAGAAATACGAGATGCAGCTACTACAATATCATCTCCCATAGTATATTTTATATCCATTGCCACACTTAAATTTTCTGTACTTTCAGAAACAATAACTTCTTTATCTGCAAATCCAAGTGAAGAAAACACCAAAGTAATAGGCAGTTTTTGTGTAGTTACTAATTTAAAAGAACCAGCATCATCTGTATAAGTACCAATAGTTGTACCCTTAATAGTTACAGAAACAGCAGGAATAGCACCTGATGTTGAGCTATTAGTTACTTTACCTGAGATTTTTACTGGTTGAGCTGTAATTGCTGCTGTACAAAAAAATGATATACAGAGCAAAATGGTAAGTTTGAGATTTCTCATATGTCAATTTTGTTTAAATATTTAGCAATATAGTGAGAGTTGATTTATTATACAAATTTTTATTTCTACAATAGATAAAATCATTAAAAAATTATAAATAGCATCTTTGTTTTTTAAATAGTCAATTAGTTAATTATTTAACCAGTTTGAACCCTACGAAAACTGCTATTAAGGTTAATAAAAAAGTAAAACCTACATACAATAAGGCTGTGCTGTAACGTTGTTGTTGAAACAGATGTAAAGTATCCCAACTAAATGCAGAAAATGTTGTAAAACCCCCTAAGAATCCTGTTATAAAAAATAATTTCCAATGTTCTGAACTATGATTTTGCTTTATAAAAAAAGCCATTATTGCACCAATAATTAATGAGCCTAAAACATTTACAGTAATTGTATCATAAGGAAAATTCCTTTGCTTGATTGCTACATAAATTAAATATCTAATTGAAGAACCTAAGCCTCCACCAAAAGCAACTAATAAAATATTTTTCCAAATCATAAATTAGGATTGAAAGAATATTTAAAATCTATTAACCACTGATTATTATTTAAAACAGCTTTTACTTTTCTTCTTTCTTTTTCTGAAGAGTTGTTATAGTAAACTATTACTTCTGTTGGAGAAATATTTTCTATTGAAATGTTTTGTAATGAAGCTGAAGCTAATTGTCTTTTTTCTTCTAAATCAAAACTTTGAAATTTAGTTTGAGCTTGTTTTAGCAACTTACTATTTTCTTCATCTTGTATCATATAAAAATTAGCTTTTTTAAACTCTCCCATTTTGCATGCATCAATAAACTCTGATGCTGCTTCTATTGCACTTGATGCTGGTGGATATTTTTGTGAACTACAAGCTGTAAAAATTAATAGTAAACAAAGTAGTTTAAATTTCATTGTTGATTTATTAATATCAAAATATTGTTGAAAGAATTATTACAAATATAAGGCTGTAAAGCAAAACAGTCTTAGTGAGAAAAGTTTAAATAAGTTTTAATTTTTTTACAAATCATACAATGTTGTAGTTTTGGAGCAAGATGTTTAACCCAAATTTAAATAATAACAAAGAGCAACTTTCTGCCATAGAAAGAGAATTTGAAAATAGTATTCGTCCTACAGCTATAGATGATTTTAGTGGACAACCACAACTGATAGAAAACCTTATCATATTTATTAAAGCTGCAAAAATTCGTGGCGAGGCACTTGACCATATTTTATTTCATGGGCCTCCAGGGTTAGGCAAAACAACACTTAGCAGAATAGTTGCCAACGAATTGGGAGTAAACATTAAAGAAACTAGTGGGCCTGTTATTGAAAAACCTGGTGATTTGGCAGGATTGCTTACCAACCTTCAGCCTAATGATGTTTTGTTTATAGATGAAATTCATAGGCTAAGCACAGTAGTAGAAGAATATTTATATGCTGCAATGGAAGATTACAGAATTGATATTATGATAGATAGTGGACCAAATGCAAGAAGTATTCAACTAAATTTAAATCCATTTACATTAGTTGGTGCAACTACAAGAAGTGGTTTATTAACTGCTCCTTTGCTTAGCAGGTTTGGTATTAAAAGCAGATTAGAATATTATAATGCAACAACTTTGAAAAAAATTATTGAACGTAGCTGTACAATTTTACATACAAATATTACAGAAGATGCAGCTTCTGAAATTGCAAGAAGAAGCAGAGGAACTCCACGTATTGCTAATGGATTATTAAGAAGAGTTAGAGATTTTGCACAAGTATTAAATGATGGAAGTATTGATATTGGTATAACACAACATGCTCTTAATGCTTTAAATGTTGATGAACATGGATTAGATGAAATGGATAATAGAATTTTACAAGCAATTATTGAAAAATTTAAAGGTGGCCCTGTTGGTATTACAACTATTGCAACTGCTGTAGGTGAAGAAGCAGGAACTATTGAAGAAGTTTATGAACCTTTTTTAATTCAAGAAGGATTTTTACAACGTACTTCAAGAGGTAGAGAAGTTACACCAAAAGCTTATGAACATTTAGGGAAAAAACCTTTTAAAGGAAATCAGCAAAATTTATTTAGCTAAGATTATATATTATTTTCTTCCTCCAAACACAATTGCTACATAAGCGTTGAAAAAG
Organism: Chitinophagales bacterium; assembly: GCA_026931325.1. Classification (GTDB taxonomy): domain Bacteria; phylum Bacteroidota; class Bacteroidia; order Chitinophagales; family Chitinophagaceae; genus UBA1930. Next base: position 3,724 of record JAIXLO010000028.1, on the reverse strand, counting down.
AATTTATGAGTTTTATTTAAAGCCATTTGTTCAATTTCCTTTGTATAATATTCTGCATTTACACCTGCTTCAATGGCAGAAACTAATTCATTGTATCGTCCATAATCAAATCTTAATGCAGTACGCAAATGAAATCCTGGAATAAATTTTGTAAACCCAAAACCTTTTAAAAGACCAGCAGAACCAATAATTCTTGTTTGGTCTAAAAATAAATCTTTATCATCTGTATATTTTATGGTTTTTGTTTGTCCTGTTAATGGATCTGAAACATCTAATAAATAAGGCTTCATCAAAGCTAAAGCAAAACCCCCACCATAATTAACAGAAGTTGCTACACCGTTTTTATTCCCTTTACCTCCTATTAATCTTTGTTGTCCAATACCAATTTTAAAGTTGTAAAAATTATTTATTTTACCATAAATGTAAGGATAGCCAATTGTATAACCCCAGTATGGATCTCCAGTTGCAAATCTTTGTTCTTTAGGATTTTTATGTTCATTTAATTCTATCCACCATAAATTAGTTTTGGTCATAGTTTTATATTTCCCTTTTTCAATAAATACACCATAACCATCTGTACTTAGCTTAATACCAAAAGCAGTTTGTTTATTAAAAATTAATGCACCAGATTCTTCTTGTTGAATTAGTTTATCAATTTTTTCTCTTCTTTCTTTTTTCTTTTGTTGGCGTGGCGAAAGTTCTTTTGTTCTTTGTGCAATTACACTAACAGGAAATAAAATAAATAACGCTATGATAATATTCTTTGTCATGTATTAAATATTGGCTGTAAATTTAGGGCAAAATTTTACTATTATGACAAGTACAGTTGTTTATATTGGAGATTTAAGAACAGAATTAACACATTTACAAAGTGGAAGTGTTGTAGAAACTGATGCTCCTACAGATAATCATGGAAAAGGATTACGCTTTAGTCCTACAGATTTAATGGCTACAAGCTATGCAAGCTGCATGATTACAACAATGGCTATTAAAGCTGCTGATATGAAATTAAATTTTGAAGGAACAAAAATTAATGTTACTAAAATTATGAGCAGTGATGCTCCAAGAAGAATTGTTGGTATTGTAGCAGATTTATTTTTTACAGAAAATTTTAAAGCAACCAGCGAACAAAAAGAACAACTTGTTCGTATAGCAAGAAGTTGCCCTGTAGAAAAAAGTCTTCATCCAGATATTGAATTAAAAGTTTCTTTTAATTGGTAATAGTTGGTTATTCTATATAAGCTCCTATTACTTCATTATTCTCAATTTCCACTACAATATTATCTTGTAAAGTTGTAGCTAAACTTAATCCTACATAATCAGGATTAACAGGAAATTGTTTGTGCATTCTTTCTACCAAAACCAATGTTTGTATGCTTTTAGGATGATAGTTTAATAATGGCTTTAGTGCATATAATAAAGTTTTACCACTATTAGCAACATCATCACAAAGCAAAATATTTTTATTATCGAAACTTAATTGTTTTGATAATGAAACCTCAGTTGGCTTTGCTTTGTTTAATGATACTTCAATAACTTCAATAGATTGTTGTAAATAATCTTTTAATAATTGAGCAATTTTTTCTGCAATGGTAGTGCCACTATTTTTTATTCCTAAAATAATTAAATCTGTATTACTATTTTCTAATTGTTCTGCAACTTCTAAAGCCAATCTTTTTAATTTTAAGGCTGCTGCTTCTTTGTTTAAAATATATTTCTTATGCAACATGTTTCTTTTGATTAATAACAAAGTAAAAGTAAATATTAAAAAGTATATCAAACAATAAGAATAAAATTAAACTCTTTTCAAACGAAAAAAATATTCATATCTCATATACATAATATACTAACAACCTATCTTTGAACAGCCTAAAAAAATTAATGATTACTGCTATGCACATTATATCTCAAATTTTATTTTTATTATTATCTGCTGTTGCTATTTATTTATTTTCAAAAAAAGTAATTGAAATACGCAGAAACATTTTATTAGGTAAAGATGAAGACTATACTGACAATAAAAAGCAACGAATAAAAAATATGTTGCTTCTTGCTTTTGGACAAAAGAAAATGTTTAGAAATCCATTAGTAGCTCTTCTTCATTTAATAGTGTATGTAGGTTTTGTAATTATTAATATTGAAATGCTTGAAATTGTTTTAGATGGCGTTTTGGGCACTCATAGATTATTTGTTTCTTTTTTACCATTAGGGCTATATAAATTTCTTATCAATAGTTTTGAGATACTGGCTGTTTTAGTAATTATTGCTTGTAGTATTTTTCTTATCAGAAGAAATATTATTAAAATAAAACGCTTTGCCAGCAAGGATTTAAAAGGATGGGCTTTTAACGATGCTAACTATATTTTATTTACAGAAATAGTTTTAATGAGTTTGTTTTTGTGTATGAATGCAACCGATACTTTATTACAACAAAAAGGAAGTACTCATTATGCAGAAGCTGCAACAGGCAATTTTATTTTTTCATCTTTACTACATCCCATATTTAATCAATTTTCTGTAACTACATTAATTGTTATTGAAAGAACTTGTTGGTGGTTACACATTATAGGCATTTTTGCTTTCTTAAATTATTTGCCTTATAGCAAACACTTACATATTTTATTAGCATTTCCAAATGCTTATTATGCAAGGCTTGAGCCAAAAGGAGAAATGAAAAATATGCCAAGTGTACAAAATGAAGTTTTGTATGCAATGCAACCAGAATTAGCCCCTACAGATGCTGCTCCTCCTACACGTTTTGGTGCTAAAGATGTGTTTGATTTAAGTTGGAGAAATTTGTTAGATGCTTATAGTTGCACAGAGTGTGGTCGTTGTACTGCTGCATGCCCAGCTAATATGACAGGCAAACTTTTAAGTCCCAGAGCAATTATGATGAAAACAAGAGATAGATTAGAAGAAGTTGGTAGAAATATAAACCAAAATAAAAGTTTTGTAGATGACGGTAAAACATTATTGTACGATTATATTTCTGAAGAAGAATTAAGAGCTTGTACTACTTGCAATGCTTGTGTAGAAGAATGTCCAGTAAGCATATCTCCTTTAGAAATTATTTTAGAGTTAAGAAGAAGTTTAGTAATGGAAGATAGTAAAGCACCACAAGAATGGAACAGTATGTTTAGTAATATTGAAAACAATTTTGCACCTTGGAAGTTTTCGCCAGATGATAGAGATAAATGGGCAACTGAAATGTAAAAAAAGTTTTTTGTTGATTATTACATTAAAGTAATTTCTTTTATAGAAACATCTTTCCTTAATTCATCTATTATGGCATCTAACTTTACTTCATTTACCATATTATCAAGTTTTAGTTGAAACACAAAAGTATCATCTACCCTATTAAAAGTAAAGTTGTGAATTTTTAATTCTGTTTCATTAAAAAGTTTATTTAATAAAGCTTCATTATTTTTATCAATATTTGTAACAATTCGTAAAGTACTTTGTTTATATTTTTTTAAGAAAGTATATTCTAAAGGCTGTAATGCCCATAAAATAATAATAGCAATAATAGTTGTAGTTCCTGCTGCAAAATACAAACCTCCACCTGTAGCAAGACCAATTGCAGCAACCGTCCATAAACCTGCAGCAGTTGTTATACCACGAATTGTGCCTCCTTGTTTTTGAAATAAAATTGTACCAGCACCAATAAAACCAATACCACTTACCACCTGTGCAGCAACTCTTGATGGATCTAACACTACACTAT
>JAIXLO010000107.1 GCA_026931325.1 Chitinophagales bacterium | reverse complement strand
ATATTGCACGGGTAACTGGCAAAATGGGAGTTGAAAATATTATTGTCTCTGCAGATATTAACTGGAAAAGAAGAAACATTAGAAAAAATATTATCGCCTGGTTAAAATATCCTCAACTTGGGATGGTTCCATTGTTTATGGCTGGTGATAAATTTTTCGTTTATTATGCAATGAAAATACAAAAACAAAATGATATTAAGCTAAACATTTGGGGTACAAATGAGCTTGAGAATACAGATTTTAAAGTTGGATTTTGCGGCATTCCTCCAAAATTTGATAAAAAAAACATTTTTTCTTTATCACTGAAGGATAAAATAAAATTGTTTCATTTTGTCTCAAAAAATATGTTACAAAGCCCAGCTTATTTTAACTCTTCTATTTTCGATTCCATTGGTTCATTTATTTCGAGAAACTTTTCAAAGTATAGAGGTTACCATAGAATTTTTGACTTTGTTGAGTGGAATGAAGAGCAAATTGATAATATACTTAGTATTTATAATTGGGAAAAAGCAAAAGATACTGATTCGACTTGGCGGATTGGAGATGGGACTGCAGCATTTTACAATTATATTTATTTTAATGTTGCTGGTTTCTCAGAGATTGATACTTTTTTAAGCAATCAGATTAGAGAAGAAATGATTGAGAGAGATACTGCATTAGACAAGTCAGCAAAAGAAAATTATCCAAGATATGAGTCTTTGAAGTGGTACTTGGAGATAATTGGTTTAGATTATAATGCAATTATAAGAGATATTAATAATATTCCGAAACTCTATTAAGATGATAAAATCAGTTATTTTTGTTGACTTACCTTCTGTTGAAATAGAAAAAAAATGGAATTATTTTGTTAATAATCATTTTAATGGTAATTATTTTCAAACTCCAGCATATTTCAAATCTCTATTAAATCAAAAGAAAGTTAGACCATTTGCAATTATACTTCTAAATAAAGATGAAAAAATTGTGGGTCTTTTGGTTGGAGCCATTCAAAGTTTTGGCCCAAAATTTTTAAGTTATATATTGAGTCGAACTATTATATATGGCGGTCCGTTGATACTAGATTCTAATAAGAAAGAAATGCTTATTTGTTTGTTAAATGAATTAGAATTGTTTAGTTCTATTTATATTGAGTTTAGAAATCTATTTGATCTAAACGAACTCAAAACTTTTTTTTCTAATGCTGGATACTTATATGAAGAGCACTTAAATTTTATAATTAAGATTGATGAATTAACTATAAAACGAATTAAAGAGGATAAAACCAGACAAATCAAAAAAGCATTAAAAAATGGGGCTGTCATAGAAGAAGCAAGAAATATTGAACAAATAAATAAACTTTATGATATTCTTAAATTACTCTATAAAATAAAAGTAAAAAAACCTCTCCCCTCGCTAGAATATTTTCAGAATATTTTTCTAAAATCTTACCAAGAACATCCTACCAAAGTCTTTTTAATTTTATTTGAGGAGCAAATAATAGGGGGTATTTTTTGCTTAACATATAATAATGAAGTGATTTACGAATATTATATTTGTGGACTCGATACAGACTATAAAGAGTTATACCCAAGTGTTCTTGCAACCTATGCACCCATAAAATATGCAATCGACAATGGATTTAAGTGTTTTGACTTTCTTGGTGCAGGTAAACCATCACAAGATTATGGGGTTAGAAATTTCAAATCACGATTTGGAGGTGAGGAAGTTAATTATGGAAGATTTACAAAGATTAAGTCCTTAATTTATTATTTCTATAAAACTTTTTTTTATTTGTATGCTAAAAAAAATAAAAGTTAAAATTGGTAAATATATTGCTAAAAATGCACCACTAAATTCTTTGAGAATTGCTGGGCTTAGATTCTGTGGATATAAAATTGGTAAGAATGTTTACTTAGGTGAAGATTTACTAATAATAACAGACTTATCGAACATTGAATGTCAATTGGAGATAGGTAATAATGTCTCAATTGCTCCAAGAAACATTCTAATACTTTCATCTCATCCAAATAAATCTGAGCTTTCTAAATTATATCCCCCTAAATATGGTAAAATCTATATTAAAGATAATGTATGGTTAGGTGTCAATTGTGTGATTCTTCCTAATGTAACAATAGGTGAATCTTCTATAATTGGTATGAATTGTGTTGTTAAATCTAACATTGAACCAAATACTGTACTTAAAACAAATATTGGTCTTATTACTAAAGAAATTCGTAAGGGATAATAATATTTAATGATAGACTTTACATTGTTAAATTATAAGAAATTATTAATTGTGTTAACACAAAATAAATACTCATCAATTGTTTTTAATGAAATACTATCAACAACAAAAGGTGTATTTTTACGGCATGATGTTGACAGTCTTCCACTTAATTCACTTAGAATTGCTCAAATGGAACACTCACATGGTTTTAATGGTACATATTATTTTAGAATAGTTTCAGGCAGTTATGATTTAAAAATTATGAATAAAATTGCAGCGCTCGGTCATAAAATTGGTTATCATTATGAGGATGTAGATTTAGTTAGTAAAGAATGCAGAGTGAAGAATAGTGAACTGTATAAAAAATACAAAAATGAATATTTGGAAGTTTTAATTGATATGGCCTATGAAAGTTTTTGTAAGAATCTTGAAGTGTTTAGACGAAATTTTGATATAGATACAATCTGTATGCACGGTTCACCTGGCTCTAAATATGATAATAAAATAATATGGAGAAAATATAGTTATAAAGATTTAGGAATAATAGGTGAACCATACTTTGATATAAACTTTAATGAGTTTGCATATTTTACAGATACTGGTAGAAGATGGAATGGTAATAAATATAATATAAGAGATAAAGTAAATTCCAAATTCATTTTTGATTTTAAGACCACTCAAGATATAATTGATAATATTGATAAACTCCCTTACAAGTTAATGTTTACAATACATCCGGAAAGATGGAATGATAAACCATTTCCTTGGATCAAGGAATTTGTTTTACAAAATATTAATAATTTTGCTAAGCGTGGTCTTTTATTGTTAAGAAAATACTAATCGAACTGCAAAATTTGAAGTTCTTGCATTATTATAGAACTTGTGGATATATGTAATCATTATTATGGTATTTGGAAATTATTGGTCTTGATTTTGAAAAGACAATTAGAAGGATTAACCAAATACAAAAATTATACTAGTGTTCTATTAGCAGCCAAAATAACACATTGAGATTTTTTATTATATATATACTCCTTCTATTACTTGTTATTGAACTTCATTCTCAAACTACGGAAAAATCTATTTATAATTCCGAGGACAAATGGTTCATTAGTGCTGGTATAGGTGCACAGATATCCGGAATAAAAGATGAGGATTTTGTCAGCTCTAATTTATCACCTTTAATTAATATTACATTGGGTAAACAAATATCTTCTATGATTACTTTGCATATTGGCTTCAAGGGATTTTATTTTAATTATATAGCTGATGAATTGAAACATAACTATTATTTTATCTATCTCGGTTCTTCAATTAATCTTATTGATTTAGCTGTCAATTCAAGAGAAAATAAAGCTTGGAATCTTCTCATTCACACAAGTATAGGCATTTTTAATAATACCTTGCTTAACAAGTTACAAGGCTGTTTAAATATTGGAGTACAAAACAACTATTCCATTTCTGAATATCTTGCTCTTTCTTTAGATATATCAGGTATAATTGGCTGGAAAATTTACCAAGGGGATGAAGATATTTTGCCTGGAATTTCTTTGGGAATTATTCATACTTTTTAATTGAATAGTAGTTTATAATTTAAGATTAATTAGTCTCATCTTTATAAGTATATTCAATGAAAACCAGAAGTAAGTGTGCTTTAAGCAAGAAAAGTATTCTTTGACTGATCAAATACGTTGTTCGTCTCGTTCTAACACTTCTAATATCACAGAAGCCTGTGCAAAAAAGATTTATATGAAATCATTTATCAGCAAACCTGTCTATTCTCTTGGTTAAGATTATTACAATCCGTTTCTGAAAGGCACAAGAGTGAGAAAGATTTAAATTTTCTTAATGATGAATCCGAATAATTAAAAAAATACTCGGTTCAATGGTAACTAAAAAAATGCACAGTGATATCTGTACAAAATTGGTCTGATGTTTATCTCATTTATCCATTATTTTTGTTCAGAGATTAAAATAAGTTCTTTAACACTGATTTCCATTTTCACAAATTACTTTACAGACTATCAACTTTAGTCATTACACTTTTGTCTTTTTACTTTTGTCCTTTATCTTTTAACATCTGTCTTCTAATTTTTATTTTTACACTTAAATATTGATACAAAATGAAAATAATATCCGTTGTAGGTGCACGACCCAACTTTATGAAGGTTGCACCTTTTATTTCTGAAATTAACAGATACAATCTGGAATCGTTAAAAACAAACCGTGAACAGATTAAACATATTTTGGTGCACACCGGTCAGCATTATGATGACCTAATGTCTAAGAAATTCTTTGATGATCTGGAAATTCCCGAAGCAGATATCAATCTCGGCATAGGATCAGGTTCACATGCTGAGCAGGTAGGCAATTCAATGATTGAATTAGAAAAAGTTTTTGAAAAGGAAAAACCTGATTGGGTTATTATTTATGGTGATGTAAACGCAACTTTAGCCGCATCTGTTACTGCAAAAAAATTGCATATAAAAGTCTGTCATATCGAAGCAGGTTTACGCAGCGGTGACCTGAAGATGCCTGAAGAAATCAACAGACTTGTAACCGACAGGCTTTCTGATTTACTATTAACTCCGGATTTATTGTCAGTCGAGAATCTTAAGAAAGAAGGGATTCCGGATTCATCAATTCGCTTTGTTGGAAATATTATGATAGACACACTGGAGAATAACAGAGCAAAATCTGACAGACTGGACATTAAGCAAATAATAAAATCCAATATGATTTCTAACTTAAAAGAAGTTACTATCAGTAAGAATGACTATGCTGTTATAACTCTGCACAGACCATCGAATGTTGATGATAAAGAAATATTAACTTCACTAGTTAGTTTCATCTCTACGGAAGTTTCAGAAGTTTTACCTGTTATCTGGACAATTCATCCAAGGACTGAAAAGCAGCTCAAATTATTTAATTTATGGGAAAAGTTAATTCAGGTAACGGATATCTTTTTAGTAAATCCATTAGGCTATCACGATATGCTCAAGCTGAATATGCATGCAAAGATAATGCTTACAGACAGCGGCGGTTTACAGGAAGAATGCACAGTACTTGGTACACCCTGCTTAACAATGAGATGGAATACTGAAAGACCAGTTACATTACGTGAGTATGGCGGAGCCAGTGTTTTGGTTGGCAATAATATAGATCGTATCCGGAAAGAATTTTTCAATACGCTGAAAGAATCCAGAAAACCTGAAAGACCAGCATTATGGGATGGTAAAACTGCCGGCAGATGTTTAGAAGAAATATTAAAGCATTGTTAGTGAGAGGTGAGAGGCTAGAACTCAGGACGCAGGATTCAGAGGCTTTACAATTAAATGACTATCAATGACCCAATGACTTGTTTCTGCCCTGCCTGGAAGCTAGAATTCAGAACTCAAGAATCAGGACTCTGAACTCAGGACTCAGAATTCGGAAACTTTATGATTAAATAACTATCAATGACCTAATAACTTGTTTCTGTCCTGTCTGGAAGCTAGAACTCAAGAGTCAGAAATCAGAACTCCGAACTCAGGACGCAGGATTCAGAGGCTTTACAATTAAATGACTATCAATGACCCAATGACTTGTTTCTGTCCTGTCTGGAAGCTAGAACTCAGAACTCAGGACTCAGAATTCAGAAGCTTTATGATTAAATGACTATCAATGACCCAATGACTTGTTTTGTTAACTCATCTTATAGAAAAATTAAAAACAGCCATAAAAGACTTTGACTGGATATATCTTTTGAAAACATTGCTAAAA
>JAIXLO010000027.1 GCA_026931325.1 Chitinophagales bacterium | reverse complement strand
TCACAGTCTAGAGGAGGGCTAAATAATTTCATTGGCTCAGATTTCGAGTATTCAGTTATTACAGGGGATAAATTAGTAGCTGAAAAATCTAATAAAAATGCTCTACTGATTTGTGATAGGGCAGGCAAGCTAATAGCTCCTTTTCTTGGATTTTCATATGATACGGTTTTAGTGATAAATTTACAAGAGTATGAAAATTTACCTAATGATTATTTATATCTGATAAATAAATACAATATCAATGATGTTTTTTGGATTCAAAAAGCTGATGAAATGGGAGTAAAAGCATTTAATAAATCCATAAAGGATTTGATTATAGAATAAATTAAGTGAAAGGAGATTTAATGGAACAATTAGTAAAGGCTTTATTTATGGATTTTGCATTTGAGACTGGGATTCTAGGAAGTATAAAAGAATTTGCAAATTACGGAAGTATATTCTTAGTAGTTCTTACTTGGCTTAGTTTATTTTTTGGTATAAAAATATACAGGACAGTTTTTTCTATACTGTCATTTATTGCGACTACATTAGCAGTATGTCTAATTATGGAAAACTATGCTACATGGGGAGCTATTGTTACTACTTTTTCCGTAATTGGAGTAGTTACCGCATTTATAGGATACAAAATGAAAATTATTGGGGCTAGTATTCTTTCAAGTGTTATTTTAGTTTTGGCTATAAGTCTCTTTTATTCTAATATAATGGTACTATGGATAATTTTTATTGTTAGTTGTTTTGCTGCATTTTTGTATCCAGCGATATCTATTAGTTTTACTAGTGCTTTGTGGGGTAGTTTAATGATACTAGATATGAATATAATGAACGGTGCAATTTTTGTTGTAATTTTAGGAATTGTTGGTTTTGCTTTTCAACTTTATATTGGTAAAAATAAAATGAATTTGGGAGCAGAAAACAGAACGAAGTTAATGAATAAGTTAGGTATAGGAAAGGTTAAGTATGATTAAAAGAAAAGAAATAAAATATTTAGTCCCCATAGAAAAAATGAGTCATTTGAAGTCTATTTTTGACAATATATTAGAAAGAGATAAACATGGAATAAATGGTACATATCTTGTAAGAACCCAATACTATGATACTTTAGAAGATGATGATTTATTCGATAATTTGTCTGGGATAATTGAAAAGAAGAAAATAAGATTGAGAACATATTTTGAAGATGAGTCAACTTTTAAACTCGAGTATAAATACAAATATAATACTGATAGCACTAAATATTCACTTATTATAACTAGAGATGAAGCTAAGCAAATGGAAAATCATAAATATGATTTTCTTTTAAATAAAAAAAGTGAATTAGCTTTGTTTTTTTATTACAAATTACTTCAGGGATGTTATAGACCAAAAACCATAGTAGAATATAATAGATTAGCTTATATGTATCCTGTGTGCAGAGTCAGAATCACTTTTGATACTAATGTGAGAGCTACTGCCTATCCATATGGTTTATTCGAAGAAAGATTAAATACATTTCCAATAATTAGTCCAGATTTAGGAGTACTAGAAGTTAAATATAATGAGTTTTTGCCTTCTAGTTTAAAACATATTTTGGAGAGTATAGATACACTTCCCCAAGCGAATAGTAAATATCTAAAAGCTAGATTTTTGTTGTAAAAATAAATTGTGTTAATAAAAAGGAGAGAATTGATGAAAGATTTTATTTTGCAAAATTTAACTAGTGCAGAGACTATATCTCTAGCTACTATAATTTTAAATAATTTTGTAGCTATGGCTATTGCTTTTTTTATTATGTTTACATATAAAATCAGCTACTCAGGTACAGCATATAGTAGAAAGTTTAATGTATCGATTGGAACTATCACTATAATTACTACAATGATTATGAGTGTAATTAGTAACAATATAGCCTTATCCTTAGGTATGGTAGGGGCTCTTTCAATTATTAGATTCCGTACTGCAGTTAAAGATGTTAGAGATGCTTCATTTATTTTTTGGGCAATTGCAGTAGGTATAGGGGCAGGAGTATCACAATATTTCTTGATAGGTGTAGGTAGTTTGTTTTTATTTTTGTTTTTATTAATTACTAGACAAGCTGTATTAGACCAAAAGCAATTATTGATAGTTCAGGGGCTACCATCGACTCAGAATCAAATAGAAGCAATTATTAATGATCATTTCGGCAACAATATTCATCAAAAAATGAAAAATGTTGATGTTAATAGTTGTGAGATTATATATAGTGTAAAAGAAGGAGTTATAACCAAAGCAAATGAAAAGCACTTGATTGACATTTCACAGCGTTTAATGAAAATCGATGGAATACAAAGGGTCAATTTGATTGAGCAGATGGATGATATTTTACGCTGATGATATAGCTAGGAGCAATCAAAATGAAGAGGATAATTTCATATTTATTAATATTAATTATGTTATCAGTAATAGTAATTGGAGCTAGTATAGCGAAAAATGAATTAGAGAGCATTAATACTAGTTCGAATCTTGAGGATAAGGACAAAAAAAATTATAAGTTTATGGAGGTAGATAAAAATTATCTAACGGAAAACTCCATTAATAATTTTGACACTAGATTACCGATTATGATGTTAGATACTCATAATCAAAGGCTAACTAAAGAAAATACCACTTGGATTGATATAGCTTTAATTGAAAAAGACAAGTCGAAATCTTTTCATAATTTCTTTGATAAACCTACATTTGTTTCTCCTGCTACTGCTAATCTTAGAGGTGCATCTTCATACACTTTGTTTGATAAGAAACAATATAGAATTAAATTTTATAAAGAGAAAATGACAAATAAGGAAAAAGAGATTGATTTATTTGGAATGAATAAACACAGCGAGTGGATATTAAATGGTCCTTTTTTAGATAAGACACTAGTAAGAAATAAGTTAGTTTATGATATATCTAAAGAATTGTTTGAATGGTCTCCAAATGCTAAGTACTTGGAACTTTTTGTAGATGGCAAATATCAAGGTGTATATCTTGCGATAGAATCAATTGATAGAAGTGAATCAAGACTTAATCTCAACAAATTTGGATTGTTATCAGGTCAGACAGCTTATATATTAAAAAGGGAACGCTTAAATTCCGACAATAATCCTATTGATACCTATGGAAAGCTTCAAGGCTACACATCAAATCAATTGTATATTGAATATCCTACGAAGAACAGATTAACAACTGTCCAAAAAAACTGGATTGAAAAAGATATAAGCAAATTTGAAAGGGTTCTATATTCGAAAGATTTTTTAGATAAAGATGAAGGCTATCATAAATATATAGATATGGATAATTTTGTTGATTATTTCATATTAAATGAGGTGGTCATGAACTATGATGCTAGCTTATTATCTACCTACATATATAAAGATATCAATGATGTATTAAAACTTACTGTTTGGGATTATAACAACTGTTATGATAATTTTATGGGCAAAGAAATTAAATTTGACACTTTTATTTTAAAAAATGGAATATGGTTTGACAGATTATTAAAGGACAGAGCTTTTGTGGATAAGGTTGTAAAAAGATATTATGAACTAAGGCAGTCAAATTTTACTAAAGAAAACTTTTTAAAGATGATTACTTCTTACAATTCTGAATTAGGAGCTTCAGTTGATAGAAATTTTAAGATATGGGGTTATTCTTTTAATTTAAAGTTAATAGGTGGAAACAGAGATATTACTAGTTATGAGCAAGCAAATGTACAATTATATAATGCAATTGATAAAAGATTTAAATTTTTGGATGAAAATATAGAAGATTTATATCAGAATTGTATTAATTAATTACTGAAAGGATAGATTATGAAGCTTTTTAATCGTCTTGATATATTAACAAAGTCAGTCTCTATTATTATAGTGATTTTTTTATTAGTTATTTCATTTGGAGTTCTATTGGCAGATAGATTTGGAATTTTAAGCTCATTATTTTCAATTAATGAGCCTAAGGTGGATAATATAAGGACAATTATTGATATGGATACGATATGGGATTACTTGGATACAGGAAATGAACCTGGAGTAGGAAATGTATGGGCTACTTCTGAGTATAATTCTAAAGCATGGAAAAAATCAAATGGATTTTTTGTAACAAAAAATAGTTCTGAAGTTATGAAGAATTATGATGCAAGTTATAAAACATATATTAACGAACTAGATAAAAACGAGAAAAATATTTCTACATATTTTTTTAGACATGAATTTACGATAGAAAATATTGAGGATGTAAATGCAATTAAGGGTTCAATTAATTTTAGAGACACAGCAATTATTTATTTAAATGGGCAGACTATTTTTACAGCTAATATCCCCCCAAATGGATATAAATCAAATATTGAAACTGGAGCAGCTGAAAACTATGACCAATTTCAAAATAGAAATTTTGAAGTTACAAATTTAGATTCTTTAAAGGAAGGGAAAAATATAATTGCTGTAGAGATTCATAAAAAAGATAATGAAAGCAGTAAGGCATTTTTTTGTCTTGATAAAATGGATTTATATAAATTAAAGCAAAATGAAAAACCGATAGAAGTATCATCAGTGTTTTTGGAACAAGGAGAAACCGATAGAGATATAAGGGTTAATTGGATTAGTGAATCAAGAGATAGTTATAAAATTGAGTACATGGATGCAAGTTATTATAGTGGTAAAGAGTCAGATTTTGCAAAGTACGGGAAAACTGTTTTATTGGGAAGAAAATCTTTAGATAAAAGCTCAAGCTTTGGAAAGTATTTAGGTAATATAGAGAGATTAAAATACAATACTGACTATATTTATAGAATGGCAAAGGTTGGAGGAAGTGAACCTTCAAAACTTTATACTTTTTCGACTTCTGATAGAAAGCAATTTTCTTTCTCTTATTTATACAAAGTGGATTTATTAGAAAGTACACTAAGTACTATGGCATATGATTTTATAGATAAATCAGATTTCCTGGTTTATTCAATGACTAACAAAAAGTCATATACTAATGATATGGCTATAAAAAATATATATGATTTTTATAAACCAATAGAATTTAAAGAGCAACCAAGTATTTTTTTATTCCAAAACAACGAAGATAATAAAATTGCTGAGATTGAGAGTAATAGTAAATTTGATAGACAAAATCAAGATGAATTAGGTAACTATTATATAGCCTATAAAGATAGTTTGATTTTTTCTATAAACAAAATAAGTCCTAGTTTAATTCTCAGAAGGTTTTACACGAAGCAGTAAAAATAGAAATAGAAAGTATGGTCTTTTAGACATATCTTATCTATCGAGTGAATCCACAGTTTCTGAAAACAATATAAAAAGCTTTATTGATGAGCTTGATAAGATGGGCTTAGATTTCGTTGTAATTCAAGATGAACTAGGGCTCCTAGATGAAAAAATAGTTAATAGTAGAGAAACCAAATTCCTATACTTTTCAAAAAATTCTCCTTCTAGCTTGTATAATGTAGAAGTTGATATTACAACTTTGTTGGTTAAGAAGATAAATATGACAACATCAGATGAAGAATTAGTTTTTACAATAAAAAAATAACTGCTATTTACATATAATAAGAGACGATGCAGACGCATCGTCTTTTATAATCCCCAAAAAAACAATTTTTTAAAAGTTTTTCGACTATAATCGAATAAATATTGATATTATCTTTTTTGTAGGGTATACTCCTATTTAGGGGGTGACGTTTTGAAAAATAGAGACCTTTATCTTAATCAACTCATTAAGTTCAAGGATAAAAAATTAATTAAGGTAATCACGGGTTTAAGGCGTTCAGGTAAATCAACCTTACTCTCACTTTTTGAAAATCATTTGATTACTAGTGGTGTTGATAGAAACCATATTATCCGGATGAACTTTGAGTCATTTGAGTTTGATGAAATTACCAATTACAAGGAACTGCATGCATATATTAATAAGCGCATTCTTGACCCCGATAAACGACATTATATTCTTCTTGATGAAGTCCAGCAGGTATCTTCATGGGAAAGGGTTATTAATTCTTTCCTTGTCGATGCCAATGTTGACATCTTTATAACTGGATCAAATGCCTAT
>JAIXLO010000163.1 GCA_026931325.1 Chitinophagales bacterium | reverse complement strand
GCTATAGCATGTTGCAACCAAGCCTGACGTTGAGGTATAGAAAGTTCAGAAATATTTATTTGCATAAAAAAAATATGAATGCAAAAATAACCTTTAATCTTCTAAAGCCCTATTTAAAAAATGAATAAAAGGAATCATTGTTTCAAAACTTGTAACAATGTTTTTTAACAAGGAGGCTTCTGTTAGTTCTTCATCAGAAATATTTTTTGAAACAATAAAACTTTTAAATTTTAAATATTCAATAGCAGCATTGTTGATGCCATAACCTTTTGGTGGACGAGATAAAACATATTCTTTACTCTTTTCTAATCCACCAAATTGTTGAATAAATTTTTTAGCAGAAATAATGTTGCAAAACTCATTAAAATTATAATCAATTTCTTGCCTTACTTTTTGCAACTCTCTACTTATTGGCATCCACAATCCACCACCAATAAAGCTTTGATTTGGTTCTATATGAATATAATATCCTGCTAAACTAATTTTCTTTTCTCCTTTACTAATACTTGCACCAAAGTTTGTTTTATATGGACTTTTATTTTTGCTAAAACGTACATCTCTGTTTATTCTAAAAATACATTTTTTAGCTTCTATATTTTCCAATGTAGTATCTTTTTTCTTTAGCTCATGCAGCACTTTTTCAATAAACAATAAATAATCTGCCTTAGCAGTTTCATATATGCTACGATTTTTTTCAAACCATTCTTTGTGGTTATTTTTCTTTAAGTTCTTTAAGAATTGTATAGTAGCCGGTTGTAGCATAATCAATAATTTTATACCGAAGTTAAATAGGTTTTAATTTAAACTTTATTTACTTGGTATTCCTTTATATACGACTTAAATGAAAACAGCCTTTACAAATTGTAAAGGCTGTTTGTTTTTGAATAATAATGAATTTTATTTATTCGGGTATTTCTTTGCCTGTTTTGTCTATAAAACCCCATTTATTATACTGACTCTGCTTGTTTTTTTACAAGGGGGCGAAAATTTTTCTTTGCTATATCCAAATTATAAGTTGTTTGAAGTTGCAGCCATAATCTTGCACTTCCACCAAAAGCATTTTCAATTTTCAATGCCATTGTTGGTGTTATGGCAGCTTTTCCATTAAGTATGTTTGAAAGATTGACACGGGTAACATTCAATATTTCCGCAGCTTTACTAATAGTTAATCCTCTGCCCTCAATTATTTCTAACTTTAAAATTTCGCCTGGGTGTACTAAAGTCATTCCTCTTTTCATAATTTTTTTATTTTACTTTAATGAGTATCCAAATAGTCTATATCATAAGCATCTCCATTTTCAAATCTGAAAATAATTCGATAGTTGCCTGAAACATCTAAACTCCAAAATCCTTTTAAATTGCCTTTTAAAGCATGTGGCCTTAAATAAACCAACCCTTTTAAATCATTAGGAACATCATTCAACTCGTCAATAACCTGAAGAATAATGCTAATTTTTTTTAACTGGTTAGCAGGTAATTTGTTTCCGTTGTTATATTCCCAAAATAATTTTAATCCTTTATGTTTAATGGAAACTATCATTTTAATATATGCTGTAAAGGTACACGATACAGACAATATAAAGAACAGTTTTTTTAGCCTTTGCTTGGTATTCCTTTATAAACGAATCAGATGCAAAAAGCCTTTACAATTTGTAAAGGCTTTTTGTTATTGTAAAATAAATAATTGTATTTATTTAGGTATTTCTTTGCCTGTTTTATCTATAAAGCTCCATTTATTATTCTGTATGTTTGCATTATCCTATCAACCTCAAAAATTCTTCCTCACTAATAATTTTAATTGTATTTATTTTTTTTGCTTTTTCTAATTTACTACCAGCATCTGCACCTACTACAAGATAATTAAGTTTAGCACTTACACTACCAACAATAATACCTCCTTGCTGCTCTGCCAAAGTTTCTGCTTCACTGCGTTTTAAGGTTGATAAAGTTCCTGTAAAAAGAAAAGTTTGCCCCGCCAAACCACCTAAGCCAATAGTTTGTTTTTTAGTGTTTTTTAATTGTAATCCTAAATGTTCTAATTCTTGCAACATGTGAATATTAGATTCGTTGCTAAAGAAATGATGAATACTTTTTGCTACCTTTATTCCAACATCTTCTAATTGTTGTAAATCTTCTTCTGTTTTTTTGGTAAAATCTAATAAATGCTCAACACTATTTGCTAAAGTTTTAGCAGTTGTTTCTCCTACAAATCTTATTCCTAAACCATAAATAAGTCTGTTGAGTGGTTGCTGTTTACTTGCTTCAATAGCTTTTTGTAAATTAGTAATTGATTTTTTTCCAAAACCTTCTAAAGTTTCAATAACAGAAAAATTTAGCTTATAAATTTCTGGAATATCTTTTAGTAAATTTAATTCATAAAATTTACGAATATTGGCTTCTCCTAAACTTTTTATATCCATTGCATCCTTACTTGCAAAGTGAATAATTTTTTCTACTACTTGTGCACTACATTCAATGTTTATGCAACGCCATACAGCTTCATCTTCTTCTTTAAAAAGTGTGTTGTTACAAACAGGACAAGCTGATGGAAAAATAATTTCTTTCTCTGTTCCATTTCTTTTTTCTACAACACTTTTTACAATTTGTGGAATTACATCACCGGCTCTTTCAATTAAAACTGTATCACCAATTTTTAAATCTTTTTCTTTGATATAATCTTCATTGTGTAATGATATACTTGATACTGTAACACCACCAATAAATACAGGTTCTAATTTTGCTACTGGTGTTACAGCACCTGTTCTTCCTACTTGAAATTCTACAGCTTTTAAAATTGTGGTAGCTTGCCTGGCTTTAAATTTATAAGCAATTGCCCAACGAGGATGATGGCTTGTCATGCCTAATTTATCTTGCAGTAAAAGATTATTTACTTTAACAACCATTCCATCTATTTCGTAAGGAAGTTCATCTCTTTTTTGCTCAAAATTTGTTACATAGTTTACAACTTCCTGAATATTTTTTGCAGTAAATTTTACTTTTTCTGTTGAACGAATACCACAATCCCAAAGCATTTTTAATTGTTCAGAGTGTGTTGCTCCAGCAGTTAAAGGATGGTTTTGTGCAACAATATTTGAATTGAACATTTCTAAAGTTTCTTCTTTAGAGGAGTTTGAGGAGGCTATATAACTTACATGATATAAAAAGGCATCTAAATTTCTATTAGAAACTTCTTTTGGGTCTTTAATTCTTAAACTTCCTGCTGCTGTATTTCTTGGGTTAGCAACTGTTTGTAATCCTTGCTCTGTAAGTCTTTCATTATATTTATTGAAAGCATCTTTTGTCATAATTACTTCTCCACGAATTTCTATTTGTGCAATACCATATTTGCTAAATGGTGCAGATAAAGGAATAGAACGAATTTGTTTTATATTGGTCGTTATATCATCTCCTTCAACGCCATCACCTCTTGTTGCTGCTCTTGTTAAAATATCGTTTTCATAAATTAAACTAATACTTGCTCCATCAAATTTTGGTTCTACACAATATTCTATTTCTTGCAAACCACTGCCTTCTTTTACTTTTCTATCAAAGTCAAATAAATCCTCAGCATTATAACTGTTATCTAAACTTAGCATTGGCACAAGATGTTGTACAGTTTCAAAGCCTTCATTCAAACTATTACCAACTCTTTGTGTTGGAGAATCTTTTGTTATTAATGATGGATTTTTTTGCTCAATATTTTGTAAAGTTTTAAATAAAAAATCATATTCATTATCATTTATCAGGGCATTATTTAAAACATAATATCTGTATTCATGAAACCTTAAAACATTTCTTAGCAATTCAATATTTGATTCAATAAAATGGTTATCATCACTATTTTGTAAAATCAATTTAGATTGTTGAAGTAGTTGTGTTGTATCCTTATCGTTATACATATTTTCAATTAAGGCGTTAAAGTTAATATCTTCTTTTTTCTTTGAATATACACCGGTTTTTTAGTTGAGAAATAATTTTTTAAGAACTTATTTTTCTAACGCTTATAAAAAAGATTTTTTTGTTGATAGTAGTTTAAATTATCTTGCCTCAAAATAATTTTGAAATGTTAGAGAATTATCAACACTCAGTTACAGAACGTTTTTTACAATATGTTCAAATAGATACACAAAGCAATCCTCATAGCAATACACATCCTACAACAGAAAAGCAAAAAAATTTATCCAATTTATTAGCAAATCAATTACAATCGTTAGGGTTAAAAGATGCTATGGCTGATGAGTATGGCTATGTTTATGCAACAATACCATCAAACACAAATAAGCAAGTTCCTATAATATGTTTTTGTAGTCATGTTGATACTGCACCAGACTGTAGTGGTACAAATGTGAAACCTATAGTGCATAAAAATTATTCAGGGGATGATATTATTTTACCAGATGATAATACACAAATTATTTCTACAAAAGATTATCCTTATTTAAAAGATCATATTGGTAAAACCATTATTACAGCAAGTGGAAATACATTGTTAGGAGCAGATGATAAAGCTGGTGTTGCTATTATTATGGATATGGTTCAATACATCACTACACATCCAGAAATAAAACATGGCACAATAAAAATTTTATTTACACCTGATGAAGAAGTAGGACAAGGAACAGCAAAGGTTGATTTAAAAAAATTAGGAGCAGATTTTGGCTATACTTTAGATGGAGGAGAATTAGGCACTTTAGAAGATGAAACTTTTAGTGCCGATGCTGCAACAATTACAGTAAATGGCGTAATTGCTCACCCAGGTTATGCCAAAAATAAATTAGTAAATGCTTTAAAAATTGTAGGAGAAATTTTAGCTGCATTACCTAAAGAAGAATTTAGTCCCGAAACAACTGAAGGAAGGCAAGGTTTTGTACATCCTACAGGTATTGATGGTATTGCAGAAAAAGCAAGTATCAGTTTTATTGTTAGAGATTTTGTTACTTCTAAATTAGTAGAACATGAAGCAAGGCTTAAACAAATTGCCGAAAATGTTGTTGCAAAACATAAAGGAGCTACCATGCAATTTGATGTACAAGAACAGTATAGAAATATGAAGGAAGTTTTAGACAAATATCCACAAGTTGTAGCTTTTGCTGAAGAGGCTTATACACGTTCAAATATTTCTGTAGTAAATGAACCAATAAGAGGAGGAACAGATGGAAGTCGTTTAAGTTTTATGGGATTGCCAAGCCCAAATATTTTTACAGGTATGCAAGCTATTCATAGTAAAAAAGAATGGGTTGGTGTAAGTGATATGGAAAAAGCAGTTGAAGTTTTAGTAAACTTGGTAAAAGTTTGGGAAGAAAAATCAAATTAATTTATTGAAACAAAAAATAAAAATATTCCAATGAACACAGCAATTCTTTCAATACAAAACTTAGTAAAAAATTATGGAAATATAAAAGCGTTAGATGGCATTAGTTACGATATTCCTAAAGGCTGTGTATTTGGTATTTTAGGACCCAATGGAAGTGGGAAAACTACAACTTTAGGTATTGTGTTAAATGTATTAAATCAAACTAATGGAAATTTTTTATGGTTTGGAAAACCCAGTAATGCAGATACTAGAAAAAGAATTGGTAGCTTACTTGAAACACCAAATTTTTATCATTATTTATCAGCAGTAGAAAATTTAAAAATTACTCAAGCAATTAGTAGAAGAGGTAATAAAGAAGATATAAATAAAGTATTGGAAATTGTAAATCTATCACAAAGAAAACATAGCAAATTCAGTACTTACAGTCTTGGTATGAAGCAAAGATTAGCCATAGCTGCTGCATTATTAGGTAATCCAGAAGTATTGGTTTTTGATGAACCAACCAATGGATTAGATCCTGTTGGAATTGCAGAAATTAGAGAACTAATAAAAAAACTTGCAAATGAAGGAAAAACAATCATTATGGCAAGCCATTTATTAGATGAGGTAGAAAAAGTTTGTACCCATGTCGCCATAATGAAAAAAGGAAAGTTATTAGCATCAGGTTCTGTAAATGAAGTTTTAGTAAATGAAGATATTGTAGAAGTTGCTTCTGATGATAATATGCAACTATCAAAAATTTTAGAAAACTATTTAGGAATACAGCAAATTAAACAAGAAGAAAATAAACTTCATTTACACTTTAAAGTGGGTACTTCAAATCTAAAAGACATTAACAATTATTGCTTTAGTAATGGTATTGTGTTAAGTTTATTAAC
>JAIXLO010000074.1 GCA_026931325.1 Chitinophagales bacterium | reverse complement strand
GTGTATTTGTTGTAAATAAGATAGATAAAATTGTTCAAAAAAGAACTATTAATTATTTGCAAGATATAGCAGAAATTCCTTTTGATTATTTTACAATACAGGATATTCTAATAGGCAACCCTATTTTTATAGACAGTAATAATATTATTTCCTATAAAGAAAATGATGATAGGCTTTCTATTTTAATGTTTGGAAAACTATTTAAACATCTTATCTCTTTAGATAAAGATAATCTAAATGTTCTTCATAGTAAGTTAGATGATATTGATCCTTTAAAAAACAGAACCTGTAATATAAGTTATAGTAATTATGTTCCTATTGCTGATAATTTCTTTTCAACTCAAAGAAGAATTTCTGTTTCTGAAAAATCAAAATTAGATATTGACTTAGATTTTAAACAATACACCTTTAACGAGCCTTTAACGTATATGTTTAATATTCCTAAAAATTATAAAAACCAATAAGTTCTTCTCCACATTTATATTAGTTTCACAGCAAAACACTATAAACTTTTGCACATCAGTAAAGTTCTACTATTTTTTTTACTACTTATGACATTTACAAAAGCTTAGTTATTTTTTGATTTATGTAAAATAGCTTGTTCTTGTATCATTAACAGAAATTCTATTTATGAAAAACAAATTATGTATGAATAATTTAAAAATTTTATTAGGGAGTAGAACAGTACAAAAAAATTTTTTTGCACTTGTTCTGTTAATGGGTTTAAGCCTCAATGCACTAAGTCAATCAAAAGAGGAATTACAAAAAAAAGAAGACCAGCTTAGAAAAGAAATTAATGAGCTATCTCAAAATTTAATTAAAATTCAAAAAAACAAAAAGTCTTCATTGGCTCAGGCTGCATCTGTTCAAAGAAAAATTGCTGCTCGTGAAGAACTCATTCGTACTATAAATAAAAGAGTAAGGTTATTAGATGAAACTATTTATCAAAATGAATTGGAAATTTATAGAATGAGAAAAGAGTTAGATACTTTAAAACAGCAATATGCAAGAAGTATAGCCTTTGCTTATAAAAATAGAAGTAACTATCAATTTTTAAATTTTTTATTCTCAGCTACAAGCTTTAATGATGCTTTAAAAAGAGTTACTTACTTAAAAAGTTATAGAAAATTAAGAGAAACCCAAGTAAACAATATTGTAAAAACACAACAAGTATTACAACAAAAAATAGGCACACTAACAACCTCTAAAAATGAGCAAAGCCAAGTATTAGCCACACAAAAAGATCAGTTACAAGATTTAGAAGAAGATAAAAAACAAAAAGATATTGTTGTAAAAGAATTAAAAAGCCAAGAAAGAGAAGTAACTGCCTTAATAAGGAAAAAAGAAAAACAAAGGCAGCAAATGAAAAATACAATTGCAACAATTTTAGCAAGAGAAAAAGCAGAAGCTGAAAAAGCAGCAAGGCTTGCAAAGCAAAAAGCTGAAGCAGAAGCAAAAAAACAAGCTGCAAGCACTGCTACTGCAAAAACAAATACTACAACTACCACTTCTTCTAATAACGAAGCAATTAGTGCAATGGCAAGCAGCAATAATACTACGAGAACTTATAATGTACTTGAAAGCACTGAAGAGGGTTTAGAAATGTCTATTAACTTTGAAAAAAGAAATTTAAATTGGCCTGTTAGTATAGGTACTGTAATTGTACCTTTTGGAGAATATCAAGTTTCAGAAAAATTAAAAGGCAAAAATGATGGAATTGAAATTGCAGTACCTCAAGGAACTTCTGTAAAATCTGTTGCCGATGGGAAAGTATCTTATGTAGGAGATTATGGTGGCGACCAAGCAGTAATTATAAGACATGGAAAATATTTAACCGTATATAGTCATTTATCTTCTGTTAATGTATCTAAAAATCAAGAAGTAAAAGCAGGTACATTGTTAGGCCATTCAGGTATTAGTACAGATGGTGAAGAATCTATTTTATTTATGGTTGTAAATGATAAAGGAAATTTTCTTAATCCAACATATTGGCTAAAATCAAGATAATTAATTTTTAAAGTATAGGCTTTATCTTTACAGAAATGACTTTACTTTTCCTGCCTTGTCCACTTTAGTGCTGCAGATTTAATTTTGATAAAAATTGTGTTACAGTATTGGTCATTTTCCCTTTGACAATAAGTTCTTTTTGAGTTATTGTATTAAGCATTCGTGTATCTGTTACCTTTTTACATTCAGTAATGAAATGCTTAATTGATGAGCCTATTTTTAATTCAATATGTTTAGAAAGTATTAATGCCATAAAACAAATTAGCAAATGGAGTTTTATGGACTCTTCTTTGAAGTGGAAGAAAGGCCTGGTCTCTAAGTCTGATTTTGTAATTCTAAAGTAAATAGTAAACAACTTGAATAGCAATACTTCCTAAAGCAGTTTTAAACTCTCTAATTTTTAGCATAAAAATACTCTTAGTGCGACAAATAATGCACTAAAGCTACACTGAAACATTGAATATAAGCAGTTTGAAAAAATTGAAAAACAGAGGCGGATAAGTCAGAAAACAATTCACTATTCTGTAAATTATAGCAGAGTAGATGAAGTACTTAAATTATCTGAAAAGTTGTTGAATTAATGATGATCCCCCAGCCTACAAATATGGAATTGCATATTTGTAGACTTCTTATAAATTTTTATTACAAGTATTAATAAAGTCTAATAATTCTTCTCTTCCTTGTTTTTTTTCTGAACTGGTTATAAAACTTTGAGGTAAAAATTGCCAAGTTTCTTTCATCTTTTCTAAAAAAAGTTTTTCATTTCTTAATACCACATTAGGTTTTTCTTTGTCTGCCTTTGTAAAAACTAATACAAAAGGAATTTGCCATTCACCTAACTTATTAATAAATGCTAAATCATTTTGTTGAGGAGAGTGTCTAACATCTATCAACACAAAAACATTAATTAAGTTTTCTCTTTTTCTTAAATAATTTTCAATCATTTGTTCCCATCTATTTCTATCTCTTTGAGAACGTTTTGCATAACCATAACCTGGCAAATCAACCAAATACCAACTATCATTAATTAAAAAATGATTGATTAATTGTGTTTTCCCTGGCGTAGCAGATGTTTTGGCTAAATTTCTTTGATTAACCAACATATTAATTAAAGAAGATTTGCCAACATTACTTCTTCCAATAAAAGCATATTCAGGCTTATTGGCTACAGGACATTTTTCATAAGAAGGAGATGAAATAAGATATTTAGCTGATTTTATTTGCATATTGTAAAGATAATTTTATACAATGTATCATCAAAACTATAACTAACAGTTGTTTCGTTATTTCAAAAAATCTTACAGCAAAATTGCCATTATTAAACTGTACTTTTGTAAAATAGAAAATTGTAATTCAGTAGTAGTTTATGGATAACAAAAAGAAAGAAACAACAACGAGTTCAAAGAAAACAGAAATAAGAAAAGATAGTCATGTAGCATTGGCATTATTATCTCAAAGTAAATCAATTGATGCTCGATTTTATTATGAACCAATGATTGCTGCTCATCCTGATAAAAATAATCAATGGAATATAAAGCTTGGAAATAAAATTTTAAGATATCCAATTTGGATTTCAAGTATGACAGGTGGTACGATAAAAACAAATGAAATAAATAATCGGTTAGCAAAAGCTGCATCAAAATTTGGTTTAGGAATGGGCGTTGGTTCTGCAAGAATTGCTTTAGAAAATAAAAACAAAATAAACGACTTTAACCTAAGACCTATTTTAGGAAATGATGTTCCATTTTACTTAAACTTTGGTATTGCACAAATAGAAAAAATGATAGAAAAAAAATCTTTATCATCTATCAATACTTTGGTAAAACAATTAAAAGCTGATGGTGTAATTATTCATGTAAACCCTTTGCAAGAATGGATGCAACCAGAAGGTGATATTATTAAAAATGCTCCAGTAAAAACTATAGAACAATTTTTACAAACAGTAAAACTGCCATTAATTGTAAAAGAAGTAGGGCAAGGGTTTGGCTATCAAAGCATGAAACAATTGTTACAACTTCCTTTAACAGCTATTGAGTTTGCAGCAAATGGTGGTACTAATTTTTCTAAACTTGAATTAATGAGAAATAAAACAAAAGGAAAATATTTAATGCCTTTTGAACAAGTAGGGCAAACAGCAGAAGAAATGGTACATTTGAGTAATCAACTAATAAAAGAGTTAGGTAAAAAAGTAAAATGTTCAACACTCATTATTAGTGGAGGAATAAAAAACTTTTTAGATGGATATTATTTAATAAAAAAATCAAAAGCAAATGCCATGTATGGACAAGCTTCTGAATTTTTAAAATATGCAAAAGAATCACAAGCAGCATTAGACGAATTTATACAACATCAAATAGAAGGACTTTTATTGGCAAGAACATTTTTAACTATTAAAGAAAATTAAGATGAAGAAAGAACATAAAATTGTTCATGGCTTTTCTAAAAAAAGCAGAGAAGAAAAATTAAATATTGTTACACAAAATCATATAGATGCTGAAAATGCTTTAGCATTATTTAAAAGCTTTCATCACTCAGATAGTAAAATGCAAGCTTTATTAGAAGAGTTTAGCGAAAACACTATTTCTAATTTTCCTTTACCATTTTGTATTTGCCCCAATATGCTTATAAACGATAAAGCATATATGGTTCCAATGGTTATAGAAGAAAGCTCTGTTGTAGCAGCAGCAGCAAATAGTGCAAAATTTTGGTTTACAAGAGGAGGTTTTAAAACAGAAATTATTGGTACAGAAAAAATTGGTCAAGTACATTTTTTATGGAAAGATGATAAAGCTTTATTACAAAAATATTTCTCTGAATTAAAAGAACGATTAATAAAAGATTGTTTTGATATTACTGAAAATATGGTAAAACGTGGAGGTGGAATTTTAGATATTGAGTTAAGAGATTTAAGTGATAAAGAACCTAACTTAATGCAATTACATGCAACTTTTGAAACCATAGATTCTATGGGAGCAAACTTTATCAATTCTTGTTTGGAACAATTTGCTGCAACATTCAAACAATGGCATTCTACCAAAAAAGAGTTTTCAAATAATGGATTGGAAATTGTGATGTGTATTCTTTCAAACTACACACCAAATTGTAGAGTTAAATGTTATGTAGAAACAACATTAGACCAAATGGATGATATTGTAAAAGGTATGAGTGGTGAGGAGTTTGCCAGAAGATTTAGACTTGGTGTAAGAGTTGCAGAATTAGATCCTCACAGAGCCACTACACACAATAAAGGAATCATGAATGGTGTAGATGCAGTTGTATTAGCAACAGGAAATGATTTTAGAGCTGTAGAAGCTTGTAGTCATACTTATGCTGCACATACAGGAACTTATACTTCTTTAAGCCATGTAGATATTGAAGGAAATTTTTTTAGATTTACTCTAGAAATTCCTTTTGCTTTAGGTGTTGTAGGAGGATTAACAACATTGCATCCATTAGTAAAATTAAGTTTAGAACTTTTAGATAACCCTTCTGCAACAGAATTAATGAGTATTGCAGCAGCCATAGGTTTAGCTAATAATTTTTCTGCTGTAAAAAATTTAGTAACTGTAGGTATTCAACAAGGGCACATGAAAATGCATTTATTAAATATTTTAAAACAATTAAAAATTCCTGAAAGCAGAAAAGCAGAAGTGATAGAATATTTTAAAGATAAAGTTGTGTCTGTATCAGCAGTAAGAAATTTAGCTGAAAAATGGAATTTAATTGAAGCAACAAATTAATCTTCAAAAATAAGCTGAGATAAATGAAAGCGTTACATTATGAAGCGTCTGGAAAACTTTTATTATTTGGAGAGTATTTAGTTTTAAGAGGCTCTAAATGCTTGGCAATACCTCTTTCTGTTGGTCAAAACCTTTCTATTACTAATCATTCAGAACAAAATATTTTATGGCAATGTTTTGATGAAAATAAAAACTGCTGGCTTTCTATTCAGCTATCAAATAATTTTGAAATTCTTTCTACAACAGATATTGAAAAAGCAATTATTGTTCAAAAAATATTACAGCTAATTAAAAAAGAAAACAATCAAATTATTTTTGATAACATAAAATTTACTTTTCAATTATCTTTTAATAGAACATTTGGTTTTGGTACAAGTGCTACTTTAATTTCTTTATTAAGTCAGTGGTCAGGTGTAAATGCTTATTATTTATTATCACAAACTTTTGAAGGCTCAGGTTATGATATAGCT
>JAIXLO010000007.1 GCA_026931325.1 Chitinophagales bacterium | reverse complement strand
GGTGTGTAGCGACACTTATTCAGCAAATCGAACATTTGTCGGACAATAATGATTTAAAAACTATATTGTTTTTAAGAAATATTGTGAAAAATATAGTAAATTAACTATTTATTACTTGGCAATATTCCTTTTTAGTAAAAAAAATTGTAGGAAAATTAATTTAAAAGCTTTTAATTAGTTCTAAAGCCCTACTTTTGCAGCCCCAATTCTGTTTTGGCAGAATCTTTTACGATAAAATCGTATGAGCCCAATGGGATAAAACCAATTTCTTAACTAAAAAAAAGAGTAATGAACAATTACGAATTAATGGTAATTTTCACTCCAATACTTTCTGATGATGAATTTAAGAATGTTCAGAAAAAGTATAGTGAATTTATTACAGAAAATGGAGGTACTGTAGTTCACAGTAATCCTTGGGGTTTAAAATCTTTAGCTTACCCCGTTCAGAAAAAAACAACTGGTATTTATTGGGTGCTTGAATATACTTCAGAAGCATCTTTCAACGAAAAGTTGAAAATTACTTTGTTACGTGATGAACAAGTAATGAGACACATGATTACAAAACTTGACAAATATGCTGTTGAGTATAATGAAGTAAAAAGAAAGGGAGGTTTTAAAAATCAAAAAACGGAGGTAGAAAATGGCTAAAAATGAAATAAAATATCTTACTGCTATTAAGCAAGAGAAGCCTAAAAAGAAATTTTGCCGTTTTAAAAAATACGGAATTAAATATGTTGATTATAAAGACATAGAATTTTTGAAAAAATTTGTAAACGAACAAGGTAAAATGTTGCCACGTCGTATTACAGGAAATTCTTTAAAGTATCAACGAAAAGTAAGCGATGCTGTAAAAAAAGCTCGCCAAATGGCATTGTTACCTTATGTAACAGATTTATTAAAATAAAATTTTAGTTAAACCATTCCCTAATTTCTGTAAAGCAGAATGACAGTCAAATCAATACTAAAAAATGATTGGGCTCTTGGGAACTAAAACAAAAAAATATGGAAGTAATCTTAATTCAAGATGTAGATAATTTAGGTGGAAAAAACGAATTGGTAAAAGTAAAAAATGGTTATGCTCGTAACTATCTTATTCCAAGAAAGTTTGCTGTAGAAGCTAATCCATCTAATATAAAACAATTACAAGAACGCTTAAAAGTAGCTGCTAAAAGAGAAGCAGCATTATTAGCAGAAATTAATAAAGTTATTGAAGTACTTAAAACTTCTCCTGTAAAAATTAAAGCTAAAACAGGAACAAGTGGTAAAATATTTGGTAGTGTAACCTCATTACAAATTGCAAGAGCTATTCGTGAGCAAAAAGGTTATGAAATAGATCGTAAAAGAATTACTATAGCTGAAGATATTAAAGAGTTAGGTACTTATACTGCTAACTTTGATTTTGGTAATGGTAATACTGCAGATTTAGAATTTGAAGTTGTCAGCGAAACAGAATAATTTTTATAATTTTTATTTTTGAATACCCTACTAATTTGTAGGGTATTTTTTTATGAATTAGTCATTAATAAATTAGAAAATTTTTCATCTAACAAATTTATTCTCAAAAATTTGGCGGATTAATCAAAAAATATATTTTTGCAAAACTAACAAACGTTAGTAGAGCCTTTAGCGATTGACTTATTATAAAAGTCCTGTAGTAATGCAGGACTTGTTTTTGAAATTTTAACCAATAAAATATTATTTCTAAATATGAACTTTGCTTCATCTGAATTAACACAACAAGTAGCACAAACAGCCAGAGACTTTGCACATCAATATATAAAACCACATTTAATGGAGTGGGATGAAAAACAAGAATTTCCTATTCATATTTTTAAAGAATTGGGTAAACTTGGAATGATGGGTGTTTTAGTTCCTGAACAATATGGAGGTGCTGGATTAGGTTATTTTGAGTATAATGCAATTGTACAAGAAATTGCAAAAGTTTGTGGATCTATTGGTTTAAGTGTAGCTGCTCATAATTCTCTTTGTACTAATCATATTTTAACTTTTGGCAACGAAGAGCAAAAGAAAAAATATTTACCAAAATTAGCTACAGCAGAATTTATTGGTGCTTGGGGCTTAACTGAACCAAATACAGGAAGTGATGCTGGCAACATGAAAACAGTAGCAGTAAAAGATGGAAATGATTGGGTAATTAATGGAACTAAAAGTTGGATAACACATGGCAAAAGTGGTGATGTAGCTGTTGTAATTTGTAGAACAGGAGAACCAAGAACAAGTGGTAATAGTACTGCATTTATTATTGAAAGAGGTACACCAGGTTTTAATGCAGGTAAAAAAGAAAATAAACTTGGAATGAGAGCAAGTGAAACTGCTGAAATGATTTTTGATAATTGTAGAATTAGTGATGCTCAACGTTTAGGTGAAGTAGGTGATGGCTTTAGACAAGCAATGAAAATATTAGATGGTGGCAGAATTTCAATAGCAGCACTTTCTGTTGGTATAGCAAAAGGTGCTTATGAAGCTGCTTTACAATATTCAAAAGAACGTCATCAGTTTGACCAACCAATAGCTAACTTTCAAGGTATTAGTTTTAAGTTAGCTGATATGGCTACAGAAATTGCAGCAAGTGATTTATTGATATGGCAAAGTTGCCATTTAAAAGAAACAGGACAAAAGCTTACAAAGCAAAGTGCAATGGCTAAATATTATGCAAGTGAAGTTGCTGTAAAAGTTTCTACAGATGCTGTTCAAATTTTTGGTGGTTATGGATATACAAAAGATTTTCCTGTAGAAAAATTTTATAGAGATTCAAAACTTTGTACAATAGGAGAGGGAACTTCTGAAATTCAGAAACTAGTTATTGCAAGAGAAGTTTTACATTAGTTATTTTCTTCTAATTATTTTATTGAGGTAAATTTTGTAAAGAAGAATCTTTATTTAAAGTAGCAGTACTATCATTAGAAATTTGTTTGCTAAAATCTGTTGTCCATTGAGAGATAACATGTCTTTGTTCAATTGTTAAATCTGCATCTTTATTTATCCATCTATAAGAGTGTAAAGGCATTGTATTTTTATCTATCATTTCTTTTATATTATCTAATTCATCTACAGCTTCCTTCTTTGTTAAATTACCAAATTCTGAAAAGTTTAGTTTATGTTTTCCTTTATCAATTTTATTTTGAATATACCAACCAATTGGCTGTATGTTATAAAACCAAGGATAATCTGTATTGTTACTATGACAATCATAGCATGCTTTATTTAATAAAGTTTCAACAGAATCTGGTATTTGATAATGATTTGCAAGTTCTGTTTTAAAGTTCTCATTGGATATATTTCTATCAGGCTGAAAAAGTTGAAGAATTGCAAATAATGCTATTATTGAATAGAAAATTTTTTTTGCCATGCAATAAAATTCGGTGAAAACAATAATAAACCAAAAAACATTTTTTAACAAAGTTGAATAACTTAGAAATTTTTATAAAGTAAATATTTAGTCTTAATGTTAAATTATATTTATTCTATTATAAATATTTTAAGTTTGCAACCTAATGAAACTGCATAATTTTAATTCAGGACCTTCTATCTTACCCCAAGAAGTTTTAGAACAAGCAGTAAATGCCATTAAAAATTTTAATGGAATAGGATTATCAATTTTAGAAATAGGTCATCGTACAAATTGGTTTTTAGATGTAATGCAAGAAGCAAGATTTCTGGTAAAAGAATTAATGCAGTTGAATGATAATTATGAAGTACTTTTTTTGCATGGTGGTGCTACTACACAATTTATGCAAGTACCTATGAATTTATTAGATTCAACTGAAACTGCTGCTTATTGTGATAATGGTATTTGGGGAAGTAAAGCAATTAAAGAAGCATCTGTGTTTGGTAATGTAAATATTGTAGCTTCATCTAAAGATAAGAACTATACTTATTTGAATAAAAATTTTGATATTCCTACTAATAACAAATATTTACACATCACAACAAACAATACAGTTGAAGGAACACAATGGCATCAATTTCCAAAAACAAATGTGCCTATTGTGGCAGATATGAGTAGCGATATTTTTAGTAGAGAAATAAATTTTAATCAGTTTTCATTAATATATGCAGGAGCTCAAAAAAATATGGGTGCTGCAGGTGTAAGCCTTGTGGTAATTGATAAAAATATTGTTGGAAAAATTTCAAGAAAAATTTCTCCAATTATGAATTATCAAAATCATATTGATGCAGATAGTGTATTAAACACACCACCAGTTTTTGCTGTTTATGTAGCATTGCTTACACTACGTTGGATAAAGAAAGAAGGTGGGTTAAAAGAAATGCAAAAAAGAGCTGAACAAAAATCTGCACTTTTGTATAATACTATTGATTCTTTACCATTGTTTCATTGCCCAATAAATAAAGAAGATAGAAGTAAAATGAATGCTGTATTTTTTATTGATAATGAAAGATTACAAAATAATTTTTTAGAAGAATGTAAACAGAATGGAATGATAGGAGTGAAGGGATATAGAACAATGGGAGGAATAAGGGTAAGCATGTACAATGCTTTGAAATATGAAAGTGTAGAAACAATTACACAACTAATGAAATATTTTGCCAATAAAAACGGATAATTTTTTTTACAACTAAATCAAACAAATAATGTCTGTAATTAAACCATTTAAAGCTTTAAGACCACAACCAGAATTTGCTAAACAAGTTGCAAGTCGCCCTTATGATGTATTAAATAGTAAAGAAGCAAAACAAGAAGCAGAAGGCAATCCTTATTCTTTTTTGTATGTTACAAAAAGTGAAATTAGTTTAAGTGATAACATTGACATACATACACAAGAAGTTTATGATAAAGCAAAACAAAATTTAGATTCTTTTATACAAAGAAATATTTTGTTCCAAGATAATAAAGCTTGCTATTATATTTATAGATTAATTATGAATGGTAGAAGCCAAACAGGCTTAGTTGTTGGTAGTAGTATTAATGATTATGAAAATGGCATCATTAAAAAACATGAATTTACAAGACCAGAAAAGGAACAAGATAGAATTAATCATATTAAAACAACAGGTGCACAAACTGGTAATGTTTTTTTAGCTTACAGAAATAATAATACCATTGATCAAATTGTTGAAAAATGGAAAAATACAAAAAGCCCTGTGTATGATTTTGTGGCTGAAGATAATATTCAACATACAGTTTGGGTAGTAAATGATGATGCTACTATACAACAAATAACAGATACTTTTCAAAATGAAATTCCTTGCACATACATAGCAGATGGACATCATAGAGCTGCTTCTGCATCTAAGGTTAGAAAAGAAATGGGAATAAAACACACTGAAAATGGAGATTATTTTTTAACAACTCTATTCCCATCAAACCAACTTGAAATAATGGATTATAACCGTGTTGTAAAAGATTTGAATGGACTTTCTGTAGATGAGTTTATTGAAAAAATAAAACACAATTTTGAAGTTAGTTTAACAGATAAAAATGTTGTAAAACCATCAACCCTTCACGAATTTGGAATGTATTTAGATGGCAAATGGTATAAACTAACTGCAAAGAAAGGAACATATTCAAACGACCCAATAGGCGTTTTAGATGTAACCATTTTATCTAATTTAATTCTAGATGAAATACTAAATATTAAAGACCAAAGAACTGATAAACGAGTTGATTTTGTTGGTGGTATTAGAGGATTAAAAGAATTGGAAAAAAGAGTTGATAGTGGAGAAATGAAAGTAGCTTTTAGTTTATATCCTGTTACTATTAATCAATTATTTGATATTGCTGATAGCAACAATGTTATGCCTCCAAAAAGTACTTGGTTTGAACCTAAACTAAGAGATGGGCTTTTAACTCACTTAATTTATTAAGATTAACTTTTCAATAAACTATTATACATGAAAAAATTTGCAATAGCTTTTTTGTTTCTTTTTCAAATAACTTCTGTTGTGTTAGCACAGCCTCAACAAACAGCTCAAGAATTACACGAAACAGCTAAAACATTTATGCGTCAAGGAGATTATGATAATGCTTTATTAGTTATTAAAAGAGCAGCAGAAAAAGAGCCTGATAATTTAGAAATTTTAAAAGACTTAGCATTTATATATTTCTTAAAAAGAGATTATGCAAATGCTATGCAAGTAGGTAAACCTTTAATTGAAAGAGCTGATGCAGATGTTCAAACATTTCAAATTTTAGGACTAACATATAAAGCTATTGCAGAGTATAAAGAGTGCAGAAAATTGTATAAAAAGGCATTAATAAAGTTTCCTGAAAGTGGTGTAATTTATAATGAATATGGAGAGCTATTAGCAATGGATAATGAATTGAATAATGCTATAATACAATGGGAAAAAGGAATTGAAGTAGATGCTAATTATAGCAGCAACTATTACAATGCTGTAAAATATTATGCTCAAAACCAAAAACCAGATTTATTTTGGATTGCTATACAT
>JAIXLO010000087.1 GCA_026931325.1 Chitinophagales bacterium | reverse complement strand
AAATCAGGAACGTTAGTCCCTGATTCCGTTGAGTTCTTGATTTTAAGACTTAGTTGTAGAGGGGATGGGATTCTCATCTATGATATTTCTAAGTGTCTCTAATTGTCATTTCTCCCTCTTAATAGGGGTTTTTAGCGTTTTTGTATTTTAAGATATTTCTTAAATATCATTGTATATCATAAAAAATGGCTGTAAATTTGGCTGTAAATATTTTTTATGATTAACATTAAAAGAAAGATAACAGTTGATATAGAAAGAAGGAAAAAAAAAGGTGTAATTGTTAATGAAAACGCACCAATATTTATTCGTCTTACCTTTTTATCTAACAGAATAAATTTTTATAGTGGTTTCAGAATAAATATTTCTGACTGGGATTCTGAAAAAAAGGAAGTCATTTCTGGTAGGACAAATTCTAGTGAACAAACTGCTGAAGAAATAAACATAAAAATTGACAAGTACAAATCTGCAATTCAGTCGTTCTTTTACGAATGTCAAATCAAAAAGCAGATACCAACTATTGAAGAGGTCAAGGATGCTTATGAAAAGATAAAAAATGATGGTGTAGAAGTAAAAAAAATAAAAAAATTAAAGGTTGAATTAATAGAAGTTGAGTCTAAAGAAGAAATATCATTTTATAAAGTGTTTGACGAATTCACTTCCTATAATGGAAAAATTAATAATTGGACAGCTGATACTTATGCAAAGTTAAAAACTTTAAAAACTCATTTGGAAGCGTTTAATCCAAAACTTAGATTTGAGGATTTAACTTTGGAAGGATTAAGCAATGTTCTAACTTTTTTTAGCAAAACATTAAAACTTCGAAATACAACTACCAAAAAATATATCGAAAATATTAAGTGGTTCTTGAGATATGCAGTAAAAAAGGGATATACAGAAATTAAATCATTTGAAGATTTTCAACCAAAACTTAAAATCGCAAAGAAGAAACTCATTTTTTTAACGGAATCTGAAATTTTGCAAATAAAAAACTTTAAGATTCCTGAATCTAAATTATATTTAGACCGCGTTCGCGATGTTCTTCTTTTCCTTTGTTATTCTGGTTTGCGCCATTCAGATGCTTACAAATTGAAGAAATCAGACATTAAAGATGGAAGATTTGATGTTACAACTCTGAAAACAAATGATAGCCTTGTAATTGAACTTAATAAAACATCTCAGGATATTATTGATAAATATAAAGATATTCCTTTCCAAAATGATAAAGCACTTCCGGTTATTTCTAATCAAAATATGAATGAATATTTGAAGGAACTTGGGCAGTTAGCAGAAATAAATGAATCTATTACAGAAACATATTTCATAGGTAATGAAAGACACGATGAAACTAAACCCAAGTATGAACTTTTAAGTAGTCATGTTGGAAGGCGTTCTTTCGTGTGTTTATGCATTGCTAAAGGTATTGGTTTACAAATTATAATGAAGTGGACAGGACATTCAGATTACAAATCGATGAAGCCATATATTGAAGTTGCAGATTCAACAAAAGCGATTGAGATGCAAAAATTAAATTTTTAGGAAATGAAAACAAGTGAACATTTAGCCTTCCTACAAAGAATAGCAACTGGTTTTAATACAATTCGAAATACAAGTGATGTTACAAAGGGTTTATTAGACCATATCATATTTTTCTGTAAAATAGATGATGCTCTAGTTTATGAAGATTTGCTGCGAAGCGAAAATATTCCACTTCTTTTAAGTGAATATAAAGAACTGATATCAGAGATTAAAAAGAAATTTAACGATAGTCAAAGTTTAATACAAGAGTTTTCTGCAACTGTCTTTTTTGAACAATTACTAATTCCTTATGATCACAAAATTGAGGTTGAAAGCAAACGACTTGAGTCGTACAGAAATGAAGATAGTTTGCTGCAAAGGCAATTAGAATCGTGGAGTATGAAATATTTAGAAGAATCTGTTGAGATGAAAAATTTGACCAGGAATTTCGAAATTGCTAATAGTGAATACAATTTTCAGAAGCAAAAACTTGAGATTGTTCAAAAAGAAAGAGATGAGTTTTTTGAAAATAATTCTAATATTCTTTATTTCAGTTTCAGTCCATTTCTAGAAAAAATGGACATTATAAACAAATGGATACTACGACTTTCCAACTCAAATACTTTTTCCCAAATTATATTTAAGGATGAGGATTCCATAGAATTAGCCTATTCAATTTTAATAAAAATGAGTCTATTGAAAACTGTTTCTCTTCCAGAATTTTATAATCAGATTACATTAAATAAGGTGCTTACTCTCGAAAAAAATCCGAGTAAGGATAAATATATTGCTTATTCAATAAACAAATTGAAAGCATTTATTGTTGACACTAAAAAAGAAATATGGGAGAAGACGATTGTAGAATGTTTTCAAATCCAAAATTATGATAAAATAAAGACTGTTAACCAAGATCACTTAAAAACTAAAGATCATGAAGAAATTGATTTTAAAATAAGCAAATATTTTGAAAGTCTCAAGAGTTAAAATAGTCGCAGAGAGTCTTGAAATTTATTCTTCTCTAATAAAATAGATGCAAATGACCTCATAAAGTCCTTTTACATTTTTTTGCATTTTATTTTTATTTTTTATTTTATATAGCATTGAATATCAGTATTAAATTATTGATATTTTTTTTATTTCCATTTTTCTCCATTTCGAATTTTATGTCTATTTGCAATGTTAAGAACGGGCATATTAATTATTAAACTTTAAATAAAATTCAAAATGAAAATCGAAAATCTTTTAGAAAAGCCAATCTGGCAAATGACAGGTCAAGAATTTTTGGCATTAAATGAACAGAGTAGAAGTACGGTTCAAGATCAACAAATAGTTTCAATTTCTGAAAACTCCTTAAATAAAAAATATGTTTATGGAATCCGTGGAATTGCAAATCTTCTCAATTGCAGTATTGCAAAAGCAAATCGCATAAAAAAAAGAGGAATTATTGATGAAGCTATAATTCAGGAGGGACGTTCTATCATGGTTGATGTTGAATTGGCTTTAAGTCTAATTAAAAACAACATGTAAGATGGCGCAAATGGAAAACGACCGATTACCCGACGGATATCAAAAAGGCACATCATTTTTTCACTCAAACAACGATAATGAAAATATTCATATTTTCAACGGAATAAGAGAAGATTTCAAACTTGTTTCAGGAAAAAACATATTTCCGGGAAGTATCTTTCCTCAGATAATGCAGAAATTAATGAGAGAATTAGAAACAACATTAAATTTTTCTCCAGATTATACTTCAGCCTCAATTTTATATGCGGTTTCGGTTTCGATGGGAAATCGAATCCAACTGAAAGTAAAAAACAGTTGGCTGGAAAAATCGAATTTATATATGGTTCTCGTCGGTAGAACAGGTGATGTAAAAAGCCATTCGGTTTCGTTCTGTCTTAATCCTTTAATGAAATTGGATAAAGAGAATTTCGAACAATATATCATCAAGAAAAAGGAATTTGAACAATTACCAGTTGAAGAAAAGTCTAAAAGTACAGTTCCAGTTCTTAGCCAATTATTGCTGAACGATTTTACGCCAGAAGCATTTGTTAAAGCACATTATTTTAATCCTAGAGGAATTGGTTTATACACTGATGAGATTGCAGGTTTCTTTAATTCTTTTAATCAATATCGAAAGGGAAGTGAGGAAGAATCGTACTTGTCTGCCTGGAGTGGAAAACCCATTATTAAAAATAGAATTTCTGGCGATGAAATGAGAGTTGACAATACAAAAGTAGATATTATCGGAACTATGCAGGAAGGTATTTTATCTAGTGTATTTCAATCAAATAAAATGAAAAATGGTTTTATCGATCGTCTTCTTTTTGTGTTGCCGCATAAATATGTGGATAATAAATGGAACGATCTGGATTTAGATGAGAAATATATAGAATGGTATTCAGAATTTATAAGCAAAATTTATAATCTAGCCGAGAATTCAGAAACTGTACTGGAATTTCAACCTGATGCAAAAGAATATTTATACCGATGGCAGAATAGCCAAAAACACGATTTTGATTTCGAATATCAAAGAGGCGTGTCGGTAAAATTGCAGCAATACGTATTGAGGTTTTCAATTTTAATTGAAGTGATTCATTCAGTTTGCAATGATCAGAAACTTAAGAATATTTCTTTGAAAACTTTAAAATCTGCAATTAAGTTAAGAGATTATTTTTTTGAAAATGCAGTCCGTGTTTTTGAAATCATTGATAATACTTACTATGACTCGCTCACAGAAATACAAAAAAATGTATTCGACAAACTCCCGCAACAATTTAAAACAGGAGAAGGAATTGAAATAATTTCTAAAGAAGATTCGATGAAAATTAGAAGCTTTAAAAATTTCTTAAAAGATGAAAAACTTTTTAAAAAAATCGCTCATGGGATTTATGAAAAACAAGTTTTTTAGAGGTTATTATCAATCTCCTACTGCACTATTTGCACTATTGCACTTTGAGTTTTAAAATACTGAATATCAAACATTTAATGATAATTTAAAATGCAATAAAGTGTAAGAAGTGCAAAATCAATTTTTTTCAAAGTGCAGAAAGTGCAACGAAAGTGCAAATAAAACACACGTCAATCACCGATGAATAAAGGATAGTGCAGAAAATGTAAAAAGTGCAGACATGATTAAATACAGATATAAATTAGATCCTAGTTCAAAGAAATACAAATGTCCCAGTTGCGGTAAGTTATCATTTGTGATTTTCATTGATACGGAAACAAGTAAAATCATGGAAAATTATGGTAGATGTGATAGAGAATCAAAGTGTGATTATTTTTATCATCCATCAAAAGATGGTTTTAAAAATTGTAAAAGTTCAACGGTGGTAGATCATTTTACTAATGAGTTTTGTCCTTCGTTTCATAAAAATGATTTGATGGAAATATCAATGAGGAATGATAATAATTTCCTGAAATATTTAAGATTTTTACTTGGCAATCAAAAAGCTAGTGAAGTTCAAAAGAGATACAATATTGGAACGCTTCCCGAATTTAATTTTGGAACTGTTTTTTGGCAACTTGATGAACTTAAAAAAGTAAGAGCAGGAAAAGTAATCCAATATTTTGCATCAGGAAAGCGAACAAAATATATTACATGGATGCATCAATTTTTGAAGAGGGAAAATACAATTTCAGATTTTAATTTATCACAATGTTTGTTCGGATTGCATTTAATCATAGAAGATGAATCAAGTATAATTGCTTTAGTAGAATCAGAAAAAACAGCATGCATAATGAGTGTGATATTTCCAGAATTTTTATGGTTGTCTTGTGGTGCAAAAGGTGAGTTTAAACAGAAAAAATTAGAGCCAATTAAACACAGAAAAATCATTGCATATCCTGATTGTGAAATTCAAAAAAATGGATTTACAACCTATCACGAATGGAAAAAAAAAGCGGTCGAATTGAATGCGAAAGGATTCGATATTTATATATCAGATTTATTAGAAAAACAAGCAAAACCCGAACAAAAAAGAGAAGGAATTGACATTGCAGATTTCTTTATGATAAACCTATGAAAAGATGAGTAAAACAGGTTTTACATCGAGATGTGCCGATAGAGCTACAAAATCTGACGCTTTTGAGTCTAATCGGCATCTCGCTTTTTCTCCCGATTGGTCAAAAAAGGGAAAATTGCTTCACAATTTTAAAATTAAAAGAATATGAAAAATAAAGTTTTAAGGTTCAGAGTTTCATCTCTCGAACATCAAATTATTCAGAAAAAAATTAGAAAAACAGGTCTCTCAATGTCGGAGTTTTTCCGAAGACTTTCCTTAGAATTGGAACTAAAAAATACGTTGACGGAAGATGAAATTGAAGGCTATAAAACCCTCTCAAAATACGCTGATAATTTCCGGAGAATTTCCAATTTATTTAAACTTGGAGATGTTACAGGAATGAAAAATGAAATGCTTGAAACTTCGAGAATAATAAAAAATCATCTAGAAAAATTTAAGTAAAATGATAGGCATGGCAAAATCTTGCATCGGTGGTTTTTCGCTTTTTAATTATGTAATTGATGACCAAAAAGGAATAGAAATATTGCGAAATAATCTTTGTGGCGAAACACCTATTGAACTTTTTCAAGAAATGAAAATTCTGCAAAATCTAAATCAAAACGCAACCAATAAACTCATTTCTATGGTTCTTTCTCCGCATGTAGCTGATGGTGAAAAATTGAGTAAAAAGCAGTTGCAGAATCTCACAAAAGAATTTTTAAAAGAATTAGAAATTGATACCAATCAATCTCAATTTATTGCTTTTATGCACACAGAAAAACGCCATCGTCACATTCACATCCTTTTAAACAGAGTAGATGAAAAAGGTAAATTGTTGAAAGACCATCATATTGGGAAGAAAGCGCAATGGGCAGCGCACAGAGTTGCAGAAAAAAATGAATTAGTATCTGCAAAACAAA
>JAIXLO010000150.1 GCA_026931325.1 Chitinophagales bacterium | reverse complement strand
TTGCTATACATGGCGAAAATTTTGTAAATCTTGAAAGCTATACTGCACGAACCAAAGAAGTAAAAAAAATAGTATTAGAAGCATACAAAAAAATGTATGTTAATACCGATTTAACTAATAATTTAAAAGGTAAAAATACTTCTCCTTTCGAGCAAGAAGTAATCAATATTTTAAACAATAGTGTATCTATTGCAAGTGATGGTATAAATGCAGATAATTTAATGGCAATTAAAACAAGATTTGTTTTAGATTGGTTTGAAAAAGGTGATGGCGAAAAATATCCTTTTCGTTTGTTTGACCATTATCAGCACATGCTTAAAGAAGGAATTTTTGAAGCATACACACAATGGTTATTTGGTGCAGCAGCTAATAATGATGCTTATGAATTATGGATAAAAGCAAATGATAAACAAGCAGAAGCTTTTAAAATATTTCAAACTTCAAGAGTATATAAAATTCCTAAGGGACAGTATTATAAAAAATAAGTTATATCAGAAATTATTTTGAAGGATAAATTTTTTGAAGAGTTTATTGGTTTTATTTCTTCCACTCAATATGTCCATTAACTCCATTTTTCTCAAACACTTCTAAAATGTCAGCACAAAATTTTTGAGTCTCTTTGTCTCCAATTACTTTTGATAATTCGTATAAACGAATGAACATCTTTTTGCCAGTTTCTGTTTGACCAAAATTTTTCTTTCTAAAATTGTGTGTAGCACATAAAGTCTGTCCGTTTTCTATTGTTGCCTTTCCACCTAAATCTTTTGGTTTTATATGGTCAACTTGCAACTCAATTCCTTCTTCTCTTCCTTTACCACAAATTACACAACGATAATTGTCTCGTTTCAAAATCTCTTTCTTTTGAGTGGCTGTAAAATCTTCTAATTCTCTATTAACAACGTGTTCTGGGTCGTAGCGGTAAACGCCTTTTGCAACTTTAATAAGTTGTCCTTCTTGTGCAAGTTTCCTAATTCCTCTATCGGGGTCTCTAAAAACTTTCCCTGTTCTCTTCTTCCATTCTTTTGTTACCCAATCAACAATTTCAGGGTGCTTGATGTCACGCTTTGGATGCTTTTTGAAGTACTCCATTACGAGTTCTGCTTGTGTTAGCTGTGCCATTTTTAAAATCTATTGTTCCGGTTTCTTTAATAATTCTTTGTTTTGCCACTTCGCAATAATTATCATCAATTTCAAGTCCAATTCCAATACGATTATTGTTCTCTGCTGCAATTAGTGTTGTACCACTTCCTGCAAATGGGTCAAAAATAATATCACGAACATAACTAAAAAGTTTAATTCCTCTGTGTGGTAACTGAATTGGAAATGGAGCTGGATGCCCAATACGTTTTTTACTTTCACCATTAAAAGTCCAAAGGCCATTTGTCCATTCCATAAAATCTTCTTTAGTAATATCCGATTGTTTTGTACCACCTGTTTTTTTCCATTCGCCTTTGTAAAGTACAACAATTAATTCAACTGGTGCAATTACAAATGGTGCAGAGGCTGAAAGCCACGAACCCCAAGCAGTTCTTCTTGAAATATTTCCCTCGTTCCAAATTATTGTTGAGTGATATTTCCAACCAATTTTTTGAGCAATTTTTGTCAAGTCAGCACCAACAGCTTTTTGTCCACCCTTATTTTTATCAAGTGGAATATTAAGTAAAAAACGAGCTTGTGGTTTACTCCAATTAAAAACATTTGTCATCCACTTTTCGGAAAATTCCAAATATTCTTCGTATGTTAAATCGTCTTTGTTTGAATTATATTGAATATCCACATTGTAAGGTGGTGAAGTTATTGTTAAGTCAATAAACTCTTTTTCAAAAGTATTAGGGTTTAACACATCACCTTTAAATAAGATAGTGCTTTTATGGCGAAAATATTCTTTACGATAATGCACTGAAGACTCATTAAGAATGTCGTATTCTTTCTCTTGTATATTGTATTCCTTATTTTTTTTTTGTTTATTTTTTACTGCTTTTGTCAAAGTTCTTGAATTTATCCAAAGATAGAAATTAATATTAACTGCTGTTGTGTAATTTAGAAATTCCTTTTTTTAATCAATTGAAATTAATTACTATCAGTATTAACTTTTTCTAACTAACCATGCTCCAATTGTTTTCCAAGTTACTTTTTTTCCATACATTAAAATTCCGGTTCTGTATATTTTCCCTGCTAACCATGTTGTGCCTAAAAAGCCTATGATAAGACAAGCCATACTTGCAATTAATTCTAATGCTGTTACTCCTTCTGGTACACCATGAGCTACACGAGCCATCATAACTATTGGGGAGGTTAAAGGAAATATACTTCCAAAAATAGCTATACTGCTATTTGGATTATTTACAGCATTCATCATAATTACCATTGCAAAAATGATAGGCATAGTAATTGGCAACATTAAACTTTGAGCATCTTGTGGAT
Organism: Chitinophagales bacterium; assembly: GCA_026931325.1. GTDB lineage: Bacteria > Bacteroidota > Bacteroidia > Chitinophagales > Chitinophagaceae > UBA1930. The sequence continues at coordinate 4,281 of JAIXLO010000150.1, read as the reverse complement.
CTTCATTTACTGTACTACCAACTGCTGCAAATAAAGAAGCATATAAAAAATATCCTCCAAGAAAATAGAATATAAAACATCCAATAATTAATACCCAATTAATTTGCTCTAAACCATTCATAATACCAGCAATGGCAGCACTTTCCTGAGTTGCTGTAGCACCTCCAGCAATAGCAGGTTGCATTGGTTGTGCTTGCATTTGAGCAAGTAAATCAGGTAATATTAAAGGGAGTAAAAATTGTAAACCTATTAATAATATTACCCAAATTAAAAACTGTACAAGGCCTACAGAGCCTATACCAATTATTTTTCCTAACATTAATTGAAAAGGTTTTACACTACTAATAATAACTTCTGCAATACGATTGGTTTTTTCTTCCATAACACCACGCATTACCATTGTGCCATAAATGAATAAAATAAAATAGATAAGAAAACCAGAAGCAAAACCAACACCATAACTTAAACCTGCTTTTTTGTTACTATCTTCTACACCAGTAGTTGAAGTAAAAATAATTTTATTAGTTTGTTGCAAACTATCTAATTCTGCTTTTGTTAAGTTAAGACTACCCAACATTTTTTTCTCTTCTATAACATTGGTAATTCTCCTTTCAATTTTTTCTCTTGTAATAATACCAATGCTTTTACCAGAAATTACTTGAATAGAATCTTTGTTTTCTATAACATTAAAATTGCTTGGTATAAAAACAAAAGCATCAATTTTTTTTTCTTCAATTTGTTGTTTTAGCGATTGTGGCGTTTCGTTTTTTACTGAAACAAATTTTATTTCTCCATCGCTTTTTTCTGAGAGTTTATTTTCAAACACATTAGCTTCATCTGCTACTGCAACAGTAAAGTTATCAGATGTTTTTACAGCAAAATATATAATGAGTGCATAAATACCAAAGATGAGAATAGGCAAACCAATTGTGGTTAATAAAAAAGTTTTTTTCTGAACACGACTTAAAAATTCTCTTCTTGCTATTATTAATATTTTATTCATAAGAGTAAAATTATTTTTTGTTGAAATTAACTATTAGGCTACTGTTTCAAAAGCTCTTGTTTTTGCTTTTGTTCCTTCTACAAGTGAAATAAATATTTCATTTAGCCCTGGTAATATTTCATTGAAAGATTCAATTGTGTTATTGTTTTCTATAAAATATTTTAAAACATCATTGCTTTTAAAACCTTCATTAATAGTTACAGTAAGCATATTTTCTTTTTGATTATTTACTGTAAATGAAGGACTGTTTATTGCATTTGGTGGTTCGTGAAGTTTTAGGCTAAATTTATTTTCTTTAAATTGTTGTTTTACATCATGCACTGTACCATCTAAAATTTTCTTTCCTAAGTTTACTAAAACAATATGGTCGCAAATTTCTTCTACTTGTTCCATTCTGTGTGTGCTAAAAATAATGGTGCTTCCACGTTGTGCTAAACCAAAAATTTCATCTTTAATTAAGTTAGCATTTACTGGATCTAAACCACTAAAAGGTTCATCTAAAATAATCAGTTTAGGTTCGTGCAAAACAGTTGTAACAAATTGTAATTTTTGACTCATTCCTTTACTAAGGTCTTCTACTTTTTTATTCCACCAACTTTCCATTTCTAATTTCTTAAACCAGTACACAATTTTTTTCATGGCATCTGCACGGCTCAAACCTTTTAATTGTGCTAAGTAAAGTGCTTGTTCACCAATTTTCATTTTTTTATACAAGCCTCTTTCTTCGGGCATATAGCCAATTTTTACAACATCATTTATTGGGTCAAATTTTTTACCATCAAAATTTATTGAGCCACTATCAGGATAAAAAATACCGGTAATCATACGAATTAAGGTAGTTTTTCCTGCACCATTAGGTCCCAGTAAACCAAAAATATCTCCTTGTGCAATATCAAAACTTATATCATCAACTGCTTTATGTGCAGCAAAATGTTTTTGAAGATTCTTTAACTCTAAAATATTACTCATAATAAATTGTATATTCTAATTGCCAAATATAATTGATTGATAAAAAAACATTAAATAGTTATTACAAAAGGTTTTGTTATAACTTGAAAGGTAATATTGTTGTAATACTGTAATAATGTTCTTAATTATACTGAGGATCTAAAGGATAATTAATCATTTGTTTATACTCGCCACCTAAATCTATTAATGCATCTTTCCAAATATTTTGAACATTTTTATGAAAAACAAGCGAAGAAGTTGCTTGTCTTGTTATCCAACTTTTTGTTTTTAATTCTTCTTCTAATTGCCCTTCACCCCAACCACTATAACCAATAAAAAAACGAATATCTTTTTTAGAAAGTTCTTTATTTTTTATTAAATCTGTAATTAATTCAAAATCTCCACCCCAGAAAATATTATCCATTACTTCCATACTATCATCAATTATATCTGGTCGTTTGTGTAAAAAATGAATAGTATCTTTTTGTACAGGACCACCATAAAATAAAGGGAAATCAAGCATTGCATCTTCGTTTAACATTATACCCAAAGAATTTTCATAAGGCTTATTTAATACAAAGCCAAAGCTCCCTTCTGTTTGATGGTCACATATTAAAACTACACTTCTGCTGAAGTTAGGATCTTTTAAAAATGGGTCAGATATTAATAATAACCCTGGTGCAATATCTATCATAGCTGAAAATTATGATTTTAATATTAAATACAAAAAAAATATTTGCTTAAAGTTAAAATGCTGATAAATAATTTTTAAATCAATACTTCAACATTTTGTACTCTTATATTTGTTTTAATATTTTTAATTAAGGTTTGTAATAAATTTTTTCTTTTCCGATTTTAAAAAGAAAGCATGAAAAAAACTTTACCTGTAATAGTTATATTAATTACTCTTTCTTTGTTTGGCTTAATAGCATTACAGGTATCTTGGCTTAAAAATTTATTAGAAGTAAGACAAAGCCATTTATTAACCAAAGTGCAAACTGTAACAACACAAGTTGCAGCAGATTTAAGTCGTTCTGTTTATACTGCTCCTACAATACGTTTGCCAAGAAAAGTTTCAAAAATTGCTAATGATTTTAATTTAAGATTGTTGCTACGTCCACCAAGTATTGAAGATAAATTTACCCCTCAGGAAATTTATGCTAAACTTAGAACTGCATTTGATGAAGCTAATTTGAAACAAATGAATTTTGAATTTGCTATTGCCAATAGTGATGGTGATTATGAAATGCAATCATCAAATTATGCAAAAGAATTTTATGATACAGCTTCTAACAAAAGAATACATAATTATATAGTACCAGAAACAGGAACAGATCTTGATGGAATTATTCAAGCAGAACAAATGATTGTTATTGTTCCAGATTTTAATCATCAGGTATGGAGTAGTTTAAAATGGATACTTGCTGGTGCAACAGTTTTTATGCTTATTATTATTGCAGCATTTTATGTAACACTTAAAAGTTTGTTTAATCAAAAAAAATTAAGTGAAATAAAAAGCGATTTCATTAATAATATGACTCATGAGTTTAAAACTCCTTTAGCTACTATTTCTTTAGCAATAGATTCTATCAGAAACGAAAAAGTACAAAGCGATAAAGAAAAGTTACAATATTTCAGCAGTATTATTAAAGAAGAAAACAAACGAATGAACAAACATGTTGAAACAATTTTACAAGCTGCTTTAATGGAAAAACAAGAGTTGCAATTTGGTTTTTCATCTGTTCATATTCATAATGTATTGCAAGCTGTAATTGATTCATACAGCCTTCAACTAAAAGAAAAAAATGGAATTATTGAAACTTCATTTAATGCTCAAAACGATTTATTAAAAGCTGATGAAACACATTTAACCAATATGTTATCAAACCTTATTGATAATGCTATAAAATATTCTAAAGATAATTTACTAATTAAAATTTCTACAAGCAGTAATGATAAATTCATATCTATTAAAATAGAAGACAATGGTATAGGTATGAACAAAGAAACTTTAAAAAGAATTTTTGAAAAATTTTATCGTGCTCATACAGGTAATGTACATAATGTAAAGGGTTTTGGTTTAGGAATGAGCTATGTAAAAACAGTGTTAGATGCACATAAAGGAAAAATAAAGGCAGATAGTACTTTAGGTAAAGGAAGTACCTTTATTGTTGAGTTACCATTGAGTTAAATACAAAAAAGATTATACAATAAAAGTATTCTTGAGTTCATTAATTTTAGTTGTTTTTGGTTTAATTAAAATAAACCCTTTCTTATTTAAGTCATTTATATAATCAACTTCTAATCCTTGTAAATAAATGCTATCACTC
>JAIXLO010000115.1 GCA_026931325.1 Chitinophagales bacterium | reverse complement strand
ATAATAAACACTGTATGGAGCAGTATAATATGATACAGGCTTATTCCAAACAATAGTAGCAGAAGTTGATGTAATAGAATTTGAAAAAATATTTGTAGGAACAGGACAAAGTGTTTTAAAACTACCCACATTACTCCAAGCACTAGAGTCTGTTGCACTACAAACACTACGAACCCAAACATAATAAGTGGTTGAAGGAGTTAAGCCTGTAATGCTTGTGTTGATTGTAGTAATACCACTAATAGTTGGTGCTTGTGTTAAACTTGGTGTTGTATTGCTTGTACTATAATAAATACTATAAGTGGCAGGTGTACCAACTACTGGTGCTGTCCAACTAATATCAGTTGAAGTGCTCATTGTGTTGGAAAGAGAAACATTAGTTGGCTCTCCACAAGTTGGTGAAACATCTATACGAATATTATCTAATAATAAGAGATAATTATATCTTACATAAGAACCAAAGCCAAAATAATAGGTACCCGATTGTGTAACCAAAAAATCTATAACTTTACTTGCAGTAGTATTTATAGGAATATAATCTAAGTTTATTATTTGACTGGTCATTGCTGCAGCAGATGGGGCATTTCCATAACTTACTATTAAACTTTCAAGAGAATTAGTACCATAAGCTACACCATAATCAAATTGAATTCTATAATAAGTACCTGCCGTTAGTTGCACACCTCTGGTATAAAACCAAGAAATTGATGTTGGACTGAGAGGAAATGGTTCGATAACAGAACTTAAGGCTAATAATTTTGTAGAAAGTCCATAGGCTGGATTTGAAACACTCCATTTTCTAATAGTGCCAATATTCTCTGTTGAAGTACAAAGTGGAATAGCTGAAATATTGGTTGTTTCAAAATCCTCTATATAGGGCAAGGTTGCTAAATTACAAGTAGTTGTAAAGTTTTTTGAAACCCAAATACTCGAATCAGTAATGTTACAAACCGAACGAATATAAAAAGTATAATTTGTAATTTCCGATAAAGCACTAAGCTGAACATTCAAATTATTGGTTGTGCCACTTGTTACCAATCCATTATTGCCACTACCTGCAGCACCACTTGTTCTTAATTCATAAAAATAACCTAATGAAGGAGCTATAACTGGTGCACTCCAAGAAATATCAGCAGAAGATGATGTTATAGCTGATGTAGTTATTGTAGTAGGCTCTAAACAATTAAGTGTTGTAATATTTAAAGCATTTGTCCATTCACTCGAATCTAATGCACTACATATATTACGAACCCAAATATAATAAGCAGTATTTGGTGTTAAGCCTGTAATGTTTGTTGTTGTATTTGTTATTCCAGCTAATGTAGGTGCTTGTGTTAAACTTGGTGTTGTATTATTGGTACTATAATAAACACTATATGATAAATGATTACCTCCATTAGGAGCTGTCCAATTTATTTTTGCATGGTCTGCTGCAATAATGGATGATGTAAGATTTGTAGGGCTATTACAATTTATTGTTGTAAAGCTGGCAACACTGCTCCAAGCACTGGAATCAGTTGCACTACACACACTTCTTACCCATACATAATAAGTAGTACTGGGCGTTAAGTTGGTTAATGTAACTGTAGTATCAATAATATTAGTAATACTTGGTGCTTGTGTTAAACTTGGTGCTGTATTGCTTGTACTATAATAAACACTATAATTATTAGGAGTACCAAATTCAGGTGTAAGCCAGCTAATTGTTGCTTTTGTTGTACCAACATTTGATGTAATATTCTTTAGCTGTAAACAATTTTTTGATTCTACTTTAATATTATCTAAAAATAAACTATAATTATTAGGATTATAAAAAGCATTAAAACCAAAATAATAAACACCTGTACTTGGTGGATTAAAGAATATTTCCTTATAACCTGGTGGATTGTTTATTATATAATCATAATACGCCAATGTGGTTGTCATGGCTGCTACAGTACTGGCAGTGCCATAAGCAATTATTAATTGTTGGTTATAATACTGTGATTGTGTTCCTAAATTTAAACTTAGTTTATATTCTGTACCTGCTACAAGATTAATACCTTTTGTAATAAACCAAGTATTGTTATTTGCATTATCAATAGGTTCAAAACTTAGTAACTTACTATTAAACCCATAATTTTGTACAAAAGCTGTTTTCCAAACACCACCATTTCCATTTTGTATTATTTCTGTACAAGATGGCTTGAAGGGCAATAGCTGGTTTTCAAAATCTTCTATGTAAGGAACATCAGCAGCATTAGAGCATTTTGTAGCAAAACTGCCACTAGATATCCAAGAACTTTTGGTTCCCCCACAATTAGACCTTACCCAAAAAAAATAATTCATTCCTTCTGTCAATCCATTTAATACAACAGAAGTGTTATTAATTGTGCCAGTTGGTGTTGTAGTATCTGTTGGTGCTATATTACTTGTATTATAATAATAATCATAACCATTAGCTGGTGCTGGGCTTGCTGCAGTCCACGAAATAGTTGCACTATTTGTTGTAATAGATGAAGCATTTAAGGCAGAAGGAAACATACAAATAACGCCTCCAGTTATATAAGAAAAACGTATATTAGGTTTTCTGCTTGTTATGGATGTAGTAGCAACATTGCAAGCACTTTCATTATTAAGTCTTACATAACGTGCTGGGTTTCCACTATACATGTCATAATCAAATGCTACACCACCATAAGGTGCAATTGGGTCGTTATAACCTGTACAAATGTCTATAAAAATATTATCTATTCCATTCCACAAAAAATTATTATCAAAGGTTATCATGTCAAAGTTTCCTTGACTTTGTACAGTAGGTGTATAGGTAAATGCACTTTTTACCAATGTACTAGGTTCAGAGAAATGATTTGAAGCATCTGCAGCGGTTGTGTGTCCAATTTTAATTGTATAACCATTTAATGGTCCAGGGCTTTCAGTAACTTCAAAACCTAAGCCTGTAAGACTAGCTAAAGCAGGAAGCCCCGCAGCAGTTAAGCTACTTGCAGAGTAAAATATTTGGTATCTTATGTAAGGATAGTTTCTATCTATTGGGTCAATTCTGTTTCCATTAGTATTGCTTGTTCCAGTACCAATAGTAATGTTTTGTGCTATGGTACTTGTAGCTAAAAGTAGCATAGCAAAAAGGGGTAAAAATTTTTTCATAATATATGTTTTACATTAATGAAATTTATTTTAATAAATAATTAAGTAATCTATTTTGGTTGCAAGTAATAATACCTTTGTGTATTATTTATATACAAAGCTAAAGTGAACATATTTAGAAAAAAATATTTTTTTAAAAAAAATACGAAAACGTAATTTTCAGGAGCAATTAAACCAAAATCAATCAATAGAATTATGAAAAACTAAAATCTAAAATCTAAACCCGAAAAACTAAAAACCAATTTATATTCCTAATAAAAAATCTGGGTTCAGTAATATTAGCTTCACTAGATTGCTTCGGGCAAAAGCCCTCGCAAAGACGATAACGAAAAGCAATCAAACTCACAATCAGTAACGAAATAATCCTTCACATCGTCATTGCGAGTCATAGACGAAGCAATCCACCATCCTGTCATTGCGAGTCATAGACGAAGCAATCCAAAATAAAAACACTAGCTTCACTAGATTGCTTCAGGCAAAAGCCCTCGCAAAGACGATAAAGAAAAGCGTACAAGTTCTCAGTCGGTAAGGAAATAATCCTTCTCATCGTCATTGCAAGTCATAGAAGAAGCAATCCACCATCCTGTCATTGCGAGTCATAGACGAAGCAATCCAAAATAAAAACACTAGCTTCACTAGATTGCTTCAGGCAAAAGCCCTCGCAAAGACGATAAAGAAAAGCGTACAAGTTCTCAGTCGGTAAGGAAATAATCCTTCTCATCGTCATTGCAAGTCATAGAAGAAGCAATCCAAAAGAAAAACATTAGCTTCATTTGATTGCTTCTGGCAAAAGCCCTCGCAAAGACGATAAAGAAAAGCGTACAAGTTCTCAGTCAGTAACGAAATAATCCTTCTCATCGTCATTGCGAGCCAAAGGCGAAGCAATCCACACCCCAAATTAATTAACCGTTGCACTTACAACTTGAATCTGCCTTCAATATGTCTTTTTAAGCAATAGTTGGTAATATTTATCTTTCAATTACCTTTGCCAACAAATGAAATTTCTAACAGGTATATTCATCATTTATTTTTTAGCATTATCAATAATGCCATGTAATGATGCACATGATATTTGTTTGAATAATGCAGAAACAGCAACTTTATCTCAAAACTATTGCAGCCATCATCAGCCAGAAGATAATGATTTTTGTAGTCCATTTTGTACTTGTAATTGTTGCAGAACATCTACAACAAAAGAAGTGAATCAATTAGATTTTATATTAACAAGCCAGCCCAATCAGATAAAAGAAAAGATTTCTACACCAACAAACTTTTATCTTTTTAATTACTTCAATAATATTTGGCAGCCTCCCAAAATTGGTTAATGAATTTTTTTAGCTAATGCTAATACTATCAAATTAATGAAAGTTGTGTAAAGGCAATTATTCATTATTTTATTTTATTCATTCAACCAATGAAAATATGTTAAACAGTATAATAAAGTTTAGTATAAAAAATAAAGTAGTCATAGGTATGATGACTTTATTACTAATTATTTGGGGTGTATGGAGTGCTACAAAATTACCAATTGATGCAGTGCCAGATATTACCAATAATCAGGTACAAATAATTACCGTTTGCCCTACACTTGCAGGACAAGAAGTTGAACAATTAGTTACTTTTCCTATAGAACAAAGCATAGCCAACTTACCAGATATTGAGGAAACCAGAAGCATTTCTCGATTTGGTCTTTCTGTTGTAACAGTTGTGTTTAAAGAAAGTGTAAATATTTACTTTGCCCGACAACTGATAAATGAAAAATTAAAAGAAGCAGAAGAGCAAATTCCAAAAGGAATAGGAAAGCCAGAAATGGGTCCTGTAAGTACAGGCTTAGGAGAAGTATATCAATACATATTGCATCCTAAAAAAGGCAGTGAAGATAAATATACAGCCAAAGATTTAAGAACCATGCAGGATTGGATAGTTGCAAGACAACTATATGGAACAGAAGGTGTGGCTGAAGTAAATGGTTTTGGTGGAGAGTTAAAACAATATGAGGTTGCTGTAAACCCAAATCGTTTAAGAGCAATGGGAGTAAGCATTACAGACATTTTTACAGCTCTTGAAAAAAATAATCAAAATACAGGAGGAGCCTATATTGATAAAAAACCAAATGCCTATTTTATAAGAGGTATTGGCATAGTAACTTCTTTAGAAGATGTAAAAAATATTGCAGTAAAAGATGCAACAGGCACAGTACCTATTTTTATAAAAGATGTTGCAGATGTTCGTTTTGGCAATGCTATTCGTTATGGTGCTATGACGTATAATGGAGAAAAAGATGTGGTAGGTGCAGTAATAATGATGCTTAAAGGAGCAAATAGTAATGAAGTTGTAAACAGAATAAAAGATAAAATTGCAGTCATTCAAAAATTGCTACCAGATGATGTTGTTATTGAACCTTTTTTAGATAGAACAGATTTGGTAAAACGTGCCATACACACTGTAGAAAAAAATTTAATTGAAGGAGCATTGATTGTCATTTTTGTATTGGTAATATTCTTAGGCAATTTAAGAGCTGGATTAATTGTAGCATCTGCCATTCCATTATCCTTATTATTTGCATTAGGCATGATGAATATTTTTGGTGTTAGTGCCAACCTGATGAGTTTGGGTGCAATAGATTTTGGTTTAATTGTAGATGGTGCTGTTATTGTGGTAGAAGCCACTTTGCATTTAATGCAAACACAAAAATCAAAATCCATTTTTACAAAAAAACAAATGGATGATGTGGTAGAAACCAGTGCAAAAAAAATGATGAACTCTGCAGTGTTTGGGCAAATAATTATTCTGATAGTTTATTTACCCATTCTTTCATTAAGTGGTATAGAAGGAAAAATGTTTACACCAATGGCTAAAACTGTAAGCTTTGCCATACTTGGTGCACTAATCTTATCATTAACATATATACCAATGATGAGTTCTTTATTTTTATCAAAGAAAATTTCTGATAAAGAATCTTTTTCTGATAGAATGATGAACACTTTCATCAAATGGTATCAACCACTTTTACAAAAAGCAATTCGTTTTAAATATTGGTTAATCACTGGTGCATTTTTACTTTTTACTTATAGTTTATTTTTATTTAAAAACTTAGGAGCAGAATTTATACCTCAATTACAAGAAGGTGATTTTGCTTTTCATTGCATATTACCACAAGGAAGTTCATTAAGTCAAAGTATTGAAACATCTATGCAAGCATCAAAAATTATTAAACAATTTGATGAAGTTAAAATGGTTGTAGGAAAAACTGGTTCTGCCGAAGTGCCAACAGATCCTATGCCTCCAGAAACATCAGACTTAGTGATTATTTTAAAACCAAAAAATGAATGGAAGGAAAAAAAATCTTACAAAGAGTTAGCAGATGAAATTTTAGAAAAGTTAGAAACCATTCCAGGGATATTTTTTGAAGCCAATCAACCAATACAAATGCGTTTTAATGAGTTGATGACAGGCGTAAGACAAGATGTTGCAATAAAAATTTTTGGAGAAAATATGGATACATTAATTACCTATGCTAATAAGGTTGAAAAAATTATTCAAAGTGTTGATGGGGCTCAAGCACCACAAGTAGAAAGAGTTGCAGGGCTTCCTCAAATTAATGTAGAGTACGATAGAACACGTTTAGCAAATTATGGTTTAAATGTAGAAGATGTAAACAACATTATCAGTACTGCATTTGCAGGAAAAGTTGCTGGTCAAGTATATGAAAATGAAAGACGTTTTGATTTAGTAGTAAGATTAGATACCATGTTTAGAACAAATATGAATGATGTAAAAAATTTGTTGATACCTACTAATTCAGGTATTCAAATTCCATTATCACAAGTAGCTACTATTAACTACAAATTAGGTCCAGCACAAATTAGCAGAGAAAGTAGTAAACGAAGAATAGTGGTAGGTTTTAATGTTGCTAACAGAGATGTACAAAGTGTAGTAAAAGATATTCAACAACAATTAGAGAAACAAGTAAAACTTCCTACAGGATATTATTTTACTTATGGCGGTCAGTTCGAAAATTTACAAAAAGCCAATAGCAGATTAATGATTGCTGTTCCCATTTCTTTATTGCTAATTTTTTTATTACTTTATTTCACATTCCATTCTTTTAAACAAGCAGCATTAATATATACAGCTATACCAATGAGTGCTATTGGTGGTGTGTTTGCATTATTGTTAAGAGGTATGCCATTTAGTATAAGTGCTGGTGTAGGTTTTATTGCTTTATTTGGTGTAGCAGTTTTAAATGGTATTGTTTTAATTGGCACTTTTAATCAATTAGAAAAAGAAGGCGTTACAGATATTATTGAACGTGTAAAAAAAGGAACAATGGAAAGATTAAGACCTGTATTAATGACAGCAACTGTTGCCTCTTTAGGTTTTTTGCCAATGGCTATTAGTACAAGTGCAGGAGCAGAAGTTCAAAAACCTTTAGCTACTGTTGTAATTGGTGGTTTAATAACAGCAACATTATTAACCTTGTTTGTATTGCCTTTGTTATACATCATCTTTAACTCAAAAATTAAACTAAATATGAAAACAGCTACTGTTGTTATTATATTTCTTTTTTCAATGTTTAGCATTAATGTTAATGCACAACAAAAAGTTATAAAAAATGTAGATGAAGTAATAAATTTAGCTTTAACAAATAACCAAAATATTAAAGCAAATAATTTAGAAATTAAAGCTTCGGAAAGTTTGAAAAAAACTGCTGGAGAATTATCTAAACTCAACTTTAGTTCTCAATTTGGAAACTACAATAGCAATCAGTTTGATAATGCTTTTGAACTTTCTCAAAGTATTCCTTTTCCTACTATTTTTAGTGCAAAAAAAGAGTTGCTTAGTGCAGAATTAACAGGACAAAAAATAAAAGCTGAACTTACTATTGCAGAATTGAAAAATGAAATAAGAAGCTACTATTATCAAATTTTATATTTACAAAACAACGAACAAAAATTAAAATATTTAGATAGCTTATACAATGTGTTTATTGATATAGCTCAACTTCGTTACAAAACAGGCGATACAAAAAAAATTGACATCAATGCTGCTATATCAAAAAAAGGAGAAATTAATTTATTGCTGAAACAAAATGGCGTTTATCTTTTAAACGCTTATCAAAACTTACAATCACTTACCAACTCAAATGAAAATTTTGTAATTGCAAATGCTACAATTTTTGAGCCCTTACAATTAAGTGTTGTATTAGATAGTACAGCAGTTGCTAATCATCCTTTAGTAAAAACTTTATATCAAAATGCTTTAATTGCTGAAAAACAAATAAGGGTTGAAAAAGCTCAAGGCTTACCAGATTTTTCTTTTGCTTATTCCAATCAATCATTAATTGGTACTTATTCAATTAATGGGCATGATGTTTTTTACAATGCATCAAAAAGATTTAGTTATGTAAATATTGGTATTGGTATTCCACTAACTTATGGTGCTACAAAAGCAAAAATGAAATCTTTAGAATTTAGTAAACAAGCTGCCGAAGCTAATGCTTTACAAAAACAAAAAGAACTTTCAACGCAAATTAAAAATGCTTTACAACAATATCAACAAAATATAGAGCAATATCATTATTATCAAGAACAAGCATTAGTTAATGTTGCAGAAATTGTTGCTGCTGCTCAGTTAAGTTATAAAACTGGTGATATTGGCTATTTAGAGTATTTGCATGCTTTGCAAATGGCAACAGATACTCAACTTAATTATTTAAAAAGTATTCAACAAATTAATGAGTCGGTTATTCTTATTTATTCATTAACCAATCAATAAAAAATTTTTATGAAAAAATATTTAAGCTATTTAGTTATGATTACTGCTGTTTTTATGCTATTGAGTTGTGGCAATAAAAATAATAATCATGAACATAATTCTAAACAAACAACAACTGATAATCACAATCACGAAGAAAGTGAAAACTCTTTAATAGCAACACTTACAGACGAACAAATAAAAACTGTAAACATTCAATTAGGTAATATAGAAAAAAAAGAACTTACTGCAACTATTAAAGCAAATGGTATGCTAAGAGTGCCTAATAATTTTAAAGCAAATATTACTTCTTTGTATGGTGGTGTTATAAAAACTATTAATGTAGAAATGGGTAGCCAGGTAAAAAAAGGTCAGATAATTGCTACTATTTCTAATCCTCAATTCATTCAATTACAAGAAGAATATTTGAACGTAAATAATAAAATAATTTTAGCTGAGCAAGAATTACAACGTCAAAAAGATTTGAATGTTGGTAATGCTGGGGCTTTAAAAAATTTACAGAGTGCAACAGCAGAATTAAATATTCTTAAAACAAGAAAAGCATCTTTACAACAACAGTTTACAATGATGGGTATTAATGCTGATTTAATCAACAATGGAAATCTTCGTTCAGCATTAAATGTATTAAGTCCTATTAATGGCGTTATCAGTAATATTTTTTTAAAAATTGGAAGCTATGTTGATGTTGCTTCTCCTGTAGCAGAAGTTGTAGATAACAATGCTTTGCATTTAGACCTACAAGTTTTTGAAAAAGATTTGCCACTACTAAAAGTTGGTCAAACCATTCATTTTACTTTAACCAATAATCCTGTGAATGAATATGATGCTGTTATATTTAGCATTGGAGCTTCTTTTGAAAATGAAAGTAAAAGCATTTCTGTACACGCCGATTTAAAAGGCAACAAAAAAGGATTAATAGATGGTATGAATGTTACAGGAATTGTAAGCTTAGATAATGTTACTTCTTTAACAGTACCCAATGATGCTATTGTAGAAGCAGATGGAAAATATTATGTTTTTATGGAAGCATCTCATCAACCAAAAGAAAAAGGAAACATCAGTTTTGAAAAAGTAGAAGTGATTAAAGGAGTATCAAATATGGGTTATACATCTGTAACGTTTATTAAAGACATTAATCCTTCAACAAAAATTGTAACTAAAGGAGCATTCTTTATTAATGCAAAACTTACCAATACAACAGATGAACACGACCATTAATAATATTATCACTTTTCTTTTTTAAGATTTTAATATTCTAAAAGAAAGTTACTTTTGTTGATATTAAAAATTGCAAACAATAAAACTTTATAAAATGTCATTACGTTCTCAATTATCTAGCACTGGTGTAGCAATCATTACACCATTTAAACAAAACCTTGAAGTTGATTATGATGCTTTAGGAAAACTAATTGATTTTATTATTGATGGAGGCATCAACTTTATTGTAACACTTGGCACAACAGGAGAAACACCAGTTTTAGATAAGCAAGAAAAATTAGATATTGTACATTACACTTTTGAAAAAGTAAATAATAGAGTGCCTATAGTTGTAGGTATTGGAGGCAATAATACACAAGCTGTAATAAAAGATATAGAGCAATATCCATTAGATAAAGCTGCTGCTGTTTTAAGTGCATCTCCTTATTACAGCAAACCCAGTCAAGAAGGAATTTTTCAACATTATAAAGCTTTGGCAAAAGTAAGCCCTAAACCAATTTTAATTTATAATGTACCAGGCAGAACAGGCAGAAATGTAAGTGCTGCAACAACTATTCGTTTAGCAAATGAAGTGGAAAATATTGGTGGCATTAAAGAAGCAAGTGATGATATGAACCAATGTATGCAAATATTAAGAGACAGACCAGACCATTTTTTAGTAGTTAGTGGAGATGATGCTTTGGTAATGCCTCAATTAGCTTGTGGTATGGATGGAGTAATAAGTGTTGCTGCAAATTGTTTTCCAAAAGATTTTGCTGCTATGATACAATATGGTTTAAAAGAAGATTTTGCTGCTGCAAGAAAAATTCATTACAAACTTTTAGAAGCTTATGATTTATTGTTTGTAGAAAATAATCCTGCTGGTGTAAAAGGATTTTTGTATGAATTAGGAATTATACAAAATATACTTCGTTTGCCCGTTGTGCCTTTAAGTAATTCAGTACAAGAAAAAGTAAAAGCATTTGTAAAAAAATATAGTTAATACTTTACTGCAAAAAATAAATTTCTTTAAAAACAAATAGCAATCTGTTTTCAGTATTACAATCAATATGAAAAAAATAATTATAGCCATAGATGGTTTTTCTTCATGTGGCAAAAGCACTTTAGCCAAACAATTAGCCAAAGAATTAAATTATGTTTTTATAGATACAGGTGCAATGTATAGAGCCATAACTTTATTTTTTTTACGAAATAATATTGATACAAATAATACTGAACAAATAAATAATGCACTAAAAAATATTTCGCTAACCTTTAAATACAACATACAAAAAGGTAGTAGCGATATGTATTTGAATAACGAAAATGTAGAACTTCAAATACGAGATATGCCTGTAACACAAAATGTAAGTTTAGTAAGCACTATTAAAGAAGTAAGAGAATTTGCTGTTGCACAGCAACAACAAATGGGAAAGGAAAAAGGTATTGTAATGGATGGAAGAGATATTGGCACAACTGTTTTCCCTGATGCAGAATTAAAAATATTTGTAACTTCAAATATTGATGTACGCGTTGATAGAAGGTATAAAGAACTCGTTATTACTAACCCAACAATAACTAAAGAAGCTATAAAAGAAAACCTTTTAGAAAGAGATAGAATTGATAGCAGTAGAGCAGTAAGTCCACTAAAAAAAGCTGATGATGCTATTGAGTTAGATAATAGCTTTATTACAAGAGAAGAACAATTAGCTATTGCATTACAATGGGCAAAAGAGAAGATGAATGAAGAGTAGAAATATTACTCCTTATCGCTTGAATTGAATTTTACTAATTTAATCCAATCAATATTCCCTTTTTTATCACAATAATTATTTGTAAACTCTCTTGTGAATTTATTAATCATATTAGAATATGATTCTAAAAACATTTCATTTTTTTCTTTAGCCTTATGGCCTAATGGTTCAATTATAGAAATATATAAATCTTTTTCTCCAGAAATAAATTCCCAAAATTTTTCACCACAATATTTAAAATAATCTCCCTTATCAGGGTTGTTATCATTACCATAGCAACAACCATTAACTGCAATAACATTCAGTTTAGAATTACTTGTTCTCAAAGTCTTTTTAGCTACTTTAAAATCAGCAATCATTTTATCAATTTGTGAGCTATTGCCCCAATTAGGTCCTGATTTTATATTTACAATATAGCGAATATCATTATTGTCAAATTCTAAATCAATCCCATTTATCCCAGATTTCTTTCCATCATAAACTTTTGAATTTATAAATATTGCAAGCCCTTCAAGCCAATCACCAAATACTGTTTCTTCGTTTGAAGAAATATGAGCATCAACAATACCTTTTATAATCTGTTCTGCTGTTAAAACATATTTTGCTTTAAATAAATAAGGATTTTTTCTTTTAAGAACTTGAGATAATTTTAATTTATCCAAACTCTTAATTCTTTTTTGATGAAAACTTTCAATATTATCTTCAACGTATTGTGTAACGTCTTTTAGGTTTAGTCTTTTCATATTTACTTTTTGGCTCAAAAAGATATAATTCTACAGGATTTATTTTTTCTTTAACCATATCAAAATATTCTGGCATAATTTCAATACCAATTGAATTTCTTTTCATCCGATTTGCAATAAAAATTGTTGTACCACTTCCCATAAAAGGATCTAAAACTGTATCATTTTCTTTAGTAAAAAGTTTGATAAACCATTCAGGGAGTTCTTGAGGAAAAGCAGCAGAATGATTTTTATTATTACACTCTGTAGCAAGGTGCAAAACATTTGTTGGATAAGCTTTATCTCTATTCAACCAATTAGAAATATTTTTACCAAATCCACTACCAACTTTTGAAACATCTCTAACCTTATCTGTATCAGATAAATTTTTTAATCTTGCTTTTGCCCAATCACCCATTGGTATCATAACTTCTTCTTGATACATATTAAAATCCTTTTGCTTATTGAATTGAAGTAATCTTTCCCAACTATCCCTAAATCGATTTGGCCATTTTCCTGGGTAACTATTTTTTTTATGCCAAATAAATTCTTCCGTCCAAAGCCAACCTTGCTTTCTCATAGCAATTATTAATTCAATTACATAAGTACTTCTTTCTCCATTAACAACTTTTTCTTTTATATTTAAAATAAAGGTACCTGTAGGTTTTAAAACTCTTAGTAGTTGTTCTGAAATTGGTAAAAACCACTCTACATACTTATCAGGATGAATTCCTCCATAAGTATTTTTTCTTTGGTCTGCATAAGGTGGAGATGTAACAATTAAATCGACTGAATTGTCAGGTAAGTCTTGTAATATATCTTTACAATCTCCTAAATAAATATCTGTTGTATTTTCTTTCATTATAAATAATTCTTCAAAAACTATATTCTGATTTATTAATGAACTTCTAATAATCCACACTAAGTACAATGCAAAGATAATTTGGTCTCTTTTTTTTGTTTTAATGGATTTCTTATTTCAAAAAACTAATAATTCAGTAATAAAAAATATATTTTACAATTTAGTAGTTCATTACAAATATATTCAAATAACTGTTGCCTTTTTAATTAGAATTATGGTAAAATTATCAATATTCATAACTTCTAAAATTCTACTTTCAATTACTAATCAATTATATCAAAGTAAAAAATATTACTACTTTCGTTACAACTAAACTATTGTATGCACAATCTTACAGATAATATTCAACAACTTTTTACTAAATGGAATAATAGCCCAGCACAACATATTGAAAAACTTCAACAAAGTGGTAGTGATAGAATTTATTATAGAATTTTTTCAGCCAATAAAACTTTTATTGCAACTTATAATTTAAACATTCAAGAAAATAAAACTTTTATTGCTTTTGCTCATCATTTTAAACAACAAGGCTTATCGGTGCCAACAATATTTTGCACAAATGATGATGTTACAATTTATATACAAGAAGATGTTGGTTCAAATTCTTTATTAAACATTTTAGAGCAAGAAGGAGAGTCAGAAAATGTATTTAACTTATTCAAAAAAAGTTTGCAACAATTAGCAGCTATTCAAATAAAAGGCAATGAGGGTTTGGATTACAGCTTATGTATTACAGCTCAGGAGTTTGGTAAAGAAGCTATCCTAAGCGATTTACTTTACTTTAAATATTATTTTTTAGATACACTAAAAATTCCTTATGACAAACAAGCAATGCTGCAAGATTTTGAAGCATTAAGCATTTACCTCTCTTACACAGAACACAAATATTTTATGTTCAGAGATTTTCAGAGCAGAAATATTATGGTAGAGAAAAATAACCTTAGTTTCATAGATTTTCAAGGAGGCATGAAAGGAGCTTTACAATATGATGTTGCCTCTTTTTTGTGGCAAGCAAAAGCAAATCTTAGCAACGAATGGAAAGAAATTTTATTGAACTATTATATTGATGAAGCCGATAAACTTTTACCTAAAAAAATTGAAAGAACTGTTTTTATCAATCAATACAATGGTTATGTTTTAATAAGGTTATTACAAGTGTTAGGGGCTTATGGTTTTAGAGGATTATTCGAAAGAAAAGCTCATTTTTTAACCAGCATACCATTAGCTCTGCAAAACCTAAAATTTTTTCTTGAAAATAAAAAGGTAGGCATTACAACTCCAGAATTTGATAGGGTTTTAAAAATTGTTGTAAGCAACGAAATGATTGAAAGATTTACACCACCACAAGCAACAGAAAATACTCCTTTAAAAATTACTATCAACAGTTTTAGTTATAAAAAAGGAATACCTGTTGATAATTCTGAAAATGGCGGAGGGTTTGTTTTTGATATGAGAGGAATATTAAATCCAGGCAGGCAAGAAGCTTACAAATATTTATCTGGCAAAGATAAACCTGTACAAGATTTTTTAGAACAACACACTAAAATGAATACTTTTTTAAATAGTGTTTGGGATTTGATTGATATTAATGTAGAAAATTATTTAGAAAGAAATTTTGAAAGCTTAATAATCAATTTTGGTTGTACTGGAGGTCAGCATAGAAGTGTTTATGCTGCTGAACAAACAGCAAGACATCTAAGAAATAAGTACAAAGTGAAAGTAATACTTAATCATACCAATCAAGAAAATTGGCTGAAAAGTTGAAATATTGAAAAAAATGAATTCTAATATAAATAAAGCAATGTTATTAGCAGCAGGTTTAGGTACAAGGCTAAAACCTTTTACAGATAAGCATCCTAAAGCATTAGCTGTTGTAAATAATAAAACCCTTTTACAAAGAAATATTGAATATTTACAACAATATCATATTAAAAACGTTATTGTAAACGTTCATCATTTTGCTGAACAAATAATTGCAGCTATTGAACAAAATAATGGATGGGGAAGCAACATAACTATTAGTTATGAAGTTGATGAAGTGCTTGAAACAGGTGGTGGTTTAAAAAAAGCAAGTTGGTTTTTTAAGGATGATGAAAATTTTTTGTTGATGAATGTTGATATGCTTACAGATTTAAATCTTCAACAAATGATAGAACAACACATCAACTCAAATGCATTAGCAACACTTGCAGTAACTAATAGAATTTCTTCCAGATATTTATTGTTTGATGAAACAAATAGATTGTGTGGTTGGAGAAATGTTCAAACAAAAGAAGAAAAATTATCAAGAGCCGCTAATACACTTTTTGAAAAAGCTTTTAGTGGTATTCAAATTATTCGTACAGAATTATTAAGTTTAATACAACAGCAAGGAAAATTTTCAATGATTGATGTATATTTAAGTCTTGCAGCAAACCATACTATTCAAGGGTTTGAGCATAGCAACTCAAAATTAATTGATGTCGGAAAGCCTGAAAGTTTACAAAAGGCAGCAACAATGTTTCAATAATATGAATGTTTTAAACAACTATGCCTCCATAAGTTTCAATTTTTATGAAGGCATGAAAACTGTTGCAGCCACTGAAAATATTTATGCAAAAATTGCTAATAAATTATTTTAATAGCAATACGCATTTGCTTCTAACATTTTATTACAAATTCTTCTTCTTGTTTCTTTTGTGTTGAATGGTTCAACTTTAGTAAATCGCTTTAAACCTATATGCATCATTCTTAATTCATCGCCATCTGCAAAGCTGTTTAGTGCATCTTTACCAGCTTTGTTTATTCTGTCAGCAGCATCATAAATAAATGTACGAGTCATATCTGCTTGAAGTGAAGCAGCAGCTTCTCCATGTTGTTCAGTTATTCTCATCAAACGCAATAAGGCACTTTCTGCATGAAAAGTTTCAATAGCCATATCAGCAATGTTCATTAATATTTCTTGTTCTTTATCTAACTGCATCATTAGTTTTTGTACAGCAGCACCAGCAACCATTAATATAGCTTTTTTAAAGTTGGCAATGTATTTTAATTCTTTAGTAAATGCTCCTTCATCTTCAGTATTAAAATCTGGAATACTCATCAATTCTTTTTGAACATTCATTGCAGGGGTCATCAAATCTAATTTTCCTTTCATAGCACGTTTTAAAACCATATCAACAGTAAGTAATCTGTTTATTTCATTTGTGCCTTCAAATATTCTATTAATTCTGCTATCTCTGTATGCTTTGCTAATAATATATTCATCACTAAAACCATTACCACCATGTATTTGTACTCCTTCATCAACAACATAATCTAAAGTTTCGCTACCAAAAACTTTTAGCATAGCACATTCAATAGCATATTCTTCAGCTGCTCCAAGTAAAGCTTCATTAAAAGGTTTTCCTTCTGCTAATAATTCACTTTCTTTATTATCAATCCATTTAGCTGTACGATATAATGCACTTTCTGTAACCCATAATTTTATTGCCATTTCGCCAAGCTTATGTTTAATTGCTCCAAATTTTGCAATAGGCAATTTGAATTGTTCTCTTGTATTAGCATACTGAACAGAAATAGTTGCAGCATCTTTTGCCCCACCTAATGTAGCAGCACATAATTTTAAACGACCAATATTTAAAATATTAAATGCTATGATATGCCCTTTACCAATTTCTCCTAATACATTTTCTACTGGTACTTTACAATCTTGAAAATATAATTGAACAGTTGATGAGCCTTTGATGCCCATTTTATGTTCTTCTGGTCCTTGAGTAAATCCTTCAAAATCTCTTTCAATAATAAAGGCTGTAAATTGAGTTCCATCTATTTTAGCAAAAACTGTAAATACATCTGCAAAGCCTCCATTGGTTATCCAACATTTTTGACCATTTAAAATATAATATTTTCCATCATCACTAAGTTTGGCTGTTGTTTTAGCACTCAAAGCATCACTTCCACTATTGGGTTCAGTTAACCCATAAGCACCTTTCCATTCTCCACTAGATAATTTTGGCATATATTTTTTCTTTTGCTCTTCTGTACCAAAATATAAAATGGGTAAGCTACCAATACCTGTATGTGCAGCAATAGCAACACTAAAACTATGTCCCGCTCCTAAGCCTTCATTAACAATAGTGCCTGTAATAAAATCTTTTCCTAAACCACCAAACTCTTCTGGTACTGTAGTTGAAAGTAACCCTTGCTCTCCTGCTTTTTCTAATAAAGAAGGCACTAAACCTTTTTCCTGACTATCAATTCTTTCAATGTTTGGCTTTACTTCTGATTTTAAGAATTGATAACACATATCCATTACCATTTTTTGCTCTTCATTAAAATCTTCTGGAGTAAAAGTGTCGGTTGGCTGGCTTTCTTTAATTATCCACTCGCCACCATGTAATGCTGTTAATTGTTTTTCGCTATTCATAGTATTTTTTGTTTTTTATTTATTGTTAAGTTGTTAAGTTGTCATACACTTTTTGCAAAACATTTTTTACTGTTTCAATTTCTTCTTTTGATACATTTACCAATGCTTCATCCATAGTTTGGTTTGCTATATTAATCGTAATCTCTTGTAATTGTTTTGCAGCATCTGTTAAGCAAACGGAGTTTACTCTTTTATCTTTTTTATCTGAAACTCTTTTTACTAATTTTTGTTTTTCAAGATTGTCTATAAGTCTTGTTATACTTGGTTTATCTCTAAATGTTTTATTGCACAAATCTTGTTGGTTTAAACCATCTTGCTTCCATAAGTGATATAAAATACTCCATTGTTCAATGGTAATTTCTATACCATTGTTGCGAAAATTTTTTTGTAATCTTCTTGCAATAGCAGTGGCAGCCATAGCATTTAAAACACTATATAACTCACCTCTCTTAAAATGATTTTTTGCCATAATAGTTGTTTATGCAACTATTCAAAGGTAGGGGGTTTTTTAATTGAGAGAAAAAAATTTTATGTTAAGAAAAAATAACTGAAAATAAAAAGATTGTTGAGCTAAATTATTTAAGTCTGAAAGGAATTGTAAGCTTAGCATGATAGTTTACCTTCTTACCATTTTTAACAGCAGGAATCCATTTACCAGATTTTTTTAAAAGCCTTACAGCTTCTTCTTCAAAACCCCAACCATTTACTGTAAGGTTGGAAATATCTGTTATACTTCCATCTTTTCTTACTACAAATTCTAAAACAGCATCAGCTTCTAACTCTTCCCACCAAGCTTTTTTAGGATATTTTAAATTTTCTTTTAAAAAGTTTTTCCAAGCTTTATCACCTCCAGGAAAACTTGGTAATGTATCTACAATACTATAAATGGTATCTAAACCAATAGGCTCAGATTTATTTTCTTTTTGCTGTGCATTTGCATTAAACACTAAAAAACAAACTCCTAAAATCAATACTACTTTCTTCATTCAATTATTTTTATTTGATTAATAACGAATAAATATAAAAAAACTTATTTAGTTCAGTAAATTTGATTGCAATATGTAACTTTTTAGATTTTAAACATTAGCAACTATGCCATCAAATGAAAAATTAAAAGAAAATTTTGAGAAAAAATTTAATGCTTTAAACAAAGAACAGAAACTTGCTGTTGAAACTATTGAAGGGCCTGTTTTGGTAAATGCAGGACCAGGCACAGGTAAAACACAAATTCTTTCTACACGTATTGGAAATATTTTATTAAAGACAGATACAGAGCCTCATAATATTTTATGCTTAACATTTACCGATAATGGTGCAGTTGAAATGAGAAAAAGGCTTCTTCAAATTATTGGCTCAGCAGCATACAATATTCAAATACACACATTCCATTCTTTTTGTAATGAAGTTATTCAAGATAATGTAACCTATTTTGGAAAACTTAATTTAGAGCCTATTGGAGATTTAGAAGAAATAGAATTATTCTATAAACTAATTGACAATATTCCAAATGATAGTCCATTAAAACGTTTTGGAGGAGAGGTATATTATGATAAAAATAGATTAGCTAACTTATTTAAGTTGATGAAAAAAGAGGCTTGGACTCCTGAATATATTATTGAAAGAATAGAAAATTATATTGAATCTTTACCTACTAAAGAAGAATTTTTATATAAAATAAATTATAAAGGATTTAAGAAGGGAGATTTAAAAGAAGGAGCATATAAAGAAGAAAAAGATAGAATGGAATTGCTAAAAGCAGCAGTAACACTATATCCTACATACAATAAAATGATGAGAGATATTAGTCGTTACAATTTTGATGATATGATTTTATGGGTGATTGATGCTTTTGAAAAAAACAAAAATCTTTTATTAGATTATCAAGAAAGATATTTATACATTTTGGTTGATGAATTTCAAGACACCAGTCGTTCTCAAAGCTTAGTGCTACAATATCTAACCAATTATTGGGAAACACCAAACTTATTTGTTGTTGGAGATGCTGACCAAAGCATATATTCTTTTCAAGATGCTAATGTGCAAAATATTGAATCGTTTAGAGAAAAATATATAAAAGATATTGTTCAAATAGATTTGGTTAATAATTATCGTTCTACACAAACAATACTTAATGCTGCACATGCTTTAATTAATAATAATCAATTAAGAATTACTAATAATGATACTGCTTTAATTGCAAGCCTTCCAGAATTACAAGGTATAAATATATCACCTAAGATTTTAGAGTTTTCTAACTCTTCACAAGAAGCTATTGGTATTGCAATGCAAATTGAAACACTGATACAACAAGGCGTTTCTGGAAAAGATATTGCTGTTATTTATCGTAAACATGTGCAAGCAGATGAAATTATTACCATTTTAGAACAAAAGAAAATTGCTGTAAATACTAAACGAAGTGTAAATATTTTAGACATTCCATTTATTCAAAACATTATTGATATTCTTACTTGGATTGATAAAGAAAAATATATTCCTTTTAGTGCCGATGATATTTTATTTAAAATTTTACACAGCAATTTTTTCAACTTACAGCCATTAGATATTGCAAAAATTAGTATGGCTGTTAATGAATTTAATAAAAAAAATAAAGATGAGAAAACATTTATTAGGAGTAAAATAAATAAAACTACTAATGCTCTAACAAATTTGTTTAATAATCAAAATAACGATTTTAAAGAAGTTTCTGATATTCTTGAAAACTTAATTGAAGAAAGCAGTAATTGCACACTTCAACAATTATTTGAAAAACTTATTCAAACAACAGGAGTTTTAAAATACATTATGCAAAGCCATGAAAAGCCTTGGCTAATGCAGGTTTTAGCAACATTTTTCAATTATATAAAAGAAGAAACTAAAAGAAATTCCGAACTAACACTGTCAGATTTATTGAAAAATATTTCATTATTAAAAGCAAATAAAATAGCTCTCTCATTACAAAAAATAACTTCTACAGAAAATGGTGTAAACTTTATGACAGCACACAACAGCAAAGGGAGTGAATATAAATATGTTTTTGTTGTTGGCTGTACCGCAGATGCTTGGGAAGAATCAAAAAGTAATAATAATAATTTTAAACTACCCGATAATTTAGTTAGTAGCCATAATGTTGCTACAGATTTTGAAGAAAGCAGAAGATTATTTTATGTTGCAGTTACAAGAGCTAAAACCAATTTATCTGTTTCTTATTATTTAGCAGATAAAAAAGGTAAAAGCATTGTTGCAAGTTGTTTTGTAGAAGAGCTATATGAATCAAATGAAGCAGAAAAGCAAGTTGTAAAACTGAATGATG
This sequence comes from Chitinophagales bacterium, assembly GCA_026931325.1. Classification (GTDB taxonomy): domain Bacteria; phylum Bacteroidota; class Bacteroidia; order Chitinophagales; family Chitinophagaceae; genus UBA1930. The sequence continues at coordinate 24,523 of JAIXLO010000115.1, read as the reverse complement.
AAGATTTGGTTGAATACACTTTATTACAAATGCAAGAGAAGGCTCAACCAGAAATTGCATTGGTTGAAAAAGAATACTTGGATAGAATATTACAGAACTACACACTTAGCGTAACTCACTTAAACAATTATTTAAGTTGTCCATTAAAATTTTATTATCAAAATTTAATTAAGGTACCAGGTGCAAAAAGTGAAAGCATGGTATTTGGTTCTGCTGTGCATTATGCTTTAGAAATGTTGTTTAAAAAAATGAAAGATAATAATGATACATTCCCTTCATCTGATGAGTTTGTAAATGATTTTAAATGGTATTTGAAAAGTAACAAAGAAGCATTTACACCAGAAAGTTTTCAATTAAAAATAGATTATGGAGAAAAGATTTTACCAGCATATTATAATCATCATATAAATAATTGGAATAAAATAGTAACAATAGAAAGAAGTGCAAGAAATATTATTGTTGAAGGTATTCCTTTGAATGGGAAGTTTGATAAGCTTGAGTTTACTGGAACACAAGTAAATGTTGTAGATTATAAAACAGGCAAATATGATAATGCAAAGAAAAAATTAAACGCACCAAATAATAATGATCCAAATGGAGGAGATTATTGGCGACAAGCTGTTTTTTATAAAATTTTAATAGATAATGATAAAACCACCAAATGGCAAGCACTAAGTACAGAATTTGAATTTGTAGAGCCTTTTAAAAATGAATATAAAACCGAAAAATTAACTATTAAACCAGAAGACATAACAACAGTAACACAACAAATAAAAGATACTTGGCAAAAAATTCAGGCAAAAGAATTTCATACAGGATGTGGAAAGCCAGAATGTGAGTGGTGTAATTTTGTGAAAACAAACAAATTGGCTATTGCATTACATCAACTTGAAGAAGAAGAATAAAATATTATGATTTTTATTGTACACTTAGGTTTTAAGTTTGCAGAATTAAAAATTTTTAAGGCTTATTAAATGATTGTTAGAAAAAGTATATTTCAAAACATAGTATTGTTTTTATTTTTTATTATTGCTATATTAAGCCAAATAGGTTGTGCAAATATTATTCCACCAAGCGGTGGAGCAAAAGATACAATACCTCCTAAACTGATAAATGCTGTACCAAAAGATTCTTCTTTAAACTTTAAAAGCAATAAAATTGTTTTAACTTTTGATGAATATGTTGAAGTAAAAGATATTTCAAACAATCTTGTTGTATCTCCATTGCCAAAAAATAATCCTATTGTTGATTACAAATTAAAAACAGTAACCATAAAATTAAAAGATAGCTTAGAAGCTAACACAACTTATGCACTTGACTTTGGTAATAGTATTGTAGATGTAAATGAATACAACCCTGCAAAAAATTTCATGTATGTTTTTTCTACAGGAAATACTTTAGACAATAATACTTTTTCTGGAAAAATTATTATGGCAGAAACAGGTACTATTGATTCATCTTTAATTGCTGTATTATATAAAAACATTGCAGATACAGCGGTTTTAAAAGAAAAGCCAAAATATATTGCTAAACTAAATGGTGATGGAAGTTTTCATTTTCATCATTTACCAGAAGGAAGTTTTGCTTTGTTTGCAATGCCAAATGATTATTCAAAAAAGTATGATGACAGTACAAAAATTTTTGCTTTTGCTGATAGTTCAATTCATGTTTCCAATAAAACAAAGCCAGTTACTTTATATGCATATCAAGAAGCTAAGAAACAAGAAAAAGCAAAATCTTCTTCTAATAACAGCAAGGCTAAGAAGAATGACGATAAGCCAAAATATATTAAATACACCACCTCACTTGAAGCAGGTAAGCAAGATATTTTAAGCAATCAGCTTGCTATAAAATTTACAATACCACTAACTTTTTTTGATTCAACAAAAATTTTATTAACCGATACAAACTATCAAAACTTAACTAATTATACAATAGAAAAAGATTCTACCAATACACAATTTTTCATTAAAACAACTTGGAAAGAAAATACACCATATAAATTATTGATGTTTAAAAATGCTTTAAAAGATAGTATTGGCAATACTTTAGCTAAAAATGATACTTTACAATTTTGGACAAAACAATCAGCGGATTATGGTTCAATAAAAATAAGATTTAATAATTTAGATACAACAAAACATCCTGTATTATTAATTTACAAGCAAACCGAATTAATAGAATCTATAAAAATTGTTCAAAGAGATTTTAGTAGAAATTTATTTAAACCAGGTGAATACGAATTAAAAATTTTATTTGATAAAAATAATAATGGTGTTTGGGATGCTGGTAATTACAGCAAAAAATTACAACCTGAAATTGTTTACATCTTAGATAAAAAATTATCTATTCGTGCAAGTTGGGATAATGAAACAGAAATTACTATTCAATAATTATTTTTTCTTTTCATTAGCTGCTTGCATTGGATTTTTTCCAGCACCTCCAAGGTTTCTTCTATTATTCATTCCTGCTTTAAATAAACTAAATTTTGTTGGTGTTGTTAAAGCACCTTTTTCTGTCCATACATTGTTAGACTCATCAATATCTGCTGTTTCTCTCATTGGATCTAAAATAATAGAAACAGCCTTTTTAGGTGTCATAAAAGTTTTGGTAACTTTTTGTTCATTCTTTCTCCAAATTTGAGCTGGAATTCTTTCTATTTGCTTTGTACCATCTTCAAATCTAAACTCAACAATAATAGGCATTACCAAACCTCCTTTGTTTGAAAAAGAAATTTCGTACATGTGAGTATTGGCATATTTTTCTTTAGTTGCATCATCTAAAGGATCTGCAACAAAAGCACTTTCTTTAGAAATATATTTTGTAGTATCATAAGGTTCTAAACCTCTTGCATATCTCCAATAAAAATCTCTTAAAGTAGTATCAGCATCTGTAGCAAATACAATGTTTTTATCTTCTCTGTTTCTTATTTTAGAAATATCATCAAACTCTGGTAAAATTGGTTTATCTATTGATCTTGGTGTATTATTTCTTCTACCAAAAGAGGCAGGAGTTTCAGTGCTTAATGTTGCTACTTTTACACTATCAATTGAAATATCACAAGGGTCAATACTATAAAACCATCCACGCCAAAACCAATCTAAGTCTTCACCACTGGCATCTTCCATTGTTCTAAATAAGTCTGCTGGTGTTGGATGTTTGAAAGCCCAACGTCTTGCATATTCTTTAAAAGCAAAATCAAACAATTCACGTCCCATAATTGTTTCTCTTAAAATATTTAAAGCTGTAGCTGGCTTTGCATAAGCATTTGGACCAAATTGTACAATGTTTTCACTATTAGTCATAATTGGTTCTAATTGTTCTTTTGGTAAACGCATATAATCTGTAATAGCAAAAGCTGGGCCTCTTCTTGTAGGAAATTTATTATCCCATAATTCTTCTGTAAGATATTCTACAAAAGTGTTTAAGCCTTCGTCCATCCATGTCCATTGACGTTCATCACTATTAACAATCATAGGAAAAAAGTTATGACCTACTTCGTGTATAATTACTCCTATCATTCCATTTTTTATTGCTTCGCTATATGTTCCATCCTTTTCTGTTCTACCATAGTTAAAACATATCATAGGGTATTCCATACCATTACTTGCTTCAATACTTTGTGCTACAGGATAAGGATAAGGAATAGTAAATTTTGAATAAGTCTTAATAGTATGTGCAACAACCTTAGTAGAAAATTTTCTGTACAAATAATATGCTTCTTTAGGATAAGCACTCATACACATTATTTTTTTTCCTTCAACAGTTACAGGCATTGCATCCCAAATAAATTTTCTTGAACTACACCATGCAAAATCTCTAACACTATCTGCTTTAAAAATCCAAGTTTTAGTTTGAGTGCTTTTTGTTTTTTCTGCATTAGTTGCTTCAGTTAATGTTACAACTTCAATAGGCTCTTTTGCTGTTTGAGCTTTTACCCAACGTTGTTGTTGTGTTGAACTTAAGACTTGTTTATAGTTCTGACATTCACCTGTTGCCATTACAATATGATCAGCAGGTACTGTCATTTGTACTTTATAATTTCCAAAAGTTAAAGCAAATTCTCCACGACCTGTAAACTGATGATTTTGCCATCCTTGAAAATCACTATATACACAAAGACGAGGAAACCATTGTGTCATTGTAAATAAATAATTACCATCTTCTGGAAAAAATTCATAGCCACCACGACCGCCCATTTCCATTCTATTAGCTATGTTATAATTCCAATTGATAATAAAACTAAATTGTTGAGATGGTTTTAATGGAGTATTCAAATCAACTCTCATCATAGTTTTATTAATAGTATATTTCAAAGGTTTGCCATTTGCAGCTTCTGTAATTTTTTCAATATTTACTCCATAGCCATTATCTTTTTTTGCATTTTCCATTTTTTCCAAAGCATTCACAGAAATTTGTTTGCTCAATATGCTTGCATCTTGATAGTTTGCATTATTCAAAGTGTTGTGTTGGTTTTCATCTAATTGAATCCATAAATATGTTAATACATCAGGAGAGTTATTGTAGTATGTGAGTGTTTCTTTTCCTGTAAGTTTTAAATTTTTTTCATCTAATTGACAAACTATATTATAATCACATCTTTGTTGCCAATATTTATTTCCTGGTGCACCACTTGCAGTTCTAAACACATTTGGTGTTGGTAAAATTGTTCCTAATTGCTCAAATTTATTTCCATGATTACTCTTAGGATTGTTTTGAATATCTTGAGATATTACATTGAATGATATTAGAAGAAAGAAAGCAAGAAAAATATTTTTCATAACACAAAATTTAAAAAGGTAACCTTGTTATTGCCATTTCTAAAGCAACACCAAATATAGCTCCACTTGTAAATAAAATATACTCTCTTCGGTTGAATTTTAAAATATTTAGACAAATAAAAGAAAGTGTCAATACAATAAATACAAATAAAAGCTGCCCCATTTCTATACCAATATTTGCATATAATAAATTTAATGCAGCATCAAAGCTTGTTCCTTCTAATGCTACAAACTCAGTTGCAAAGCCCATTCCATGAATTAACCCAAAAAATAAAGCAAAGAAATAAATAGGCGGAAATTTTGTTTTATAAACAAATTTTTTTACAAATAAATTACTAAATGATGTAATGATGATAGTAATTGCAATTAAAAATTCAATCCAATTTTTAGGTAAATGAATAACATCAAAAATTGCTAATGCTAATGTTATTGAATGACCAATAGTAAATGCAGTAACAATGATTAATAATTTTTTCCAATCTATCATTTGATAACGAAGAGCAATTGCTGCCATAAATAAAATATGATCTAATGCTCCAATATTTACAATATGCTTAAAACCTAAATCAAAATACAATTGAAAATTTTCCATTACAATTAATGATATGTTGTTAAAAATAAAATTATCCAATAAATTTATAAAGTTTAAAACTACTTTTGAAAGTAGATAAGAATAATTGCTTTTGCAAAAAAATATAGTTAAATGGTAAATAGTTTATTTAATTGGCTTTTGATTAGCTGCATAGCTTTTTTACATCCGTTTTATGTTAGTAAAATTGAACTAAACCGCAACATTAAAGAAAATTCAGTTGAAATTTCTATAAGAGTTTTTACAGATGATATGGAACTTACTTTAGAAAATTATGGTAAAACTTCTTTAGATATTATTAATCCAAAAAACAAAACTTTGGTAGATAGTTTAATGGCAAACTATATAAGAGAAAAATTAAAAATTAATATAGACAATAAAACAAAACATCTTAATTATTTGGGTTATGAAATAAACAAAGAAAGTGTTTGGGCTTATTTAGAAATTCCAAATGTTCCTTCTCTTAAAACTGTGCAAATTTTTTGTACTTTTTTATATGATTATAAACAAGAGCAAATAAATATTTTTCAAGTTAAAGCCAATGGCAAGGATAAAAGTTATAAGTTAGAAAATCCTAAGCCAAGTGTATTGTTTGAAATGTGATTAAAAAATTATTACTTCATTAAAATAGTAGATTTGCAAACTTAATTCTTATTATTTCTTAAAAAACACAAAACAAAGTAGATAAAGTTTCAGTATTCTTTTTTACAAAACTTCTTATACTTTCAATAAAACAAAAGGTGCAAAATTTTACTAAAAATCTTTTAAATAAACAAATTTGTTTAATAGCAATAGTTCTATTAGTTTGTAATAAATTTAGCGTGAGCAAAAGATAAAAAAGAAATGAGTTTAAGTCAATCTTTACAACAAAAATTATTACAAAAATTATCTCCTCAGCAAATTCAATTAATGAAGTTGCTGCAAATACCTACTGCTCATATTGAAGAAAGAATTAAAGAAGAATTAGAAGAAAACCCAGCATTAGAACAAGTTGATGAACACCATGAAGATGATTTTTACGATGACGTAAAAGATGAATTTGAAACAAATAATGATGAAGAAGTTTTTGATGGTAGTGAAGAACAATATGAAAACATTGATATTAGTGAATATGTACATGAAGGTGATGATGAAATTGCTGATTATAGATTGAAAGAAGATAACTATACTGATACTGATGAAAACAAAGTAATTCCTATAAAAAATGAAGTAAGTTTTTATGATGTGTTAGTAGATCAATTAGGAATGTTAGATTTGGATGAACACTCTTATAAAATTGCAGAACAAATTGTTGGGAGTTTAGATGATGATGGATATTTGAGAAGAGAATTAGCAAGTATTGTTGATGACCTTGCATTCAGGCAAAATGTAATGACAGATGAAAAAGAAGTTGCAGAGTTATTACATCAAATTCAACAGTTTGACCCTCCTGGTATTGGTGCAAGAAATTTACAAGAATGTTTATTACTTCAATTAGAAAGAAGAAAAGAAGAAGGTAGAAAAATTGAACTTGCTATTAAAGTTATCAAACAATATTTTGAAGAGTTTACAAAAAAGCATTTTGAAAAAATACAAAAAGGTTTAAGTTTAAATGATGAGGAAATAAAAGACATAATCAATTTAATCATCAAACTTAATCCAAAACCTGGTGGCAATGTTGGTGAAATAAATAAAGTAGAAAGCTATATTATTCCAGATTTTTTTGTTGTAAATAATAATGGCATTTTAGAAATTATTTTAAATAGTAAAAATGCTCCAGACCTTCGTATTAGTGAGGGTTTTAAAGATATGTTGAAAGATTATGAAAAAGGAGGTAAAAAAGATAAACAACAAAAAGAAGCCATACTTTTTATTAAACAAAAAATAGATAGTGCTAAATGGTTTATTGAGATGATTCAGCAAAGGCAAGCAACTTTATATAATACAATGCATGCTATAATGAAACATCAAGAAAAGTTTTTTTTATCTGGTGATGAAACAGATTTAAAGCCAATGATTTTAAAAGATATTGCAGAAGTAACAGGGCAAGATATTAGCACTGTAAGCAGAGTAGCCAATAGCAAATTTGTACAAACTGAATTTGGTACTTTTAGATTAAAATTTTTCTTTAGTGAAAGTTTAAGCACTGATAGTGGCGAAGAAGTAAGTACAAAAGAAGTGAAAAAAATTCTAAGTGATTTAATTGCTGATGAAAATAAGAAAAAGCCTTTATCAGATGAAATACTTACAGAAGTTTTAAATGAAAAAGGTTATAACATTGCACGAAGAACTGTAGCTAAATACAGAGAACAATTAAACATTCCTGTAGCAAGGCTAAGAAAAGAATTATAAAACATCATTAATTTTATTTGTGAATATTCAACAAGAATTATACAAGCCACAATATGGTAAAGTAATTACCATTTTAGCTAAAATAATTTCATACATTTTTCATCCATTATTTATACCAACCTATATATTTTGGTTATTAGTAAAATATTTTCCTTACGATTTCCCTGGTATAACTGATAAACTTTTAGGCTTAAGAATTTTCAGTGTGTTTTGGATGACTGCATTTTTTCCTGCATTAGCAGTGTTTTTATTATGGCGTTTAAAATTTATTGATAATATTTTTTTACGAACTCAAAAAGAAAGAATTATTCCTTTTTTTATAACCATGTTTTTCTATTGGTGGATGTTTTATTTAAGCAGAAATTTTGATGACCAACCAAAGGTTTTAAAATTTTTCTTCTTTGGAATATTTATTTCTACAGCTATAGGAGTTATTATAAACAATTTTATTAAAATTAGTTTACATGGTATTGCAATGGGTAGTGCATTAATGGCTATTATTTTGTTTTCATTTTATTATCAGATAAATATTGGCTTGCTAATAAGCATTGCTATTTTACTTACAGGCATTGTTGCAACAAGTCGTTTTATTGCAGGTAATCATACCAATGCAGAAATGTATATTGGAATATTCACAGGAGTATTTTGTCAGTTGTTAGGTTATTGGTTTGTGATGTAAAAAAGTTTACTTAACATTAAAAAGTTCAGCTGGGTTTATTTTAAACTGTAACATTTTTGCTGTATTTCTTCCTGCATCTCCTCCCTTTCTTTGCATAGTAATTTTTCCAATTTTAAAATTTCCTCTTTGCGTAATTTCTATTTCATCATTTCCAAAAAAATTCAAACAAAAATTCATTGGTTTTAATATCCAACGAGCATCGCATTTAATTTTTTGAGCCACCAGCATCCATTCTGCAGCAAATTGCCCCCTACCTTTTAAAATATCAGATACAATAAGAGATTTATTCTTTTTAAGCCAACTTAAAATTTCATTTTTCTCAACTTCTTTAAATTCGTTGGCAAACATTCTTCTTTTATCTTTTGAATTTTTTATTGTTGGTTTTAACTCTCCTGTATATCTTTTTAAAATATTAATAATGTTGGGAGGAATATTCCACAATTCAGAATATTTATCTACCCAACGCTTATCTATTTGATTGAAACCTCTTAAGTTACTAACTAATTTTACTTGTAAATTCTGAACATCAATTGCTTGCTTTAATTTTATAGTAACTTGAACTTGTACATCAGTTTTATATCCAAATAATTTCACAGCATTTACAAATTCTATTTCATCTAATTTGTATTGCATTAATAATAGCCATTGTTGAGCATCTAAATCATTTTTCCATTGATTAAACTTATGGACGATGTCTTCTTCATTTTTAAATCCATTTTTAGCAGTGTTTGAGCCAATTTCTTGAAAATTCATTTAAAATAAATTATGTGAAAAATTTTCAGACAATCTTTGTTCTGAAATTTTAATATATTCTTCAGAAATTTCAGAGCCAACCCATTGTCTATTAGTAAGAGTAGCAACTTTAGCAGTAGTACCACTTCCCATAAAAGGGTCATACACTAAATCTTGTTCATTTGTCCAAGTAATAATTTGATCATAAACTAATTGTTCAGGAAAAATTGCAGGATGCTGATAAGCTATTTTATCTTTTGTAGATATTCCTCCACCAATTGAATAAAAGAAAACATTGCCTACTTTTTTTTCAGTTGTTCTTTCTACTTTTTTATAATGCAAGCTCCCAGTTTCTCCTCTATTCTTCATATTAGCTAATCCTCTAAATTTTGTTTCTTCTTTTATAGGATTAAAAGTTTTTGGAGTGCCTTTTGATAAAGCAAACATATACTCAAAATGCTGATGATATCTATTGCCTGTTGTTGGCATTGGATTATTTTTATAATAAATCATTGTATCATGTAGGTTAAAGCCAATTTCTTTAAAGTATAATGCTTGTTTAAAACTTGTACCTGTTTCACTTCCATTTTCTGTTTTATCGCCAACAACCCAAATTATAACACCACCAATTTTAAGAACTCTTAAAAGTTCATTAGCAATTTTTTCAAATTCAAATTCAAAACCATTATAGTTTCTAATATCATCATAAGGTGGTGATGTAATAATAAAATCTATAAACTCATTAGGCATATTAGCCATTGTGTTTAAGCAATTTTCATTATAAATCTTCTGCAATTCCATTTTACTGTTTTGTCAAATGTAAATTTTAATATTGAAATTATTTACCCATATTTTAGCATTGTAGCATTTTATACTTTGTTTAATAAATCTACTATTTTCTTCTCATTACATTTGCCACTCAAAAAAAAATTATGAAACTTAGTGCAGATATTCAAAAATTAGATAGACATTTTTTACCAAAAGATTTTATCGTAACAAATTGGGAAAATTTAGAACCTTATTTTAAAAATTTATTAAACAGAGAAATCAATAATAAAACTGAATTAGAAAATTGGTTGAAAGATATCAGTGAATTAGAAGCTATTGTAAGTGAAGATGCTTGTTGGCGACAAATAAAAATGACTTGCGATACAACTGATAAATCTTTAGAAGAAGCTTTTACTTATTTCTGCATGGAAATTCAACCAAAGCTTCAACCTTATGCAGATGCTTTGAATAAAAAGCTTATTAACTCTCCTATTACAAAAGAGTTAGACCAACAGAAGTTTTTTACTTATTTAAGAAATGTAAAAAAGAATATTGCCTTATTCAGAGAAGAAAATATTCCTCTACAATCTGAACAAAGTGTTATGCAACAACAGTTTGGTGTAATTGCTGGTAAAATGACTGTTGAAATAAATGGTGTAGAATATACACTACAACAGGCAGCAAAATTTTTAGAAAACAGTGATAGAAAATTACGTGAAGAAGTTTATAAAAAAATAAATGAAAGAAGATTGCAAGACAAAGAAGCGTTAGATAATTTGTTTAATGAATTAATAAAAAAACGTAATGCTATTGCACTAAATGCAGGATATAAAAATTATAGAGATTATAGGTTTGAAGAGTTAGGAAGATTTGATTATAAGAAAGAAGATTGTTTTCAGTTTCATGAAGCTGTTAAACAACACATACTTCCATTAGTAAATAAAATTTATAAAAACAAAAAACAAAAACTTCAGTTAGATGTATTAAAACCTTGGGATACTGAAGCAGAGCCTGAAGGAACACAACCTTTAAAACCATTTACAACAGGTAAAGAACTATACGAAAAATCTGTTGAATGTTTTAAACAATTACACCCATTTTTTGCAGACTGCTTAAAGAAAATGAACGAGCTAAAACATTTTGATTTAGAAAGCAGAAAAGGAAAAGCACCAGGTGGCTATAATTGCCCTTTATTAGAAAGTGGTGCACCTTTTATTTTTATGAATGCAGCAGGGCAAATGAGTGATGTAACAACAATGGTTCATGAAGGTGGTCATGCAATACATTCTTTTTTAAGCCATCAATTAGAGTTAAGTGCATTTAAAGAATATCCTACAGAAATTGCAGAAGTTGCCAGTATGGCAATGGAACTTTTTAGTATGAATTATTGGAATATTTTTTTTGAAAAAGCAGAAGATTTAAAACGTGCCAAAGAACATCAATTAGAAAGAGTAATAACCATTTTTCCTTGGATAGCTTTAATAGATAAATTTCAGCATTGGATATATGAAAACCCCAATCATACAACAACAGAAAGAACAAATAAATGGTTAGAATATTTACAAGAATTTTCTTCAGATGAAATTGATTTTTCTGGTTTAGAAAATTATCGTTCTATTGCTTGGCAAAAGCAACTACACTTATTTGAAGTTCCATTTTATTACATAGAATATGGTATTGCACAATTAGGAGCAATTGGCTTATGGATGCAACACAAACAAAATCCACAACAAGCATTAAGTAATTATATCAATGCACTAAGTTTAGGTGGCACAAAAACACTTCCTGAATTGTATAAAGCTGCTGGTTTACAATTTAATTTTTCTCCAGAATACATTAAAACACTCTCAACTTTTGTTAGTAACGAAATGGAAAAACTTTAAGTTCAAAACCATAAAATTGAATTTAATTTTTGTTAGAAAAGCTATTGCATATACATTTGCAGCATTGCTTATCATAAAAAAGATTTATAAAAAATATCTTTTTAAAAGTATTACAGCATAATCATTTTTCTACACAAAAAAGTAAATAATGGCAGTATTAGTAAACAAAAATTCTAAAATTATTGTACAAGGTTTTACAGGTACAGAAGGTACTTTTCATGCTACACAAATGATAGAATATGGAACAAACGTAGTAGGAGGTGTAACTCCAAATAAAGGAGGCACAACACATTTGGATAAACCAGTTTTTAATACTGTTGCAGATGCTGTAAAAGCAACAGGAGCAGATGTAAGCATCATTTTCGTTCCACCAGCTTTTGCTGCTGATGCAATTATGGAAGCTGCTGATGCTGGTATTGCTTTAGTTGTTTGTATTACAGAAGGAATACCGGTACAAGATATGGTTAAAGTAAAAAATTATTTACAAGATAAAACTACTCGTTTAATTGGTCCTAATTGCCCTGGAGTTATTACTGCAGAAGAAGCTAAAGTAGGTATTATGCCAGGTTTTATTTTTAAGAAAGGAAGAATTGGTATTGTTTCAAAATCTGGTACATTAACTTATGAAGCTGCAGACCAAGCAGTAAAAGCAGGTTTAGGTGTTTCAACTGCAATTGGTATTGGTGGAGACCCTATTATTGGTACACCTACTGTAGAAGCTGTAAAACTTTTAATGGATGATCCTGAAACAGATGGAATCATTATGATAGGTGAAATTGGAGGAAGCATGGAAGCAGATGCTGCACGTTGGATTAAAGACCATAAAACAAAACCAGTTGTTGGTTTTATTGCAGGACAAACAGCTCCTCCAGGTCGTAGAATGGGTCATGCAGGTGCAATAGTTGGTGGTGCAGATGATACTGCTGCAGCCAAAATGAAAATTATGGCAGAATGTGGTATTGCTGTTGTGGCAAGCCCTGCTGATATTGGAAAAACAATGGCTGAAGAATTAGCAAAATTTAAAAAATAAAATCTTGAATTCTTTTTAAGAAAGCGTAAGAAACTTGTAAAGCCTTACGCTTTTTTTATGGAAAAATTAGTTTTACTTCTATTACTCTAAACATATTTCATAAATAGCATTAGCCCTATATTTGCGGCACTTTTTAATTAATTTAATTCTTAAAAATATGGCAGCTAAAATTAAAGTAGCCAATCCTGTAGTAGAGTTGGATGGCGATGAAATGACAAGAATAATTTGGAAATTTATTAAAGACAAACTTATTCTTCCATATCTTGATATTGATATTAAATATTATGATTTAGGTATTGAACACAGAGATGCTACAAACGACCAAGTAACGATTGATGCTGCAAATGCTATTAAACAATATGGTGTTGGTATTAAATGTGCAACAATTACTCCTGATGAAGCAAGAGTAAAAGAATTCAATTTAAAACAAATGTGGAAGAGCCCTAATGGTACTATCAGAAATATTTTAGATGGTACTGTTTTTCGTGAACCAATTGTTTGCAAAAATGTTCCTCGTTTAGTACCAAATTGGACAGCTCCTATTTGTATTGGTCGTCATGCTTTTGGAGACCAATACAGAGCAACAGATTTTGTTACTAAAGGAAAAGGAAAACTTACTATTAAGTTTGAAGCAGAAGATGGAAGTGTTATAGAACATGAAGTATATAATTTTAAAGGAGATGGTGTAGCATTAGCCATGTACAATACTGATGAAAGTATTAAAGGCTTTGCAAGAAGTTGTTTTAATACTGCTCTACAAAAAAAATGGCCACTTTATCTTTCTACAAAAAATACTATTCTCAAAAAATATGATGGAAGATTTAAAGACATTTTCCAAGAAATTTATGAACAAGAATTTAAAACTCAATTTAATGCAGCAGGCATTACATACGAACATCGTTTAATTGATGATATGGTTGCAAGTGCTTTAAAATGGAATGGCAATTTTGTATGGGCTTGTAAAAATTATGATGGAGATGTTCAAAGCGATACTGTAGCACAAGGCTTTGGTAGCTTAGGTTTAATGACTTCTACTTTAGTTACTCCTGATGGAAAAATAATGGAAGCTGAAGCTGCACATGGTACAGTAACAAGACATTATAGAGAACATCAAAAAGGAAATCCAACTTCTACTAATCCTATTGCATCAATTTTTGCATGGACAAGAGGTTTAGAGTTTAGAGGAAAATTAGATAACAATACAGAGTTAATTAAATTTAGCAATGCATTAGAACAAGTTTGTATTGAAACTGTAGAAAGTGGTAAAATGACCAAAGATTTAGCTGTTTGTATTCATGGTAGTAAAGTAAATCATGGAGAACATTATTTATACACTGAAGAATTTTTAGATGAATTAGATAAAGCTTTGCAAGCAAAACTTTCTTAAAATAGTCTAAATTATTTTATAAAAAAATGGTTCATGAGTTCGTGAACCATTTTTATTTAGAACGAGATAAAAAGTTAATATGTTAAATATGCTTTTGGTATTTTGAATAAAATTTAGAATTAATAAATAGCTATTTTATTCGCTTCTTAGTTTTTAATTCAAGTAATTTTTCATTTAACTGAATAAAAAATATTTTATCGAAATCCGAATCAATTGTTTCATTGAGATTAAATCTTTTGTAGTAACTATAAGCCAATCCAGTACAAAAAAGTATTAGCCACTGTTCATCACATTTAGTATAATCTATAAGTTTCTTTTCTTTCTTTTCTAAAATTGAACTTAGTTTACCTACATCAAATGCAGGAGCCCAAAAGGCTACTCCCTGACTATTCCATGATTCTGCATCAATATCATAACGAGTTATATAAATATAGTCAACCTCTTCTGGTAAATATCTATACCCCATCTTTTCTAAAATATTTCTCTCTTTAATAGATATTTTATTTATGGGTTGTTTATAATTTCTTATTATGAAACCCTCTAAGTTTTTTAGATTATAGTATTCCTTAGAACAAATTTCCATTAACTTATGAGATATTTCTTCTCTCCTTTTATTAGATAAACAATAATTATTAAGTGAAATGTCAATACTAAATGTAAATTTCAAAATGTTTTTAAGTTTTTCTAATACTCTATTTGCAACATCTACTTGAATTTTATATTTTGTTAACTCTTCTGTATCATTTATAGCCTCTGTAATTTCTACTCCTATAATTTTATCATTAGCTTTTATCAAAAAGTCTGGCTTATCTTGATATATAATTTCCCCTTTTGGAAAAGATGAATAAACTTTTCTAAAGTAATCAAAAACAACTTTCTCTTTCTTCTTTTTTATATCGTCTTTCATTTATTTCTTTTCATTGTTAAATAAAATAACTAAAAAAATAAAATCTACAACGACAACTCCAAATAAATAGGACAATGATCACTATGTTTTACTTCTGGTAAAATAGCAGCACTAACAATATTATTTTTCAAATTTTCTGTAACACATATATAATCAATTCTCCAACCTTTATTTTGTAATCTTACACTTGGAAAACGTTGACTCCACCATGTATAAGCACCAATTGTATCAGGGTTTTTATATCTAAAACTATCTATCCAGCCATTATGCAAAAACTTTGTAAGCCATGCTCTTTCTTCTGGTAAAAAACCAGATGAATTTTTGTTTCCTTTAGGATCATGAATATCTATTTCTGTATGTGCTATATTATAGTCTCCTGTAAGAATTATTTTTTTATTTTTCTTTCTAAGGTTTTGTAAATAATCAAACATTTCATCCAACCATTGATATTTATAATTTTGTCTTTCATCTCCACTTGTACCACTTGGAAAATATGCATTAATCAGAGTAACATCTTTAAAATTTAATTGTATTACTCTCCCTTCAAAATCACTTTGTTCTATTTGTGTTCCATATACAACATTATTTGGTTTTATTTTTGTAAAAACAGCAACACCACTATAGCCTTTTTTTTGTGCTGCAAACCAATACACTTCAAAACCTAAATCTTGCAATGGCTTTATATCTATATCTCCTTTGGTTGCTTTTGTTTCTTGAATGCAAATAATATCTGCTGGATTAGTTTTCAGCCAATCAATAAAACCTTTTTTAATGGCTGCTCTTATACCATTTGTATTGTAAGAGATAATACGCATAAAAAATTATTATGCACAAAATAACAAGAGTTAAATGGTTAAAGAGCAAAAATTAAATCACATTTTTCTAATTAATTTTTTTACATGAAGGCAATACTTACTTTTGTCTTGATATAATAATAAACTATGGTAGATGTAATACTTGGTTTGCAATGGGGCGATGAAGGCAAAGGAAAAATTGTAGATTTTTTTGCTCCTAATTATGATGTTATTGCAAGATTTCAAGGAGGCCCAAATGCTGGTCATACATTATATGTAAATGATAAAAAAGTTGTATTACATCAAATACCTTCTGGAATATTCCATCAAAATTGTGTAAACCTTATTGGTAATGGTGTTGTATTAGATCCTGTAACTTTAAAAAAAGAATGTGAAACTGTTGCAAGTTTTGGAATTGATGTAAGAAAAAATCTTTTTATTTCAGAAAAAACAAATGTTATTGTTCCAACTCATAGAGCATTAGATAAAGCAAGTGAACTTCAAAAAGGAGATAGTAAAATTGGTAGTACTTTAAAAGGAATTGGTCCTGCATATATGGATAAAACAGGACGAAATGCAATTCGTGTTGGTGATTTGTTGAGCAAAAATTTTACTACACAATACATAAAGCTTAGATTAAAGCATCAAAAATTATTAGATAATTTTCATTTCAATGAAGATATATCAGCATGGGAGGAAGAATTTTTTGATGCTATAGAATTTTTAAAAACACTTAATATTGTAAGTGGTGAATATTTCATCAATAATAAATTAGCAGAAGGAAAAAAAATTTTAGCAGAAGGAGCTCAAGGCTCAATGTTAGATATAGATTTTGGTACATTTCCTTTTGTTACTTCCTCAAATACTATTAGTGCAGGCGTTTGTACTGGCTTAGGAGTGAGTCCTCAAAAAATAAATGATGTAATTGGTGTTACAAAAGCTTATTGTACAAGAGTTGGTGGAGGTCCATTTCCTACTGAACTACATGATAATGTTGGAGAAGAATTAAGAAAAAAAGGAAATGAATTTGGAGCAACAACAGGCAGACCAAGACGTTGTGGTTGGATTGATTTAGTTGCTCTAAAATATACTTGTATGCTTAATGGAATTACAAAAGTTGTCATGACAAAAGCTGATGTATTAGATAGCTTTAAACAATTAAGTGTTTGTGTAGGTTATAATATTGACGGAAAAATAATTAACGAAATTCCATATCAAATTAATAACTTACAAATTAAACCAGAATATAAATTATTTAATGGTTGGATTACAGATACAACAACTATTAAAAATGCAACGAATTTACCTAACAATATGTCTGTATATATTGATTTTATTAACCAATATATTGGTGCACCAATTAAATATGTTTCAAATGGACCTGAGAGAGAGCAAATAATTTCTTTATAATTAAAAAAAGTATAAAAAAATTTTGGTTAATACAATATAACTTTGAAATTTTACTAAACCAATATTAAAACTTATTAGAACTATGGCTACAAAATCTGATAAGGGTAAAAAAACTACTACACCCAAAGCAAAAGAAAACAAAAGAAAAGAAAAATCATCTTCAAAAAAATTTAAAATGTACGATGAAGATGATGAAGGTTTTGATGATGATTTTGAAAAACTATCATCACCAAAGGCATCAAAGAAAAAAGATACTCCTAAGAAAAAACAAAGGGAAATTGAAGATGATGACGATGATGATTATGATGAAATAGAAGAAAAAGATGATTGGGAAAAAGTTGATGAAGAAGATTCATGGGACCCTGATTTTGATGAGTTTGACATTCCTAAAACTAAAGGGAAAAAAGGCTCTGGCAAAAGAGGAGATGATGATGAATTTGACTTAGATGATGACTTCAAAGAATTTGATGAGTTTTTTGATGATGATGAAGATTATGATGATGAAGATGATTTTTAATTCCGCCAAAAGTGAATTACAATACAGCGGATTTCTTCATAAATAATTTTACTGACTTTAAACAACAAATGTTAGGTTGGGTAAACCAATTTAATGTTTGTTGTTTTATGGATAATCATCAATATCAATTACCAAACCATACTACTGAATGTTTAGTAGGTGTAAACGCTATACAGTACTGTAAAGTAGAAGCTAATTTTATTGAGAACTTAAAGCAATTTTTACAAGCAAATAAAAATAAATGGTTATTTGGTCATGTAAATTTTGAAGTGAAAGATGAGTTGTTTAATACTACATCTAACCACTCAGATAATATTGCATTTCCTCCACTATATTTTTTTGTACCAGAAACTGTCATTAACATAATTGATAATAAGGCTACTATTTTTTGCATTAATCAAAATCCAGAAAAAATATTTAAAGAGATTATTAATACACCAATTTCTTCTGTTTTTGATTTTGTTACTTCACCTATTTCTTTTACATCTAAGATTTCAAAGCGTCAATACTTAAAAACTATTGAGCAATTACAAAAGCATATACAACATGGTGATTGTTATGAAATAAATTTTTGTCAAGAATTTTTTGCAGAAAATATTTCTATAAACCCTTTAGCTATATATCAAAAATTATCACAACTATCGCCTAACCCATTTGCTTGTTATTATAAATTACAACATCACTATTTACTTTGTGCAAGCCCTGAGAGATATGTAAAAAAACAAGATAATACTATTATTTCTCAACCAATAAAAGGAACAATAAAAAGAAATCTTACTGATAAAATTTTAGATAATAAACTAAAAGAAAATTTATATAATAGCAAAAAAGATAGAAGTGAAAATGTGATGATTGTAGATTTAATGAGAAATGATTTAAGTAAAATTTGTACAAAAGGTTCTGTAAAAGTTGATGAACTTTATGGCATTTATTCATTTCCTCAGGTACATCAAATGATTTCTACTATTAGTGGTCAATTACAATCAGGTATTGATTTTGCAGATATTCTACAAACAACTTTTCCAATGGGAAGTATGACAGGTGCTCCTAAAAAAAGAGTTTTAGAACTCACAGAAAAATATGAGCAAACCAAAAGAGGAATTTATAGTGGTACTGTTGGTTATATTTCTCCCAATGGAGATTTTGATTTTAATGTTGTTATCAGAAGCATAATGTACAATGCAGAAAACAAATACTTAAACTATCAGGTAGGTGGAGGAATAACTTTTTACAGCAATGCACAAGCAGAATATGAAGAATGTCTTTTAAAAGCTGAAGCAATAAAAAAAGTATTTACATAATCGTAAATTATCAATTAACTATTTATACTACTTTTGTAAAATTGTAGGTGTGGATTTGTTTATTGTTCTACCTACTCTTAAAAATATGAACTAATAAACGAAATTCATTTCTGCCAACTTCACAGATTGTTTCTCGTTTATCAGATTTTGAGAATTTAAAAAATAAAAGCAAAATAAAAGTATGTCTGTTAATGATATTAAACAAGAATTAGAAAAAAGAATATTAATTATTGATGGTGCTATGGGTACCATGATTCAGCATTATAAACTACAAGAAAAAGACTTTAGAGGAGAAAGATTTAAAAATTGGCATAAGGATGTAAAAGGAAATAATGATTTATTAAGTATTACACAGCCACAAATTATTACTGAAATTCATAAAAAATATTTAGAAGCAGGTGCTGATATTATTGAAACAAATACATTTAGTAGTACAAGAATAGCGCAAGCAGATTATGATATGCAAGAGTTGGCTTATGAATTAAATGTAGCATCAGTACAGTGTGCTAAAAAAGCTATTGAAGAATATTTAGCTACTGCTAATGAAAAGAAACCAATTTTTATAGCTGGTGCTATTGGTCCTTTAAATAAAACATTAAGTCTTTCGCCAGATGTAAATAACCCAGGTTATAGAGCAGTAACTTTTGATGAAGTAGAAGCTGCATACTCAGAACAAATAAAAGGTTTGATAGATGGAGGTGCAGATATTTTATTAATTGAAACCATCTTTGATACTTTAAATGCAAAGGCTGCTATTTATGCTGCTAAAAAATATTTTAGAGAAAACAATGTTGAACTGCCTATAATGATTAGTGGTACAATAACAGATGCAAGTGGCAGAACATTAAGTGGTCAAACTTTAGAAGCTTTTTATATTTCTGTAAAACATGCAAAACCATTGAGTGTAGGCTTAAATTGTGCATTAGGAGCAAAAGAAATGCGTGGGCATATTGAAGAACTTTCTAGTATTGCAGATTGTTATGTTTCATCTTATCCTAATGCAGGGTTACCTAATGCTATGGGTGAATATGATGAAGCACCAGAAGATACTGCACATTTTTTAGAAGAATGGGCAAAGAATGGTTGGGTAAATATTGTTGGTGGCTGTTGTGGTACAACACCAGAACATATTAAACATATTTCAGATAATGTAAAAAATATTCAACCTAGAAAATTGCCTCAATTAGAAACTACTTTGTAAAATTTATTTTACTCAAAATCAAATTCATAAAGAGGATTAATATGTGTGCCTGCCTTCATTTCAAAAATGGGTTTTATAATGCCATCTTTTAAATCATAAACCCATCCGTGTAAATGTGGTGTATCGCCATTTTTCCAAGCCTTTTGTACAATAGAAGTTTTAGCAAGATTCATTACTTGCTCTTTTACATTTAATTCTACCAATCTATCAAAACGTAGCTTTTCATTTTCTATAGAAAGTAATTCTTCATGGTATAAGCGTTGAATATCTTTTATATTCCTCAACCACATATTTAAAATGTATTTATAATCTGTATTATCCATAGATGCTTTTACACCACCACAACCATAATGCCCACAAATAATTATGTGTTTTACTTTTAAATAAGTAACAGCATAATCCAATACAGACAATAAGTTTACATCAGTATTAACTACTAAGTTAGCAACATTGCGATGTACAAAAATTTCACCTGGTTTTGTACCTGTAATTTCATTTGCTGGTACACGACTATCGCTACAGCCAATCCATAAAAAATCAGGTGTTTGTATATCGGTAAGGTTATTAAAAAATGCTGGATTTAGTTGTAATTGTTTAGAAGCCCATTCTTTATTGTCTGCTAATAATTTATAGTACGACTCCATATTAAAATTTTAATTTTATTTTTTATAAAAAACAACTCATCTATGTTCTTAACAAAGATGATGTAATTTGAATGAATATGTAATAATTTTTTGAGTAAAGTTAAATACATAACTTATGTACATTTGCACACTTTAATAAAAAGATAGAGGGGTGTCCGAGTGGTTGAAGGAGCACGCCTGGAAAGTGTGTATACAGGAAACTGTATCGAGGGTTCGAATCCCTTCCCCTCTGCAAAAAAGAGAGGCTGCCTACTAATTAGACAGCCTCTCTTTTTGATTTATTTTTTTCTAAGATTTTTTATTCTTCTGATACAATAAATGTGATGCTTTGTTTATGACGATAAGCTACATTTCTACCATTTTGAATAGCTGGTTTCCATTTAGGTCCTTTTTTAATAACTCTTATAGCTTCTTCTTTTGTGCCATAACCAGGGTCATTTTCTGCTTGTACATCACTTACATTTCCTTCTTTATCAACTGTAAAAATTACGTTTACTGTATATCTACCTGGAGGGGCTCCATTATCCATTGGTAAGCTACTATTCAAATTACGTTGTAAGTATTTGTTCCAAGCAGCTTTACCACCAGGAAACTCAGCCTCTATTTGTACTACAGTAAATATTTTATTATAATCTTCTTCTACTTTTGGAGCTTCTACTTTTGTTCCTGTACCAGGTTCTACTACAGGTGCAGCTATTACTCCTTCATCTTTCATTCCTTCCTGATTTTTAGTACCAATAGCAGATTCTTCTAATTTAGTTACTTCAGGCGGAATTTCTTCAGGTTTTACTTCTTCAGCTTTTACAATTTTAGGAGGAGTAAATTGTTTCATTTCCACTTTTGGAGGTTCTTGAACTGGAGGTGGTGGAGGAGGTGGAGGTTCTGGTTTCTTTTCTTCTACTTCTTTAAAATCTTGTAATTCCACATCCTGAACCATAATTTTTACATCTTTTTTGCTACGAGAATTTGCTAATACTGTGCTTATAAAAAATAATACAGAAATAGAAACTGTAACTAAAAATGCAGTAGTAATACGTTTTACATAAGTTTTACGTAAATCGTATGCTCCATATTCTTTATTTCTTCCTTCAAAGATAATATCAAGAATGTCGGCGGTTAAAATTTTATTCTTTTCCATAACTAATTAATTTTCTAATAAGATGCAAGACTGTTTTTGATTACATAAATTCAAGTAATTTTTTTTAATTACTGCCTCCGGATGCTTCTGTTGCTTTTACAAGTTGTTCTTCTACATCACTAATATCAACCATTGCATAACGTTTAACAACATTAATAGTCATTTCATCTAAAATATCTACTACATTTTTATAAGTACATTCATCGCTTGGTTTTATAACAACCATAAAGTCCTTATCATCAGTACTTCTTTTCTTTTTTAGTATTACAGATCTTATTCCATCTTCACCTAAGCCAAAGTTGGAAGATCTAAAGTTGGTTGATGCGTTGTTATTGTCTAAAATTCCTTCATAATAAAACACATTATTATCCTTGCCTAACAAAATAGTTAAAGCACTATTATCTTTAATTTTATTTTGTTCTTCTGGGTTGTCTGTGTCTTTAGGTAGATAAAGATTCATAGACGTAGGCAAACTCATAGTTGTAGTAAAAATAAAGAAGGTAAGCAGCAAAAATCCTAAATCCACCATTGGAGTTAAATCAACTCTTGTGGACATTTTTTTACTTTTCTTGACACCAGGGCCCTTCTTTCTATTACTCCCAGAGGAGGTATCCAATTCTGCCATAATTTAATATTTTACTTGTTAAAAAATTATTTAACTGCTGCTTTAGCTTGTCTATACAATTCACTACCTATAGGTACAGCTTCAGGATTTGTAATTATTTGAAATTTTAATAAATCATTTTTCTTAAATGCTGAAATAACATTTTTAAAAGCTGGATATTTAGATTTATTATCTCCTTTCACTAATAAATTCATTTTACTACCCATATAAGCACTTCTTATTATTCTTAGCCAGTCTGTTACTTCATTGTTTACACTATCTTTACAAGGAATACCAGGTATATTATCTCCTCTTCGTTGTTCTTCATCTAAAGCAAGAAAAGATGGAAGTTTACTAAATGATGTTCCAAAAAATTGAGCTTTCTTAAAAGCATTAATATTTAAGTTTAATCCTTTTTCCTTATTTAAAGTTTCAGCTACAATTTCTTTTTTTTCTTCGTTATCCATTGATAAAAAAACTTTTCCTTCTGGGTTAATGGTTATTAAAACCACGTCTTTTTCAGGAGCTGCTTTATCTGAAACTGAGTTAGGAGGTGTAACTGTAATAGCTTCAGCTGGTTTAAATTTTGTAGTAAGAATAAAGAATGTTAACAGCAAAAATGCTACATCACACATTGCAGTCATGTCAATACTTGTACTCTTTCTAGGTATCTTAGCACGTGCCATTTTAATTTAGTTTAGATTTTTTTCACAATAATTAAGATTCAAAGTGTTCTTCTTTCCACAAAAATTATTTGTATAAAGAAGCAAAGCTTTGTGTTAAAGTGAAACCAGATTCATCTATACCAAAAGTTAGAGCATCAATTCTAGTTGTAAATACATTATACATTATAATAGCAACAGCAGATGTTCCAATCCCCAAAGCTGTATTAAACAAGGCTTCAGAAATACCTATTGAAAGTTCAGCAGCAGCATTAGCTCCTCCACTATCTTCTCCTAAAGCAGAGAAAGCTTTAATCATACCTAACACTGTTCCTAACAATCCTAATAATGTTGCTAAAGAAGAGAGGGTTGATAAGAATACTAAATTTTTTTCTAACATTGGTAATTCTAATGCTGTTGATTCTTCGATAGATTTTTGAATATTTAGAACTTTCTGTTCTGTAGTAAGTTCAGAATTTGTAATCATTTCTTTGTAGGTATTTAATCCAGATTTCATTACATTTCCTACACTACCTTTTTGTTTATCACATTCTGCCAATGCTTTCTCCACATCTCTATTAGCTAAATGAAATTGAACCTTACGAAGAAACTCATTAATATTTCCAGCACCCATAGCTTTTTTAATAGTTAAGAATCTTTCAATTGAAAAAGTTATAACTATAAAAAATGAACCAATAAGAATTGGTACAACTATACCACCCTCGTACATTTTTGCTAATCCTGTATTTGGCTTTAATTCGTGGTGATTGGGCCAAAACCAACTATTTAAATCTGGTTTATTAAAATTACTTGGAGAGCCAAAAATAAATCTCCATATTATATATCCTAATAGGATACAAACTATAGGAGCAATCCATGAAATTGCATTACCACTTTTCTTTGGTTGAGTTTTTGTGTTTGCTTTTACTGCAGTAGCAGTTGTTGGTTTAACGTCAGCCATAATTCTAATTTTTAATTTTAAATTTTTTTTGTTAAAAAATTATTTCGCAATTCTAATGAAAAAAAAATGTAACTAACAAATTTTATTTTTTAGAATTGTTAAAATGAGTTGCCCAAATTAAGGTTTTTAAATATCAATATAAAAAAAATAAATGTTTTTTTTATATTAATTTAATAAGCTATCCTTATATAAGTGCTTTTTAAC
>JAIXLO010000181.1 GCA_026931325.1 Chitinophagales bacterium | reverse complement strand
GCTCTATATCTATCAATAGCTTCTTCTTCCATTACCATTTTTTCAGCATAAGGTCTTATTTCTTTTTCAATTTCATTAAGTAATTTTTTGTTTTTAGTAGTTAAAGGTTGTGCCTCAACCATAAATGAAATTGTAAATAATATAATAGTTATAATTACTTTCATAACAATGAAATAATGCTCAAGTTACAAGTTTAGTTTGTAATGACAATTATACAATTATAGTAATACAAAATTTAAGTTTTTATTAAAAGAAAATGAGAACAATTGTTTAGTAATACTATTTATTGTTAATAATAGAACCAATTTTGTTAATATAATACACATAATAATCAACCAATATTTTAATCATATATTTTTGAATGTATGAGAAGTAAGAGCCATTTATTTTTAGTATTTTTTTTGATGTTCTGTTATCATGGTTTTGCACAAACATCTTCTTTTATGGATTACCAAAAAAAATTTCCAAGAGTAATTAATGCTTTAAAAACAAAAGAAGATACACTTAAAAAACAATTTGCAGAAGCAAAGCTTCAATGGCCTCCTCAACAAATATATATTCGTAGTTTTAAGTATGACTCACAATTAGAAGTTTGGGTAAGAAATAGTAATCATGAAGATTACAAATTATTTAAAACTTATAAAGTTTGTGCATTAAGTGGCAGTCTTGGACCTAAAAGAATGCAAGGAGATTTTCAAGTACCAGAAGGGTTTTATTATATCAATAATTTTAATCCTAAAAGTGAGTATCACATGAGCTTAGGAATCAATTATCCTAACGCATCAGATTTGTTACTAAGTGATTCTGCAAGACCTGGTAGTGATATATATATTCATGGTAGTTGTACAACTGTAGGTTGTATTCCAGTAATGAATAAACCAATGGAAGAAATTTATATTCTTAGTTCTTATGCAAAACATTATGGAGATGATTTTATTCCTGTACATATTTTCCCTGTGAGATATAATATTCCTAAAAGTGTTCAAAAGTTAAAGCTTGCTACTGAGGATGATAGAGACTACCGTTTATTTGCTGATAAACTAAAAGAAGTTTTTGATTTCTTTGAACTTCACAAACAATTACCCATTATTTCTATAAATAAAAGAGGCGAATATGTTATAATGTAAAAGTATTCATTTATTATTGCTATAATTTAATCAATCAAATATGAAAAAAAGTTTTTTGCATTTAGCAATAATGTTGCTTTTTTCATTAATTACGATAAGTGTAAATGCACAGACTCATTGGGTTAAAACCCAAATAGATAAAAGAGTTTCAGTTAAATTACCTAAAGCACCTACCTTAATAGGGGATGAAGAAAACATAGCATATCAATTTGCTTTTGATGATAGTACGTTATGTGTTATTACAATAACAGATTTAGGAAAACTTGGATTAGATTCTGCAACTTTAGCATCTTTAGTAGAAAAAGAAGAATTTTTTGAACAATTTAAAGTTAGTTTTTTATCTCAATCGGCAAATGCTGAAATTAAAAAATCTGAAATTGCTAAGTGGAACGATTATGTTTGTTATAATATAGAATTAATAGAAACAGAAAAAGATTTACAATCTTATTTTAAATGTGTTTTTATAGGCTCTGATTTATATTTATTTACTAGCACTATAAAAAATGGTAGAGATACTAAAAATAAAGATTTATTTTTCCAAAATATTGAATTATCTGACTAATTAATATAAAGCTCTAACTCTCAGTTTTTTTGTAATTATCGTTCGTAATTATTGTTATTCGTATTTTTTAGCCTAAAAAAAATTGCATACAGCGATTAATAGCATTGTAATTTATCAAATGGGCTTATATTTGCCCTTTGCGATTAAATTATGTTTATGATAAGATTAAGTAAACTTGCTATTATACTTTTAATAGCTGTGCCAATAACACTAATGGCACAAAAAAAACAAAAATCAAACCAAAAGGAAAACACTACTAACACTAAAACATCAAGAGACACAACTATTATAGATGATTTGAAAGATGAAATGGCTGGTGATATTGCTGTTATAGCTATTGATGAAGATGATAAAGGTGATGGTGGTTCTCAAAATGTTTCAAGTGTTTTAACTGCTGGAAGAGATCCTTTTTACTCTGTAATGTCCTTCAATTTTAATGCTTTTAGATTTAAAATGAGAGGATATGATGGAGATATGAATACCACTTATTTGAATGGTATTCCTATGGATAATTTAGATAATGGATTTACTCCTTACAGTTTATGGGGTGGCTTAAATGATGTAATGAGAAATAGAGATATTTCGATAGGATTAAGGCCAAACACTTACAGTTTTGGCGATATTGGAACTTCTTCTTCAATTGATGCAAGAGCAAGTAAGCAACGAAAACAAACTCAAATAGGCTATGCTTTAAGTAATAGAACCTATACACATCGTTTAACTTTCTATCATGGAACAGGAATAAACAAAAAAGGTTGGGCATTCGTTGTAGCTGGTAGTTTTAGAGGTGCTGATGAAGGCTATATACCAGGAAGTTATTATAATGGTTATAGCTATTTTGTTGGTATAGATAAACGTACTGGGCAAAAAAATTTATTATCTTTATCTGTATTTAATGCACCTACAGAAAATGGTAGACAAAGTGCAGCAATTGAAGAAATAAGAAATATTGCTGGTGATAATTTTTATAACCCAACATGGGGTTTACAAAATGGAAAAGTAAGAAATGCTAATGTTGGTAAAAGTAATCAGCCTACATTTATTTTAAGTGATGAATATCGTTTTAATAATCGTACAACAATTAATACTGCTATTAGTGCTACTTGGGGTAAAAGAAGTACAAGTGCATTAGATTGGTACAATGCTCCTGACCCAAGACCAGATTATTACAGATATTTACCAAGCTATCAATTAGGCGATGCTCTTAAACAAGAAGTTCTTGAAGCTATGTTAGCTGATATAAATAAAAGGCAAATTAACTGGGATAATTTATATCAAATAAATAAAAACAGTTTTGCTACAATACAAAATGCAAATGGTATTCCAGGAAATACAGTTTCTGGTAGAAGAAGTCGTTATATACAAGAAGAAAGAGTAATTGGCACAAAACGTTTAGCTTTCAATTCTACATTCAACACAAGCATTGGAAATCATACAGAACTTACTGGAGGTCTTGCTTTCCAAAACCAAACAAATAATTATTATAAAGAAGTAGCTGATTTATTGGGAGGTGAATTTTATGTAAACCTCAATCAATTTGCAGAAAGAGATTTTCCAAATAATAGCTCAGCTAATCAAAATGATTTGAATACGCCAAATAGAATTTTATATAAAGGAGATAAATTTGGTTACGATTATGATATTGTAATGCGTAAAGCTTCTACTTGGTTACAAGGTGTATTTAAGTTTAAGAAAGTAGATTTCTTCCTTGCTGGCGAATTATCTAATACAAAATTTTGGAGAGTTGGATATACAAAAACAGGAATTTTCCCTGACAACTCTTTTGGAAAATCTTCTATCAATAATTTTAATAACTATGCTATAAAAGGAGGTGTTACATATAAAATTGATGGAAGAAATTATTTATATGCAAATGGAGCAGTATTAACAAGAGCTCCTTTATTTGATAATGTTTATATATCTCCTCGTACAAGAGATTTTATACAAGACAATACAACCAATGAAGATATACAAACAGTAGAAGCTGGTTATGTTTTAAATGCACCTAAATTGAAAATTAGATTAACAGGATATTATACACAATTGAATAATCAAATGAATGTATTAACCTTTTATCATGATGGATACAGAAACTTTGTAAACTATGCTATGAATAATATAGATAAATTACAATTTGGAGGAGAATTTGGTGCAGAAGCTAAAATTATGAGAAATATAACTTTAAATGTAGCAGTTTCTGCTGGAAGATTTTATTATAATAGCAGACAAAATGCAACTGTAACAGTTGATAATAATGCAGCTATTTTAACCAACGATTTAATTTATTCTCAAAACTATAGAATACCAAGTACACCACAAAATACGTACAGTGTTGGTTTATCATATCGTAGCCCTAAGTTTTGGTTTGTTAGCTTAAGTGCAAATTATGCTGCAAACAGATGGTTAGATTTTAATCCAATTAGAAGAACTTATGATGCAGTTGAAGGCTTAGATATTAATAAACCAGATGAAGCAGCATTAAGAGATGAAATATTAGCTCAAACAAAATTAGCTGATGATTATACAATAGATTTCTTTGGTGGTTGGAGTTGGAAACTTCCAAGAAGTTTTGGCTTTAAAAAAGCTACTTATTTAGTTTTCAATTTAGGTATCAATAATTTATTAAATAATAAAAACATTATTTCTGGCGGCTTTGAACAATTGCGTTTTGACTATGCTGATAAAAACGTTAATAAATTTCCATCAAAATATTATTATGCTTATGGCTTAAACTATTTTGGAAGTGTAACTTTAAGATTCTAACAAATAAAAATTAAACAAAAAATATTAAATTCTTTATCAAATGAGTATTATGAAATATAAACAATTCAATTGGTTGGCAGCATTGTTATTAACAATTGCCACAGTTACTATTATTAGTGCATGTAATAAAAAATTTGACGAACCAGATACCAACTTTGTAGATCCTGGAATTCCTGTAACTATGACTTTGAAAGAGCTTAAAGCATTGTTACCAACAGCAGGTTCTGTAGTAGAAATTACTGATGATAAAGTAATTTCTGGTATTGTTGTAGCAGATGATAGAAGTGGAAATTTTTATAAATCTCTTTCAATACAAGATGAAACAGGAGGTGTTAGTGTTCGTTTAGATGGCACTAATGTTTTTAATATGTATCCTGTTGGTCGTAGAATATATATTAAAGTAAAAGGTTTATGTGTAGGCGATTATGGTGGAATGATTCAATTAGGAGCTATAAATACAAGTACTACTCCAATTTCTCAAACACCAATTCCTCAAAACTTATTTGATAAATATATAGTTAAAGGAAGTTTTGGAAATAATATCACTCCAAGAGTAATTACAAATTTTGCAGATTTAAAAACTACTTTACAAGATAGTTTTCAAAATACTTTGATACAATTAAAAAACTTTCAGGTAACTGCTGGTGATACATCAAAAACTTATGGAGACCCAAGTTTAGCCGTTTCTGCAGTAAACATTAATCTTCAAAATTGTTCGGGAAATTCAATTATTTTAAGAAGTAGTAGCTATGCCAATTTTGCTGGAATAAATGTACCAAAAGGAAAAGGAACTATTACTGCAATTTATACTTTCTTTAATGGCACTAAACAATTAGTTATACGTGATACTTCTGATGTTCAATTTAATGGAACTAGATGTGGTAGTGGTGTAGGTAGTAATCTAACTTATAAAACAATTCAAGAAATAAGAGCTTTAGGTAATGGTGCAGTCATAGGTTCTGATATTGGTATAAAAGGAATTATTGTTTCAAATACTCAAAATGAAGCTGTAGGTAATTACCGTATTCAAGATGCAAGTGGATATGGAATACAATTACGTTTTCCTTCAATGAATCCAAACTTTGCATTAAATGATAGTGTAAAAGTTGATGTATCTGGATTAACAGTTTCATTATTTAATGGAGATTTACAAATTAATAATGTAATGAATTCTGAAAAAGCTGGAACAGGAAGTGTTGTTCCAAGAAATACAACTGTTTCAGATATTGGTGCTCACCTTAATGATTGGGCTTCAACAGTAGTTACTTTAAATAATGTAACAATAGCTCAAACTTCTACTAATTCAACAGGCATTAATTATGATGTAACAGATGCGACTGGTACAATCATTTCATTTGTAAGAACAGCATTAGGAGTTTCACTACCAGCAACTGCTTCAACATTTACAGGATATGTTTCTATATATAATGGAACTCCACAAATAACTATTAGAACTGCAGCAGATGTTCCAAATAGTGGTGGTGGTGGTACACCAAGTGATACAGAAAATTTTGAAACTGGAACAAAAACAGGTTACACTGATGGTGCTGTTACATTAAGCACTGGTTCATGGTATTTTGGAGATTCAATGTTAGGCACAGATGCAAATGATTTAAAGAATGGTGCACAATCTGCAAGACTTCGTGGAGGTAGCACAAAAGACGGATTTATAAGAATGGAATTTGATATTACTGGTGTTCAACAAGTAAAATTCAAATTTGGTGGTACTAACTTTAATGAAGGCTCAGATGATTCACAAGAATATAGCGTACAATTAAAATACTCTAAAGATGGTGGTACTACTTGGACAACTCTTTCAAAAACAATAGGCGTTAGAGGTTCATTCACAAATGCAACTTATAGCATACCTGCAACAGCTACAGATAATGTACGTATTCAAATAGAAAATACTTCTTTCTTAAGAAGTACCAACAACAGATTAAGAGTAAATGTTGATGATGTAGAATTTATAAAATAATCAAAAGGGTTAGTAAGCAAAATAAAAGGTGTGAAAAATTTCACACCTTTTATTTTTAATAATAGTTTATTTCTATTTTAATTTTTTTTTCAATTGATTTACTAAAGAAATAAATTTCTTCAATTC
Source organism: Chitinophagales bacterium (assembly GCA_026931325.1). Taxonomy (GTDB): domain Bacteria; phylum Bacteroidota; class Bacteroidia; order Chitinophagales; family Chitinophagaceae; genus UBA1930. Next base: position 39,289 of record JAIXLO010000181.1, on the reverse strand, counting down.
TTTTTCCTGTTGAACTATGAAAGTATTTTTTTCTAAATCTCCCAAAACATTATTCATTTCTTCTGTTGTGTCATAAACCATTTTTCTGAAAGCATTGGTATAATCTTTTTCTCTTGAAGTGTAAATGCCCATAGTCATCCATTGTTGGGTAGCTATAGCTTCATCAAATAAAGATTTTAGTTTTGTTAAGTTTAAAGAAGTTTTAGAAAGATTTTTTAATTCAAAAAGGCTTGCTAAGGCATGATGTAGTTTTTGCTTTTCATAATTATCAGCTTGTATCTTATAAAAATTATGAATAGCATCCCAAGAATGTAAACTTCCTTTCTTAATTTTTTCTTTTAAGTTTTCTACAACTTCAACAGGCATTAATTGCCCACCTAAATTTATCCATTGATTACGTTTTGGCTGTTTAGGTAAAGATGCTTTTATTGTTCTCCAAGAAAATGTTTTTTGCTTTTGTATATAATCTATTAAAGTTATAGTGCCATAATAAGTAATTAACTCTTTAAACAAATGATATGATTTAATTACCTTTTGAATAACTACTTTTCTTTTACTATTCTCAAATCCAGCAACAACAACTTCAAGCTCTGCAACAATTTTATCTTTTGAGTTTAGCAACTCTTGCCCTTTATTAATGCAATCTTCTTTTTTTATTTGTTTGGTTTCATTATTTTTTACAAACCAAGCTTTACCAGTAGCTTCTTCTAATATTTGTAGAGCTGTAAATATTTCATTTATTGTATCAGGGGCTAAGGCGTTATACTCAATATCTAATGCTTTATCTGTTCTTTTATCTCTATCAATATACTTCCAACTATTTCTTGCAAGAGCATACATATTGTACATAAACCAATATGCTGGTAAAATATATAATTCATTTTTGCCTACCTCATTGCTTACAAGTGAGAAAGGAATTTTTATATCAAGTTCGTATAAATAATCACTCTTAGCTAAAATAGTAAATGAAGCAAATCGGCTATTGTGTTTTAGGCTTACACATAAGCCAGGCCAAAAGCCACGTCCTGCAATAATTTCTCCATCTGCTGCTCTTGAATTATGGTTTGAGCCAATAGTTGCACCAGCAGCTATATTGCTTTGTCCCATTACTAATGCAGCACATAAAAATGAGTTGTTATGATGTTGTTCGTGTGCAGGAAATATTAGTGAGTTTAAAACTTCACAACAAGAAATGGTTGCATTATTACCTAAGTAAGAGTTGATAAGTCTTGCACCATATTTAAGTTGTGAATGAGATGCCATAATAAAACGAACAGCTTTTACGCCATAAAATATTCTGCATCCATAATCAATAATTCCATTTACTAATTCACAACCTTCACCAATTTGCGTTTTGCCTTCATCACCAGAATTGATGGTAAGGTTTTTTAGTTTGTTTGCTCCTTTTATGTAAGCATCGTTACCAATCCAAGTATCTTTTATGATAGCTGTGTTTTTAATAACAGTTCTATGCCCTACTTTTCCATAATAACCTTTCTTATTATTAAATCTTGCTTCTGTAATTTCCTTAAATTTATCTAATAGTTTTTTATCATCTCTGTATTTGCTCCATAAATAAGCGTCAGCAGGCGACATTCCATTAAATGGCAATACACTTCTTCCGCCATTTTCATTACATATTTCTAACCAAATTCTTATATCTTCTGGTTCGCCTTGTTTAATAATTCCGTTGCCAAATTTTGCATAATTGGTGGTAGAAAGTTCACTAACATTTACAATAATTACTTCATTGCCTAAAATATAATGAGAAAGATAATTGACATTATCAATACAAACATTATCGCCAAAATCGCAACTAATAATTGTGGAATTATATAAACCTACTGGTACTTTTAAATCGCTATATTCTAAACAATAAGATTCTAATTTACCTATTCTTACTAAGCCATATAATTTGCAGTTTTGAACAAGCTCTGGATTAAAGGCATTGCTTACATAAATATTATTCCAATCATCACTTGTATTTCTATTACGAACTAATACTTCAATTTCATAAGCAGTAAGGTGGCGATATTCTATACCACTTTTATTTTGCATATTCCTAAGATAATATTCATTTTTACCTTTTGGTATATGCTCTTTTTTAATAAAATCGTAGCCGAGTGAAGAAAGATTACTTTTAATGATATTATTTTGTGGCATATATTTTAAATAATGTTGAATGTTAAATGTTGAATTGTTGTTCAACCTAAAACATTGTTCATTAATAATTATTCTACAGTAACACTCTTTGCTAAGTTCCTTGGTTTATCTACATCATATCCTTTTGCTACACCAACATAATAACTAATCAGTTGAAGTGGTATAACGCTTAATAAAGGTGCAATTACTTCATCTGTATCAGGCACAAACATTACTTCGTTTGACATACTTGGAATTACATTATCTCCTTGTGTTGCTACAGCAATTACTTGTCCTTTTCTTGCTTTAATTTCTTGTACATTACTTACTATTTTTTCGTAGTAAGAATCTTTTGTTGCAACAAATACAACAGGTAAAGTTTCATCAACCAATGCAATAGGTCCATGTTTCATTTCTGCAGCAGGATAACCTTCTGCATGGATGTATGAAATTTCTTTTAATTTCAATGCTCCTTCTAATGCAACAGGAAAATTATATCCACGACCTAAGAACAAAAAGTCGGATGCATCTTTATATTTTTCAGCTATTTTTTTAATGTTAGATGTATCAGCTAAAATTTCTTTTACTTTATCTGGAATGTTGTATAAATCTTTCATTAATTGAATGTATCTGTCGTCTGTTATTGTTCCTTTTGCTTTAGCAATTTTTAAAGCCATCATAGCAAGTACTGCTAATTGCCCTGTAAATGCTTTAGTACTTGCAACACCAATTTCTGGACCTGCATGAGTATAAGCTCCTGCATGACTAATACGTGCAATACTACTACCTACAACATTTACAACTCCAAAAATAAATGCTCCTTGTTCTTTAGCTTTTTCAAGTGCTACAATAGTATCTGCAGTTTCGCCACTTTGAGAAATGGCTACTATTACATCTCCTTTTTGAATGATAGGATTTCTATACCTAAACTCACTTGCATACTCTACTTCTACAGGTATTCTACACAAATCTTCTATCATATATTCTGCTATTAAACCTGCATGCCAACTTGTACCACAAGCAACCATTACAATACGATTAGCATTTTTAAGAATATCAATATTATCTTCAATACCACTCATCATTATTTGTCCTGTATCAGGTAAAAGTCTTCCTCGTAAACAGTCAAAAATTGTATCGGGTTGTTCATGAATTTCTTTTAGCATAAAATGGTCATATCCACCTTTTTCTATTGCAGCTAAATCCATATCTAATTTGGTAACAAAAGGTGTTTGCTTTTCATTGCCCAAATTTTTTAATATTAATTCATCTGGTTTTACTATGGCTACTTCATAATCATTTACATAAACTACTTCTTTGGTATATTCAATAATTGGGCTTGCATCACTTGCTAAAAAATGTTCTCCTTTACCAATACCTATTACTAATGGGCTTCCTTTTCTTGCAGCAATAATTGTTTCAGGATCATCATTACTAATTATTAAAATACAATAAGCACCAACTACACGTTTTAGTGCAATACGTAATGCTTCTTCTAAACCACAATGATTATTTTTTTGAATATCTTCAATAAAGTTTAATAATACTTCTGTATCTGTATCACTTGAAAAGGAGTAACCTTTATTTATTAAATCTTGCTTTAATGGTGCATAGTTTTCTATAATACCATTATGTATCATAGCTAATTTTCCATTATTACTTCTATGAGGGTGAGCATTTACATCATTTGGCTCACCATGTGTAGCCCAACGTGTATGACCAATACCAATGGTTGCATTTACATCTTTACCTACAATGTCTTCTTCCATTTCAGCAACTCTTCCTTTCTTCTTGTAAATATGTAACCCTTTATCATTTTTTAGTGCAACTCCAGCACTATCATAGCCACGATATTCTAAACGTTTTAATCCTTTTAATACTATTGGGTAAGCTTGTCTTTTACCAGTATATCCAACAATTCCACACATAATTTATTTTATTATAATTAATTATTATTTTTTAAACATCTTGCAAATTTATGATTTTATGCAGAGAAAATAGCAACCATTATTTAAGATTGTTTTACTTGATTTACAAACCATTTTTTGGATTGAGTAAATAATAAAACGCCTGCAAAAACTAATATAAGAGAAATGATTTCTGCTTGTGTTATTTGCATACCTAAAATATTATATGTTGCATTTACTCTTATTTTTTCAATTAAAAATCTTTCTGTTCCATTAAAGATTAAATAAATACCCATCATTTGCCCAGGAATTTTTATTTTTTTTCTTAATGCCCATAAAATAAAAAATAAAATTAGGCACATAGTAAGTTCATAAAAAGGAGTTGGAAAAACGGGTAATGGTAAATAATTACAATGCATACCTGTACAATTTGCTAATGCTACTCCATCTCCTACAACATTATGAGGATATGTATAAGCAAACATCCAATTAGGTAATCCTAAAAAAGGTTCAAAGTGTGCAGAGTGTACTTGTTGTAAAGAACCAAATTTGCTGATTAAATAATTACTGTTTGTTTGCATAGCAGCATTAAATTGTTCAGCTGTTGCAACAATGCTTTGTCCTTGTTCATTGCTAATAAATGCACTATTGATAATGCCCCAATCGCCATCACCTGCTACTTGGCAACCAATTCTTCCAACAGCATAAGCCAACATCATTGCAGGTGCAAATGCATCAACCAAATGAATTATAGCTATTTTATTTTTCTTAGCATAAACAATAATGGCAATTCCTGCAACAATAAGCCCTCCATAAAAAGTTAATCCACTAAATAATAAAGAACCAAAATCTTGTTTACCTTCTTTTACAGCTTGCCACATTTTAAAAAATGTATGTGGTGCTTCTAAAATATCAAACACTTTAGCACCAGCAAAACCAAAAACTGCTGCATAAATAACCATATCTCCTACTCTATCATGAGGCCAAATTCTAATAATCCTTTTTTCTGGAGTTGGTAGTTTTTGTTTATTTTTTTCACTCCATTTTAACCAAGCAAATACAGCACCAACAATAATGCCTATCAACCAATTTCCTTGAGAGGAGAATATGAATGCTTGAGGATCATCAAAAGCATTGGGCATAAAAAAACCACCAATAATTTTAAAACCAAATAAAAATCCTAAGAAAAAATGAACGACTAATTCTGAAATTGAGGCAGGTTTTCCAATAATATGTTCTTGCTCTGTATAAACAAATAATCCTTGCTTTTGTTTACGCTTCAACTCGCTGGTTAAAGCCCAGGCTGCTGCAATAAATGCTAAGGCAACAAAAAATCCAAATGAATTGATAATTTTTAATCCTTCAATTTCAACCCCAAAAATTTCTTTGAAAAAATAATATAAGTTAGGATACATGTTTTCTTTGTTTATATTGCAATGTTAGCTTAAAAAAATCATTCATCAATCTAAGTATTTAATGAGTGATAATATTGTAGCTAATTTTAATTATTGAAACCATTATTTCATTTGATTAATAAATGTAAAAGCTATTTTTGCTATATCTCAAAAAAATAATTATGAAAAATATTTCAGTAATTGGAGCAGGAACAATGGGCAATGGTATTGCACACGTTTTTGCACAAACAGGTTTTAGTGTAAACTTAATTGATGTAAATGCTACACAATTAGAAAGAGCAATTGCTACCATTACAAAAAATTTGGATAGGCAAATTGCTAAAGGCAGTTTAACAGAAGAACAAAAAAAACAAACTCTGGCTAATTTATCTACCAACACTAAATTAGCAGAAGGTGTAGCAAATGCAGATTTAGTAGTTGAAGCTGCTACAGAAAATACAGAACTTAAATTAAATATTTTTAAGCAGATAGATGAGTTTGCACCCAAAGGCTGCATATTGGCAAGTAATACTTCCTCTATTTCAATAACTAAAATAGCATCTGTTACAAACAGAGCAGATATGGTTATTGGTATGCACTTTATGAATCCAGTACCTGTAATGAAATTGGTAGAAATAATTAATGGCTATGCTACTAAACAAGAAGTTACAGATACAATAGTATCTCTTAGTAAGCAATTAGGCAAAGTACCTTGTGTTGTTAATGATTACCCTGGTTTTATAGCTAATAAAATTTTAATGCCAATGATTAATGAGGCTATTTATAGTTTATATGAAGGTATTGCAGGTGTAGAAGAAATTGATACTATAATGAAATTAGGAATGGCTCATCCAATGGGTCCTTTACAATTAGCAGACTTTATTGGCTTAGATGTTTGTTACTATATTTTAGATGTATTGTATCAAGGATATGGAAATACAAAATATTCACCTTGTCCATTATTAAAAAATATGGTAGCTGCTGGCAAACTTGGTGTAAAAAGTGGTGAAGGATTTTATACTTATACTGTTGGTAGCAAAGAATTAGTTGTTAGCAAAAGATTTCAATAAAATACTTTTATAGTTGGTAAAGCAGGTATAGTATAATTTATGCCTACTTTACTTTTTCATACATAATATTAAAAACCATTTTCTTTAATTCTTGTATTGTTAAGTTATCAGGATATATAGGAGGTAAAAAGTGCATCTCTAATTTTGTTGGTAATAAGTAAAAAAATTTATCGTTAGGCATAGCTTTTTTTGTATTGTAAAGTATTGTTGGTATAATAGCTTTTTTAGAATCAACTGAAAGTTTAAAAGCTCCGTCATAAAAACTTTTCAAAGGGTTGTTTGTTCTATTTCTTGTTCCCTCTGGGTATATACAAACATGAATTTTTTCTTTTAAAGTACTTTTCATTTTATCAAAACCCTTTCTCCTGCTTAAATCACTTTTTCTATCAATTAAAATTGAACCTTTTGCATAATACCACCCAAATAAAGGAATTTTTGCAAAACTCATTTTAGCAATAGTCTTATTTGCACCAGGAACATAAGGGCATGTTAAAGGAACATCTAATAATGTATTGTGATTACAAGTAAAAATATATGTTTCTCCTTTTTTTACATTTTCTTTTCCTACAATTTTTACAGAGCATCCGATTAAAGTAAGCCATACATTCATCCAAATACGAGAAATGTAAATAAAAATTGTTTGTCCTTTTTTTCCAGGTATAAGATAAGTAACCATTGAAGGAATATAAACAATTAAAAAAGAAATAATAAAAGTTACAATTCCCCATAAAGCCCAAATACGTGCAAATATATTTTTCAATAGTTTCATGTTTTATCAATTATAACCTCCAGTTAATGGGTTCAATCCCATTTTTTACAAGATTTTCATTTGTTCTACTAAAATGCTTGCAACCAAAAAAGCCGTTAAATGCACTTAATGGAGATGGGTGTGCTGCTTTAAGAATTGTGTGCTTTGTTTCATCAATTAGTATTTGTTTTTCCTGTGCAAATTTTCCCCATAAAATAAATACAATATCTTTTTTTTCTTCTGATATTTTTTTAATAACAGCATCAGTAAAATTTATCCACCCAATTTTACTATGGCTTGCAGCTTCATTTGCTCTTACTGTTAAAACAGCATTTAATAAAAATACTCCCTGTTTAGCCCAAGGTGTAAGATTACCTGTGCTTGGAATAGGCATTCCTATATCAGTATGTAATTCTTTAAAAATATTTTGTAAAGATGGAGGTGGAGGAATTCCATCTGGTACACTAAAACATAAACCCATTGCCTGACCAATTCCATAATAAGGATCTTGACCTAAAATAACTACCTTAACTTTATGAAAAGGTGTTTGATAAAATGCATTAAAAATTAAAGATCCTGGCGGATAAATAACTTTCTTAGTTGCCCTTTCTGTTTTAAGATGTGCTGCAATTTGTTGAAAGTATGATTTACTAAATTCTTGCTTTAGTACTTCTTTCCAGCTTTCTTCTATTTTAACATCAAGCATAGTTTTAGTAAATTAATCAAAAAATTATTACCCTTTTAGTTTATCAATATTTATGAAGCAATATAAATTAAAAAAAGTTTTTATTGTTTATGCTGATATATTTTCGAATGATAGAGTCCTAATCTTTTGAAGAAATAACCAAAAGAAACACCTAATACACCTAACCCATATTTAATACTTCTTTTTAAATTAATAGATGAAGCATCATCAAAATATTTTGTTGGACAAGTTATTTCTCCTATTTCAAAACCTGCATCAAATATTTGAGCTATCATTTGATTGTCAAAAACAAAATCATCACTATTAGCTTCATAGTTTACTTTATCTAAAACAACCCTACTAAAAGCTCTATAACCTGTATGGTATTCACTCAGCTTTTGATTCATCAATATATTTTGTGTAAGTGTAAGCATTCTGTTAGCAATAAATTTATACATAGGCATTCCACCCTTCAATGCTCCCTTACCTAAAATTCTTGAAGCAAATACAACTGGATAAACATCATTTGCAATAACACTACACATAGCCATTATTAATTTTGGCGTATATTGATAATCAGGATGTAACATAATTACAATATCAGCATTCAACTCTTTAGCTTTATTGTAACAAGATTTTTGATTTCCGCCATAACCTCTATTAGTTTGATGAGTAATAATATGCTTAATGCCTAATCTTTCAGCTTCGCCAACAGTATTATCTCTACTTGCATCATTAACTAAAATTACATCATCCACAATATCAAATGGAATTTCTTTATAGGTCTGTTCAAGTGTTTTTTCAGCATTATATGCAGGTAATACAACAATTATTTTTTTCCCGTTTAACATCAGATTATTAAATGAATGATTGTAAAATTAGTATAGTTATATAATAAAAGAATTAAAAACAATTTTCTAAGAATAGAAATAAAAAAATAGCCTCAAAATTTTGAGGCTTTGCGGACCGGACGGGACTCGAACCCGCGACCTCTGCCGTGACAGGGCAGCATTCTAACCAACTGAACTACCGATCCTTAATTTTTAGTTGGGCTGCAAATATAAAGGCAAGTTTTTTTCTTAAACAAATCTTTTTCAAAAAAATTATATCTCTTTTAATTTGGCAATTACATCTATAGGGTTAGCGGCTTTGAAAACAGTATTTCCTGCAACTAAAACATCTGCTCCTGCTTCTATAATTGATCTTGCATTTTCAAGTGTTACACCTCCATCAGCTTCAATGTGTGTATGCAATCCTTTTTCATTACACATTTTTCTTAGTTGCTTAATTTTTTCTATGGTATTAAGAATAAACTTTTGACCTCCAAATCCTGGATTTACACTCATTATACAAACCAAATCAATATCTTGAATAATATTTTCTAATAAGCTAACTGATGTATGAGGATTAATAGCTACACCAGCTTTCATTCCCAAGCTTTTAATTTGTTGAATGTTTCTGTGTAAATGTTTACATGCTTCTAAATGTACAGTTAAGTTATCTGCACCTGCATTTTTAAATTGTTCAGCATATTTTTCTGGTTCTTCAATCATTAAATGAACATCGCAAAATTTTGTAGTAGTTTTTCTGATAAATTCTACAATCATTGGCCCAAATGAAATATTAGGAACAAATCTTCCATCCATCACATCTAAATGAAACCAATCTGCTTTACTTTCATTCAACATTTTACAATCTGACTCTAACTGTAAAAAATTAGCACTTAATAAAGAAGGAGCAATAATTGGCATAAGATTGTTTTTAGAATAATAGTACAAAAGTAAGTTACTATTGCATTATATCTTTATCTGTTAATTCTAAATGATTTTTTATTGTATTGTTTGTAGGATATTGAAATACAAATAAAATAATTAAAATGGCAAATGCAATTATGTAATAAATATGAGCTGTTAAAAAATATCCCATAATTACAGCAAAACAAGATAATTCTAAAATGAAAGATTTTCTTGTATATGCGATATTGTATTGCTTAAAATAGTCTTCTACATTAGATTTATAATTTGGAAGTTTTTTTAGCAAGTAAGAAAAGTATATGAAAGCAGTAATTAGACTTATAATAGTTACAGATATTACTACATAATGAATAATAATTCTAATTTCTGGTTTTGGTTGCGGGTTTTTAATTTTTTGAGCTATAAATAAAGTGATGAACACAAGCACCTGTGTTATCAGCACACCAATATGGGTTATTTGAATAGATCTAAGACTATCAAACAACTTATGTTTATTCATAGTTTTAACTATTTGCTTTTCTATTTTGTTTAATGTACCAAACGAAACCTGAAATTAAAACTGCAATAACAAGCCAAAGCCAACCTAAATCTATTATAGCAGAAAGAACTTTATTTCTTTGTTTTTTATCTTTTTCTAACACCAACAAACCAATATCTCTTGATAACAATTCCAAAGAAGCAGAGTCTTTTTGTAAACCAGTATAAGGTTGCTCTAATCTGCCTCTTACAATATAATTTTTATCTAACAACACAAATCTTGAAGTATGAGGAAAATCAGGGCTTACAGGCTCTTTTTCTAATTTATCAATTTTTAATTCTTTAAAAATAAAATCGTAAATAGTATCTCTGTTGCCTGTTAATAGCCACCAATTATCTGGGTTTACGCCATATTTATCTGCATAATGTTTTAATACAGGTACAGAGTCTCTTTCAGGATCAATTGAAAGAGAAATAAATTGCACAACAGATGTATCTACAACCATTGATCTTGTATTACCACCTCTTTTAAAACCTTGTTGTAGCTTAGACATACTTTTTGTAAGCTGAGGACAAATACTACCACATCTGGTAAAGAAAATATCAAAAACAATTGCTTTTCCTTTAATATCATACAACTGCACTGTATCTCCTAATTGATTTACTAAAGTAAAATTTGCTGTTCTATGCCAAACTGTATCAGTTACTAATTTTCCATCAATTTCTTTGGTAATTACTGAATCAAAAAAATATTTTTTGGGCATTGTAACTGCCCTTTCTCCAATAGTTCTTAAAAAAAGATAGCCAATTATTGGAATTAATACAGCTATCATTAATGCAGGAATTGATTTTTTACCCATGATACTTTTGAGAGATTTATATTTTGGCAAAAGTAATTAAATACAATCTACAATATTGATTAAGATTTAAAAGAGATAATTATTTTTTAACACTAAAATTTTTCTCTAAAAATTGTTGATACATTTTTCTCCACTCAATCCATTGTGGCTGTTCAGTAATAAAATGATTATGAAAAATTGTAATTAACTTTCCTTTTACTTGCTTTACAATGTTGTAATATTTCTGTAACTCTTCTGCTGCTTGACTTACAGAATATTTTTGTTCAAAAAAAGAATTGGCTTCCATATAACAAAATGGATGAATTGTTAGTGAAGTAATTGTTTCTTTTTCCAAATCGTACCAAGCAAAAGGTAATGTATAAGATGCTCTGAAACCATTAATACTACCATATCCCATAGAATAATCATGCTTAATACCATACTTAATTAGTAAACGATAAGTGATGGGAAAACTCATTCTTATATAATGCTGACGACTTGAAGTAACAGCATATTGTTTTATGTTTTCTAATAAATAAATTTCTTGTTTTAATATATTTTCATCGTCTCCACTTTGCCAAGATGGATGAATAGCAACACTTGTAGGATATTTAGTAGAATGATATTTTATTAGCTGTTGCATTGCAACACCGTGAGGGTTTAAATTTTTATCATAACCTTTTCTATTAAATGCAAGAAGAAAAAAATAAATGGGTTGTAAGTTAAATTGATTATGCAAACTGTGTAAAAAATCATATACATCAAAAGGATCTTGTTTTTTGTTAGTGCAAACCAAAATTCTTTCTTTGATTGATGGAACATTTGCTTTTAATACGTCTTTTATCAACCCACCAAAATTTCTAAAAAAAGTATGATGCTTGTAATTAAAAGCTATATCAATATCATAAGTTGGTTGATAAGTAAAAACATTATGCTGCGTATGTTTTAAAGAGTATTGTTGAATAATTTTCTGTAGCCAAATATTAATGATGGGCAAATGCAAAAAATGATGTTTAAATGCTAAACTATTTTCATGAGCATATCTCCCATACATATCTTTTTTATGAGGTAAATATTCTTCATAACGTGTAAGCAAATAAAATGAAGCTGAAAAAAAATCAAAAGGAATTTGTCCGTTGGTTTTAAAAAATACTGGTAATTTATTCCATTCAAAAACATGAACGGTTTGTTCTTTTATTTCATTTTCTAACAACAAACCATAAGGGCAAATCCATATTTCATTATCAGTTATTTTATTTTCAGAATAATTTATTCTTTGTAAATCTGATTTAATAAAACTTTCAGCATTATCTGTAATACTTACATGATTGCCAAACAATGTTTGAACAATATAGTTAAAACGAGAAGTTATATGTTTTGTATAAAATATCATCTTCAACAAAATAAAAGTAATTCAATTTAAGTTTACAGCAATAAAGCTTAAATACTTTACCTTAAAATATTAAAATGTTTTACTTCATTTAATAATTTCCATTTTAATATACTTTAATAAATGATTGTAAACTTTTCCTTCAATCGCAATAAATTCAATACTTACAAAGGCTACAATAAAAAATAAAAAATTACTTTTGCATTTTATTTTTAATTATGAGTAGTAAAGGAAAAGTATTGGTTGCGATGAGTGGTGGTATTGATAGCACAGTAACTGCATTGATGCTACACAATGAAGGTTATGAAGTTATTGGCATAACTATGAAAACTTGGGATTATGCAACCAGTGGTGGAAAAACAAGTAAAAAAGAAACGGGTTGCTGCAATATTGATAGTTTTAATGATGCTCGTATGGCTGCAGTGCAACATGGATTTCCTCATTTTATTTTAGATATAAGAGATGAGTTTAAAGACTTTGTGATAAATAATTTTGTAGATGAATACATGGCTGGCAGAACGCCAAACCCTTGTATTATGTGCAACACACATATTAAATGGAGAGCTTTATTAAAACGTGCAAATGCTTTGGATTGCGATTATATTGCTACTGGACATTATGCAATTATTAATCAACATGAAAATAACAGATACTATATAACCAAAGGAGTTGATGAAACCAAAGATCAAAGCTATGTTTTATGGGGCTTAGAGCAAGATTTGTTAAGCAGAACTTTAATGCCTTTAGGTAAATATCGCAAAACAGAAATTAGACAAATGGCAGATGATTGGGGTTATCATGAATTAGCTAAAAAAAATGAAAGCTATGAAATTTGTTTTGTGCCAGATAATGATTATAGAGGTTTTCTAAAACGTAGAGTTGATGGCTTAGAAGAAAGAGTTGCAGGTGGTTGGTTTGTTGATAAAACAGGAAAAAAATTAGGACAACATAAAGGTTATCCTTTTTATACAATTGGCCAACGTAAAGGCCTAGATATTGCTTTAGGCAAACCAGTTTATGTTACAGCAATTGACCCTGATACAAATACAGTTGTCTTAGGAGATGAAGAAGACCTAAATAGAAATTCAATGTTTGTTTCAAAAATGAATTGGATTAAGTATGAAGGCATAACAGATGGCATAGAAGCAACTACAAAAATCAGATATAAAGATAAAGGTGCATTCAGTAATTTATATAATTTGAATAATGGAATTGATGTTCAATTTTATGAGCATGTAAAAGGTGTAGCACCTGGACAAAGTGCTGTATTTTATGAGGGAGATGATGTAATTGGTGGCGGAATTATTCAAAAAAGTGGAATCATTTAGTTAATAAAAAATTCTAAATGACACTTTATTAACTACTTCTTTAAATTATCTAATCTTATTTTTATTTATCTTTCCACTTTGTAATTTTTATGAAAAAAACTAAGTTGTTGTATCTGTTGTTTGCAATGATTTATTTAATGAGTTGTCAAACAAAAGAATCATTAAATTTATTATCTCTTGAAGAAATTTATCCTGCACAAGAAGGAAAAGTTTTTATCTATAGATTAGACTCAACAGTATTAACCAACTTCAACAAATCACTTATTAAAAAAAGCTATTTAGCAAAAGATAGTATAGCAGAAAAGTTTACTGATGCTGCTGGTAGAAAGTCTTTTAAAATTTTTCGTTTTATAACAGATACTTTAAAAATAAACCCTTGGACTTATACTGCTACTTTTTTTACTTCAATAGATAAAAATAGAGTTGAGTATATTGATAATGCCAATCATCGTTTCATAAATTTGGTAAATCCAATAAGAGAGGGTGTTCAATGGCATGGCACACAATATATTGATGCACCAAATACTTCATCAGATTATTTTTTTATGAAAGATGCTTATTTTGAATATCAAAATGCTGATGAACCTTTTACAGTAGAAAAAGGAACAATTCAAAACACTTATACAGTTTTACAAATTGATGATGAAGATCCGCCTGGTCCTTTAAATCCTTCATTACCTCGTTCTGCAAAAGCTTTTTCTAAAGAGGTTTATGCAAAAGATATTGGTTTAATTTATAAAGAATTTCTTCATTGGGAATGGAATAACCCTAACAATGATGGAGGAAGTTATTCTCTTAATAGTTATGGTATCAAATTAAGTTTAATAGATTATAAATAATTCTTCAACAGAAGCAAAAGATGAAATATCTAATCTCCTTTATTTTAATTTTTTCTTGTATTAATTATTCAAAAGCACAAAATACTCGTTATATAATTCAATTTAAAAACAAAGCAAACAATCCGTATTCAATCAATAATCCATCAGCATATTTATCTCAAAAAGCTATTGATAGAAGAATAAAATATCAAATACAAATTGATAGTGCTGATTTGCCTATTACACCACAATATATAGACAGTATAAGACTTTCAGGCAGTGTTACTATTTTAAATAAAAGTAAATGGCTTAACCAAATAACCATAAAAACAACTGATGCTATTGCTTTAAATAAAATAAATAATTTTTCTTTTGTTCAAAGTGTTAAAGATGTGGCAGCAAGGCAAACAAGTGAAAACTTTTTGCCAAATAAAATTGAAGAGATTGATAATAAAAACAATGCTTTTAAGAGCTTAACAAATTTTCATAAATCAGAAGCGATACAAAATTTTTATGATTATGGAACAACACTTAATGAAGTAAAATTGCATAATGCCCAGTTTTTACACAACATTGGTTTACGTGGACAAAATATGATGGTTGCTGTTATTGATGCAGGTTTTTACCACTATACATCATTTAGTTCTTTTGATAGTATGCTAATCAATAATCGTGTAAAAGATACTTGGGATTTTGTAGATAATCATGCAAGTGTTGTAGAAGATAATTCTCATGGCATGAGTTGTTTAAGTACTATTGTTGGCAATATTCCAGGAACTTTTATTGGCAATGCTCCTGAAACAAATGTTGTTTTATATAGGTCTGAAGAAGGAGCAACTGAATATCCAATTGAAGAATTTAATTGGGTTTGTGCAGCTGAACGTGCTGATAGTATTGGTGCAGATATTATAACAACTTCTTTAGGTTATACAACTTTTGATGCTCCTTCTTTCAATCACACTTATAGCGATATGAATGGAAGAACAACTATTGCTGCAAAAGGTGGAGTTTATGCACACAGAAAAGGAATGTTACTTTTTAGTGCAATGGGAAATGATGGTAATAACAGTTGGAAATATTTAAGTACACCTGCTGATATAGATAGTACTATTGCTGTAGGTGCTGTTAGTGCTTCTGGAAATATTGGTAGCTTTTCAAGTTATGGACCTTCGGAAGATGGAAGAATAAAACCAGAAGCTTCAGCTGTTGGTGTTTCTGCTTATGTACAAAATACAGCAAACACCATTAGCTCAGGCAATGGCACTTCTTATGCTTGTCCTAAAATGGCAGGCTTGGGAACTTGCTTGTGGCAAGCATTTCCAGAGTTTAATAATTATGCAGTAAGAGATGCAATTATTAAAAGTGGTAGTCAATACAACAACCCTGATGATAGAAAAGGTTATGGTATTCCTGATATGAAAAAAGCTTTCACATTATTGTTACAGAAATATGCAAAAATTACTAATTCACTTGCTAATAATTGTATTACAACCATTGAATGGAAGAGTAAAGATGTTGCAAGTATGACTTATGTAATTGAAAGAAAATTATCGGGAGAAAATAATTATACAACAATTAAAAAAGTTTCAGGAACTGGAAATATATTATCCAATAAAAATTATACTTTCCAAGATAATGTTAATACAACTATTGTTTCTGAAGTTGCAAAATATAGAGTTAAACAAATTATAGATACTTCATTAAATAGTTATACAGATGTAATGATTGACTCTGTAACAATTCATTTATCTAATTGCTACATACCAATAGAAAACATAACTATGTTGCCCAATCCAACACAAGGCAATACAACTCTTAAAGTTGAAACTCCTTATGCAGTTTCTAATTTGTGGATTAGAATAACAGATGTTTATGGAAATATTTTAAGCCAAAGAAAAGAATCAAAACAAGTTGGAATTTCAACCTACCAATTACCTACCTATTTTTTAGCTAAAGGTATTTACTTAATTAGTATTTACAACGATGGTAAATTAATAGAAACTCAAAAATTAATTAAGCAATAAAAGTTATTTACTCTTGGTAGTGAATAAAGCAGCAAACATAGTATCTGCTTTTTTATCATAGCCTTTTAAAATTTTCATTTCAATTAATTGTAATGATGAATTTTTAAGAATATAAGCTACTACTTCTTCATTTTCTTTTTTAAATACAGAACAAGTGATGTACAGAAAAAAACTATTTTCAGCTAAATGTTTTAAAGCATTGCTAACAATTCTTTTTTGTAAAGCAGCATATTCGTTTATTTTTTCTTCAGTAAAAAAATAAATTTGTTCTGGAGTTCTACTCCAAGTACCACTACCACTACAAGGTACATCACAAATAATTAATTGAAATTTTTGTTGAACATTTTTAGGTAATGTAAAATTTGATAAAGCAATGTCAGCAACAAAAAATTGAAAATGATAAATACCGGCTTGTGCAAAACGATTTTGTAAATTTTGAATTATACTTTTTCTAATATCACTTACTGTAAGCTGAATATTTTCAAAAATATCTTTTGCTAAAATTGATTTTCCACCACTTGCTGCACAACAATCCCAAATAGAAATATTGTTTTTTGTAGGGTTAACTAAGCTAAAAAAATGAGCAATTTGTTGAGAAGAATAATCCTGAATAACTGCTTCTTTATTAATATTCAAAACCTCATTAACCTTAGAAGAATTGGGCAATGCAACGCAGGTTTCATTTAATAGTTCAAAATGAAAATGTGCATCTGTAAGTTTGTTAATAACAAGTTCTTTTTGCTTTGGTCTTATTCTTAAAAATAAATTAGGTTGTATTAAATGAGATTGTATAAATGAATTTGCATCTACTTCATTGCTTAATTCTTCTACAAAAGGAAAAATATTTTCAACATTAAATTCAGTACATAGTTGCTGAATAAATTCAATTCTTTTGAGTAAATTATTTTGCCAGTTATTTATCCAAACTTCATCATACAAATTTTTCCAAACATCTACACTTTCATTGCACAAAAACAAAGCAATTTTTAATCTTTCTTCTGTTGAATATTGCTCTATACATTTACCTAATCTAAAATAACAATAACACAAATGGCTAATATATTTTCTATCTTTACTACCATGTTTTTTATTTTCTGAAAAATATTTTTTTAAAAAATAAGATAAAGGCATAGTGCCATCATATTTATTAATTAAAAAAATAGCCACACTAAAATGAGATTGAAAACGCATGAAAATATTTTAATCAGATTAATACAATATTACAAAAGCTACTTATTTTTTGCAGAAATTGGTATATAAAAACTAAAATTCTCTTAAAAATCCTTTTTTATAAGAAATACCCAATAGCCGCAAAAATTAAATAAAATGTAAAAACTAAATTGCAGCATAAATTTTGTTTTATTGAATTTGTATAAAAATTGCATCTATAAGTTATCTAAACAAAAATATCATGAAACGTATTTTTATTTTTTTGGTTATAGCACTTGGATTTATTGCAGCAGTATTTCCACCAGAACAAAGAAAAATTGCTTTAATAATTGCTATATCAGATTATTCTGCTGCACCAGGTTGGCGAAATTTAAGTAGTATGAATGATGTTAAATATGTAAAACAATCATTAATGAAAGTGGGTTTTGCTGCCAACGATATAGATACTTTAATAAATAAAGATGCTACTAAAGCTGGAATGATAAAGGCTTTAGATGATTTATATAATAAGGTTCATGAAGGAGATATTGTATATTTTCAATTTTCTGGACATGGACAACAAATACAAGATGATAATGGTGATGAATTAGATGGTTATGATGAAGCATTAATACCTTACGATGCTTCTGCAATGTTTGACCCTGTTACTTATAAAGGACAAAACCATTTTAGAGATGATTTATTAGGAGAAAAATTAAATAAAATAAGAAAAAAAATTGGCACAAGTGGAAGTTTAGTGGTATTGGTAGATGCTTGCCATTCTGGTACAGCTACAAGAGATGCAGGAATAAAACGTGGTATGGAAAAACCATTTTTAACAGACCCATCTTACAAACCAAATATTAAAATTGATTTAAACAAACAACCTGAGCAAGGTTTGTTGGAAGGATTTACAGGAGGTATGGGGTCAATGATTGTATTTAGTGCAAGCAGCCCTAATCAACCTAATTATGAAATGAAAGATAATAACAACAATGGTGTAGGCTCATTGAGTTATGCTTTTGCAAAATCAATTACAGAATTGCCTGCTGAAAGTTCTTACAGAGTTTTATTTCATAAAATGAAAGCTATTATTCAAGGCGATATTCCAAACCAAATTCCAATGGTTGAAGGAGATATTGACTTAGAAGTTTTTGGTGGAAATTATATTCCTAAACCAACCATTATTGCAGTAGATCAAAAATTTAATAATGCTTCTAATAAATTTAATGATACCACTTTTGTCATTAGTGTTGGACAATTAAATAATATTTACAGAGGAACAACTTTAAAAATTTATCCTGTTGGCAGTACTGAAGTTTATGCAGATGCAGTGGTAACATCTGTTAGTACTTTTCAAAGTATTTGCAGAAGTAATAAACCATTGAAAAAAAGTGTTGCTTATGAAGCAAAAATTGATGCAGCAAGTGCAGGAGATTTTTCTGCTGAATTATTTATTCAGAATAATGAAAAGAATAGCAAAATAGCTAATGCAGCAGTTGCTAATTTTACTTCTTACATAAAACCATTTCAATATTTAAGTATTGGTAACAATCCTGATTTTACTTTAGATATTAGTAAAGATAATAAAGGCTCTTATGTTGTAAGTTTATTAGGTAAAGGTGATGATGTACGTATTTCAAGAACAATTAAAGATAGCCTTACAACAGATGATTGTAAATATTTGTTAGATGGTATTAAAAGAAGTATGAGAGTAAAATATTTAAGAAACTTACCTGATGGTGGTGCTTTAGCAAAAGATATTACAGTAGAAATTGTTCCTAAAAAACCTTCAACTAATAATAATGAAATTGTAATGGCAGAACACGATGCTTTTGAAATAAGAATTACCAATAAAGGAACATCAGATTATTATTACACTATTATTGATATTATGCCAGATAATGAAATGAAAGTTTTATTACCAGATGAAACAAGTGAGCCACAGGATTTTGTTATTCAACCAGGACAAACCATTCCTATTGGGGAAATTGAAGTAGATGAAGGTACTCCAAATGGTAAAGAAATTTTTAAAATAATTGTTAGTAAAATTCCTATTGATTTAAGACCTGTTGTAAATAGAACAAAAACACGTAGTGCAAATACTCAAATGAAATCTATGGAAAGTGTTATTGATGATTTGTTTAAAGACAGCAATGATCAAAGAGCTACACGTTCTTCTATTAGTAATGTAAAAGTAGATGAAGTTGGAATTTTAAGTTGTGGTTTTACTATAAAAAATAAATAAGGAAAACAAAGCAGTATTTGACAGGCTCAGAATGACAAAATCAAAAATGGTTCGTGAAGTCACGAACTATTTCACCTTTTTATTTTACCATTAATAATTTAGCATTAACACTAACAATTATCCATTACAGCAAAATATTTAAAACAACATTTCTTTTCTTCCAATATTCCATCTAACACCAGCACTAATAACACTTGTATTATGTTTTCCTGTTGTTGTTAAAGTAAAATTTCTTGATAAAATTGAAACATCAAAAAATAAATTTTCTTTTATTTCATAACTGGCAACTAAGTTAATAATAGTACAAGTAGCTAAATTTCCTGTACCTACACTCCAACCATAATCAAATGGTCTTGTATCTGTAAAGGAAAAAATATTACTGCCATAGTTTTGATTAACACCTAAAATACTACTATCTAATCCTTGCTTATAATATATTAGCTTCGCTTCAAGAAATACTTTTTTTATTGGTTGATAACGAACAATACCAATATACTCTTCAAAGTTGGCACCTAAAGGATGAGCCAATGGCTGATTGTAGTGATTATAACTTGCTACAGAATCGTTAGCAGCATAAGTAAATGGACGAACAACATTTGTTTCTGCTTGTACATCTAAATTCTTTAATCCAAAAGCATCTACATATTTTACTCCTGCTTGATAGCCAAATTTATTTCCCCACCATTTATTTTTTAATTCATCCGTTTTTAATTTATCTACCATAAATTGTCCATACACTTGAAATCTTTTTAATAAATTCATTTTTATATCAGCACCTACATAAGATTTGTCATCTTTGTTGCCAGATACATTGGTAAAAATTATTGGGTTAAATAATGGCAAACTAATAGCATCTGTTTTGCCTAAAATCAATCCTTCAAACAAACCAATATTTAACCATTTTGTAGCATGATAGTTTAAATAACTTGCTCTAAAATATTTACGAGGATAAATTCTATCGCTTCCTGACTTTTTGTATGAGACCAATTCAGAAAAAATATTTTGATATTGGAATTTTCCAAAGTGTGTATTTACTTTTAAAAACATATAGTTGGTGCTAAAATCACTCAAAAACAAACTTCTGTATCCATTACCAATAAAGTTTCTATCATAAGCAAGTTGCATATCCATAAACTTTGCAACTTTCCAAGTTACATCTGCTCTAATATCAAAATAATCATATCCACCATTCTTAAAAGATTTTACATAACCACCACCTGGATATGCAATAAATTTATTTCTCCAATCTGTTACATAATCGCCATAGCGTTCTTGATTTTCTGTAAAATAAAAATGAAACCCTATTTTATTTTCTATTAATCCACGCATATCTACACCACGTCTATTAATAAAAGTACTTTTAGCATTTCCACCTTTGCTTCCTTGTTCATAATTAATAATTGGATTTGCAATAAGTATAAAATCATTATTTTTTATTTCTACCATATTAGCACGATTGGTAAAAAAATATTTTAAAACGGGTTTTTCACTTTTATAAATTTCTTTAGGCTTATTCCAGTCTGTATTAGCCATTAAGAAACGTTGCATATTATACTTATCTGTTTCTGTAAAAACTTTTGCTCTTTTATCTCCAGCATAATACAAGCTATCCCAATAATCTGTTGATTGAACAATATATTTTCTGTTATATGGTTTTATGGATGAGAAAGATAAATCTGTTGTACTTGCTTTTATATCCATTCTGTTTAATAACCACTCTTCTTTTCCACCCATTGTTAAATAACTTCCTTGAGCTAATAAACTCACAGGCATTGAAATAAGGGTAAAGAAAAAAATATGTTTCAATAGTTTCATAAAAAATTTTATTTACTAAGTTGTTAAATTAAAATTCATATACTCGTCTGGAAATATTCCATCTAAAGCCAACATTAAAAATAACAGTGTTGTTAGTTGTGCCTGATGCAAGATGATAATTCCTCATGGCTATTCCTGCATCAATAAAAAAATTTTCTTTAAACTCGTAAGCTGCATTAGCATTGAAATAAATGCAAGTTGCTTTATCTCCAGAACCAACTTTCCATCCATAATTAGTAGTCCTTATTTTATAGTCTTCTAAAATATTTGTACCCATATTTTGCCCTGCTGTATCTTGCCCTTGATAATAATAAATGATCTTAGCATCTAAGTATAATTTTTTTAAAGGCTGATATTTTGCTGCTAAAATATATTCTTGAAAACCTGCACCTAATGGATGTGCAACAGGCATATTATTATTGCTATAATTAGAAACTGAATCAAAGTGTGTATATGTAAAAGGTCTTGTTCTATTAATTTCTGCTTGTAGGTCTAAGTTATTTATTTTAAAAGCATCAATGTATTTTACGCCTAATTGATACCCATATTTATTAGCCCACCAACCTCTGTTTGCTTTTATTTCACTTAATAAAAATTCATCTAAAATAATTTGACCATACACTTGCACTTGTTGATTAATATTAGCTTTTACATTCAAGCCCATTAAAGCATTATCAGGACTACCAGCTTGTTGTTCCATTGCTCTTAAAAAAGTAAATGGCAATAAATAATCTAACTCAAATTGATTTTCTCTTCCAAAAACTACAGCATCAAAAATGCCAATATTCAACCATCTTGTAATATCTGTACTAAGTGTATTTATGCGTAAATATTTTTTAAAGTTTGCTTTATTTACAATACCAAATTGTGGTGTTAATTGCATATACAAGCTTTCAAAATTGAATCGCCATAATCTTAAATTAGATTTAAAAAATAATGAGTTGCCACTAAAATCACTCAAGAATAAACTACGTTGACCATTACCTATAAAAATTCTATCATAACCAATTTGCATATCAATAGCTTTTGCAAGGGTCCATTGTACAGAGCCTCTTATATCAAAATATTGAACTGCATTACTATCTACAATAGTGTAATTAGAAAATCCTGGAACAGCATGAAATTTATTAGTAAATGCTCTTACATAAGCTGGAGTTCTTTCTTGATTGCCTGTAGCATAAATATTAAAAGCTACCTTTTTCCCTATCAAACCTTTTGCTTCAAGCCCTCCACTAATTAAATAATTGGTTTGTTTATTATCTGTTTCAGTACCATATCTAAATTGTACAGCAGGGTTTACTGTCATAAAAAATTTAGGCTTATTAATTTCTATTACATTAAAAGATGTTTTTTTATTATTAAAAGAAGAGGATGAAGATGTATATTCTTTATGTGTCATTAAAAAACGAGTAATGTTGTATTTATCTATTTTACTAATAGTTGCAGCAATACGATTATTGTTTCTTTGCAAACTATCAATTGTTTCAACATCTTTTACTAAGAGCCTTACGTTATAAGGCTTTTGATAAGATGCACCAAAAGCAGGTTGCTTAGATTTTATATCTAATCTTTCTAATAAATTATATTCTTTATGACCTAAAGGTGTATAAGATGTTTGGGCTAAAATTTTGCCACAAAAAAATACAATTAAAATGGTAACAATAGTTTTTATACTTTGCATTTCGTAATATTGAATATTCGTCAAAAATAAATGTAATGAGCCATTATTTAATTAAAGATACAAGTATAGTAAATGAAGGGCAATGCTTTCATGGTGATGTGTTGATAAAAAATGGATTTATTGAAAAAGTTGATAAAAATATTAACACACGTGAAGCTGTAATTGAAATTGATGGAAGCAATCAATTTTTACTGCCTGGTATTATTGATGATCAAGTGCATTTTAGGGAACCAGGGCTTACACATAAAGCAACTATTTACTCAGAATCAAAAGCTGCTGTTGCAGGAGGAGTAACCAGTTTTATGGAAATGCCAAACACACAGCCACCAACATTTACACAAGATTTGTTAGAAGGAAAATATCAAATTGCCCAAAAAACTTCTTTAGCGAATTATTCATTTTTTATGGGCACAGGAAATGATAATTATGATGAAGTGATGAAGACAAACGATAAAAAAAATGATGTTTGTGGTATAAAAATTTTTATGGGAAGTAGTACAGGAAATTTATTAGTTGATAACCCTTTAACCTTAGACAAAATTTTTGCAAATGCAGAATTATTAATTGCTACTCATTGCGAAGAAGAAGCAATTATAAAACAAAACTTAGCAACACTTAAACAACAAAAACAAATTTTAGAACCTGCAGATCATGCAATAATTAGAAATGAAGAAGCCTGTTTTCAAAGTTCTTTAAAAGCAATTCAATTAGCACAAAAACATAATACAAGATTGCATATTTTACACATTAGTACTGCTAAAGAACTACAACTCTTTGGTAATATGATGCCTTTAAAAGAAAAAAGAATTACTGCTGAAGTTTGTGTACATCATTTACATTTTACTGCTGATGATTATGCTACTTTAGGTAATAAAATTAAATGCAATCCTGCAATAAAATCACCTGAAAATAAACATGCATTATGGCAAGCTTTGTTAGATGATAAATTAGATGTTATTGCTACAGACCATGCACCTCATACATGGGAAGAAAAAAATGAACCTTATGAAAAAGCTCATGCAGGTTTGCCCTTAGTACAACATAGTTTAATGCTTATGTTACAATATGTTCAACAAGGAAAAATAACTATTGAAAAAGTGGTAGAAAAAATGAGTCATGCAGTTGCTGATTGTTTTAATATTCAGCAAAGAGGCTATATAAGAGAAGGATATTTTGCAGATATTATTTTAGTAAATATGCATAAACCATACACAGTAAGCAAAGAAAATATTTTATACAAATGTGGTTGGAGTCCAATGGAAGGCTATCAATTTCCTGCATCAATTACACACAGTTTTGTAAATGGACATTTGGTTTACAACAATGGAATATTTAATGAAAATAATAAAGGCAGCAGGTTAAAATTTGACAGATAAAAATAATTTTTCTTTATGCAAATTGATAAAACAACACTTTCAGATTTATCTATTTTTAATCATGATGAAAGTCAGTCTGTTTTTCATTTTTTAAACCATACAACTACTATTCAGGGCAAAAAATATTTACAACATATTCTTAGTAATCCACTTTCTTCTGTTGATGAAATTAAAGATGTACAAAACACTATTCAACAATTACAACAATTACAGCCAGAATGGAAACATTCTATTACTAATGGAACTTTAATGGTGTTGGAAAAATTTTATGAAACTTCTGTCAATATTTATCCTGAACATCCAAATAATTTCAACAGTTTTTTGTATAAACTATTTAGCAAAGCAGATTTTTCTTTAACCAAATATTCTGTTACACATGGTATTGTTTTTATAAAGGGAATGTTTCAAATTCAGCAATTATTAAAAAATAAATCGGGTAAAAAAATACAGTTTTGGAGCGATAAAATAAACTTGCTGCTTGACAAATCTTCGGTTCAAGAAATTTTAGAAACAGACAATATAAAAGAATTATCCAATGCTAAAATTCTAAAATTTGCTTATTTCTTTAAAAGAAATTTTAAACACAATCTTTTTGAGTTGATTGATGTTTTTTTACAGTTAGATGCTTATTTTAGTTTAGCAATAGTTTGTACAAAACATCAATTTATTTTTCCTGAAATTCATAGTTCTCAACAGCCATTTATAGAAGCAGAAGAATTGTATCATCCTTTGCTGGAAGTGCCTGTTAGTTGTAGTTTTCAATTAAATAATCAGCAAAATTTTCTTTTTCTTACTGGTGCAAATATGGCAGGCAAAAGCACTTTTATTAAAGCTGTGGGTATTAGTGTTTATTTAGCACAATTAGGTATGGGTGTTCCTGCAAAAAAAATGAAATTGAGTTTGTTTGATGGATTATTAAGCAATATTCAAATGGCTGATAATATTATAAAGGGTGAAAGCTATTTTTTTAATGAAGTACAAAGAATTAAAAACACAATAGAAAAAATTTCTGACAAAAAAAATTGGCTTATCTTAATTGATGAACTTTTTAAAGGTACTAATGTACAAGATGCTATGAAGTGTAGCACTATTGTAATTGAAGGACTAAGAAAAATGAATAATGCTTTATTTATTTTATCAACTCACTTATACGAAATAGCAGATGATTTAAAAAAATATTCCAACATACAATTCAAATATTTTGAAACAGCTATTAAAGATGAACAACTAATTTTTAGCTATCAACTAAAAGATGGAATAAGTAATGATAGATTAGGTTACTTAATTCTAAAAAAAGAAGGCGTTGTAAGTATGTTAGAGAAATTGTAATGAAAACTATGTAGTTACTTTTAATCTTCCTTTTAATGTTTGTACTATCATAAATGTTATAAGAGTTAGCAGAATAATTGTTATAATACTTAGCTCAATAATATATTCAAATGGATGTATCCATATTTCTTTAAATAAATTCCATCTGCCAAGCACTTCAATAAAATTCCAAAAAATAATTACTGTTGGAATAGCATATCTTACAGAGTAATCAAAACTACTAATCTTTAGTAAGTTAATAATTAAGTACCCAGACCAAGCAAGAGAACCAAAACCAACTAAATAAGTTAAAGGATGTCTATCACCTGCAATATTTGTATCATAAGCTAATAATAATACAATATAAAAGGTCCAAATAATCATTATTGTTTCAATAAATGTTGTAACTGCTAAAGGCTTCTTTTGTTTAGATGTTGCTATAACTTCTTTTCTTACGCCAAATAATTTTTGAAACCAAACAAAGAATTGACATTTGGTATTAGAAAATAAAAATATTAAAAGCATTGCTGCTAAAATTCCAATAGATGAGGGCATGATAAGATATTCAGGCTTAGTAGCTACCTCTCCATCTTGCATATAAGGCATTACATTAAGCTTGTTAGCAATCCAAACAAAACTAAATTCTATCCAACCAGTCCAAACTAAAATCCCTGCAATTAATCCTAATAATGTTTTTACAGTATTGTTATAATTAAATTTTATTGCCATAATTAATAATGCTAAACCAATAACACCAATAATTGCAGCACCAATTAGTTTTAATCCATGAGCATGTAAAAGTTCTTCATTTAATATCATCAAAGTATGTCCTAAAGGCATAAAAAGTAACACTACAATAAATGATAAAATGCCCAATCCAATCGTTTTTCTATTAAAGTTCTTTTTCATTGGTGTTTCAAAATCTAAAGAAATATTTTTAGTTGCTCTGTTCATAATACATTTTTAAATGGCTGCAAAAATGTTAAGCATAATTTCTTAGAAATTATTAAAAGGGAATTTTTGATTACGATATATGGAAAACTAAAACGTTAGAATAAATATTTATTATCATTATTCATTTTATTGATAGAGTATATGCTTAATTAAGCTTCATAAAGAAAATAAAAACACTCTTTTGCTTTAATCAAATAACATCTTATTTTTGTTTACCACAAGTATTTTATTATATCAAAATACTGAGGTTCTGTTTATGAAGAAAGTTGAATTAGAAATTGTAGCATTAAGTCATAGTATTACTCAAACTCACTCTTATGCTGTAGTGCTTGGCGAAGTAAATGGTATGAGAAGATTACCAATTGTTATTGGTGGTTTTGAAGCACAAGCTATTGCAGTAGCATTAGAAAGAATGCAGCCAAGTCGTCCTCTTACACACGATTTAATGAAAAATTTTATGGGAGCATTGGGAGCCTCTTTGGAAGAGATAATTATTTGTGATTTACAAGAGGGAATTTTTTATTCTAAACTTATTATTAATACAGATTCAGATACAATAGAAATTGACAGTCGTACAAGTGATGCAATTGCATTAGCTGTACGTTTTAATTGTCCTATTTACACCTATGATAATATTATCAGTAATGCAGGAATATTAATGGATGAAGTTTCCAATAGAAAGAAATCAATAGAAGACAATTTTGAAAGTGAAAATAAATCATCTGATGATTTGAAAAATATGACTATTGATGAACTTAATAATTTATTGAATGATGTTTTAGAACATGAAGATTATATTAGAGCTATTGCAATAAGAGATGAAATAAATAGAAGAAAATAATTTTAACTACCCAACAAAAAAATAGCTATAATTTACCCAATTAGAAATTCAAAATAAAACCTTACACAGCTTTGTGTAACATAATTTTTTATTGATGTATTATTGCATTGTAAATGTAGCGTTATGAATTATTTTGAACTTTATAATATTCCAATTTCACTAAATCCAGATATACAAGAAATAAAAAGAAAGTTTTATGAATTAAGCAGAAAATATCATCCTGATTTTTTTACAAATGAAACAAATGAAGAGCAACAATTTGCTTTAGAGCAATCTGCATTAATTAATAAAGCTTTTAAAGTTTTTAATAACGAAAGTGATACAATAAAATATGTTTTGCAACTAAAAAATTTAATAGAAGATGAAGAAAAATACAAACTTTCTCCAGATTTTTTAATGAATGTAATGGAACTGAATGAACAAATATTAGATGCAAAGATGGAAGAAGATATTACTACAATCAATCAAATAAAAAATCAAATTAATAACCTTCAAAATGAAATTTATGAACCCGTTAAAAGCATTGTGGAGAATTATCAAGAAGGTGTTACTACCCAAGAAGAGTTGTTGCAAGTAAAAGAGTATTATTTCAGAAAAAAATATCTCAACCGTATTTTGGCTGGTTTAAATTGATGCTTATATATTTGCAATCCATCATAGCCCAGATGGCGGAATTGGTAGACGCGTCAGACTCAAAATCTGGTATCAGCAATGATGTGCAGGTTCGATTCCTGTTCTGGGCACTTTATTTCCCTGCTTTTAGCAGGGATTTTTATTTTAATATCTTTACACACTAAGAAAATAATTGCTTGAATGTTTACACTAAATTGTAAAGGAAAATTATTAGCTATTGAAAAACCAATAGTCATGGGTGTTATTAATATTACACCAGATTCTTTTTACAGCAACAGCAGACAATCAACTATTGAAAGTGCTTTGCAAAAAGCAACACAAATGCTGCAAGAAGGTGCCACTATTATTGATATTGGTGGACAAACAACTAAACCAAATGTTACACCTATAACACAAGAAGAAGAATTAAAAAGGGTAATACCTGTTATTGAAAGCATCATCAAAAAATTTCCTGATACAATTATTTCTATTGATACATTTTACAGTTCAGTAGCTAAAGAAGCAGTACAAGCAGGTGCAAGAATTGTAAATGATATTAGTGGAGGTTTATTAGATAAATCAATGCTTAAAACTGTTGCAGGTTTAAACACTCCTTTTATTTGTATGCACATGCAAGGAACACCACAAACCATGCAACAAAATCCAACTTATAACAATGTAACAAAAGAAGTGTTAGAATTTTTTATTGAAAGAACAGAAATTTGTAGGCTTGCAGGTATTAATGATGTTATTATTGATATAGGTTTTGGTTTTGGAAAAAATATTCAACACAATTTACAACTACTTAAAGATTTATCTGTTTTCAAAATGCTTGAAAAACCAATACTATTAGGTGTTTCAAGAAAATCAACTATATATAAAATTTTAAAAACAACACCAGAAGAAGCCTTAAATGGCACAACAGTTTTAAACACTTTAGGGTTATTAAATGGAGCAAAAATTTTAAGAGTACACGATGTTAAAGAAGCGGTAGAGTGTATTAAACTTTTAGATGCTTATCATCAACAATAAAAAAATTATTGAAACTATTTAATGCAATACATAATTGCTTACATCTTCTGACAAAATATTTTTACCCGATAAAATAATTAATCTTTCTACTACATTTCTTAATTCTCTGATATTGCCTGTCCAATTATATTGTTGTAAAGCTTCAACAGCTTTTTTATCTATTGTTTTTTTTGCTTGTCCATACTCTGCTGCAATATCTTCTAAAAATTTATTTATCAATAATGGAATATCATCTCTTCTTTCATTTAAAGATGGAACATGAATTAATATTACACTAAGCCTATGATACAAGTCTAACCTAAAATTTTTTTGTTCTACCTCTTGTAATAAATTTTTATTAGTTGCTGCAATTACTCTTACATCTACAGCAATTTCTTTATCACCACCAACTCTGGTAATTTTTCCTTCTTGCAATGCTCTTAAAACTTTTGCTTGAGCAGATAAACTCATATCACCAATTTCATCTAAAAACAAAGTGCCACCATTTGCTTGTTCAAATTTTCCAATTCGTTGTTTAATAGCACTTGTAAAAGAGCCTTTTTCGTGTCCAAACAATTCACTTTCTATTAGTTCAGATGGTATAGCTGCACAGTTAACTTCTATTAATGGTGCAGTATTTCTATTACTTTTTTCATGTAACCATCTTGCAACTAATTCTTTACCACTTCCATTTTCTCCTGTTACTAAAACTCTTGCATCTGTTTCTGCAACTTTATCAATAGTATTTTTTATTTTTTTAATTGCTTCACTTTCGCCAATAATTTCTTGCACTTTACTAACCTTGCGTTTTAATGATTTGGTTTCTCTCACCAAAACTTTCTTATCAGTTGCATTGCGTATGGTTATTAATAATCTGTTTAAATCTGGAGGTTTAGCAATATAGTCAAAAGCTCCTTTTTTTACTGCATCTACTGCTGTTTCTATATTTCCATGACCACTAATAACAATTATTGGCACTTCTGGTTTTATTTCATTTGCTTTTGATAAAAATTCAATACCATCCATTTTAGGCATTTTAATATCGCACAATACAACATCAAAATCAGTAGCACAAAATTTTTCAAAACCTTCTTCTCCATCAGCTGCTTGCTCTACTTTATAACCTTCATTGGTTAAAATATCTTTCAACACATTTCTTATAGATTTTTCATCATCAATAACTAAAATAGTAGGCATACAATTTTTAAATTTTATTTTGCAATATAAAGCAAACTTTATTTAAGACTTATTACAATTTTAAAATTAGTTAATACCATTACGGTATATTCTAAATAAATAATAGAAATAAAAAAGCTTTCAATTATTATTAGAATAAGTGAAAAAAACATTTATTCCTTTTTCCGAAAAAATTATTCTAATAAAAAAACTTTTTTATTTAACCTTTGCCACAAATTAAACAACCCTATCTTTGCAATAGTTGTTTATGCAACCATTATTTATTTTTTAATTAACAAACCTATATATGAAAATTTTAGTTTGTGTAAGTAAAACACCAGATACAACTGCAAAAGTTGCCTTCAAAGATGGCAATACAAAGTTTGAAGATGCAGGCGTACAATGGATTATTAATCCTTATGACGAGTGGTATTCTTTAGTTCGTGCAATAGAATTAAAAGAAAAAGATGCTGCTACTGTTATTCATTTAGTAACTGTTGGTGCAGCAGATGCTGAACCAGTTATTCGTAAAGCATTAGCATTAGGTGGCGATGAAGCCATAAGAATTAATGCTGATAACCACGATAGTTTTTACATTGCTTCTCAAATTGCACAGATAGCTATAGAAGGTGGTTACGATTTAATTTTTACAGGTAAAGAAACCATTGATTATAATGGTTCTTCTATTGGTGGTATGGTTGCTGAACTATTAAATATGCCTTATGCATCATTAGTTTTAAAGTTTGATTTGAATGGTAATACTGCAACAATAACAAGAGAAATTGAAGGTGGTGAAGAAGTAAGTGAAATTGCTCTTCCATTAGTAGTTAGTTCTCAACAAGGAATGGCAGAGCCAAGAATTCCCAATATGAGAGGCATTATGGCTGCTCGTAGTAAACCATTAAAAGTAGTAGAACCTATTGCTGTGGATGCTTTAACATCTATTGAAAGTTTTGAATTACCGCCTGCAAAAGCTGGTGTAAAATTAATTGATGCAGATAATGTTGCAGAACTTGTAAGATTATTACACGAAGAGGCAAGAGTAATTTAAACAAATAATAATCAAACATCTCATAATAGATTAAAATAAAAAAATAATGTCAGTTTTAATATTTATAGACCAAGCAGATGGTCAAATAAAAAAATCAAGTTTTGAAGTAATGACTTATGGTGTAGATGTTGCAAAACAATTAGGCACTACAGCAGAAGCATTATTATTAGGAAAAAATACTGAAGACCTTTCCACCTTAGGAAAATATGGTATTTCAAAAGTATATCATGTTGCCGATGATAATTTAAACAATTTAGATGCTCAAGTATATGCACAAGTAATTGCAGATGCTGCAACACAAACTAATGCATCTGTTGTTATTTTTTCTCATAACCAAACAGGAAAAGCAGTTGCCTCAAGAGTAGCTATAAAATTAAAAGCAGGTTTAGTAACTGGTGCTTGTGCATTGCCAAATACAACCAATGGATTTGTAGTAAAGAAAACAGTATTTAGTGGTAAAGCATTTGCTAATGTAAGTATTAGCTCAGCAATAAAAGTAATTTCTGTAAACCCAAACAGTCATACCACAACAATAGGAGATGGCATTGCTGAAGTTGCTACTTTAAATATTTCAGTTCCTGCACCTAAAGTAAAAGTTATATCAGTAAATAAAATAAGTGGCGATATTTCTTTATCAGAAGCAGATATTGTTGTAAGTGGTGGACGTGGATTAAAAGGTCCAGAAAATTGGGGAATTATTACAGATCTTGCAAAAGTATTAGGAGCAGCAACAGCTTGTAGCAGACCAGTAAGTGATTCTGGTTGGAGACCACATCATGAGCATGTTGGACAAACAGGTATTCAAGTGGCACCAAATTTATATATTGCTATAGGTATTAGTGGAGCTATTCAACACTTAGCAGGTGTAAATAGGAGCAAAGTAATTGTTGTAATAAACAAAGACCCAGAAGCACCATTTTTTAAAGCTGCTGATTATGGAATAGTAGGCGATGCTTTTGAAGTAGTTCCTAAACTAACAGAAGAGATAAAAAAATTTAAAGCAGGAGCATAAGACTTTTCAGTTCATCACTTTTTTAAATGCCCAAAGTTTATTGCTTAGGGCATTTTTATTGTGCTTTTTAAAGGACTTATTATAAAATGTCAATATTTTAAAATATTTGAAGTATTGTAAATTGATAAGTACAATAAACTTAAATTGAATCTGCCCAAAAATATCTTTTTCAAAATTTTAGTATATTCGTTTTTATAAATTATTTATCTATGGCACGAATAGCTGGTGTAAAAACAACAAAAAATGCAAGAGGCAAACTTACACATGTAACTATTGATGTACGCAAACATCCTCAAGCCATTGGTACACTTAAAGAAATGGGTTTATTAAATAAATCACAATTTGAAAAAGAATGTGAAGAAGCCATAAGTTTAGAAGAAGCAAGAACATTGGCTATAAAAAATTTGCGGGAAATATGGAAAAAGTAATCATACTTCCTGCTGTTCGTAGAAAATTAGATGAGCTAATTGAAGTTTTGGTTAAAGAACAGTATTTCAGCTACTTGTATTTAGCAGAAAAATATGTACATAATATTTATGATTTTATGAACACGCTTCCTCAACAAAAAGTCAAACCAACCCTAATAAAAACTTATGGTGCTTATTATTGCCAATACAAACCCAACAAGCACACAACTTGGTACATTACTTTTGATACAAATGGCAAAACATGGCTTATCAAAAATATTTTTAACAATCACACCAAAGATTATCCACGTTATATAGGAAATTTAGAAAACTAAAAAATTACTACATTTGGGTTAATAAATTATTTAAGTTATGGCACGAATAGCAGGTGTAAAAACAATAAAAAATACAAGAGGCAAACTTACACATGTAACTATTGATGTACGCAAACATCCACAAGCTATTGGCACACTCAAAGAAATGGGATTATTAAATAAAACACAATTTGAAAAAGAATGTGAAGAAGCTATTCCTGTTGATATTTTTTTTGATAAATTAAAAAGCCGTATAAAGCAATATAAATGGAGCAAATAGTAATAAGGAAAGAACTTTTAAACAAGTTAGATGAACTTATTAGGCTTTTATTTGAAAACGAATATTTTAGCTATTATGAAGATGCAGAGCAATATGTTGATAATATTCGTATGTTCATAAAGACTATTCCTCAACAAAAAATCAAACCAACCCTAATAAAAACTTATGGTGCTTATTATTGTCAATACAAACCCAACAAGCACACAACTTGGTATATTACTTTTGATACAGATGGCAAAACATGGCTTATCAAAAATATTTTTAACAATCACACCAAAGACTATCCACGTTATATAGGAAGTGTAGAGGCTTAAATGAATGAAAAATTTGAGAAAATAAGCATAGATTTTTTAAAAACTATTATTCTTATATTTAAAACAAATACTAAATTTTAAAAGAATAATTCAATCAAAAATCAATATTTTCAAGTATTTGGTGCTATTACAAAAAATAAAGCATTTTTTTATTAATTTTCAATCAGTTATAAAGGTGTATATTAAAAAAGATGTTTTTTCTTTGGAAAATAGAATGCACTTCTACTACTTTTGCACTCCTTTTAAATAAGGGTACTTTAGAACCAATGGGATAGCATTGGTTTTCATTAAAAAAATTATAAAATGAGCAAATTACATTTCACTACCAAACATGCAAATGCGGCTACCGTAAAACACAATTGGTATGTTGTGGACGGTACTAATCAAACCGTAGGGCGTATGTGCAGTAAAATAGCTGCAGTTCTTAGAGGCAAAAATAAAGCCTACTATACCCCTCACGTAGATTGTGGAGATTATATCATAGTAATAAACTGTGATAAAATTAAGTTTACAGGAAATAAAATGGACGAAAAAATTTATGATACATTTTCAGGTTACCCTGGAGGTCGTAAAGAAGAAATTGCTGGCGATTTATTAAAACGTCGTCCAGAAGTTATTATTGAAAGAGCTGTAAAAGGGATGTTACCTAAAAATCGTTTAGGCAGGAAAATGTTTAAAAAACTATTTGTATATGCTGGTTCGTCTCATCCACATTCAGCACAACAACCTAAAGAATTAAAATTTTAAAATAAAAAGTTTTACTGCTGATTAAGAATATTTAATCAATAGTTACATAAGTAAATTAAAAATGGAAAAACAAAAAGCTGCAATTGGTCGTCGTAAAGAAGCTGTAACACGTGTGTTTATCAGCAAAGGCGATGGAAAAATTACTGTAAATGACAAGGATTATAAAGTTTATTTTCCTTTGGCGTATTTACAAAATCAAGTAGAAGCTCCTTTAAAAGCTACAGAACTTGAGGGTAAATTTGATATTGTTATTAATGCTCAAGGTGGTGGTTTAAAAGGTCAGGCAGAAGCAATTAAATTAGGTATTTCAAGAGCTTTAATTGAAATTAATGCAGAGCTTCGCCCTGTTTTAAAAGCTAATGGATATCTTAAAAGAGATCCTCGTAATGTTGAACGTAAGAAGTTTGGTTTAAAGAAAGCCAGAAAAAGCTTTCAGTTCAGCAAACGTTAATAGTAATCTTTATTTCATTAAATACTATTACCAAAAAGTTCTTATACTATTTTTTAAAACTTTTAAAAATAATGGCTTCAAAAATTTTATTCAATTAATAAAAATAAAAGCCGATAATAAACAATGGAAAATAACACTTCACTTCAACAACAGCTTTTAGAAGCAGGCGTACACTTTGGACATTTAAAAAAGAAGTGGAATCCTAAAATGTTGCCTTACATTTTTGCCGAAAAAAAAGGTATTCACATAATCGATCTTAATAAAACAGTAGATCATTTACAAGAAGCTGCAGCAGCATTAAAACAAATTGCTAAAAGTGGTAAAAAAATAATGTTTGTTGCTACAAAAAAACAAGCAAAAGAAATTGTTAGCGAATGTGCAAAAAGAGTAAACATGCCTTATGCAACTGAACGTTGGTTAGGTGGTATGCTTACTAACTTTAACACAGTACGTAAAAGCGTTAAAAAAATGCAGAGCATTGATAAAATGCTTAATGATGGAAGTGCAGAAAGTTTGACTAAAAAAGAACGCTTAACACTTAGCCGTGATAAAGAAAAAATGGAAAAAGTTTTAGGCGGTATTGCACAACTTAGTCGTTTACCAGCAGCTCTTTTTATTGTAGATATTGGTGTAGAGCATATTGCTTTAGCAGAAGCAAAACGCTTAGGTATTACTACTTTTGGTGTAGTAGATACTAACTGTGACCCAAATAAAGTAGATTTCTCAATACCAGCTAATGATGATGCTACAAAATCAATTGCTATTATTGCAAATTATATAACAGCAGCAATTTCTGAAGGTTTAGCTGAACGTCAAGCAAGTAAAGAGGAAGAAGAAGCTCATCAACATGATGATACTAATGAAAATGAAGCAAAAGCTCGCCGTTTAGAACAAGAAGCTCAAGCAGAAGGAAGTGGTCGTAGTCGTCGTGGAGGTAAAGGAAATTCAGAAAATAGTGGAGCTACAAAACGAAGAGTACCAAGCAGCCGTCGTCCTTCAACTAAATAATTTATCAGTTAAAATAATAATTATTAATTGGTTGATTATTTAGATAATCAGCCAATTTTTTATTAGTATAAATTAACTATTCAACAAGTACAAATAAAAAATTCTTTTACAAAATAATTTTAAATTAATCAATAATATAAATTCAAATAAAATAAAAGGAAAAATATCATGAGTACAACAACAGCTATTACAGCAGCAGATATTAATAAATTACGTCAAGCCACAGGTGCAGGAATGATGGATTGCAGAAAAGCATTGGTAGAAACTGGCGGAGACTTTGAAGCAGCGATTGATTGGCTGCGTAAACAAGGTCAAAAAATTGCAGCAAAGCGTAGTGATCGTGAAGCA
The DNA here is from genome assembly GCA_026931325.1 of Chitinophagales bacterium. Classification (GTDB taxonomy): domain Bacteria; phylum Bacteroidota; class Bacteroidia; order Chitinophagales; family Chitinophagaceae; genus UBA1930. The sequence continues at coordinate 2,610 of JAIXLO010000181.1, read as the reverse complement.
AAAGAAGGAGTAGTTATTGCTCAAACAACTGCTGATAATAAAGTAGGATATATTGTTTGTATAAGTTGTGAAACTGATTTTGTTTCTAAGAATGCAGATTTTGTTGCTTTTGCTCAAAGCATTGCAGATGCTGCAATAAAAAATAATGTAAAATCAATTGAAGAATTAAATGAAGTATCAATTAATGGAGCTAAAGTAAGTGATTTGGTTAATGATAAATTAGCTTCAATTGGAGAAAAAATTGGCATTGTAAAATTTGAAAGAATAGAAGCCTCTTATGTTGCCTCTTATATTCATGGTGCATATCGTTTAGGTGTTTTAGTAGCTTTAAATTCAGAAGCTGCAGAGGCTGGAAAAGATATTGCAATGCAAATAGCAGCATTAAATCCTGTTGCAGTTGATGCTAATAGTGTTCCTTCTGAAATTGTAGAAAGAGAAAGAAACATTGTAATAGAAACAATGAAAAATGATCCTAAAATGGCTGGAAAGTCTGACGAAATGATTGCTAAAATTGCTGAAGGAAAATTAAACGCTTTCTTTAAAGAACAAACATTATTAGCTCAACCATTTGTAAAAGATGCTAGCAAATCTGTAGCAGAATATTTAAACTCTGTAAGCAAGGATTTACAAGTACTAAGTTTTAAGAGAGTTTCTTTAGGTTAATATTTTAAAACAAAAATTTTATATAAAACCCATTAAAAAAATTTGATGGGTTTTATTTTTATTATAATCAACTTTTAAATAGTTTGCTGATGCTTTTTTAATTTCTTTAAAAATAAAAACATCATAGCTATAACAATGATGTAAGCAATAATGTTGTAAAAAGTATGATGATCTATTGATAAGGGTTTATACATATTTTTTTGCAGTGCAATCAATAAAATACATACTCTTAAAATATTTGAAAATATTATTAAAAAAATTCCACCAAAAAGCCATTTTAATTTAAAAGAAAGTTTTGCTTTATTTACAACAATAAAAGCTATCCAAAAACTTATTACACCATAACCTAAGCAAGAATATACAAGCCTTACACCAGCACCATTTTTAATTTTAATAATTGTAGAAGTTTCTAAATAAGTATCATAACCTATTAAATGAGTTAAGTATTTTGCACTGTTTAATATTAATTGTCTTAACCAATTTACATAATTAAAATATTTATCAAGCCACTCTACATAATAACCACCTTGAGAGGTAATGCCAATAAAAGCTGTTGTTCCATAATCCAATAAAAGATATAAGATTAAAAGTTTTGAAGCATATTTTAAAAATTCTTTTTTATTGATATCCACTATACAATATTTTATGTAAAGATAGAAGTATAAAATAAACTATTTATTCCAACGCTTTATTTCACGTTCAGCATCTCTTTGTTTAATAGTTTCTCTTTTATCGTGTAATTTTTTTCCTTTGGCTAAACCAATTTCAACTTTCACTAAATTTTTTTCATTAATAAAAACACGAAGTGGCACTATTGTTAATCCTTTATCTTTTAGTTTAGCTTGCAGTTTTCTTAACTCTCTTTTTTGTAAAAGTAATTTTCTATCATGCACAGCAATATGATTATTAACTGTACCATGAGAATACTCTGCAATGTACAAACCTCTTAACCAAAGTTCGCTTTTATCAAAAAAACAAAATGCATCATTAAAACTTACCTTACCATCTCTAATACTTTTTACTTCTGTGCCTAATAATACAATACCAGCAACATATTTATCTTCTATGTAGTAATTAAAATAAGCCTGCCTATTATTCATTTCCTTTGCCATAATGCAAATTAATAACTAAAAAAGTAAAGTTGAGAATTGAACTAATTATTAATTGTCAATGGTAATTGATGAATAGCTTATCACCACAAAAACATTAATCATTAAACACCCATTGAACTATTTGTTGAGCATTGTTTTCATTATTAAAAATAGACTGTAGTAAATCCTTTCTTTTCTCTATTTCACTAATATTAAATGATTGCTTAAAAATATTTGTAATTGTTTCTTGCATTGCTTCTGCATTATTAGCTATATAACACAAATTGTTTAATCCTGTTCCTTCAATTGTTGCATTGTTTACCACACAAAATCTTCCATTAAACAAAGCATTTATCAACTTTAATTTAATACCAGTATTACTAAATGATGGAAGTAAATTAATATGTGCTTCTTTAATTAATTGCTTCATTTTTTCTTCTGAAGGATTTGCAATTAGCTGCACATTTTTATAAACCAAAATAATTTTTTGCAAATGAGGTGAAGGATTTTTTCCAGCAATAATCAATGAAAAATTAAAATTTATAAATACATTCTTCAATAACCAAATAGCTGTATGTTCATTTGCATCAACACTTAAATCTGCCTGATATAAAACATAATTTCCTTTTCCTTCTTCAACAGAAAACGCCCAATCGTCTGGCAAAAAAAGAGGTAAAAATTTTGTTTGATAATGTTTTAATTGATGCGTATAAGTTTCTTTATCCTTAATAGTTACAGCCCATAATTCATCAGCCTTTCCAATGCTTTTTTGTTCATACTTTTTTAATAAAAAACTTTCAATTAAGTAGTATATTTTTTTTGAAAAAGAATTAGCAGATTGAAATAAATGACTGTA
>JAIXLO010000173.1 GCA_026931325.1 Chitinophagales bacterium | reverse complement strand
GCCTTATTTTGTTCAATCTTATCTATTTCATTATTAATCCGGTTATCTAACCGATTAATTAAATCCCATTTAATGTTAATTTTATTCTCTTTAATAAAATCTTTTACCAATTTTTTTTGATATTCATAATCTAAAATGTTGTCCGTCGCTTCTAAAGATTTTAATTTTACATTTGCTGCCGTATTAGATATTATTGTATTAACCTTTACGTTAGTGGCATTGTATTTTTTCTTAAAATACTCTTTTACACGTTTAATTCTTTCTTGAGTCAAATTTTCGGGTGTGTCTTCCCACTCAACTTTAATAAATGGCTTTTTATTTGTCATGTTTCTTCGAATTTTTATAAACTTCCGTTGCTCTTTTTAATTTTTCCTCATTTTCTTTTTTCTTTGCTTCTGCTTTTATTCTTATTTTTTCTTTTTTCAAAAATTTTAATTTCTCATCAGAAATAGATGGTAAATGTGTGGACGGATCATCTGTTTCCCTCACCATTTTACCATCTATATAATTGAATGTAATTGTGTCTTCTTTCTTCCCGAAATTAAATGTTCTTCCCTATTAGAAAATGCTTTTTACCTTTTTCAACATGTTGCGTTTTTCTGATTTCAATAACACGTTTGGTACTAAAATTCCTCTTGGATGAAATGAAAGATATCCTAAAACATATTTTTATTGTAACTGGATTATAAACCATAGGATTCCATTCAAATAAGTAATTTTCAGATATCAAATGATATTCTGAAAAATTTTACCTTTTCGATTCTTTCCATATTAATATACAAAATCATAATCCATCTTATATTGATAAACCTCAAGATCATCCCAAAACTATAAATTAAACCCTTTTTTTAATTCAATCCCAATTGTTGATCATAATGCTAAATCAAAATCAATTCCATATCAGGATCTTCATAATTAAGTCCTACATCGAAACCAAATATTTCTTCCGTGTCTTATACAAAATTTTTAATCTTTATCATTATAACTTATTTTTTAATTTTCTTTTTTTAGATATAAATAATTATTTATTCACTCTCCTCAAAAAATTCTATTAGAGAGTTTATACCATACGCACCCGCAAACATCCCATCAAAGAACCACCCAACATATTGACTAATTCAAAACATTCGGCGGTGGCTCTGCCCAACACAAATATAGAAAACCACCCAATGCTGGGATACACAACATACAAGTAATAAATCACCCTGAAATCTGATTCTTTTATTATCCACATACGGTTTTTCAAAATGCACTCTGTAACAATTTGCTGATATCCCATACTGTTTGCCCACAAAATTATTTTTATCATAGTTTACTTATTTTATTCATCATAAAGATTAATATTATCCTTCACCATTTGTTTTTAACCTTAGATGGTGTTACTACTTTATTTTTTTTTAATTTGTGGTTTTTCCCATATTTCAAAAATAAAAACTTACTAATATTTTCAAAATTTTCAATATTCACGTTATTTAACTCAATAATATTGAATAAACTCATCATCCAAGATTAATGAGATTTCCACTTTCGGCTTCAATATCTTTAATGTCATTTAACTAAAATGTAAAATGGTTGTTCATTTGGTAAATCAAGGAAAGTATATTCTTGTTTCCATATCAAATATTCCATATCCATGATGGTCACAGTTTCACCAAACGTTTATAAAACTACAATCATTTATCACCAATTATCAGGTAATTTAAATTTTGTCTTTTGTATGTCTCCACATAGTAAAAGATTCAAATCAACAACAAAAATTTAACGTATCATAACCATCATCAAACTTAACCTGTGATCGTGCTTGATAAACCCTGTATGACCGTGAAATAACCTCACATATAAACACCAACTTCCTTTTCAAATTTTGGCCCTTGATTATTTTATATAATGAATAAACAACCCAATTATCCCATCATCTTTATACACCACTAATTATAATATATATTTTATCTGCTTATCTAATAATTCCACAATTGAGTTATACTATCAGCCGTTCGGTATTATTAACTAAAAATCGTATTACCTAATAATAAATAATATGACCCAAATCCGTCAACTTGCCTACAAACCAAGAAACCAAATTATTAACAATTCATTCGATATGTTTATTTTTGATGAAATAAATCAAAAAGTATTACTATTCTGTTCCATACTTGAAATTTATTATCCACATCTGTGTAAATTTTTTGTAAATCATTAAAAAACAATTCAAATTGTCTTTATATAAATCGTGTTTGATTTATTCTTGATATGAATATCCGAAATATGTACTATTTTTTAACCATATTATAAAAATTGTTTAAGATGAATTATCATTGCTGTTATATTGACTTACTTTATATCCAAAAAAATTCCCATCATCTTCAATAATACAATAACACCACCAAGAAATCGTTGTTTTCAATCTACTTCCTTCCAACATTTTCATTAATAATTTCCATACAATGGTATCTGTAAATAATACTCAAGATATTGTCCGTATAATCCTGAAATGGTGGATACAATTTTCGTATATGCATTTCAAAATTTTTACATTTTTATAATCAGTAATAACAAACCAAAATCATTCATATCTTTATTCATCATTATCCAAGTGTTATCAGACTGACCAACATAACCCAATTCCGATTCAATACCATTTCTGTACAACCAAAAACAGCACTTTCATATAAGATTAATAAAATTTTCCCTATTTCAATCATTTTATCACTTCTAATAATCTGTCATCCGTATAATAAAATTTTTGTCTTACTTTTAAAATCATTATATTGTTCACAACAAATTTTTCATTTACAATAAAGCCGACTACCCAAATTAACTGAATCCTCCTGTTTTTTCCATTCATTAATAATCTTTTTGTTCTTCAAGGTACCTTTAGTATTCTAGCGATATTCCTTGACATCAAAAGGTTTATAAAATTTTAATTATTTTAGAAACATGGAAATTCTGCAGAAATTTCCGTTATATCATATAATATATGTGTTTATTTTCAACAAAGATGTCCAATATTATTTCTTCTTTTCTTTACTTCTAATTTCTATACAATTTTTTTAAATCCATACTTATTAATTGTTTACCATATATTTTCCAAAAATTTTCTAAAAACTTTTCTCCTCTTCAGAATTATTCCAAACATGAAACGTTTTTTCAATATTATCAATCTCCTCAAATGTTTTTTCATATCATCAAGAAATGATATAAATAAACTTCCACCACTAACTCGAATCATACCATTTTCATCTTCAAATGAATCCCCATACTTACGGGTTATCATCCAAATATTTCACCTAAAATATAATTCCCAGTAGTCATAATTCAATCTATTTGAAATGTTTTATATCATTTAAATTTCCACACAATTCTAATATCTTTATCAATTGGTAATTTAACAACCCATATCTTTCCAAATAACTTTCCACCATTTAATTTATAATAAAGTTTCTCGGCATCAGCCCATGCATCACCATCAAGTATTATTGTTATCTTATTTGCGTTATTATAAAGTCTATCAAATAGCAAATCACTCATTTTTTTTCCTAACATTGGAATTGAATTATCAACAAAAATATGATCAAACGGACCTTCAACTAAATTAATTGGTTTATTCCAATCAATTAGATACTCATTGAAAATAATTGCATCTTTTTCTGCTTCAGGATCTATATATTTACGTTTCGGTTTTTTCATACGATTCAGCCAAAATAATTTACACATCCATCAATATCATATGACGGTATTATTATTCTATTGCATAATCACCGTTATAACAAAACCAATATTGTATTACACTATTTTTCCGTGACATTTCTCTGTGAGATAGTTACGCTGATTTATAATAATGAGTTGTTTAATACCACCACTAACATCTTTTAACGAAATAAAATTTCGTGAGTCTCACCTACTATATATTTTTTCCTACACTGCCTTTTGTGTCGGGTATAATTGATATTTTTTGCTTATAATTCCCATACTTTCGTATTAATTTTCTTAATGTTCCATGTATCGTGACTTTCGGAAATTCACATTTATATACACCCTCAATATAATTAACTTCCAAATTTCCTGCCGTCCAAAATGATCCAAACCTTTAATTTCATAACTACATACTGACAAGAAAATTTAATTTGTCCTACCATTATGATACTTATAATCACCCAAAATATCAATTAAGAGATCAACGATCGCGTCAAGAGCCGAACGTCCGTTTCGACCATAATATTAAATTATAAGTAAAAATGAGAAAAAATTAAATCCAAAAGCTGTGGAAAATCGTTTTTTCATCTAATTTCACACAAAAATATATAAAAAGACAAAGATTTCATTGTTGTTTTATCATGTTAATATAACCAATAACACACGTCACACTAATACTAATATCATAACTTTCTTTTTAATTTTCCGTTTTATCCCTAATCCAAAGCAATTGGACAAAACAGCATAACATGTTCTCATATAATATGTTTTTGTCAATCTTTTGAAACCCACCGAATAATACATTTTTTCCTTACCATTATCACGGCCGATCCGAATGAATTTTCAGCATTATATGTTGATATAAATAAAATTACTTTTAAAAATATCATAAATAAATTTTAAGTATCATTGAATTATAACGTATAAGTGTTCCCACAGTATATATATATTATTTGAATTCAATAATGGTTCTTTGATAATAATTTTATAATACCATAATCCTTATACTCTCAAGATGTTTTAGCTCTCGCTTTTAATAATAATTCTTCAATTTTATCTTCTACTAGGTTTTATCTTTGGTGTAAAATGAGAAATTTCTAATAATGTTGATGTTGTCATGTCAAATAAGCTCTAATGGTTTTACTGATATGTCAAGACCCAAATTTTGGTTTGTTTTTAATTTTAATTCATTCTCCATTTAGTAAATAATATTTTAAACTACAACCAAGGTGATAAATTTATCACAGATTAATCATAAAACATTAAATATTATAAAATATTTTGTTTTGTAAGTTTTAAATATCTAATTGAACTGCTAAACTATTAAAATTAACCTTTTCTATTGACTGACGCTTTGTTAATAACAAGTACGTCTTATTTTCATCTAATAAGCTTCACTTCTGCATCTTTTTGGTATTGCGGTATTGTGCATATATATGATGGATTCTGTGTTGTTTCAAAATAAATCAAGGTAAATTCACCAAAAATCTCATAACTTCCATATCTGTTACCCTCGCAACTTTAATTTTTCAATGAAATGATTGAAAATCACCAAAATGTGTTTCAGTATAAATATATAATCCAAGATTTTCATAATCATAACTAAAGGATAATAAATCGTGTATCACGAAGATTGTTTGATTTATTAATGTTCGGGAGTATGGTTAGGTATCTGATCGTAAAATTATTATTTTCATAATGTTGATTCTGCCACCCGTATTGACAACCTGTACAAGTATTTGGAAAGTGTCTTTAATATATCCATTTGTTACACTGTGAAAGTTGACCTCAAGAATTGAAAATCATCAGTATCAACGAATTGAAATATCACTATCAACGATACTATTTTGAAATTTTAGAATAATACTCACAAACATACCTGCCAAGTATAATTGTGAATCACCCGACGTTTGATGCTGTAAAGATATGTGACAAATACAGTTTAACGTAGTACCACCACTTAATAATGGAATTAATGAGTTTCCATAATCATATTTTTGTTCAATTGAATGTTTGAAATTTGTGGTATTGGTACGTATAATTCCTATTGATTTATAATCCACGCACAATTTCTTGATCATCAAAAATACCTACTTTTATGATTTACAAAAACTTTACCAACTTTCACACCCTGTTCGTCAATTAAATATCAAATCATTGATTTGGTCTGGGTTCTATGAATTTATATAAAATTCAGTATCCATAAAAAATCTGCACCACAGCTGTTGTATTTCTATCATATAATATGAAAGGAATATAAATTTCAAAATATTCTGTCGCATCCTCATTATCTGATGTAATCTTCATATTTATATGGTAAATCAGGGTCAACGATACACCCACTTTAGAATAGTGTAAAATACTAATAGAATGTTGTTCCTCTGGCTGGACAATAATTTTACCCCAAAAGTATTTGTAATTGTTGTTGTCGTGTTATCTGTTTGTCCTGATGAAGTATTATATCCAAAATATTCTTTATGATACAAAACATTACTATCGAATGCTGTTAATGGAACCATGCTTATCCAAACCTTGCAGGTGTTTTACTTAAACAGTATTCAAATCCAGAATATTCTTGATCATACACGATTAAATGAAGATAGCCATATTACTATAGCTACATCACCAGACAAAATGATAAATCAACATCGGTCTATCCAAATGTAAATTGTCATTTCACATCAATAATCTTATATGTTAATGATGAATGTACATTCTCAGATATTGTTCCACTACCTCAAATCACCACAATATTGTAATAAATCCAACATTATAATATAATGTACCGTTTGAAACAGACAAAATATTACTTCCATTTATTCTAGAAATATTTATAGGCTCATATGTCGAATTAATCGTTGATTCATTATAATCCGAAACAAAACCAACAGCACTTAAATAATTTGTAATTCTATCCATTTGGACTGACTGTACTGGTGTTCCATATGTTGTCCCACTTATTGACGATTCACTATACTTGTAAGGATATTTAACTTGAGAATCTTTATCAAATGGCATCAACACTTTTTGACCCGGATTTTCATCTCCATTAAATTCATAAAACGGTAGTGTATAGTCATATTCAGAATCGCCCA
>JAIXLO010000149.1 GCA_026931325.1 Chitinophagales bacterium | reverse complement strand
GGTCCAGCAGGTTATACAGCAGCAATTTATACAGCACGTGCAGGATTGCAACCAGTTTTATATCAAGGTGTACAACCTGGTGGGCAATTAACTATAACAACAGAAGTTGAAAATTATCCTGGTTATCCAGATGGTGTTCAAGGACCAGAAATGATGATAGATTTTGAAAAACAAGCAACCAGAATGGGTGCAGATATTCGTTATGGTATTGCAACAAAAGTTGATTTTTCTAAACAACCTTATCAAATACAAATAGATGAAGAGAAATGGATTGAAACTAATGCTGTAATTATTTGTACAGGTGCATCTGCCAAGTGGTTAGGTATTCCAAGTGAACAAAGATTGAATGGCATGGGCGTTAGTGCTTGTGCAGTTTGTGATGGTTTTTTCTTTAAAGGGAAAGAAGTAGCAATAGTTGGTGCTGGTGATACTGCAGCAGAAGAAGCAATTTATTTAAGTAAATTATGCAGTACCGTACACATGATTATTAGAAGAGATGTTATGAGAGCAAGTAAAATAATGCAAGAAAGAGTTTTAGCTACTCCAAATATTAAGATTTATTGGAATAGTGAAACTGATGAAATATTAGGAGAAAATAAAACAGAAGCTGTAAGAATTTTCAATAATAAAACAAATGAAAAAACGGTAATTCCTATTAGTGGTTTTTTTGTTGCTATTGGACATCAACCCAACAGCGATATTTTTAAGGGATTTTTAGATATGGATGATGCTGGTTATATAAAAACAATTCCAGGAACTTCTAAAACTAACTTAGAAGGTATTTTTGCTGCTGGTGATGTACAAGACAAAATGTACAGGCAAGCTGTAACTGCAGCAGGAAGTGGTTGTATGGCAGCTATAGACGCTGAAAGATATTTGGCTGGAATTGAAGAATAACTTAAAAATCATTTTTAAAATAAATTCTTTGCTAACAATTCATTTAAATAACTTATTATTTTTTGCTCATCATGGATTATTTGATGAAGAAAAAATTTTAGGTAATGAATTTGAAGTAAATATTTCACTACAACAATATACAGTAGCAGAATCTATAACTAATATTGAACAATGTACCAATTATGCTGCTGTATATTCAATAGTAGCAGAAAGAATGAAAACACCTACTCCACTACTTGAAATCTTAGCTCAAGATATTTGCAAACTTATTTTACATAATTTTTCTCTAATTGATAAAGTTTCTATTAGTATTAAAAAATTACATCCTCCAATAACAAAATTTCAAGGCTCCGTAAGTATTCATTTTGAACTAAAAAGAAATTAACTTTATGCTTAATTAAAAACTCTTTTATAGTATAAAAAAATTCCCAAAAAATTACTGCATGAAATATTTTAATTATTATAACAAGCAAGATATTTTATCTCTTACTAATGTTAGAAGATTTGAAACTAAATTAGGAGAAAGAATAAGATGCATTTCCCCTGGCTCTAATTTAGAAGAAGCATTACAACAGCCTTCTATAAAATTTGTTTTGTTTGGAATACCCGAAGATATTGGTATTAAAGCAAATTATGGAATTGGTGGAGCTAATACAGCATGGAATTCTTTTTTACAATCTTTTTTAAATATTCAAAGCAATGATTTTTTAGATGGCTCTAATATTTTATTATTAGGCAATTTTGATTTTACTTCTATTACTTCAATAATAGAGGCTAATGCTAAAAATACAGATGAAAAAATTTCAGCATATCGTCATGCAGTAAATACTATTGATACAGAAGTTGAACAATTAATGCACCTGATAACACAAAATAAAAAAATGCCAATTGTAATTGGTGGAGGTCATAATAATGCTTACCCATGTATTAAAGGATCTGCAAAGGGTTGGTACAAAGCTGGTGTAATTCCATTAGCACAAATAAATGCTATTAACTTAGATGCACATGCAGATTATAGACCTATTGAAGGAAGACATAGTGGTAATGGTTTTAGATATGCAGAAGAAGATGGATATTTAGAAAGATATTGTATTGTTGGTTTACATGAAAATTATATTCAACAAAATGTTTGGATAGATATTGTAAATAATCCTTTTATTGATTGCATTACCTACGAAGATATTTTTATACACGAAAAGAAAAATTTTATCCAATCTGTTTTTTATGCAACAGAATTTACTCAAAATACTTTAACTGGTATTGAATTAGATATTGATAGTATTGAAAATGCTTTAAGTAGTGCTTCTTCTCCTGTTGGTATTACACCTAACCATACAAGGCAATTTATTAATTACGCAACAATTCAGAGTAAACCAGCATATTTACATATTTGTGAAGGTGCAACTCAACTAAGCGATGGAAGAAGTGAAAAACTAACTGGTAAGCTAATTAGTTATTTAGTAAGTGATTTTATAAAAGCTATGTTAATTTAACTTTCTATACATTTAATAACCTTTATCTAAAAAAATTATAAGATTATATTATTATTTTCGTTATATTGATAATTAGTTAGAGTTTATCGAAGATAATTTTATTATTCTATGCTAAAAATCTCTGTTGCATTTTTTTGCTCATTATTAATGTGTGTTTGCAATGCACAGGATTTTCATATACCTTATCCTAAACAAAAAAGAAATGAGTTTGCAAGAAACTTTGTTAAAGTATTAAATAGTGCACCAAATTTTTTTAAGGATATTACTGATAAACCACTAAAAGGCGTAGATTCTATTTTTACAGATTATACTACTTACAACAATAAAGTAAAACTTAAAGGTTCTATCTATGGAAGAATCATAATTGACTCTGTAGCAACAGCAGCATATTATTATGGTAGTTATAATAATATGGAAATTGCAGAAGGTGTTTATGTAAATCTTAGTAATCAAATAGCAGAAGCATTAGGTGGTAATGTTTTATTTAAAACTTTAGAAGGAAATAATAATACAGATTGGTATAGACAAACAAAAATTGCATTTACACAGAATAGTGGTTTTTTCCTTTTTAATGTTTATGTAGAACTATATAAAAATAAAACTGATATTGATAGTACACTAATTGTAGTTTTAAAAATCAAAGGAGGTAAGCCTCCATTCTATTATAAGTTAGCACATAATGAGCCTATCAATAGTTTCATGTTTGCAAGTGCATTAAAAGCAAGGGTTAAAACATTTCAAAGAAGTAAATTTTATGATGAATGTCTTGGTGAAATTCCTCCTTTTATTTGTAGAGGAACTAGAAAAACAAAAGATACATTAATGATTGTTTACAACAAAGTTGGTTGTAAAGATTTGCCAGATTCTAAAAAAGAATTTGAAGCAGCCTTAACCAATATTAGAGTTAGTTTAAGTGATCATTATGTTTATTATTTACCTCCTCCTGAAAAATACAAAATAAGAGAAGTTGTATTTTTAAGGTTTGATGATATAGAAATTGCAAGGCCAAAAACATTAAATCTGGTTTTAATAGAAGTTAGTAAAAACAATTATATTCTTGAATTACAATTTATTTACAATAGATAATATTTTTTACTTCCAGATTAAAAATAAAAAAGCCACAGTATAAAATATTGTGGCTTTTTAGTTTATTAAAAAGATTCTTGATTATTCTTTAGTTAAGCCAGCTTTTAAATATTCGTTATTCAATTTTGCAATATAACTAATAGAAATTTCTTTAGGGCAAGTAGCTTCGCAAGCACCTGTATTAGTGCAAGAACCAAAGCCTTCTTTATCCATTTGTGCAACCATGTCTAATACACGAGATTTTCTTTCAGGTTCTCCTTGAGGTAATAAAGCTAAATGAGAAACTTTAGCTGATAAGAATAACATAGCACTACTATTTTTACAAGCTGCAACACAAGCACCACAACCAATACACATTGCAGCATCAAAAGAAGCTTCAGCTTTTTCCTTGTTTATAGGTAATGAATTTCCATCAACTGCATTACCAGTGTTTACAGAAATATAACCACCTGCTTGAATAATTCTATCAAAAGCAGTTCTATCTACCACTAAATCTTTAATAACAGGGAATGCAGCAGCACGCCAGGGTTCTACAACTATTGTATCTCCATCATTAAATGCTCTCATGTGTAATTGACAAGTTGTATTTCCATGCCATGGCCCATGAGGTTTTCCATCTATATACATAGAACAAGCACCACAAATACCTTCTCTACAATCATGGTCAAAGGCAATAGGTTCTTCTCCTTTTTCTATTAACTGCTCATTAAGTACATCAAACATTTCTAAGAAACTCATTTCAGAAGAAATGTTTTCTACTCTATACATTTTAAAACCACCTTTACTATTTGAATTTTTTTGTCTCCAAACTTTTAAATTCAAATTCATATTATAATGTTCCATAAGCTAAACAGTTTATTTTATGTTTTTAATTTTTTTGCAGTCTAATGTTACTTCATATTTTTCTCCTCTTCTCTTATCATATCTAATATTAGTAAACAATAATCTTACTGTATCTAAATAATGAATATAAAATTTCATTGAATCTTTAGAAACAATGTTTTGTACACTTAAAACAGAATCATTTAATTTGTGATAAGTATATCTATTTGTAATAGGCTCAGCTTTATCTTCAAAATAAATGATGCTATCTTGTTTAAAGGTAATGCTTACATTTTGTAAAGTATCAGTAAATGTACCTCTTAATGTATCATTATCACTTAAACCAAAATCTGTTTCTGTAATATATTTTACATTCCAAAGACCTAATAATGAAGAGTTCTTTAACCCTTCATCTTCTTGTTTTATAGCTTTATTATCATTGTTATTACAAGCTATTAAAGTAATAAGTATAACAATTATTAAACACTTCAAAACCTGATATTTCAATAAAAATTTCTCTTTCAAATTAATTATTTATTAAAGTAATTTTATCAAAATTTATATTTTTATATAGTTGCTATATTCAAAAGGTCTAATGCCAGTTAGCTTTTCAAAAAAATATAAAAACCGATATTTAATATTTTTAAATTTTTTCTTATTAGTGTCAAACTTAAAATTCCAATTTTCGCTTTCAATTCTTTTTTTCATTACTTCTGGATGATGCCTTTATAAATTTCTAATGAATCAATATTTGAATAATCATATTCTTTTGGTCCATTATCTATTTTTGATTGCCATTCTTTCTGAGTTTTTTCATCATTCCAAAATTGTCCAAAATCTCTTTGTTTTTGTTGCATAAAAACAGGATTTTTTACCCAACCATAATGATAAATCCAAGCATTAATTAGTTTTACTTTAAGTTTTTTATTATTAATTTTTCTAAAACCTTGTGCATCTCTATAAGAACGAATATTTTTATTATTTCTTATCACTCTAATTTCTTTAGAATACCATTTTCTGCTATCTCCTATAAAATGATAACTTCCATAAAAATGGATATAATGAAATAATAAGCCTTCTACTCTTTTATCATGTAGATATTTTTCCATTGCTTGCTTAATGGTAGGAATATCTTTTTCGTGAATTACTTCATCTGCTTGAATATAAAAAACCCAATCTGTATTTTGAGATACTTCGTCTAAGGCTTTATCAGTTTCAATAGCTAATGCTTTACCTCCACTGGTATATTTTTCCCAAATTGTATGAACAATTTTTATTTTATTGCTTCCAATATTTTCAATGAGCTTATTTGTTTCGTCTTCTGAATCTCCTGCACAAACAATCATTTCATCAACCAAAGGTAAAACAGATTTTATAGATTCTACAACTGGATAATCATACTTAATTGCATTTTTAATAATAGTTATACCAGTTACCTTCATATTTATTATTTATAACTACGTTGTGTAGGTTTAATTACTTCATAGTTCAATGCTTCTTTATGTAACTCCCAATTACTTTCATTTTTAAATTCCCAAGCTGCTACATACATAAATTCATTGTCTTGTCTTAATGCTTCTCCTTCTTCTGTTTGACTTTCTTCTCTAAAATGACCTCCACAACTTTCTTTTCTGTGCAATGCATCAATACACATCAATTCACCTAATTCTAAAAAGTCTGCTACACGACCAGCTTTATCTAATTCGGGGTTAAATTCATTAATTTCTCCTGGAATTTTTACATCTTTCCAAAATTCTTTTCTTAATGCTTGAATTTCAACGATAGCTTCTTGTAAATCTTTTTCATTTCTTGCCATACCACATTTATTCCACATTATTTTACCAAGTCGTTTGTGGAATGTTTCAACAGATGTATTTCCTTTAATGTTCATTAAAGTATTAATTCTTTCTGCCACTTTCTTTTCAGCAGCAACAAAAGCTTCATGTTCTATTGAAATTGGTTTATTGTATATTTCGTCTGCTAAATAATTTCCTATAGTATAAGGAATAACAAAATAACCATCTGCTAAACCTTGCATTAAAGCACTTGCTCCTAAACGGTTTGCACCATGATCACTAAAATTACATTCTCCTAAAGCATACATACCTTTTACTGTTGTCATCAATTCATAATCTACCCATAAACCACCCATTGTATAATGTACAGCAGGATAGATACGCATTGGAACTTCATAAGGATTTTCGCCTGTTATTTTTTCATACATATCAAACAAGTTACCATATTTTTCTTTTACAACTTGTTTACCTAATGTTACAATTTCTTCATGACTTGCTGTTTCAGCATCTCTACCATGTTTAGTAATTTCTGTTTTGCCATAACGTTCAATAGCAGAAGCAAAATCTAAATATACTGCTTGTTTGCTTGTACCAACACCATAACCTGCATCACATCTTTCTTTTGCTGCTCTACTAGCAACATCTCTTGGTACTAAGTTTCCAAATGCTGGATATCTTCTTTCTAAATAATAATCTCTTTCTTCAACTGGTATATCATTTGGTTTTCTATTATCACCTTTTTGTTTTGGCACCCAAATTCTTCCATCATTACGTAAAGACTCTGACATTAAAGTAAGTTTACTTTGATGATCTCCACTAACAGGAATACAAGTTGGGTGAATTTGTGTATAGCAAGGATTTCCAAAAAATGCACCTGCTTTATGAGCCTTCCAAGCAGCAGTTACATTACTTCCCATTGCATTGGTAGAAAGATAAAACACATTTCCATAACCACCACTACACAAAACAACTGCATGCCCAAAATGACGTTCTAATTTTCCAGTAACTAAATCTCTTGCTATAATACCTCTTGCTTTACCATCTACAATAACCACTTCTAACATTTCATGACGTGAATATTGTTTTACATTGCCTAAGGCAACTTGTCTTTCTAATGCTTGATATGCACCAATTAATAATTGCTGACCTGTTTGTCCAGCAGCATAAAAAGTACGTTGTACTTGAACACCACCAAAAGAACGATTGCTTAATAAACCTCCATATTCTCTTGCAAAAGGTACACCTTGTGCAACACATTGGTCTATAATATTTGCACTTACTTCTGCTAAACGATATACATTAGCTTCTCTTGAACGATAGTCACCACCTTTTACTGTATCATAAAATAAACGAAATGTACTATCACCATCATTTTGATAATTTTTAGCAGCATTAATACCACCTTGAGCAGCTATTGAGTGTGCACGACGTGGGCTATCTTGAAAACAAAATGTTTTTACTTTATAGCCCAACTCTCCTAAAGATGCAGCAGCACTTGCTCCTGCTAATCCAGTGCCTATTACAATAACTTCTAACTTTCTTTTATTGGCAGGGTTTACCAATTTGCAATGCCCTTTATAGTTTGTCCATTTATTTTCTATAGGACCAGAAGGAATTTTTGCATCTAACATATCCTTAAAGTTTCAAGTTATAAGGTTCAAAGTTTATGATAACTTTTACTACTAAAATATTTTTAATTTTATTTTATAAAAAAGTGTTTTATTAATTATTGAATCCAGCCTAAATAAAAACTAATAGGCATTAAAGCAAAAATTAAAGGAACAATAATTGAAAATGCATAGCCACATGATGTTATCATAGCTAAATAACGATTGTTATGAACACCCATTGTTCTAAAT
The DNA here is from genome assembly GCA_026931325.1 of Chitinophagales bacterium. Classification (GTDB taxonomy): domain Bacteria; phylum Bacteroidota; class Bacteroidia; order Chitinophagales; family Chitinophagaceae; genus UBA1930. Next base: position 37,988 of record JAIXLO010000149.1, on the reverse strand, counting down.
GCACTTTGAAAGCCATGAGCTAAATGATAACCTAAAGAAATACAACCAATAACATAAACAATTACTATCCAAAGATTGCTAAAAGTTTCTTTCATTGCAGCATATAAATCAATTTCTTCTCCTAATAAAAATCCTTGATGTGACCTATTAGGTAACCAAAAATGATATAAGTGCATTATAACAAATAGTAAAATCAATGTACCAAGTAATCCCATCTTTCTACTATACCATTTGCTACCTCTATTACCAAAGTCAATTGCATATTTTATTTTTCCTCTTGCTTTTCTATTCTGTATTTCTAACATAATACCTTGTATAACGTGCAAAAAGAAACCAACAAATAACCCAATTTCAAGAATTCTGGGTACAACTGTACTACCCATAAAGTGAGCTCCTTGATTAAACATTTTTCCGCCATCATTAGCCCAAATACAAGCATTTAATGCTGCATGTACAATTAAAAAAAGAATTAAGAAAATACCGGTAAAGCCCATTATTAATTTTTTGCCTACCGCCGAAGTGAACATTTGTTTCCAAGTCATATAGCAAAGTTGAGGTTGTAAAAAATCTGAACAAAGATAAAGGTTTATAATATCGTTTTGTTAAAAGAAAATATTTTTTTATTAAAATCGTTTTACATTCTAACAAATTAATTTAATAATTGTATATTCATTCTATTGCATACAAAGTATAAAATTATTTTATGAACAACATAAATTTTATTTATTATATATTATAATATTTACTTTTGTTTTTCTTCAATAGCACAAAGAAGAGGAGTGCAAATACTTACAACAGGAGCTCCTGTTAATACAAGTTTTAGAGGGATGAGTATTCCCGATGATAATACTATTTGGGTTAGTGGTAGCAATGGTACTGTTGGCAAAAGTGTTGATGAAGGTAAAACATGGGCATGGATGAAAGTGAAAGGTTTTGAAACAAAAGATTTTAGAGATATACAAGCTTTTGATAGCAACGTTGCAATTATTATGGCTGTAGGTAATCCAGCTTTTATTTTAAAAACAAAAGATGGTGGTCATAACTGGAATGTAGTATTTACAAAAGATATGCAAGGAATGTTTTTAGATGCAATGGATTTTAGAAATGATAAAGAAGGTGTATGCATTGGCGACCCAATAAATATAGGTAATGCAGGAAGAAATTTTTTCTTTATTATTAAAACAATGGATGGTGGTGATACTTGGGAGCAAGAACCATTATATAAAATGCCCCCAGCAGAAAGGCAAGGAGAAGGAATTTTTGCAGCAAGTGGTACTAACATAGTTATGCTTAACCATCCTGATTATGATTATGCTTTTGCAACAGGTGGACTTGTTAGTAATTTTTATTTAATTGGAAAAGATGGGAAAAAAAATGTTGGCTATCAAATTCCCATAAATCAAGGTGTAGAAACAACTGGAACTTTTTCTATGGCAAGCGATAGAAAAAATAAATTTTATTGTATTGGTGGAGATTATAAAATACCTCACAGCACTTATGATAATTTTTATTGGACTACTGATAAAGGTAAAAAATGGAGTTCGCCAAATACTGCTCCTCCTTATGGTTACAGAAGTTGCATACAATTAATAGATAAAGAACAAATGGTTGCTTGTGGCACAAATGGAGTTGATTATAGTGATGATGGTGGAGACGACTGGATAAGTATTACCAAAGAAGGTTTTAATGTATGTATGGTTTCTCCTAAAAAGAAGTTGGTTTTTTTAGCTGGTGAAAAAGGAAAAATTGGAAAGTTGAAATATTAATCTAATTAGAAAAAAAGTAGTATTTATTGTTTTAAAACTCCTTCATTTCCTTATTTCCCTTGTTTAGCTTTTTCTTTTCTGCTGATGGGGGTAAAAAATTTTCTGATGTTACAATTTTTTACTCTGTATTTTCTTCTAATGAAAGTCTTGAAGCAATTTTGCATCTTTCCATAGCTAATACACAAAGCTATAACGGAGAAGATGCAGGAAAAAGGCTATAAAAGAAAGATAACAGAGCCGATAGTTACATATAACAACAAGTTCCCAAATACTTTTTAATTATAAAACAATACAAACAAACCCATTAATAATCAACATTTAAATACAAATTTACTAAAATTAAAATTCTATACATTCTTTTTCCCTCTACTTATACACACTGCATAATTGGTGCTTTCTTAAAAAGCATAAATCAACTATGTTCGCAAGTACTTTAAAAATGGGTAGTATAGTATGAAATTAAAATCATTAGAAATAAAAGGATTTAAAAGTTTTGCCGATAAAACTATTGTAAGTTTTGATGAAGGTATTACAGGTATTATTGGACCAAATGGCTGTGGTAAAAGTAATATTATAGACAGCATTAGATGGGTTATTGGCGAACAAAAAATATCAGCTTTAAGAAGCGAAAATTTAGAAGCATTGGTTTTTAATGGTTCAAAAACAAGAAGTGCAAGTGGCTTAGCTGAAGTAAGTTTAACATTTGAAAACACAAAAAATTTATTACCAACAGAATTTTCAACTGTAACAGTTACCAGACGGTTTTATAAAAATGGTGAAAGTGAATATCGCTTAAACGATGTACAATGTCGTTTAAAAGACATTCATAATTTATTTTTAGATACAGGTGTTAGCAATGATAGTTATGCAATTATTGAGCTTGGAATGGTTGATGATATTATCAAAGACAAAGACAATAGTCGTAGAAAAATGCTTGAACAAGCTGCTGGTATAACCATTTATAAAACAAGAAAAAAAGAAGCAAAAAATAAATTAGATGCTACTGAACAAGATTTATCTCGTATAGAAGATTTGTTGTTTGAAATAAATAATCAATTAAAATCTTTAGAAAGTCAAGCTAAAAAAGCTGAGAAGTATTATGAAATAAAAAATGAGTATAAAGAGATTGCTATTGAATTAGCTAAAGCATCTTTAGAAGGCTTTAACCTTACTTATAAAGAGTTAAATGAACAACAAGAAACTGAAACCAATCGTAAAATACAATTAGAAGCAACAATAGCAACACAAGAAGCAGCTTTAGAGCAAGAAAAAATTGGTTTTATAGAACAAGAAAAAGCTTTACAAAACCAGCAACATGAGTTTAATGAATTGTTACAAAAACTTAGAATAACAGAAAACGATAAAAATCTTGCATCTCAAAAATTACATTATTTAAAAGAAAAAGAATCAGGCTTAAAAGATTTTTTAAGTAAGGCTGAAGGTCAATTAAAAACAACTGAAGATAGTATTGCTTTTTCTCAACAACATTTAATTGAAGAAGAACAAAAATTAGCAGACCTTTCTCAAAAAGTGGAAACTGCCAGAACAGAAATGGATAATCAAAGAAGCAGTTTTGATAAAAGCAGAACAAGTGTAGATACTTTAAGAAATCAATATCAACAAATTCAACGTAGTAAATTTGATGCTGAAAAGAAAGTTGCAGTTGCAGATACATCTATACAAAACTTACAAAGAGCTGCTGCACAACTTACAGAAGAACAACAATTACGAGAACAACAAACAACACAACTTTCAAACGAATTAAAAGAAAAAGAAAATTTATTAGACACTAAAAAAACAGACCTTCAACAATTACAAGAACAGCACGAAAAAACCAAAGAACAAATTTTTGAAACACAAGCTCAGTTAGAAAATTTAAGAAACGAATTAGCAGAAGAAAATAGAAAATTAGACAGCAAGAAAAATGAATATGCTCTACTAAAAAGTTTGATAGATTCTATGGATGGATATCCTGAAAGTGTAAAGTTTTTACACAACAATACTTCATGGAATTATCAAGCACCATTATTGTCAGATATTATTTATGTAAAAGAAGAATTTAGAGCAGCCGTAGAAAATGTTTTAGAACCTTATTTGAATTATTATGTAGTAAATAATTTACAAGAAGGATTACAAGCCATTCAATTATTAGACCAGCATAAAAAAGGAAAAGCCAACTTCTTTTTATTAGATAAATTAGCCGAAAATCAAAACACATTTCATCAACCAAATAATACCATAAAAGCATTAGATGTAATTGAAGTTGATGAGCAATACAGCAAACTTGCTCAACATTTATTAGCCAATGTATTTATTGCAGAAAATGATGAAGCCATCAATAATTCTAATGGTGCTGTAGTGTTAGAAAAAACAGGTAAATACGTAAAAGGAAAATATACATTAACTGGTGGAAGTGTTGGATTATTTGAAGGAAAGAAAATTGGTCGTATTAAAAATTTAGAAAAACTGCAAGATGAAATTATTCTTCAAGAAGCAGTTGTAAATGCACTTAAAGCAGAAATTCAATTACGCCATAATTCTGTTATTAGTTTTAATGAGCAATTAAAAGAAAGTGCTATTAAACAAACAGAAAATGAAATCAATCAACTAACCAATCAATTTTTTGCTGTAAAAAATAAAATAGAAAATCTTCAAGCAACACAAGTAAACTCACTACAAAAATTAAAAGACGTTGAATTAAGATTGCAAGAAGAACATAATGCTATTGCTACAACAAGAGTAACTTTTAATGAGTTAATAGAAAGTATGCAAAAAGCTGGCGAAGAATTAAAACTTGTAGAACAAGATTATCAAACAGCAGAACAAGCATACAATGTAGCAAACACATCTTTCAATCAAAGTAATTTAAACCTAACAGTTCAACAAAGTAAAATAACCACTGTAAAACAAGAATTAGCATTTAAAGAAAATCAATTAAAAGAGCTACACACACAAATTCAAAACAATACTTCACAACTTGCCGAAGCTGTTGAAAACATTAGTGTTGGCGAAAAAACTTTATTACAACATGAAGAAGCTTTATTAGCATTAATGCAAACTAAAGAAGTAGAAGAAAAGAAATTAAATGAAACAGATCAAGCATATTATAATCTAAGAAATGCTTTGCAAGAAAAAGAAAGTGATATAAGACTTAAAATAAAAGAAAAAGAAAACATTGAATATTTGCTAAGTGCAATAAAAGATAAACTAAACGAGCTTAAACTAAACCTTGCCGGAATGAAAGAAAGAATGCACGTTGAGTTTAAAGTAGAGTTAGATGAAATTTTAGATCAGGCAAGAGCAACTGAAACAACTTTAGAAGAACTGCAAGCAACCAGTGAAAGACTTCGTAAACGTTTGGATAATATGGGAGAAGTAAACCCAATGGCTATTGAAGCTTTTACTGAAATGCAAAAACGTTATGAATTTATTGTAGAGCAAAAGAACGATTTAGTACAAGCAAAAGAAAATTTATTACAAACAATTCAAGAAGTAGAAGCCACAGCTAATCAACAATTTTTAGACACCTTCAATAAAGTGAGAGATAATTTTCAAAAAGTATTTAAAGCATTATTCACAGAAGAAGATACTGCCGATATGGTTTTAATTGACCCTGAAAACTTAGCAGAAACTGGTGTAGATATTATTGCAAAACCTAAAGGCAAACGACCTTCATCAATTACTCAATTAAGTGGAGGAGAAAAAACATTAACAGCTACTGCCCTATTGTTTGCAATCTATTTAATTAAACCAGCACCATTCTGTATTTTAGATGAAGTTGATGCACCATTAGACGATGCAAACGTGGGCAAATTCACCCAAATGATTCAGAAGTTTAGCGACAACTCTCAATTTATTATTGTAACACACAATAAACAAACTATGAGTGCTGTAGATGTAATTTATGGTGTAACAATGCAAGAACCTGGTGTAAGCAAATTAGTTCCAGTAGATTTTAGAAGTTTAAATTAATAAAATATCCAATTCATAAAAATATAAACGCAAGGCAATTTTTTGCTTTGCGTTTCTTTTATATACAGCAATCTCATATTTTTGCTACTCACAATTTTAATTACAATTTATTATGCGTTCAATAGCATTTAGAGAAGCTTTAAGGGAAGCCATGAGTGAAGAGATGAGAAGAGATGATAGAATTTTTTTAATGGGAGAAGAAGTAGCAGAGTATAATGGTGCTTATAAAGTAAGTCAAGGCATGTTAGCAGAGTTTGGACCTAAAAGAGTAATTGATACACCTATTACAGAATTAGGCTTTGCAGCAATTGGCGTAGGTGCTGCACAAAATGGTTTAAAACCCATTGTAGAATTTATGACTTGGAACTTTTCTGTTTTAGCATTAGACCAAATTTTAAATACTGCCTCTAAAATGCTTGCAATGAGTGGCGGACAATTAAAATGTCCAATAGTTTTTAGAGGACCTAATGGAAGTGCAGGACAATTAGGTGCACAACATAGTACAGCTTTTGAAAGTTTTTTAGCAAATATTCCAGGTATTAAAGTAGTTTCTCCAAGCAATGGTTATGATGCAAAAGGATTATTAAAACAAGCACTTCGTTACGAAGAAGACCCTGTCTGTTTTTTAGAAAGTGAAATAATGTATGGAGATAAAAGTGAAATACCCGATGATGAATATTATATTCCTATTGGTAAAGCAGATATAAAAAAAATAGGACGAGATGTAACCATTGTTTCATTTAATAAAATGATGAAAGTAGCTTTAGGTGCTGCTTCAGAATTAGAAAAAGAAGGCATTAGTGCAGAAGTAATAGATTTAAGAACAATAAGACCATTAGATTGGCAAACCATTTTAGAAAGTGTAAAGAAAACAAACAGATTAGTTATTGTAGAAGAGCAATGGCCATTTGCATCAGTAAGTTCAGAAATTACTTATAGAATTCAAAAAGAAGGATTTGATTATTTAGATGCACCAATAAGAAGAATAACCAGTGCAGATGCTCCAATGCACTATGCTCATAATTTAGTAGAAGCATATTTACCAAGTGTTTCAAGAACAGTAAAATTGGTTAAAGAAGTAATGTACCTTAAAGCATAATTTTTTAGTGAATTAAAAATTTTTAAAATTAATACTACGATTTGTGAAATCATAAACTATTTCTAATTTTCATAATTCTTGGTTTATAAAAAATACCCTTACTAAATTTAGTGAGGGTTCTTTATTATAATAATTCACTCAACTCTAACCAACGCATTTCCTTTATTTCTAAGTCGCTATTAATTTTTAAAAGTTTATTACTTATTTCTTCAATCATAATATAATTTAAATTAGGATTGCTAAGTTGCTCTGTTAATTGTTGTCTTTCATTTTCAAGTGCTGGAATTTCTTTTTCTAATAATTCAAATTCTCTTTTTTCGTTGAAAGACATTTTCTTTTTTGCAGAATTTACTTCTGGTTTATATGTTATTGTTTTAGAAAAAGTTTGTTGTTGCTTTTCATCAATTAATTTTTCTTGTTCTTTTTCCCAAATTCTAAATTCAGAGTATGTACCTGGAAAATCTTTAATAATACCATTGCCTTCAAAAATAAATAAATGATCTACTAATTTATCCATAAAATATCTATCATGACTTACAATTATAATACAACCTTGATAGTTTTGTAAAAACTGCTCTAATACAGCAAGAGTGGGCAAATCCAAATCATTAGTTGGTTCATCTAAGATTAAAAAATTAGGATTTTTAAAAAGAATGGATAATAATTGTAATCGTTTTTTTTCGCCACCACTCAAAGAGTTGATAAAAGTATATTGCTTATCAGGTGTAAATAAAAATAATTCTAAAAATTGTGCTGCACTTAAGCTTCCACCATTTGCTAAAGGAAAATTTTCTGCAATATTTTTTACATATTCAATCACTCTTACATTTTCTTTAATTTCTAATCCTTGTTGAGAAAAATTACCAAACACTACAGTATCACCAACATTTACTTTACCACTATCTGCATTTTCTATTTGTTGCAAAATATTTAAGAATGTGCTTTTGCCAACACCGTTTTTTCCAATAATACCAATTCTTTCCCCTTTATTAAAGGTGTAATCAAAACCATTTAGAATAACAATATTGTTATATGCTTTATACACTTTTTTCATCTCTACAACCTTACCTCCTAACCTACTCATTTTTACTTGAAGTTGTAGTTGTGCATCTTCAATTTTTTGTTTGGCTTTTGCTTCTATTTCATAAAAATTATCTTGTCTGCTTTTGCTTTTTGTTGTTCTTGCTCTTGGTTGCTTACGCATCCATTCTAATTCCCTTCTATATTCATTTTTAGCTTTATCAATACTGGCTATTTCACTTTCAATTCTTGCTGCTTTTTTCTCAATATAATTTTCATAGTTACCTTTATATACATACAAATTTTCTCGTTCTAATTCCCAAATTTCATCAGCTACTGCATCTAAAAAATATCTATCGTGTGTAACTAATAAAAGTGTAATATTTTCTTTGTTTAAATAATTTTCTAACCATTCAATCATTGTAACATCTAAATGGTTGGTTGGTTCATCCATTATTAATAAAGTGTGTTTATGGTCAAAGCCAATATCAATTAAAGTTTTTGCAAGTGCAATTCTTTTTCTTTGCCCACCACTTAAATTTTTTACAGGTTGTTGTAATTGATGAATATTTAATTTAGATAAAATTTGTTTTACTTTTACTTCAAAATTCCAAGCACCCAATTCATCCATTTTATTTGTTAGTTCCAATAATTTTTCTCCCTCATTATTATCAGATGCTAATTCATATTCTCTAATAATATTAATAACAGGATGGTTGATATGAAAAATATTATCCAATACATTTTTATCTTCATCAAACTTTGGTTCTTGTTCAAATAAAGCAACAGTAACATTTTATTATTAATAATTTTCCCTCATCTAAAGTTTCTTTATTAGATAAAATTTTAAGTAAAGTGCTTTTGCCAACACCGTTTCTAGCAATTAAGGCAATTTTATCTCCTTCATTTATATGAAAAGAAATATTATAAAAAAGTGGTTTAATGCCAAAACTTTTTGTAATATTTTCTGCTGATACATAATGCATTTGGCGAAGATAAGTGAGATAATTTTTTACCCTATTATTTTATTATTTTACCTAAGTTTTGTTAAACCTTTTTATGTTCAACATATCTGAAAGTTAGTAGGCACTATATTTGCAACCTTAAAAATAAAATCAAAAGATGAGGAAAATTTATTTATTGGTCATTGTTTCTGTAATGGTATCTTTTTCTGTTAATGCACAAAATGATCCAAGTGCAAAAAAAGTTTTAGATGCGGTTAGTAATAAAGTAAAATCTTTTAAGGCTGTTAGTGGCAAGTTTATTCTTAAAACTTTTACAAGTACAGGTAAATTAAATGGAACAAAAACAGGAACAATTTTGATGAAGGGAAATAAATATGTTTTAAAACAAGGAAAAACAGAAGTTCTTTGCGATGGTAACAAAACATACAGTTTTGATGGCAATAAAACAATAACTGTTGATGCAGCAGAAGAAGAAGGTAAAACTTTAACGCCACAAAAAATATTAAGTGGTAGTTATGACAAAGACTTCGCTTATAAATTAATTTCTACAAAAGGTAGTTTTAATGAAGTAGAAATGAAACCAATTGATAAAAGAAAAAACTTTACAAAAGTTAATTTGTTTATTGATAAAAATAAAAACATGATAACTAAAGCTAAAGTTTTGGATAAAAGCAATAATACCTTAGAATTTTCTTTTAGTAATCTTAATACCAATGCAACTTTAGCAGATAAAATATTTGTGTTTGATAAAAGCAAATATCCAGCTGATGTTGAAATTTTAGATTAACTTGGCATCTTCTAAGAATTAGTAATTATGTATCAAAGTTCTACTCAAGTAAGAGTTAGGTATGCTGAAACTGATCAAATGAATGTTGTGTATCATGGTAATTATGCACAATTTTTTGAAGTTGGTCGTGCTGAAAGTATTAGGAAACTTGGCTTTACTTATAAAGAATTAGAACAAATTGGTCTAATGATGCCTGTAGTGGAATTGCATATTAGATATTTAAGACCTGCACACTATGATGATTTATTAACTGTAACAACCACAATAAGAGAATTACCCCTTACTCATAAAATTGAATTTCATCAAGAAGTACATAACGAGGCAAAACAATTACTTGCAATAGGTAAAGTAGTTTTATACTTCTTAGATGCTAATACAAAACAAAAAACTACTATGCCTTTGGCTTTAAAAGAAAGATTAGAAAAATTCTTTTAGTTCATCATTTATAGGTTGCAATAAAATTGTTCTACAAAATATATAGTTTCATATATTGCAACTCATTATTTCATAAATCATTTGCATGAATCCACTACTGCTTTTCTCTTTTGTTATTGGTTATTTTTTGTTATTACTAACTGTTGCATGGTACACAAGCAAAAACTCTAACAACGATTCTTTTTTTATTGGTAATAGAAATAGTAATTGGATGTTAGTAGCTTTTGGTATGGTTGGTACAAGCCTTAGTGGTGTTACGTTTGTAAGTGTTCCAGGAACTGTTGGTAATGTTGGGTTTCAATATTTTCAAGTAGTTATAGGATATTTTTTTGGATACTTAGCAGTAGCATATATTTTGCTGCCATTGTATTATAAAATGAACCTTACTTCAATTTATAATTATTTAGAGCATAGGTTTGGAAATAAAAGCTATAAAACAGGTGCTGTTTTTTTTATTTTATCAAGAACATTAGGAGCAACAGCAAGATTATATTTAGTAATTAATATTCTTCAAATTTTTATTTTAGATTCGATGAATGTAAGCTTTTGGCTTACTACATTGATTATTCTTATTCTTATTTTATTATACACTTTTGAAGGTGGTGTAAAAACAATTGTTTATACAGATACTTTACAAACAACTTGTATGCTTTTAGGACTTATTGTTTGCATTGTAGCTGTAATGAGTAAAATGGATATTGGTTTTTCAGAAGCAATTAATCAGTTAAGTGTAAAAGGAATGTTGAAGGTGTTTAATGCTGATGTGCAATCTTCTGGTTTTTTTATAAAACAAATTATTGGTGGTGCATTTATAACCATTGCTATGACAGGGCTTGACCAAGAAATGATGCAAAAAAATATTTCAGTAAAAACATTAAAAGATTCTCAAAAAAATATAATGACATTAAGTACTATTTTACTTTTTGTAAATTTTTTATTTCTTTTTATGGGTGGGTTACTTTATTTATATGCTGCTAACAACTCTATTGATGTAAAAGGAGATGATTTATTTCCAAGCATTGCATTAGGCAGTCATCTTTCAATTGCTGTAGGAATTATTTTTATTATTGGTTTAATATCAGCATTATTTCCAAGTGCTGATGGTGCATTAACAGCTCTTACATCTTCTTTTTGTATAGATATTCTTGGACTGAAAAAAAGAGAAGACTTAAACGAACAACAGAGAAAAAAAGTTAGAATAACTGTACACCTTGTTTTTACTATCATCTTCTTTTTATGTGTAATGCTTTTTAAATGGATAAATGATAAATCAATTATTGATGTTATTTTAAAAGTTGCAGGTTATACTTATGGTCCTTTATTAGGGTTGTTTGCATTTGGTATTTTTACAAAACGTGTTATTAATGATAAACTTTCTTTGATAGTTTGTATAGCTGCCCCTTTACTTGTAATTGGCTTAGATATTCTTAATAATCCTGAATGGTTTGTAAGCAAATTAAATATTACAAGTTCTATTGCTGATATACTTAAAAATATTTCTTCAAATATTTTTAGTGGATTTAAAATAGGCATAGAATTACTTATAATAAATGGGCTATTAACGTTTATAGGTTTGTGGTTTATTTCAAAACCAGCTAATAAAAAGTAGTAATAATAAAATCTTAATCCAATGGAGATCTTAATGTAATAGAAATTCTATTCCACCCATTAATTGTAACAACAGTCATTATTACTGCTGCTAATTCTTGTTCAGTTAAATGTTTTGCTGCTTCATTATAAACTTCATCTGGCACATGACCTTTAGTAACAAAAGTCATAGCTTCTGCTAATGCTAAAACAGCTCTTTCCTTTGGTGTATAAAGTTCAGTTTCTCTCCAAGCATCTAACAAAAATAAACGTTGTGCAGTTTCTCCCATTTTCATAGCATCTCTTACATGCATATTTATACAATAAGCACAACCATTCATTTGAGATACTCTTGTTTTTATTAACTCATATAATTTTTTATCTAAACCAGTTTGAGCAATATATTTTTCTAACCCAATCATTGCATCCATTGCTTTTGGATCTACTTTACCTAAATTAATTCTGTTTGACATGATTATATTTTTTAAATTTTATAAATAATTTTTTGACTAACGAATGTACAACAATAAAATAGTTTAAATAAACCGTTTAAATAAAATTTGATTAAAGAAATCTTTAGCATTTCACAAACTCTTTTAATACAACGCTTTCAAAGGTTTTATCAATTGTCAGAATAATGTAAAAAAATATTTACTATTAAAATTTCTAATAATAATATAATTACTTTGGCAAATTCTTATATCAAATATTAAGGTGTTTGTAAATGAAGTAATTGTAGTATGAATAAACTTTGGTTAAACATTTCTTTTTTATATTTTTTAATTATAGCAATTATTGGAATAACATTAAGGCTAATGGGGCTAATACCAATAAACTTAAATTATGCTTACTTACTTCACACTCACTCTCATTTAGCATTTTTAGGATGGATATACAATATTTTATTTACAATACTTATTTATACATTTCTATCTTCTGAAAATAGAAACAAAAAAATTTATCATCATTTATTTTGGATAACACAAGTAGCTAATGTAGGTATGTTATTAAGTTATCCTGTACAAGGTTATGGTTTATATTCTATTTCTTTTTCTACATTACACATTTTATGTTCTTGGGCTTTTGTATATTATTTTTTAAAAGATGCAAAAGCAAATAGCATAAATTCTATCAAAGGAAAAATATCTTTTGCATTTATAAATGCTGCAATGTTTTTTATGGTTATTTCTGCTTTAGGACCTTTTAGTATGGCTCCAATAAGTAAAATAACTGGTGCTGGTAGCAGCTATTATTACAATACTATTTATTTATACTTACACTTTCAATATAATGGGTGGTTTATTTTTTCTGTGTTAGGTTTATTTTTTAGAACATTAGAAAACAACCAGATTGCATATAATCAAAAATTCGCAAAACTGTTTTATACATTATTGATGATTGCTTGTGTGCCTGCTTATTTTCTTTCTACATTATGGTCAAAGCCTGTTGCAATTATTTATATTATTTCTTCTATTGCAGCAATTATGCAACTTGTAGCTGTTTTGTATTTTTTGCTTATTCTAAAAAGTATTAAAACTAATTTCAATAAAAACTTAAATAAGTGGGTTAAATTTTTATTTTACTTTTCATTTATTTGCTTTGTTATAAAAAATATTCTTCAGTTTGTTGGCGCAATACCTGCAATAGCAGATATTGCTTATGAAATTCATAATTTTATTATTGGTTATTTGCATATTATTTTCTTAGGAGTTATTTCATTTTTTGTTTTTGCATATTTAATAAATGAGAAAGAATTGCTTTTAAGTAAAACAATAAAAGTTGGATTGTTTTTACTAATTACAGGATTTATTTTTAGTGAAATAATCATATTCACTCAAGGAGTTTTTATTCTTCTAAAACAAAATATCTTCTCTAATTACTTTGAATATATTTTTTATTTTAGTTTGCCTATGCTTATAGGAATAGGATTAATAGTTATTGATAGATTTTTCCTTAATTATCATTCTGAGAAACAAACAGAAGAACATTTTTATTATAAAAAACCATTATCAGCAAAACTATAATAGCCTTCATCACTTACAATAATATGGTCAATCAATTGAATATCTAAAAGTTTTGCAGCTTGTTTTATTTTTTCTGTAATTTGTTTATCGGCATTACTGGGTTCTAAGTTCCCACTTGGATGATTGTGGCACAATACAATACCAACTGCATTATGAGATAAAGCATTTTTTAAAATTATTCTTGTATCAACAATAGTGCTTGTAATACCTCCTTCACTCACAATTTCATGATGAATAATTTTATTGCTATTATTCAAATAAACAACAACAAAAACTTCTTTTGATTGATGTTGAAACTTTGCTTTTAAAAAAGCTGCTATATCTTTTGAAGTTTTAATAATGCTAATATTTTTTTCAGCCACATCTCTTCTAATACCTAATTCCAAAGCAGCTGCAATACTAACTGCTTTTGCCACACCAATGCCTTTAATGTTTAATTGTAAAATTTCCTTAACCGATAATCGTCCTAATCTTTTTAAATCATTATTATTTTTATACAATAATTCTTTTGCAAGTTCTACAGCACTTTTATCTCTTGTTCCATTATTAATTAATATTGCCAACAATTCAGAATTACTTAATGCTTCAGTGCCTTTAAGGTATAGTTTTTCTCTTGGTCTATCATCTTCATTCCATTCTTTAATTGCAGCCATAGTAGTAATATTTTGTAAAATAAAAATGCACTACAATTTAATTAAAAATTGCAGTGCATTAAAGTTATAGATTTTTGCTTAAAAGCTTTTATTTACAAAGCATTAATAATTAGGCTAAATTCTTCTGCATTTAAAGATGCACCACCTACAAGACCTCCATCAACATCTGGTTGAGAAAATAATTCAACAGCATTATTTCCTTTTACACTACCACCATATAAAATAGATATTTCATTAGCAATATCATTACCAAATTTTTCTGCTAATACATTGCGAATATGTTGGTGCATTTCTTGTGCTTGTTGGCTTGTAGCAGTTTTGCCTGTACCTATTGCCCATATTGGTTCATAAGCAATAACTACTTTTAAAATTTGCTCATTACTTAAATGAAATAAAGAATCTTTTAATTGCTTTTCTACAAAACTATTTTGTGTAGCAGCTTCTCTAATTTCTAAAGCTTCTCCACAACAAAAAATAGGTTGAATATTATACTCTAAAGCAATATTTACTTTATCTGCAAGCATGGTATTTGTTTCATTAAAATATTCTCTTCTTTCACTATGCCCAATAATTACAAAAGGTATGTTCATACTTTGTAACATTTCTACACTTATTTCACCTGTAAAAGCACCACTTCTTTTAGTATAACAATTTTGTGCAGCAACAAACATATTTTGCTTTGATGCAAGTTTTTGTTTTGCTAATAATAAATAAGGAAAAGGAACAGCAATAATGCTTATTTTATCGTTTGATAAATTTACATTAGCAGAAGATAAGTTGTTTAATAAATCTTCTGCTTGTTGCATTGTGCAATTCATTTTCCAATTGGCAGCAGCAATTTTTTTTCTCATAAAAATAATTTTTAAATACTAAGAAATTAAAAGTGTTCAAAGATATATTTCAAAGTCATTACTTCATCTTCTGAAATTTCTTTTCCTTTAAATTGTTTCCAATTATAAAGGTCTTCAATAGCCTTATCTAATTTGTATCTACTTTGTTTATCAATGCCCCAAGAAAAATGGTTTATTAAAGTAGGTGTTAATCCAGCACTAAAAACATTGCAGCAAACACCAATATTAGAGCCAGTATTAATAGATGTATTGATTGCAGTTCTTGAATAATCTCCCATTACAACACCACATTTTTTACCAGCATTTTCGTATTGATTGGAGTGGTTATTCCAAAACATTACATCACTCCCATTATTTTTTACATTACTATTACTTGTACCTGCACCAAAATTACACCACTCTCCTATTATACTATCTCCTAAATATCCATCATGTGCCTTATTGCTATAATCACCAATGATAACATTTTTAATTTCTCCTGCTGCAACTGCATTAATGCCAATAGTTGTTGCTCCATAAATTTTTGCTCCTATTTTAATTACTCCATTTTCGCAAAGTGCAAAATCTCCTCTAATAATACTCCCTTCCATTATTGTAGCATTTTTTCCAATGTATATAAATCCTGTAGAAGCATTTAAAATACAATGTTCTACACTTGCTCCTTCTTCTAAAAAAATATTAGAAGCATTGATAATTTTATTGGTTGCAGAGATTGGTTGAGATTCTCTGTCTTTGGTTACTAACTCAAATTGTGCTTTTAAAATATTTTCATTTTGCTGAAAAAAATGAAATGGCTGTTGTAATCTCTTTGAAAAATTATAATAATTAATTTCAGAAAAAAAATGTTTATAATTTTTTGAATTAAAAATTGATGCCTCCATTTTTATTTTACCAGCAATAAGTCCTACTTCATCTTCTAAAGCTTGTTTGCTTCTTAATTTTATTATTTCATGTAAAATAAATTCATCAGGAATTACAGTAGCATCAATAAAAAAATGTTCTTCATTGGGTGCTTTGTTATATAAATGTTGTAAATACTGTTCTGTACTTATATAAACAGGTTGTTGCATAAGCATTTGCCACCATTCTTTTATTTTTAAAATACCTAATCTTACATCTCCAATAGCTTTGGTAGCAGTAATAGGAAAAAAACTTTTTCTATATTGATTATCAAATAAAATAATTGCCATACTTGGCAAGATAAATAAAATAATGGCTATACATAGTTTTTGAATAATATATTCTGTAAAAAATATGTTCAATAATTAGCTTAAAATTATTGACTAATAATTTTTAAAAATAACTTGATATTAATTTATAGCCCAATTTTCCTTTTTTCCATTTATTCAATTATGTTTGCTCCTCTTTAAAAAACAGAAAAAATGAATTTTAAGAAAGCAAACAACATTACAGGTTGGCTGATATTTTTAATTGCCAGTTTTGTTTATATAACAACAGCAGAAGCAGGTGGAAGTTTATGGGATTGTGGAGAATTTGTAAGTAGCTGTTTTAAAATACAAATTCCTCACCCACCAGGGGCTCCAATGTTTGTATTATTAGGTAGATTTTTTATTATACTTTTTGGCGATAATCCTTTAACTGCTGCAAAAGCTGTAAACGTAATGAGTGCTTTAGCAAGTAGCTTTACTATTTTATTTTTATTTTGGACTATTACTCACTTTGCAAGAAGAATTGTACATTCTGATACAAGCAAAGAATTAACAAGCACACAAATTTGGACAATAATGAGTGCAGGTGCTGTTGGTGCTTTAGCTTATACTTTTAGTGATAGCTTTTGGTATAGTGCTGTAGAAGGTGAAGTTTATGCTTTAAGTTCTTTCTTTACAGCATTAGTATTTTGGGCAATTTTAAGATGGGAACATGCAGCAGATAAAAAAGGTGCTGATAAATGGATTGTATTTATCTTCTTTATGATGGGTTTATCTATTGGTGTACACTTATTAAACTTATTAACTATTCCTGCTATTGTAATGGTTTATTACCTACGCAAAAGAGAGGAATTTAATTACACATTAATCAAAAAATATTTCAATATTCTTACTATTATTGGTGGCTCATTAGCTTTTATTGGTGCATTAATTAGTGCTAATGGAGAAGCAGAAAGAGTTCCAATGGATCCAACTGTTGCTGGTTTAATGTTATTTGGAACTATCATAGCTATAGTTGTTTTAAGACTTATTGAAAAATTCGGTAAAGAGAAAAAGGAATATTATGGTGGTATGTATATTTTCTTTATTCTTGGTTGTATAATAACTGGTGTAGTACAGGTTGGAGTAATTCAATACACAATAAAAATTGCAGGCTCTTTTGATAGATATTTTGTAAATGGAATGGGCTTACCTTTCTTTAGTGGTTTTACTTTCTTCTTTATTTTATTAGCAGTATTAATATGGTATGGTTTAAAAATTGCAGCTAAAAAAGGTTGGTATTATTTAAAACTAAGTTTATGGTGTTTTACATTTATGCTTGTTGGTTATAGCACTTATGTAACAACAATGATAAGAAGTAATGCAGACCCTGCAATTGATATGTATAATGTAGATAATCCTATGAGTTTAGTAGGTTATTTAGGTCGTGAGCAATATGGTGATTTTCCTATTTTATATGGACAAAAATTTACAGCTCGTCCTTATGATTCTAAAGAAACAGGTACTAAATATCAAAAAGGAAAAGATAAATATATAGAAATAGGTAAAGACTTTAAATACATTTATGCTGCCGAAGATAAAATGGTTTTTCCAAGAGTTTGGGATGCAAGTAATGACCAATATCATGCAGACTATTATGCTAACTTTTTAGATATTGGACAAATGCAAGATGGAACTTATGAAAGAAGTCCTAACCAAATAGATAACTTTAAATTTTTAATGGGCTATCAAATCAATTTCATGTATTTCAGATATTTTATGTGGAATTTTTCTGGTAAACAAAATGACCTTCAAGGAACATCAGCAGGAAATATTAGAGATGGAAATTGGATAACAGGAATCAGTTTTATTGATAACATAATTTTAGGCGATCAAAATAAAATGCCTGATAGTTTAAAAGAAAATAAAGCAAATAATAAACTATATGCTTTGCCATTTATTCTTGGATTAATTGGTTTAATATATCATTTCAAAAGAAAAGGTGGTGATGGTTTAGTGAATTTTCTTTTATTCTTCTTTACAGGCTTAGCTATCGTTGTTTATTTGAATCAAGCAGGTAATCAGCCACGTGAAAGAGATTATGCTTATGTAGGAAGTTTTTATGCTTTTGCTGTTTGGATAGGCTTAGGAGTTTTACAAATAAAAGATTGGATAGCTAAAATTATGAATCAAAGAATTGCTGCAACTTTAGCTACAGTTGTTTGTTTATTAGCAGTGCCCATTTTAATGGCTCAACAAGAATGGGACGACCACGATAGAAGCAAAAAAACTTTAGCAGGAGATTTAGCAAAAGATTATTTAGAAAGCTGTCCACAAAATGCTATACTATTTTGCTTTGGCGATAATGATACTTATCCATTATGGTATGCCCAAGAAGTTGAAGGAGTAAGAAAAGATATTCGTGTAATTAATGTTAGTTTATTGGGTATTGATTGGTACATCAATCAATTACGTTATAAAGTAAATGAAAGTGCACCAATTGATGTTATTTGGACTGCAGAACAAATTGAAGGAAGAAAAAGAGATTATGTACCTTATAAAGCAAATCCTAAATTTCCAGATAATGCTTATTACGATTTATTTGATGTAATGAAAAATTATATTGGTAGCGATAACCCTTCATTTATGGATAATTCAAGAGGCGAAGCTTTAAATACTTTCCCTGTTAAAAAATTTGCTGTACCAGTAAATAAAGAAGATGCTTTAAAAAATGGAATAATCAATGCTTCAGATTCAGTGCTTAGTGAATTAAAATTTGAATTAAATAAAGATAGATTATTAAAGAATGATTTAGCAGTATTAAATATTATTGCTGCTAATAGTTGGAAGCGTCCAATTTGTTTTACAAGTAATAGCCCATATCAAATAGGTTTAGGTTTTGAAAAATATTTGCGTATGGATGGTTTAACTTATAGATTAGTTCCTGTAGATAATGGAATGGAAGGTTATAATGCTCCTTTTGTAAATACAGATTGGGCTTATGATAAAATGATGAACAAATTTGCTTCAGGAAGTGCAAATGTAAAAGGTGTATATTTTGATGAAGAAAATAGAAGACATCTAAACTCTATCAGAGAAGCTTATACTGATTTAGCTTTCAACCTAATTAGTAAAGATAGAAAAGCAGATGCTATTAAAGTTTTACAACACTGCGATACTTTAATGTTAGAAGATAATTTTAGATATGGACAAGTTAGTCGTGGAGGACAACATAACAGAAATAGTTTACGATTCTTACAAGCTTGTTATGCAGCTGGCGATAAAACATTAGCAGAAAAAGTTTTAAAAAGTCTTAAAAAAGATTTAGAACAACAGCAAACTTATTATGCAGGATTAAGCGATAATAATATGCCTGTTGAAGAGTTTAAGAAATTAATGGAAGATTATATTTTCCGCTATAACACAGCAAGAACAAGACAAGATCAAATAATGGCAGACCAAATTTTAGAAAGTAAATTCTCAAGTAAACAATTAAAAATGATGTCTGACATTCGTATTTCTTATATGATTTATTCTGAAGTGATTAATACAGAAAAATCAAATAATGTAAATGCTACTCCTCAAACTCAAACAAAAGATTCATTAAGTAAATAATCAATCAACCATTTATATTAAAAGCATATAGTTTAAAAAGCTATATGCTTTTTTATTTTTTTTGCAATAGAAATGATAATCACATATCTTAATTAAAAAATTTTAAAAAGCATTGGTAACTATTATATGCATCCCTATCTTTGCCAAAATTTACTGTATATGGAAAAAACAAAATCTAAAAGCAAATACTATTTATTATTTCTTGTTTGGTTTGCAATTATAGTATATATGTTAGCAACACCAGATATTAGACAATGGTTTTGGTTAGCACTTCCTGGTACTTGTACTTATTTGGCTTATAGTTTAGACCTAATATAACTTTCGGCATATTGCAAAAAATATTCTTGTAGATATTTTAAGTATTGAAAAGCATTCTTAATAATTTAATGAATGCTTTTTATTTTGTAATAGTTATGAATAAAAAAATTAAGCAAGATAAAAATGGATTTGTATATAGTACAGATCCAAACTTTCAGTTTCAAACTGAGAATGAAAATATTTCTACCCTACCTCCTCAACAACAAAAACTAAGAATTTGGTTAGATACTAAACATCGTGCTGGAAAAGTGGTAACACTTATTACAGGATTTATTGGCAATTCAAATGATTTAGAAATTCTCGCCAAACAATTAAAAAACTTTTGTGGAACTGGTGGCAATGCAAAAGATAATGAAATAATTATTCAAGGCGACCACAGAGAAAAAGTATTACAATGGCTTTTAAAAAATGGATATTCTAATACAAAAAAAGCAGGAAGCTAAAACCAAATTAATTTTTAACGTTAGCAACAATTTTAGCACCAGCTTTTTTGGCTGCACTCATTACTTTAAAAAATCCTCCAGTATAAGAAATAGTATCTGCATTAATAACAACAGATGGTGTATCTATAAATGCTTTTACTTTATCAACTTCTATTTTAATAGTAGAGTCTAAAGCAAATTCAGGAACTTCTACTTGACCTAAATAAATTTTATTTTCTTTATCAATACTCACAACAATATTTTGTTTTGCTTTAGTATCACTCTTTCCTTTTGGATTATTTACTTTAACAACATTAGGATTTGCTAAAGTTGATACAATTAAAAAAAACAATAACAGAATAAACAATATATCATTCAATGCACTTGTATGCACTTCAGGTTTTTCTCTTAATCTTTTTCTAATATTCATGTTTATTTTGTTGAATATTTTTTAATAACTATTTAGTTGGCTCTTGCAATACATCTATAAACTCAGAACTTGCAGCTTCCATTTTATAAACAGTTTTATCAATTTGAGTACTTAAAAAACTATATGCTAAATAAGCAATTAAACCAATAATCAACCCAGCTGCACTTGTAACCATTTTTACATAAATACCGCCAGCAATTGTATTTAATTCAAATCCGCTATTATTAATATTATAAAACAACTGAATCATACCAACAATAGTTCCTAAAAATCCAAACATTGGTGCAATACCAGCTATCAAAGAAAGAATAGAAATATTTCTTTCCATTTTATATATTTCTAATTTACCTACATTTTCCATACTTTTTTCAATAGCATCAATTGGTTTTCCTATACGTTGCAAACCTTTATCAATCATTTTAGCTGCAGGATTTGGTGTATTTTTAGCTAAGCTACGAGCAGCAGAAATATTACCTGTTACAATATTATCTCTTATGATGCTCATAAAATTATCTTCTATTTTTCCTGCTTTTTTTATTGCTAAAAATCTTTCAGTAAAAACAAAAATGGTAACTACAAATAACACATATAAAGGATACATTATCCAACCACCTTTGTTCAATAAGTCAATCATTGAAATTTTTTCTGCAGCATCTACTCCATTTTGAATATGATGTGCAGTATCTGAAGCAATTTGCAATAAATAAAACATTTGCATAATTTTTATTGTTAGCTAAAATAAATAGCTATACAAATGAACGAAAGCTATGTGAATAAAAATGTGCTCATCTTGTAATTTAAGATAGCTTTTACACATTTATTAAAAAGTAGTAAAAATAAAAAAGCTATTTATGCTTTCAGAATTACTATCCTTTATAAATAAAAGTTGATAGCTTTTCTTAAAAAATATAAATAGCCCTTAAAGAATTATTTAGTATAACTTGAAAATTGATACTAAAATTAAACGGCAACATTAAATCTTCCTGCTACTTTAGCCCAATTGACAACGTTCCAAATGGCTGCTAAATAGTCAGCACGTTTATTTTGATACTTTAAATAATAAGCATGTTCCCAAACATCTACGCCAAAAATGGGTGTGCCTTTTACTTCTGCAACATCCATTAATGGATTATCTTGATTAGGAGTAGATGATACTTCTAATTTTCCATCTTTTACAATTAACCAAGCCCATCCACTTCCAAAACGAGTTGCGCCTGCTGCTGCAAATTTTGTCTTAAAATCATCAAAACTTCCAAAAGAAGCATTTATTGCATCTAATAATTTTCCTGTTGGTGTACCACCAGCATTTGGTGCTAAACTTTCCCAAAAAAATGTATGATTCCAATGACCACCTCCATTGTTACGAACTGCTGCAGAAATACTTCCAGCATTTGCAACTAATTGGTCTAATGATTTTTTCTCATTATCTGTGCCAGCTATTGCTTTATTTAAATTATCAACATAAGCTTGATGATGTTTGCCATGATGTATTTGCATGGTTAATGTATCAATATGAGGTTCTAAAGCATCATAAGCATAAGGTAAAGGTGCTAATGTAAATGACATAATATTAAATTTAATAAATGAATAATCTTTTTTAAAAAGGATGACAAATTTAATTAATAGATTTCAAAGTAAACATTAATATTATAAAATAGTTTCTCATGTCGTAAAGCATTTGTATGAATTAATATTTTTTTAAGATTAACTTATTTTATTAAATTGATTTTTATTAAAAATTTATTCTAATATCTTTTGCATTTTAACATTTCCGAAATATTTCGTAAATGTAAATTTCTTTTACCTTTGAACTACTAAATTTTTCGTACATTTAAAATTATTTATTATGAATAAGAAAATTTTTTCAGTACTTATTTTATCAATGCTTAGTGTTTCATTACTAAAAGCACAAAAAGATGAGAGTAAATCTGATGAAAAAAATAAGAAGTCAGATAAAGTAACTATTGAAGTACATGGTAATAGAATTACCATTAATGGAGTACCAGCTACTGAATTTAAAGATGATATTTTAGAAATTATCACAGGCGACTCTTTAATTTATAATGATAAAAATGGTTTTGGAAAAATTTTTAACTTTTATAACAAAGCTTATTTAGGAGTTTATTCAGAAAAAGTAAGTAATGGAGCAAAAATAACAGAGGTATCAAAAAACAGTGCAGCAGAAAAAGCAGGGTTAAAAAAAGAGGATATTATTACTCAGATAAATGATGAAAAAATAACTGAACAAACTAGCCTTGCAAATATTATTAGTAAACATAAAATTGGCGATAAAATTATGATAACATATTTAAGAAATGGAAAGATAGAAACAACTCAAGCAGTGCTTGAAAAATCTAAAACTCCAATAATTACAACTTTTGGAAACAAAAAATTTGAAAAAGGTTTTGAAACACCAGATGGAAAATATTTTTACAATACTTTTCCTCGCAGACCAAAAATTGGTATTCAAATTCAAGATGTAGAAGAAGGTAATGGTGTAAAAGTTTTAGAGGTTGAAGATGAAACTCCAGCAGCTAAAGCTGGACTTAAAAAAGATGATATTATAACAGAAGTTGAAGGAACAACCTTAAAAAATGTAGATGATTTAAGAAATAAATTAAAAGATTATAATGAAGGAGATGTTTTTAAAATAAAATATAAAAGAGCTAATAAAGCCTACACAACAGAAATTAAATTACCTAAAAAATTAAAGAAAGCTACTCTATAGTTTATTAAAATAATTTTCCCCCTATATTTGCACCCCAATTTGAAAACTACAAATTGTAAGCAATAATGGTGGGATAGCTCAGTTGGTTAGAGCATCGGATTCATAACCCGAAGGTCGGCAGTTCAAATCTGCTTCCCACTACAAAAAACTCTAAAATAGCCTTAATGCAAAAATTGTGTTGAGGCTTTTTTATTTTGCAATAGAACTTTTACAATATTTAGTTATTCTATAAAATAAAAAGAGGTTGTTTTCACAACCTCTATATTTTTACTGATAAGTAATTTCCAGTAATAATTTTTATTCCTGATGTTTTTAAAAGAAAAACTTAAAGTAAAATTATTTTACTTCTACTTCAGCACCAGCTTCTTTTAATTTACCAGCAATTTCATCAGCTTCTGCTTTGCTTACTCCTTCTTTAATTGGTTTTGGAGCTCCATCAACTAAGTCTTTAGCTTCTTTTAAGCCTAAGCCAGTTAATTCTTTTACAATTTTAACTACGTTTAATTTGCTAGCACCACCATTTACTAAAACAACATCAAATGCTGTTTTTTCTTCAGTTGCTGCTGCTCCGCCACCTTCTCCACCACCAGAAACTACTACTGCTGCTGCTGCAGGTTCAATTCCATAATCTGCTTTTAATACATCAGCTAATTCTTGTACTTCTTTTACTGTTAAGCCTACTAATTGTTCGGCTAATGCTTTAACGTCTGCCATTTTTTTACATTTTAACCGCCTTCATTTTCATTATTTGAATCCGGCGGATGGTTAATAAATATTTATTGCCACATTTAAACCTCAGTGGCGTTGGCTTTATAAAGAGTTTAAAAATTTACTAATTCAATTGTTCTATAATTTCTTTTAAGGTAACTTACGAACTTTATAAATTTTGTAAACATTCACTTCTGCTATGCTTCTTGTTTTTCATGATGATGCAATAATGCAGCCAATACTCGTTTTGCTGGAGATTGTAATAAACCAATAACTTCTCCAATAAGTTCATTTTTGGTTTTAATTTTAGTTAATACACTTAACTGATTATCGCCACTATAAACATCACCATTAATAAATGCTGCTTTTAATACAGGTTTTTCACCATTACTTTCTTTACGGAATGATGAAATAATTACTGCTGGATTTTTAGGGTTTTCGCTAAACATTAATGCAGTTACATTGTGTAAACTTTCATACACACCTGTATATTTATCGTTGTCTAAACTTTCTAAAGCTTTTTTAATTAAAGTGTTTTTAGCTACTTTCATTTCTACTTGTTTATCAAAACAAGCTTTACGTAATTTACCAACTTGATCTACTGTTAAAGATTCTGTATCTGTAACATAGAAGTTGTTGTATTGACTGAATTTCTCTTTGAGTACTTCAATCACTTGATTTTTTTGTTCTTTGGTCATAACTAAGTTTTATTAAACCTGTTTCATTTTGTGTTATAAAACACAATCCACAGGGTTAGTTAGATAATAATTTTGTATCTAATGTAATACCAGGGCTCATAGTACTTGCCATACTAACAGCTTTTAAGTAAGTACCTTTTGCTGTGGTTGGTTTTAATTTTAAAATTGCGTTAATAAGTTCTGTGCTGTTTTCGGCTAATTTGTTTGGCTCAAAAGATACACGACCAATTGAAGCATGAACAATACCAGCTTTATCTACTTTAAATGCAATTTTACCACCTTTTACCTCATTTACAGCAGCAGCTACATCATTTGTAACTGTTCCTGTTTTAGGATTAGGCATTAAGTTACGAGGACCTAATACTTTACCTAATTTACCAATCTTAGGCATTACAGCAGGTGTAGCTATAATTACATCTACATCTGTCCATCCACCTTCAATTTTAGTAATAAACTCATCTAATCCAACAAAATCAGCACCTGCATTTTTAGCATCAGCTTCTTTATCTGGAGTACATAAAACTAATACACGTTTTGTTTTACCTGTTCCATGAGGTAATGATACAGTACCACGAACCTGTTGGTCTGCTTTTTTAGGATCTACACCTAAACGTATGTGCAAATCTACTGAGCTGTCAAATTTAGTGCAGTTAATTTCTTTTACTAATGAAGTAGCTTCTTTAAGGGAATAAGCTTTGTTTTTATCCACCTTAGTATTGGCTACTTTTCTTTTTTTCGTCAATGACATTTTTTAAAAATTTTTAATGGTGAATAATTAATTTTCCCAAGGAGCTGTTCCTTCAATTGTAATACCCATACTTCTTGCAGAACCTGCTATCATTTTCATAGCACTTTCTTTAGTAAAGCAATTCATATCAGGCATTTTGTCTAAAGCTATAGCTTCTACTTGTTGCCATGTTACTTTACCTACTTTAGTACGATTACTTTCTTTACTACCTTTTTGGATTTTTGCTGCTTCCATTAATTGAACAACAGCAGGAGCAGTTTTAATGATAAAATCAAAAGATTTATCTGAATAAACTGTAATTACAACGGGAACAACTTTTCCCATTTTGTCCTGAGTTCTTGCATTAAATTGTTTGCAGAACTCCATAATGTTAATGCCCTTAGAACCAAGGGCTGGACCTACTGGAGGTGCAGGATTGGCTTGACCACCTTTTACCTGCAACTTCACAAATCCAGAGATTTCTTTTGCCATTTTAATTTGATTTAATTGGTAATAACGTGTTGCTATATTGCATCACTCCCAAACAGTATTAAATACTGCTTTCAATCATTCTTTTATTGTAAAGAACTTTTTGGGAGTGCAAAAGTAGGGGTTTGTAATTGAATTATGCAAAAAATGTTTGAAAAAACTTCATCTATACTATTTATGTACTCTGTGGTTAAAAAGGTTTAATTGTTCACAAGTTCACTTGTTTACAAGTTGAAAATTGACTATTAAAAGTTGAATACTTACTATTTTTTCATTGTGTTTTCTTTGATAATTCTCATTATAAAATATAATGTCAGCTTGAGCTTGTCGAAAGCAGTTGAGTAAAACGAATAAATTCATCAGTCTTCGATAAACTCAGACTGACAACTTTTTTTCTCTGTGTTCTCTTTGATAATTCTCATTATAAATATAATGTCAGCTTGAGCTTGTCGAAAGCAGTTGAGTAAAACGAATAAATTCATCAGTCTTCGATAAACTCAGACTGACAACTTTTTCCTTAATTACCTTAATCAACTAATCAACCAATAACCTACTCCCCAAACAATACAAACCCTGCCCATTTTGTTGGGTCTTTGTATTTTTCTTTTAAGGCTTTTTGTGCTTTTCTAAATGATGTATAATAACTTTCTCCTTTAAAAACATTGCTGTAAAATAATTGCATTAATTCTGCTGTTTCTGCATCTGGTACTTCCCATAAACTGATGATTAATTTTTTAACTCCTGCCATTTTAAATGCACGTTGTAATCCATAAACTCCTTCACTTGCATTAATATCTCCTAATGCTGTTTGACAGGCACTTAAAACCACTAATTCTGTGTTCAACAAATTCATATTACTTATTTCCTGTGCCGTTAAAATACCATCTTCTTTGCCTTCTAATAGTGTATCTTTTCCCCAATAATTATTTGCACCACTTAATACAATACCACTTCGCAACAATGGAAAATCTTTTTCATTTTCATTATCATCATCTTCAAAAGTTGATTTTAATTTTTCTTTTTTAGCTGGAAAATAAAAACCATGTGTTGCTATATGTAATATTCTTGGAGCTTGGCTGCCATTTAATTTTTTAAAATTATCTTCGGTAGCAGTAATGCCTTCAAAGTTCTTAAACTGCCAAATAGAATTTTTTATTTGTTGACTTACAATTTCTATTTCATTTTTTGTTCCTTGCAAATAGGAAAAATGAATATTTTTATTATCACTGATAGCATTTCTATACATGGGTTGTGTTGATGCAGAATTATTGTTTGATACAGAATTTATTTTAGCATCATAATCTGCACCACCCATTAAAATAATAGATTTATTTTTTGTAGAACTTTTTAAAGGGTTTATCAATTCATTAATACTTAACAGTTGATGCAACTCATACATATCTATTAACTGCTTTTGTGTACTGCTGTCTGTAATGGCTGCAAAACTTACTTTGTGTAATAAGCCAGCAGGTAAATTATAAATAGTAGTTGTATTTTTTAAATAAGGCAATAATGGCTTCCAAATTAAATCATATAAAGCAACATCTGTTTTTACTGCATTTTTATTTTCTTGTTTTGTAATTGTACTTCTTCCTGTTGCACCATGATAATTTTTTAATAAAGTTTGTAATTGTTTTTCAGTAAAAACAGTAATGAATGTAGGTGTTGTATCTTTCTTTGTTATAATAAATGCAGCATAAAAAACAGTATCTGCCCATTTTTTTTGAGAATAATATTTAAAAGAAACCCATTGAATTACAGCTTCATTAGTTTTTAATTTTGCTGAAACATCTTTAGCAGTATAACCTGTACTTTTTATTACATTCTGCAATTCTGGTAATGCTGCAATTAATTGTTTTTCTAAAGCTTGTGTTTGCTTGAATAAACTGTCTTCATTTAAACCATATTCTTCCTGCATATCTTTTCTTATCTGAATGGCTGTCGCATAAAGCTTATTAGTATTTTGCCATTGAGTTAATAATGATTTTACAGAAGCATTAGATGAGTTTGCTGCATAACTATTTAATAACTGTTTGCCTTGTAATAACCAACCTTGCTTTGCAGTTGTAGTTTGATAAAAGCTATTGGTTTTATTATATTGAAAATGATGTAACATAGATAAATAAATCTTGTACATATAATCGTTATCACTTAAATAAGTTTCTTTTTCTGTTTCACTAAAATTTTGCAATAAGGTTTGACTACTGTTGTTTTCTGTTTGAATAGAAGGTTGTATGATTTCTTTCCATTTTGAAAATTGATTGGATTCATAATATAAAATAGAAAGGTTGTTTAGTGCATTAGCATAACTTATATTTTCTGTGCCAAGAAGTTTTTTACGAATTGATAATGATTGTTTATAAAGAGATTCTGCTTCTGAATAATTACCTATTTCAGCATATAGTACTGCTAAGTTATTTAAGGAAGTTGCATAAGCTAAGCTTTCTTCTCCATATATTTTTTTACGAATTGATAGTGATTGTTTATAAAGTGGTTCAGCTTCTGTGTATTTTTTTGTGTGCCAGTATAAAGCAGCTAAATTATTTAAGCTTACTACATAAGCAGGGCTTTCTTCGCCAAAAATATTTTTACGTACAGATAATGCTTGTTTATACAAATCTTCTGCATCAGCATAAAGCCCCATATCTTCATACAAACCTGCTAAGTCATTAAGACTCTCAGCATAATCTGGATGCTCCTCTCCTAATACTTTCTTTTGAATATTTATTGCTTCAATATAATAATTTTCAGCAGATGTATAATTACTCATACTTCTATACAAATTACCTAAACTTATCAGGCTAATTGTATAAGAAATTGGTTCTTTATCTTTTATTTTTTTTCTGATATTATATGCTTCAATATATAAAGTTTCAGCAGCAGAATAATTTCCCATTAAAAAATATAAAGTACCCAAATTATCTAAACTGGCAGCATAATGTTTGTGTTCTGTTCCTTTTTTATTTTTAGCTATTTGTATCGCCTCTTTAAATAATGGTTCAGCATTTTTGTATTCACCCATATCTCTGTACAGTAAAGCCAAATTATTAATAAAAGCTCCATACTCTGTGTGTTCTTTTCCTTCAAATGTTTTTGTTTCTACAATATTAATTGCTTCAAAATACAAAGGTTCAGCTTCAGGATAACGCCCTATCAATCTGTACATTTCTGCTAAGTTATTTATGTTGATAGCATAGTTTAAACCAACACCTTCCGTTTGTTTTACAACAGCCAATATTTCTTTATAGGTTTGTTCAGCAATATTGTATTTCCCTTCTTCATAATAAATGCCTGCTAACTTATTTAAAACATAAGTATAGTTTGCATCTTTAGTTTCTTCTTTCTTTTGAAAAGCTAAAGCAATTTTATACAAAAGTTCTGCAGCATAGTACTTGGATTTTTTACTATACCATTCAGCAGTATTTGTTATTCTAATATACTCATTACTTAGCTTAATAATAGTTCTGTCGGTTGAGCTTGGTGCTTTTTCAATAATAGAAATTATTTCATTGAATAATGGAAGAGCATTATCATAATCATTATAGTCTAAATAAAATAAAGTGAAATCATATAGCCTTAAAATATAAACAGGATCAGAAGTTAGTTTCATCCTTCTGATAATTGCTAATTCTTCTTTATAAAATTCTTCTGCTTTTTCGTAATTATCAGAATTATCATATAAAGTGGCTAATCTATGAATTGCTCCAATGTAATTAACATTTTCAGTACCATTCAATTTTTTATATATTTCTACTAATTCTTTTGTTAAGGAAATAGCTTCATCATATTTCTTTTGATTAGTAAAAGCATCAATCA
Source organism: Chitinophagales bacterium (assembly GCA_026931325.1). Lineage (GTDB taxonomy): Bacteria > Bacteroidota > Bacteroidia > Chitinophagales > Chitinophagaceae > UBA1930. The sequence goes on along the minus strand of JAIXLO010000149.1, from coordinate 7,730 downwards.
GTTTTTCTAAGTATTGTATGTAAGTAGAATTCTCAGTTCCTTTTATATTTTTCACAATTTGTATTGCCTCTCTTAATAATGGTTCTTCATCAGAATAATTTTTTTTTAATTCATGCAACATAGCTAAAGCAAATAATCCATCAGCATATATTAAATTATTTTTGCCTTGAGTTTTTTCAATACAAATTAAATTTTGTTTAGCATAAATTATTGCTGTATCTATTTTTTTAGCTTTAAAATAATTATATACTTTGTCTTCTAACTGTTTACATGTATTTGATTCTTGTTTATTAATTTGTTGTGCAATACTATTTTGTATAAATGCTAAACAAATTATCATAAAAAAGCAATGAAATATCCTATTCATAAACTTTCTATTTTATTGCTATTGCAAAGTATGTTTTTAATTTTAAAAATTAATACCTTCTAATGGGTATATGGAATGTCCTAACCTTACTCAGATTTAAAGTTAATTTTATTTTTCAACTTCATTCATCATATCAACATAAATAATATTTAAAAATACCATAAATAGGGTATCAGCTTTATTTAAAAAACTTATTAAATTTACTTTCTAAATTATTCAAATATGAAAACAATATTTAGGCTGGTTTTAATGTCTTGTTTCTTTACAATGACTATTAACAGCAATGCACAAGTAAAAAATAGAAAAGCAATTAAAAAAGATTTCTTAGGCTGTAATACACCAGACCCAATAGGTAGTTTTGCCTTAGATACTTCTTCTCCTACAAGAGGTATGGCAGATAATAATTTTTTATGGGATAATGGAAAAACAATTAATGTAAAAATATTAAGTGGAAGTAAATCATTAAAGGATAAAGTAAAAAAATATGCTTCCGAATGGATGAAATATGCAAACATAAAATTTAATTTTATTGAACAAGGCGATGCTCAAATAAGAGTTTATTTAGGCGATAAAAAAGGAGACTATGGACATGTAACAATGGGACTTGGTATAAAATGTTTAATGAGAGATCCTAATGATTTTACGATGCATTTTGATACAACAGATTTAATTACTGAAAAAAGCTTAAAAAGAACAGTGTTGCACGAATTTGGTCATGCTTTAGGATTAATACATGAACACATGAGTCCTGTTTCAGGCATACAATGGGATAGTACAGCTGTTTATGCAAGAAAAAGATTGATGGGATGGAGTAAAGAAATGACAGATGCACAACTATTTAGAAGATATAATATCTCTTATACCAATGGTACAGCTTATGATCCTAAATCAATAATGCACTATCCTATTTCTCCATGGGAAACTAAAAATCATTATTATGTAGATTGGAATGATGATTTATCTGAAGGTGATAAAGCTTTAATAGCTGCTTTGTATCCTAAAAATGAGAGAGTCAATAAAGTACCTAGAATAATTATTACTAATGTTGGTGAAACTATAATAGAAAATAATTCATTAAAAAAAGGTATTAGCATCTATCCTTCATTTAGTATAAATTGTGCTGATAAACCTGCTGATATTTATTATGTATGTATGTTAGTTGATGAAAACAATTATTTTATACCAACTCAAAGTAATAATTATAATATCAATAATAAAGCAGGTTGTATTAAGGTTGTTAAACTTCCTATTAATCAAACTGAAATTCTTAATAAAGGGAAAAAGAATTTTGAAATTTTTATTCCTGCAAGTGAATTGCCAAATACAATATCTGGTAAAAAACTAAAAGTTTATTTTAGAGCATTTTTAATGCAGGATGGTGAGTTGAAAGAATTACTTGGCTCATTATCTAATAATAGTGTTATGTTGAATAAGTTTTAAAAAGATTATAGAGCTATTTAAAATCCTCACAAAAAATTTTAATGTGAGGATTTTTGTTTTTATAAATAATCAGTTGAAATAATAAATTGTTGAATATTTTAACTTATTAATAAGTATAATATCTGTACAAGTTATTTAGTAAAATCTGCTACCTTTGGCAGCCTAAAAAATGCCAATTTGACCATAAGTTTCTTTGTGCAAGATTTTTGATAAACAAACTACAAGTGTTTTTTACACAAGTAATTTATAACAGTTGAACATTTAATAAAAAGTACAAGAGTGCGACGCAACAGGTGTAAAATAAATATTCTGTTGCTCGTTACATAAAAAAAATATTATGCTAAAAATTATATCTAAATTATTGGGTGGAAATAAAAGTGAAAAAGATATTGCAGCTATACAGCCAACTATAAAAAAAATAAATGAATATTTCAACCAGTATCAGAACATTAGTAATGACGAATTGCGTAGCAAAACTTTTGATTTTAAACAACGCATAAAAAATTATTTAAAAGAAATTGATGAAGTAATTGCTAATAAACAAAAAGAAGCAGAATCTTTATCTGCCGAGAATATTCAGGAAAAAGATACTATTTATCAAGAGGTAGATAAGCTTAAAAAAGAACGTGATAAAAAATTAGAAGAAGTTTTAAAAGAAATTTTACCTGAAGCTTATGCTGTAGTTAAAGAAACTGCCAACAGATTTACAAAAAATACAGAAATTGTTTCTACTGCAACAGATTTAGATAGAGAATTGAGTATAAAGAAAAATTATGTAACTATTGATGGTGAAAAATCAATTTATAAAAATTCTTGGACTGCTGCTGGTGGTAAAATAACTTGGAATATGGTGCATTATGATGTTCAGCTTATTGGTGGAACAGTTTTGCATCAAGGAAAAATTGCTGAAATGGCAACAGGTGAAGGTAAAACTTTGGTTTCTACCCTACCTGCTTACTTAAATGCTTTGGCTGGCGAAGGGGTACATATTGTAACAGTAAACGATTATTTGGCAAAACGTGATAGTGAATGGAATGGACCAATATTTGAATGGTTAGGGCTTACTGTAGATTGTATTGATAAACACGAACCTAATACTGCTGCAAGAAGAAATGCCTACATGGCAGATATAACTTATGGCACTAACAACGAATTTGGCTTTGACTATTTACGTGATAATATGGTGCATAATCCTGATGAAATGGTTCAAAGAAAACACCATTATGCAATGGTAGATGAAGTTGATAGTGTATTGATAGATGATGCAAGAACTCCTTTAATTATTAGTGGACCAGTAGGAAAAGATACCAGCACAGAACAATTTTTTCAACTAAAACCTCGTATAGAAAAATTGGTTGAAGTACAGAAAAAAGCTACCAATCAATTTTTATTAGAAGCCAAAAGAAAAATAGCAGAAGGAAATGATGACCCAAAAGATGGAGGTTTAGCATTATTTAGAGCTCATAGAGGTTTACCAAAAAATACTGCATTAATTAAATTTTTAAGTGAGCCTGGCATAAGAGTAAAATTACAAAAAGCTGAGAACTATTATTTAGCAGACCAACAACGTGAAATGCATAAAGCAGATGCTGAATTGTTTTTTTACATTGATGAAAAAAATAATAGTGTAGAACTAACAGATAAAGGTATTCAACTAATTACCAAAACTGGTGAAGATCCTAACTTTTTTATTTTACCAGATATTAGTGTATTGTTAGCAGAAATAGAAAATAATACAACTTTAAGCACAGAAGAAAAATTAAGCAAAAAAGAAGATTTAATAAATGAATATTCTGTAAAAGCAGATAGAATACATACTGCACAACAACTTTTAAAAGCCTATACACTATTTGAAAAAGATGTAGAATATGTAGTAATAGAAGACCAGGTAAAAATTGTTGATGAGCAAACTGGTCGTATAATGGAAGGTCGTAGATACAGCGATGGTTTGCATCAAGCAATAGAAGCAAAAGAAAATGTAAAAATAGAAGCTACAACACAAACCTATGCTACTGTTACATTACAAAACTACTTTAGAATGTATCATAAACTTGCTGGTATGACAGGTACAGCAGAAACAGAAGCAGCAGAGTTTTGGGATATTTATAAATTAGATGTAGTTTCAATTCCTACTAATAATCCTTTAATAAGAAAAGATGAACAAGATTTAGTATATAAAACTAAACGTGAAAAATTTGGTGCGGTAATAGATGAAATTGTAAAACTAAAAGAAGCAGGCAGACCAACACTTGTTGGTACAACCTCTGTAGAAGTGAGCGAATTATTGAGTAGAATGTTGCGTCAAAAACAAATACCACACAATGTATTAAATGCTAAACAACATGCAAGAGAAGCACAAGTAGTAGCTGAAGCAGGTTTAGCAGGTGCTGTAACTATTGCAACAAATATGGCAGGTCGTGGTACAGATATTAAATTAGGAGAAGGAGTAAAAGAAGCTGGAGGTTTAGCAATTATTGGTACTGAAAGACATGAAAGCAGACGTGTAGATAGGCAGTTAAGAGGCCGTTCTGGAAGACAAGGTGATCCAGGTTCTTCTCAATTTTTTGTAGCATTAGAAGATGATTTGATGAGAATGTTTGGTAGTGAGCGTATTGCTAAAGTAATGGATTTTGCTGGTTATAAAGAAGGTGAAGTGATACAGCATAGCATGATTACAAAGAGTATTGAACGTGCACAAAAGAAAGTAGAAGAAAACAACTTTGGTATCAGAAAACGTTTATTAGAGTATGATGATGTAATGAATAAACAACGTACTGTAATTTATACAAAAAGACATCATGCCTTATTTGGTGAAAGATTAGCTTTAGATTTAGATAATGCTTTTTATAGTGTAGCAGAAGATTTGATTGCAAATTATAAAATTCAAAATGATCATGAAGGTTTAAGATTAGCAGCTATTGTAAATTTTGGAATTGATACTAATATTACTTCTGAAGAATTAAACAAAGCTAATGAAACAGTATTGGTTGATAAATTATACAGTCAGGCAGTAAGTAATTATCAACGTAAAAAACAAGAATTAGCAACAAGTGCTTTACCTATATTTAAAAATATTAAGCTACATCAAGGTAATCACATAGAAAATGTTATTGTACCATTTACTGATGGTAAAAAAACTTTACAAGCATTAACATCAATGCAGAAAGTTTTAGACACAAATGGTACTGAACTTGTAAACTCTTTAGAAAGAAATATAACATTAGCCTTAATTGATGAAGCTTGGAAAGAACATTTAAGAGCAATGGATGATTTAAAACAAAGTGTACAAACCGCTACTTATGAGCAAAAAGATCCATTGGTTATTTATAAAGTAGAAGCTTTTAATTTATTCAGCAATATGAATGCAGAAGTAAATAAAAGTATTGTTGAATTTTTATGTCATGCAAGTATTCCTACAGATGATGGACAACAAGTAAAAGAAGGCAGACAACAAAAAACTGACCTTAGTAAAATGAAAGCAAATAAAGAAGAAATTGACTCTAAGGGAAGTGATTATGCAGCTAATGAAAATGATTATTACGACCCAAGTGCTAATGTAAAACAACAGCCTATTGTTGTTGGGCCTAAAATAGGAAGAAATGATCCTTGCCCTTGTGGAAGTGGCAAAAAATATAAAGCATGTCATGGTAAGGAAGCATAAAGTTCAATAAAGAAAATAGTATGTTTAATTTTTTTAAAAAAGATAGTTTAATATTAGGTATTATTTTAGGATTAATATTACCCATTGTAGGAATGTTTGGGTTTTACTACTATCGTTTTAATAGGCTTACTATAATTGAGTTTATTCAGTATTTAGGTATAGAACAAAGGTTAATAACTTCTATGGTTAGCTTTTCTTTATTGGCAAATGCTGTTATATTTACTTTATATATCAATGGTCATATAGATAAAACTGCAAAAGGAATTTTTATTTCTACTTGTTTATATGCAGTATTTGTACTAGTGTTAAAATATTGGTTTGTTTAAAAATTATTTGTGTTCATTATTAAAACTGAGTGTTATGAAAAAAATATTTTTCTTATTATGTTTCTTTTTTGTTGGTAGCATGTTACATGCACAAATAATGAGTGCCAAAGCTCAAACGGTTATTATAAAATCTGCTAATCTCCGTTGTTGGCAGTGTTCAGAAAAATTAGAAAAATATTTAGTAGTAGAAAATAAATCTTTTTTAGAGAATGCTATTTTAGAATGGAAAATAAATTTATTAAAAGGCGAAATAAAAATAAAGTATTTACCAGATAGAGCAAGTATTGATGATATAAGAACAGTAATTAACAATGCAGGTTTTGATGCTGATGACGAAAAAGCAGAAGAAACTGCTTACAATAAATTACCTTCACCTTGTAAAAGAGCAGAAGATGGTGGTGGACCAAAAAAAGGTGCTCCATGTCATATAAAACCTTAATTAAAAAAGAAAGAGAGGCTATTTAAAAAATAGCCTCTCTCCTTTTATATCAACTTTTAAAATATTAGTATCTATAATGTTCTGCTTTAAATGGACCATTTTGAGGAATACCTAAATAAGCTGCTTGTTCTGCTGATAGTTGTTCTAATTCTACACCAATTTTTGCTAAGTGTAAACGAGCAACTTTTTCATCTAAATGCTTAGGCAATACATATACTTTATTTTCATATTTATCAGAATTAGTCCATAATTCAATTTGAGCCAAAGTTTGATTACTAAAAGAATTACTCATTACAAAACTTGGATGCCCTGTAGCACAACCTAAGTTTACTAAACGACCTTCAGCTAAAACAATAATATCTTTTCCATCAAGATTATAAATATCTACTTGTGGCTTAATAGTATCTTTTGTATGACCATAGTTTGTATTTAACCAAGCCATATCAATTTCAATATCAAAGTGGCCAATATTACAAACTATTGTTTTGTCTTTCATTGCTTTAAAATGTTCTCCACGAATAATGTCTCTACATCCTGTAGTTGTAACAACAATATCTGCTTCTTTAATAGCATTTTCCATTTTCTTAACAGCGTAACCATCCATTGCAGCTTGTAGAGCACAAATTGGGTCAATCTCAGTTACAATAACTCTACAGCCAGCACCTGCTAATGAAGCTGCAGAGCCTTTACCTACATCTCCATAACCTGCAACAACAGCAACTTTTCCTGCTAACATTACATCAGTTGCTCTACGAATAGCATCTACTAAACTTTCTTTACAGCCATATTTATTATCAAACTTAGATTTTGTAACACTATCATTTACATTAATAGCAGGTATTGGTAAAGTACCTTTTGCCATTCTTTCATATAAACGATGAACGCCTGTTGTTGTTTCCTCACTTAATCCTTTAATATTAGCAATTAGTTCAGGATATTTATCAAACACCATATTTGTCAAATCACCACCATCATCTAAAATCATATTTAATGGTCTGTCTGCACTACCAAAGAATAAAGTTTGCTCAATGCACCAATCAGCCTCTTCAATAGTTTGACCTTTCCAAGCATAGACACCAATTCCTGCTGCAGCAATAGCAGCAGCTGCATGATCTTGTGTAGAGAAAATATTACAACTACTCCATTTTACTTCTGCACCTAATGCAACTAATGTTTCTATTAATACTGCAGTTTGAATAGTCATGTGTAAGCATCCAGCAATTCTTGCACCCTTTAATGGTTGAGATGCTCCATACTCTGCACGAATACTCATTAAACCTGGCATTTCTGCTTCAGCTAAACGAATTTCTTTTCTTCCCCATTCAGCAAGACTAATATCTGCTACTTTATAGGGTAATGTAAAATCAATAGTTTTTGTAATTGTTGACATATTAAATTATTTAGCCTGCAAAAATATACATAGTAGAAGAATTTTATGGAAATTGATAAATATTTAGAATAAAGTCATAATAATATTTACTTTCGTAGAATATAATT
>JAIXLO010000151.1 GCA_026931325.1 Chitinophagales bacterium | reverse complement strand
GTATAACTTCATCCGAAACAGTAAGAGTTAGCGTTTCTTTGTTAAATAAACTATTAGATATTTCAAGCGAGATGGTTCTTAGGAGAAATCAATTACTAAATCAAATGTCTATATATACTAAGGATATCCCTGAACTAAATGAGTTGTTACAAAACATAGATTACTTGACAACTGAAATACAAGAAAGAGTCATGCAAACAAGATTACAGCCTTTAAATTTAATATTTAATAAATTGCCTAGAATGCTTAGAGATTTATCAAAGCAGTTAAATAAAGAATCCGAATTATCAATAAAAGGAGGCTATTTAGAACTAGATAAATCAATAATTGAAGAACTTATGGATCCTTTTATTCATATCGTAAGAAATTGTATTGACCATGGTATTGAGCTTCCTAGCGATAGGATTAAAAAAGGTAAAAATAGGGTTGGAAGCATTAGTATAAATGCTTTTCATGAAAGTGGTTTTGTAAATATTGATATTATTGATGATGGAAGAGGATTGTCTAGTTCTAGAATAAAGAGTAAAGCTATTTCTTTAGGATATAACCAAGATTTTATAGAAAGTATGTCTGAGCAAGAATTAATAAAATTAATATTCGAACCTGGTTTTTCTACAGCAGATACAGTAACAGATATATCTGGTAGAGGAGTAGGGTTAAATGTTTTAAAAACAAATATAGAAAAATTGGGTGGGACTATAGATATATCTAGTAAAAAAGATAAAGGAACTAGTGTAAGGTTAGTATTACCTCTTACCATGGCTATTATTCCATCTCTTATAATAGGGATAAAAGAATATAGATTTGTAATTGCTAAATCCAACCTTCAAGAAGTTATTAAAGTAGATAAAGATGATGTGAAAAAATTTAATGGTTCGATGTTTATTAATTTGAGAAAAAATTTAATTCCAGTCTTAGATTTGTATAGTCTATTAAATATAGAATCTAATCTTGTTAAAGAAAAATTCATACCGGTAATAAAATATAGAGAAAAGAGCTGGCCGATAATCGAGGATTTATGATGAAATAACAGCCCAGCAGCCCCTGGTATATTTTAAATACGGCATTTTATCTAGGGGTTACAGCTCTCGGAATGAAAAACAGCCAGGATGGGATACAAACAACATCAAGTAATGCTACCGATTTTGAGGTTCTACCAAAGCTATACTATGTCTGATGGAATTGAAATTAAAAAAGAATCAGAGTATCTTGTTTTCAGAAGTTTTGGGGCTGAAATCTATGCTATAGATATAAAGAATGTTTTAAGAGTAGAAAAAATAGAAGTTAATGATATTCAAAAAATTGGTAATGATGATTTTATTCAATTTCAAAACAAACCATTAAAGGCTATATATGTAGAAGATTTTTTAGGTTTTGAAAAAAAAGAAGCATCAAGTAAATACATTTATATTATTGCTACAAAAAGTTTTGATGTAAACTATTGCATTATTATTGAAGGTATTTATGAGACTATTTCAACTCAAATATCTTATCATGAAAATCTATGCTCGAAATATATTTTAGGTAATATTGTTTTTGATAGTAAAATTACAATTATACCTGATTTTAAAGAGATAGCAAGAAGTTTGATGTAGCTAAATATCCATAAATATTTAAAAATGGAGGATATAATAATGGATGAAGAAATTTTAACTTTTTATTTAAATGAACAATTATTTGGAATTAAAATAATAGATGTTAAGGAAATCATTAGAAAATCATTTTATGATAAAATTGCTGGTTCTAAGGATTATATTTTAGGATTACTTAATCTAAGAGGTCAAATAGTTACAATTATAGATTTAAAAAAAATTATTTATTTTGATAAAAATGATAATAAATATTTTGAAAATAATTGTAGTTGTATCATTCTAAAAAAGAATAAGGAATTTGATGAGTTAATAGGATTTTCTATAGATAAACCAGGTGAAGTGATTCAAGTTAATAGTCACGAAATTAAAAATGTTCCTACAAATATAGAAACTAAAACAAAAGGTTATATTGAAGGAGTTGTTGAAACAAAAGAAGGTACACTGGCAATAATTTCTTTAAAAAAAATTTTTTATGTTGATAAATCGCAAATAGGAGGAGATTTTATTGAAGATTACAAATAGCTTGGTATTTAAAATAGCTGCAGGGGTGATTGCTCTTGTAATTATCGGGACTACAATTTTGTCATCAATACTACTAAATGAAACTAAGGAAAATGAAATTAATTCTTTAGAAAATCAACTTATATCTGATTCTCAAAATTAGGTGACAAAATTGATTTGTATTTAAATGAACGCCTGAAAGATATTATGGAATTATCATCGAACAGTATTGTTTCTTCAAATAATTACAACTATGAAGAAAAATCCTTGTATTTAGAAAAATTTATAGAAAGTTCAAATGAACTTTATTCTTCAGCGTATGTAGTAGATTTAGAGGCAAATATTTTAGCTTCTACTAAAAATGCAAATCCGATTATTAACCAAGATACTAATACATTAAATGATACATATACAAAAAATAAAAATTATATTGAGCTAAATAAAAGTTTATCTGATGGACTGAGCATAACAATTTCTAGTGGGATAAAAGACGAGAACAATAGCTTAATTGGTGTTTTGTTTATGGATATGGATTTAGATGAAATAAATAAAATAATGAATAAAAATATTGATGATATGAAGTATTTAGGCTGGGAAGGTAGTTATAATTTGATTATTGATAAAGAGGGATTAGTATTATGGCATCCTAAAAAAGAATATATAGGCAACCTTAATTTGCTTAATAATGAACCATCACTTGCTGAAGCTGCAAAAAATATGATTGATGGGAAAACAGGATCTAAGTTTTATAATTTTGAAAATGAAGATAGAATGATAGCTTATTCACCAATGGATGGATATGATTCATATAAAGGCCTTGGATGGTCATTTGGTATAGTTTCATCTAGAGAGTCAATATACGATCAAATCAATATAATTCGAAACAAAATGCTTTATTCAGGTATAGTGTTAGTAATTGTAATCTGTGCTTTTATTTTTATGTTTCTATCATTAGCTTTAAAACCACTTAAACATATTACACAATTGCTTAAGGATATTTCAGAAGGAAATGGAGATTTGACTAAGCGTATTGACATTAAATCTAAAGATGAAATAGGAGAAATGGCAGAATATTTTAATGATTTTATAAATAAAATTCGAGGAATTGTTTTTGAATTAATTTCTAATACAGGAAAATTAAATACTAGCGTAAGTGACTTATTGATAATATCTGAAAATATGAATAAAAGTAGTAACGATATGACTGATAGAACATGTACAGTAAGTGCATCAGTTGAAGAAATAGCTGCAATAATTGAAGAAACTGCTACAGCAACAAATGAATCTAGCTCTAGTATAAGCAATGTAGCTTCATCAGTTGAAGAAATGACATCAAGTATAAAAACTCTAGCTGTTGCATCAGAAGAAATATCGTCTGAAGTAAATAATATTACATCATTAATTGAGGATATAAATAATAAGATAGCTAGGATTTTAGATACATCAAAAGATGCTGATAAATCTGTTAATTCAGTAGCTACAGCTATAAAGGAAATTAATTTATCATTAAATGATATAAGCCAAAATTGCGAAAGATCTATACTTATAACTGATGATGCAGATGAAAAAGCGACTTTTACATCAGAAAACTTTGAAAAATTAAATAAATCTTCAAAACAAATTGGTAAAGTAGTAAAGCTAATTAATGATATAGCAGATCAAATAAATATGCTGGCATTAAATGCAGCTATAGAAGCAGCAGGAGCGGGTGAAGTTGGAAAAGGGTTTGCTGTAGTTGCAAATGAGGTCAAGATTTTGGCCAGACATACTGCTGAAGCTACAGATGAGATAGAACAGCAGATTGAAGAAATGCAAGTTAATATGAAAGGCGCAAATGAATCTTTTGAAAATATAACTTCTGTAATAACTGAAATAAAGGATATAACAAATTCTATAGCTGCTGCAGTAACTGAGCAATCATCTATTACTGGAGAAATTGCTGTGGCTATTTATGATTCATCGCAAAAAGTTAATTATATTAGCTCTGATATAGAAACTATAAGTATACAAACGAGTGGTATTTTGAGAAGTAGCTTGGAAACTGGAAAAGGGGTTAATGAAATAGCAAGATCAGCTACAGAATTATCAATAGCTGCTAATGAAATTTCTGATAATATTACTCTAGTATCTCAAGGTGTAACTGCAATTGCTAAATCATCTGAGGAAATTTCAAAAGGAGCAAATGAAATATCAGAGAATATAGTAGATATTAATTTAGCATCAGAGGAAAACTTTAATATATCTGAAAATACTTTATCTACTTCAAATGCTATTTCAGATATCGCTGATTCAATACTTGTAACAATTGAACAGTTTAAAGTAGAATAAAATGTACTGGAGAGGCATATGAAATTAAAGATTTTAATTGTAGATGATTCGATTGTGTATAGGAAGGCGCTATATGAAGCTTCAAGTAAAACTAATTTTTGTGATGAAATTAAGTCAATATCATCAGGAGAATTAGCTTTGGAGTGGCTTGAGAATAAATCAGCAGATATTGTTTTACTTGATTTGAATATGCCAGGAATGTCAGGAATAGAAGTATTGAAAAAGATAAAACTCATCCATCCAGAAATTGAGGTTATAATGATAAGTGCTAGCGATGAAAAAGAAACGGATAATGTTATTAATGCACTTTATTATGGAGCTTATGATTTTATTTTTAAGCCAGATTCTGGTGATATAGATTCAAATATCATAAAAATAAGAGACACATTAAAAATACTTTTTCTATCAATAATTCAAGTTAAAACTCGAAATGTAAACCAAGTCAGTAGTACTAATGTATTAAGTAGAAAAAATAAAATTAATAATATGGAGCATAAACCTGAGTTTAATAATCCTGATTTAGTTCTTATAGCATGTTCAACTGGAGGGCCAGTTGCACTTGAAACAATTTTTAAGAATATAAATATAAACTTGAAATTTCCTATATTGGTTGTTCAACATATGCCGGAAGGCTTTACTTTGAGTTTATCTAATTCTTTAAACCATAAATGTTTTTTAGAAATTTGTGAAGCTAAAGATAATCAAATAATTGAAAAAAATAAAGTATACATTGCTAAGGGTGGTTATCATATGGAGTTATTTGCAAGAGATAATCATGCTTATATTATATTGAATAAAGAGCCTACAGCAAACGGACTTAGACCATCAGCAGACAAATTATTTTCTTCAGTAGCTGATACTTATTCTGGAAAAAATATTTTAGCAATTATTTTAACAGGGATGGGAACTGATTCTCTAGAGGGGATTATTAAGCTAAAAAAAATATGTAATTGCTACTGTATAACTCAATCTGAAAATACTAGCTTAGTTTATGGAATGCCAAGAGCAGTTGAATCTGAAGGTTTAAGTGATGAGGTTCTTGATTTAAATGAAATACCGAAAAAAATTGTAGAATTTAATAACAAGGGGTAATTATGATAACTTCAAAAGAGTTTAAATTATTTCAAGAGTATATTGAAAAAAATTGCGGAATTGTAATAAATGAAGATAAAACATATTTAGTAGAGAGTAGACTTATAAGACTTCTAATAGAATTTGAAGTTGAAAACTTTGAAGCCTTGTACAATAAATTAAATAGTAATTCTAATTCTAAAATAGCTGATAAAATTATAGAGGAAATTACTACTAATGAAACTCTTTGGTTTAGAGATGGCTATCCTTGGAAAATATTGGAAGATGTTTTGCTGCCAAATTATATAGCTAAGCTAAGAAAAAAAGAAGTTAATAAAATTAGAATTTGGAGTGCTGCTTCTTCTACAGGGCAAGAAGCATACTCTACTGTTATTATTATCAATGAATTTCTCGATAAGAATAACATAAAAGATGTAACTCTTTCTGATTTTGAAATTATTGCAACAGATATTTCTGGGCAAGTTTTGGAAATTGCAAAAAAAGGAAGATATGATCCAATTTCTATGAAGAGGGGAATTGATGAATATTTTAAGCTTAAATATTTTAGTAAAAAAGGGAACACTTGGGAAATTGCTGATTTTATTAAAAATAGAGTAGATTTTAGAAAAATGAATTTGCAATCGAATTTCATATTACTTGGCAAATTTGACATTGTTTTGTGTCGATATGTTATGATATATTTTTCAAATAAATTTAAAAATGATTTACTTCAAAAAATTTATAATATTTTAGTTGATGATGGAGTTTTATTTATAGGAAGTTCAGAATTATTATATAATAACAAGCATAAATTTAAAGAAAATGAGCATAAAAACGGAATATATTATACCAAATAATAGAGGTGATTTATGAAAATTCTATCGATTGATGATTCCTCAGTAGTTAGAAAAATTATCAAAGGAGCAGTTGATGTAATTGAATACGAATTATTAGAAGCTTCAGATGGATATGAAGGACTTGAAATTTTAAGAAAATACCATAATGAAATCAAGCTAGTTTTATTGGACTGGAATATGCCAGGCTTAAGTGGAATTGAAGTTTTACAAGAAATGAAAGAAGATAATCTTCTTAAATCTATTCCAGTAATGATGGTTACGACAGAAAGTGAAAAAGAAAATATTATAAAAGCGATTAAACTTGGTGCTAGCCATTATGTAATTAAGCCATTTGCAATGGAAGAACTTACTAGAAAAATACTTGAAACTCTTGGATTAGGGGGAGATTAATAGTGGAACAGAATAATCTTTCTCAATCTGTGAGTTTAGCGGTTAATGATGTTATGTCAACAATTTTAGGGGTTGATGTCTCTGATAATTTAAAAATACTAGATGGAGATATTAAAGAAAAAAAAATATCTGGAGTAATGTTACTACTAGGAGATAAAAAAAAATTAGCAACTATATCTATGTCATATAATACTGCCCAAAATATTGTGTCATATATGACAGGATTGGACTTTAATGATATTAGTAATGAAGAAATTTATGATGGTGCTGCAGAATTAGTAAATATGGTTTTGGGTAGGGCTAAAGTTTTTTTAGTTAATACTGAAGACTATTTTGAAATCACCCCACCGTTTACTGTTATTGGAGATGATCATAAATTTATAATTAAAACTAGATTAAATGAATAT
>JAIXLO010000009.1 GCA_026931325.1 Chitinophagales bacterium | reverse complement strand
TATTTTGTCCAAATTTAAGTAACGAATTTTCGTCAACCTATTTTAGGACAAGACATATTTTATTTTAGAATACGAAAAAAAACTCTCTAAGGAGAGGATAGGTGAAACTTCTCTTGAAAAGATTAGAAGTGGCTCTTACTTTCAATTTTTCATTAAACTACCTAAACAAAGATTACTTAATTAATTTGTATTCAAAAACTGGTTTGCCTCTTACACCACCATCATTTACACCCATTGATAAAAATTTTACAGCATAGTAATTTGCTTCACTATCTTTAATTACATAAAAGCGATCTGTTCTTACACCTGTTGCAGGTTGTGTACTACGCCAATTGCTGCCAATAGCCCAACGATTTGAAGTGAAAACTGCATTAGCTATACTATCCAAATTAAAAGCAGTAAAAGCATTATTACGAGTGGTAGCATTAGCATAAATTTTTTCTGAAACTTTTACACCACTTAAATAATTTACTGCAATTAAATCAGAAAAATTGTAAGGAACAGTAACGCCACTAAATGTTGCATCAAATACAGAATAACACCAAGTAAAATCCCAGTCATTTTTTTTAGGTACACCACTTAAAATATTTCCACCATCAAAAGATAAAAGCTTAAAATGATAGTTTGCATCTTTTGCAATATCTACTGTTTTAAAATTGTTTGTTTGATTAATTGTACCAAATTGTATGGTATATCCACCATTTGTATTTCGTGTAATTTTAGCTTTAATCCAAGGTCTTGCAGCAATACCACCACCAGTACCACGATTAATGATTACTACTTTATTATCTGCAATATTTTCTGAAATAGCAGGTATAGCTGTGTTGTTAATATTTCCATTAATGTCATCAATATTTGCATAATGCTCAGGTACAGGAGCCATTTGATTTATAGCCAAAGTAATACCCATTGTATCTGAAGCACTAACATTAATAAGCTCTGTAGCATTTGTAACTTTTGCAGCTGCACTTGTTGTATTATTTAAAATTACTCTAAACTCTGACCCACAATAAAAACCTAAATCCCAAGAAGAACGAATAGTATAGTAAGTAGTGTTAGAACTTAAATCTATACATGCTGCTTTTGGAGCACTTGCACCACCAGAGCCTCCATCAAATGTAATAGTTGTTCCTTCTGATGGAACTATTTCTGGAATTTTTTCTTCTTTTCTACAAGAAAATAAAAGAATACTTAAACTTAAAAAGAAAATGATATTTAATAATGTATGTTTCATACTTTGTTTTTAAATAATTAATTTTTTAACGAAATTATTTTTTAGTCCATTGAAGAATTACACTTAAAAAATAAGAACGACCATAAGAATAATTGATAGATGACCCACTGCTGTGAATACCATTAGGATTGGTAACATTGTTGTTTAATTTAGTAACATCAAATAAATTTTTTACTCCACCTTGTAGTGTTATATACTTTAAAAACTCTTTTGAAATAGTTAAATCAGCCCAATGAAATGCTTGTTTTTTAGATAAAATAACACCACCTAATTCATCTAAAATATAAGTAGGTATTTTTCCTGTAAACTTGTAATAAAATCCAATATTGGTTTTTAATTTCTCAATTTTATAGAAAATGTTAGAAGTAATTTCTGGAGACCAAGAGTATTTTAAATCATCTGACATAATAGTTTTATTATCTCTATACTCATTATAATAACCAATATAAGAAACCCCTATACTTGCTGAAAGATTTTTGCAAGTAAAAGCGTTTTCAAGTGTTACACCAACTGTTTTATACTTATTAATATTAAAGTAAGAGAATGTATCTGAAATACCTTTTTGATACAACTCAATAAAATTGGTATAATTATTTAAAAAACCAGTAAGTGTAGAGTTGAATTTTTTATTTGTTGTAATAGATTTGGTATAACTGAAAGAAGCCATAAAGCTATGAGATGTTTCAGCTTTTAATAATAGATTACCAAACACTTTATGGTTTACATCATTAAACTTAAAATATAACTCTCTTAAAATTGGAGCTCTAAAACCTCTGCCATAAGACAAACGTGCATCTATATTTTTTGTAAGCTGAATTTTTGTATTGATTGAGGGAATAACTGGTGGAGCATCGTAAACAGTATTTTTACTGAACCTTATTCCTGGTCGAATATTTATAATTGATGAAGGTTTTATTTCTGATGATACAAAAAATGAATAGTCTGTAATAGAAGGATTTCCTTCAACTCTGTTGCCACTTGTATAATCATATTTTACTTCTACGCCTGGTTGTATTGAAAATTTAGGATTAGCAATCCAAGCTACTGTGCTTCTTAAAAACCAAGTTTTAAATTTTGTAATATCCCAATATCCATTTGCAATATCTTCAGGAGTATCATCACGTTCTGTAGTTCCATATTTATAATTCTTTGTGTAAGATTCTGTATTACGTTGATAATCTTGATAAGAAATAGAAGTATTTAGTTTAGTAGAAGAATTGATATTCCAATTTGCCTGTGCTATATGAGTATATCTATTTGTTTTATAGTATTGTCTAAAACTCAATCCTGTATTAATGTTCATAGGACTTGCAGAAAAAATTTCTTCATTCAAATAATCTAATCTGTACCAAACATTAAAACTATTTGTTTTAAAACCAAGTGTTGCACCACTCATAAATTGCTCTTTGGGTTTAAAAACTTTTGCAGGAAAAAATGCAGTATCTGCAAAGCCACCAAAATTATTTCTTGTAAAGTAAGCAGAAACCCTCCATTGATGATTATTCCAATTAACATTTAAACTTTCTTGATGAATACCATCATCAACAAAAGGATAATAAGTTTTACCAATTGTTTCTTCTTGAAATTTTGCAGTAACAGATAAATTATTTTTTCCTTTATATCCTTTTTTAGTTATAATATTTATTACACCAGCTAAAGCATCTGTTCCATAAACTACACTCATTGGTCCTTCTACTATTTCAATTTTTTCAATACTGTTAATATCAATTTGAGAAAGACTTTGTTTTGTTGCATCTCTATCAGCCAAAGGCACTCCATCTAATAATACTTTTACACGACTACCACCAACTCCCATAATTTTTATATCTGTTTCTCCTAAAGTATTATCTGGCGAAAAATGAAGACCTAATTCATTATTTAAAACTGCTATAACATCAGTAGCTGCATGCATTTTAATTTGGTTAGCATCTATGGTTTTTATTTTATATACAGATTGTTTTAAAGGTTGTGGCGTGTATTGACCTGTAACAATAACTTCATCTCCCCTTCCTTGCAAAGTATCTTTTTGTGCATTAGCCGTTTTGCTTATAAAGCAGATAAATATTGTTAATAAAGAAATAGCTGGTTTTAAAAATGAATGATGCATAAATATTTATTAAAGCAGTTTTATGAATGCTGGCAAAAGTATAGTTGCAGTATTTTTTTACTGCCACAGAATTGTCAAAAATGTAAGAAAGAAGACTTATATTTATTTTATGATTCACAATAAACTTTTGTAACTTAAACTTGTCTAACAAGTTATTGTAAAAACTACCCTAATGCACTTAGATGATATAACACTTATACAACAGTTTAAACAGCCAGACTTAAAAGAAAAGGCTTTTACTGATATTGTAAAAAAATATCAAGAAAAATTATATTGGCATATTAGAAGATTAGTTGTAACACATGATGATGCAAATGATGTACTGCAAAATGTATTTATAAAAGTGTGGAATGGATTAGAAAATTTTAGAGAAGATAGCAAACTTTATACATGGCTTTATAGAATAGCTACTAATGAATGTTTAACATTTTTAGATAAACAAAAGAAAAAACCTGTAATTGATATAACAGAAATAGAAGATAGCTTGAGCAATAAAATAAAAGCAGAAAATAATTTTAATGCCAATCAACTTGAATGGAAATTACAATTAGCCATTCAGCAATTACCAGAAAAGCAAAGAGCAGTTTTTACGCTAAGATATTATGATGAAATGCCTTATGAAGAAATGAGCAAAATTTTAGATACCAGTGAAGGTGCTTTAAAAGCAAGTTATCATCATGCAGCAAAAAAAATAGAAGAATTTATTATCAATAATTAAACTATAAACAATTTTATTAGTCTTATTAAATAATTATGAATTATAACAAAATCATACAAGAAGAATTAAAAGAAGTTTCATCTGTTATAGCAGCTTTAACTAAGAATAATATTTATAATATTCCTGATAACTATTTTATAAACTTTCCTCAACAAATTATATCAGTTGTTAAAGCTAATTCAACTTTATTATCTAAGGGTTATGAAACTCCTTTTAATATCCCTAATGGTTATTTTACAGAGTTTCCTCAAAAAATTTTAAATCTTGCTACAAACCAACAGTCAAGTAATTCTGAAATAGACAATGAGTTAAATGAAGTAGCTCCATTGTTAAATACAATTTCTAAAAAACAAGTTTATTCTGTCCCAGAAAATTATTTTGATAAAATAGAAATTAATAAAACTATATCTAATAATCATTCAGAAAGAAAGAGAATAAAAAGATGGATGCAATATGCTGTAGCTGCTGTATTTGCAAGTATTGCATTAGTAAGCAGTATTAATTTTATGAAAAACCTTAACACATTAAACTTACAAAAAGAATTTGCAAAAACAACGGATGATGAATTAAATGATTATTTAAAAACAAATAATACTGTATCATACGCTTCACTTAATGAAGAAGATAATATTGCTGATTTATTTCAAGGATTAGATACAGACGAATTAATTTTTTATTAAAATAGCCAAACTAAAACAGACGAAAATTTTATTAAAGGAATATAAATTATACAAACATGCTTAAACGAATTTTATTTTTAATGATATTTGTAGGAACAATATCAGGTATTTCTGCACAAGCAGGAAAACGTGGTGAGAGAATTCAAGCTCTTAAAATTGCATATATAACACAGGTTGTAAAACTTACACCAGAAGAAGCACAAAGTTTTTGGCCTATTTATAATAGGTATTTTGAAGAAATAAAAAAAGCTAGACAAGATTTTATGAGTGATGAATTACAATATCAAGAAGAAGTTTTAAATATTAAAAAGAAATATAAACCTGAGTTTAAAAAAGTTTTAAAAGATGATTCCCGTGTGAACTTAGTTTATAAAGCTGAACAGGATTTTTTAACAGCCATGCAAAAAGAAATAAGAAAAAGAATGCAACAAAAGCAAAAGATTAATAAAAAGTAATACTTTTGAGAACTATTTTATATAGGTGTTTTTCATAGGTTAGCAACGGCCAGCTCTTTTTAGAGCAGGCCTCTTTTTTTATTTCAACTCTTGCATTCTTACTAACTTACTATAAATACCATCTTTAGCAATAAGTTCTTCATGTGTTCCTCTTTCTGCAATTTGCCCTTTTTGCATTACAATAATTTCATCTGAATGACGAATAGTGCTAAGTCTATGTGCAATAATTAAAGAAGTTCTATTCTTCATCATATTATCAATAGCTTCTTGTACAAGGCGTTCACTTTCTGTATCTAATGCACTGGTAGCTTCATCTAAAATTAATATTGGTGCATTTTTATACACTGCCCTTGCAATGGTAAGCCTTTGTCTTTGTCCCCCACTTAATCTCATACCTCTATCACCAATAGTAGTTTCATAGCCATTATCAAGTTCCATAATAAAATTATGAGCATTAGCAATTTTTGCAGCTTGTATAGCTGCTTCTTTATCTATTACTTCTGCACCAAAAGCTATGTTGTTTAAAACTGTATCATTAAATAAAATAGCTTCTTGCGATACAATAGCAATTTGAGAACGAAGGCTTTTAAGTGTTAAATCTTTAATATCAATTCCATCAATTAAAATAGCACCACTTGTTACATCATAAAAACGTGGAATTAAATCGGATAAAGTAGATTTTCCTGCACCACTTTCACCAACTAATGCAATAGTTTTTCCTTTTTCAATGGTGAAGTTTACTTTGTTTATTACAACTTCCTCATTATATGCAAAACTTACATTTTTAAATTCAACTTTATCATTAAAAGATTTTTTTTCTATTGCATTTTCTTTTTCTGTAATTACTTGTTTACTATCAATTATTCTTAAAACACGCTCACCAGCAGCAAGCCCTCTTTGCAAAGCTGCAACAGCATTAACAATGTTTTTTGCTGGAGCAATAATTTGAAAATAAAAAGCTATGTAAGCTATAAATGCAGCAGCAGTTATACCACTTGTACCATCAAGAATTAAATGACCACCATACACTATAATTACTAATACAACAGTAACTCCCAAAACTTCTGAAATTGGAGAAGCTAGTTCTTTTTGATTGGTTATTGTTTTTAAAGTTTTGGTTAAAGAGTTATTAGTTGTATCAAACTTTTTTGTAACAACTTTTTCTGCACCAAACCCTTTAATAATTCTGATACCAGAAATTGCTTCTTCTGCCATGTTTAATAAAACACCAATTAACGTTTGATTTTCGTGCGATTTTTTTCTAAGTTTAGTAGTTAGATTAGAAATAATGAAGCCAGATATTGGAAAAAATAAAAGTGTAAAAAAGGTAAGCTTTGCTGAAATATAAAATAACATTGCAAAAGTAGATAAGATAACTAAAGGGTCTCTGAAAATTATTTGAATTGAATTAACTACAGAACCTTCCACTTCTACTACATCACTACTAAAAGATGATAATAAATCTCCTTTTTTTTCTTTATGAAAAAAAGAAAGTGATTGATGGCTATATTGAAAAAATAATTGACTTCTTAACTTTCTTAAAAGGTTTACCCTCATTCTTGTTAAAACTTTCTGACTTAAATAGCCAAATAAATTTTTCAAAAAAATAGAAATAAAAATGATAGCACATACATAAACAAGCACACCAAATTTTCCACTGCTTTGTATATACTTATTTAAAATAAAATAGAAGTAATCTTTAAAGAAACCAGCACTTAATGAAAAATGAGGAGCATGTTCAATTACAGGAAAATTATTGTTAAATAAAACATCTAATAAAGGAGCTAATAAACTAAAATTTACTAATCCGAAAATGATGTAAAGAAATATATAAACAATGTACTCAGGTACATAATGATGATAAGGTTTTGAAAAACTTAATAATCTAAAAAAAGTTTTCATTCAGTGAAATTGTTATTTAGTAGTGCAAAGTACATTAAAATAATTTTGTAATATAATTAAACAACTTTTTATAGAAAAATTAGAATTGTTACAGAGTTTATAGTTCTTACTATTTTACATTTAATTGATTGAATTCTTTAAGCTAATTGAAAAATATTATTATCTAAATTATGCTTTAAGATTACCTTTGAATATAAAGGCAACAATTTCATATCTATTAGAATAACTTATTTATTATGGCATCAAATTGTATTATCTGCAATAACTCTGAAAACAATAAAGAATATACTATTAAAGAATTGCAATTAGGTTTAGATGAAACTTTTTTATACCAATTATGTGGTAATTGTGGTAGTATGCAAATAGTAAATATTCCTGAGAATTTGGGTAAGTATTATCCTAATGAAAATTATTATTCTTTTAATTTAGGATTAAACGTAAGAAAGAAAGCAGATTTATTAAGAAAAATTAAAGCATCTTATTTATTATTTGGAAAAAATCCATTGGTTGGTAGTTTATTAAGCATTGGTTATAAAATGCCAGATTATTATGAGTGGATGAAAAATACTAATACACAATATGATGATGCTATTTTGGATATAGGAACAGGCAATGGAAGTTTGCTAACTAAACTTTTTCAGGTCGGATATACTAACCTTACAGGAATAGATCCTTTTATTAATGATAGTAAAGATTATGGAGCAATAAAAGTTTTAAAGAAAGACATTTATGAAATTGATCAAAAGTTTGATACAATAATGATGCATCATTCTTTAGAACACATGACAGAACCTATAAAAGTTTTAAAAAGAATTTATGAGTTACTAAATATTGATGGAAAACTTTTAATTAGAATTCCAATAATGGGTAATTATGGTTGGAAAAGATTTGGTGAGTTTTGGTGTGGCATTGATGCTCCAAGGCATATATTTATTCCTTCTGAAAAAGGAATGAGATTATTAGTTGAAAAAAGTGGATTTGTAGTAGAGAAATTTATTTATGATAGTGGAGATTATGTAATATGGAGTAGTGAACAATATACAAAAGGAATGTATTTACATCATCCAAATAGCCACATGATAAATCAAGAAAAAAGTAATTATTCTAAAGAAGATATTAAAAGAATGAGAAAAGAAATTGCAAAAGAAAATAAGAATAATAATGGCGATACAGCAGCTATTTATTTAAGAAAAGCTTAGGCAACCTCTCCTCTGCATTGTTTTCTAATTTCAATTAGTTGGCTAAAGAATTTTTTTCTAGTAAAAGCAAATAATGACTTTCTGTGTTTTATCATAAAGAAGAATAAGGTCCAAACAAAATTTCCTTTTTCCTTTAAACTATAAAGTGCATACAGTTTATTATAAAAATCAAACTCTTGAGAAGGTGCATTTTGTTTTAATAAACCAATCCAATAAAGTTTATTTATAAAATCATTGTAACGAATTTGTTTTTTCCTGGTTTTTGCTTTTACTGTAATTGTAGTAGTTACAGTATTGCTATGTTGTCTATAATGAGTAAGCACTTCATCTAAATATTTTATGCCACCATTAACAGCAGCTTTAACGGCCATCCAAATATCGTGTGGTGTTTGTGCAGGAATTGGTAATGCTTTAGATAATAATTCTTTTTTTATCATAGCTGCATGACCCCAAACTGTGTTGCTAAAAATAAAACCCTTAGTGTCTGTGCCACTATACATTTTTCTTAAACCAGAAAGTTTTTTATGTAGGCTATTGTTATTTTCATCTATCAATAAACTATCACAATATATTAGTGAAGAAGTGCCAATATTTTTATATAGTATTTCTATTTTATTAGACAACCAAATATCATCTTGGTCGCAAAAAGCAATATAATCACCTTGAGCAAGTGAAATAACCAATTCAAAATTTTTTACAGCTCCAATATTTTGTTTTTGAAAAACAACTTTTACATTTTGTCTGTTTTGCATTTCTTTTAAAATGGAAATTGTATTATCAGTAGAGGCATCATCAGAAATAATAATTTCAATGTTTGGATAAGTTTGTTCAAATAAAGATTGAAGTTGTTGAAGTAAAAATTTCTCCCCATTATAAGTACATAAAACAATTGATATAAGAGGATAGTTCATAAATTATATTGTTTGGTAAATATTGATGTATTGTTTAGCTACATCATTCCAATTAAATTTTTCTGCTTGTTGTATAATTTCTTTTTGAGGATTTCTTAAATAATAGTCATTCATGCCATCTTCAAAGTTTTTTTGCATTATAGTTGGTTCAAAATTATCAAAATAGTAGGCACATTTTCCTCCTATTTCAGGTAAGCTTGCAAGCTTAGATAAAAACACAGGTTTACCATAATACATTGCTTCTATTACAGGTAATCCAAAACCTTCAGCATAAGATGGAAAAACAAAAGCTTCGCAATTTTTATAGTACCATTGTTTTTCATCATTATCAACTGGACCAATAAGTATAACCCTATTTTCAACACCAAATTTTTTTGCAGCAGCCAATACTTCATCTTTATAACTAAAATTATTTAATCCTGCAATTATTAATTCCATATTATTATTTTTTAGTAAAGCAGGTAAAACGTGAAAATTTTTTCGTGGTTGTACTAATCCAATACTAAATAAAAAAGGAACTGATGGTTTATACTTTGTTGCATTTATATTTTTATTGACTGCAATATTGCAACCATTGTATATTATAGCTCTTGGCTTATTGTGTAATTGTAAATGATCTTCAATACAATTCATAGTGTATTGAGAAATTGCCGTAATAAAATGAGCTCTGTTAATACGAGATTGAATGAGTTTTAATAACCTTTTATTTCTTTTAAAATTTTCTTTATCTTCTATCAAAAAATTGAGGTCGTGAATGGTATAAATTATTTTAGTTTTTTTATTAAATGGCTTATACCAAGATATTTGAGTAGTTATATGCCAAACATCATACTTATTTGTTCCAAACATGTAAAACTTATCTTTTGAATGATGTGGAACATAAGATTCTTTTTCTCCAAATATACCAAACTTTTCTTTGGGTGAATAAAAATATAATTGCAAATCGTTTGGATTATTTTTTACCAATGCATTGCCTAAGTTTTCAGAAAAAGTATATAACCCATTATATGGATTATGTTTTAATCTATGCATATCTATAAGAACATTCCTCATATAGAATTAAGTATTTTTCAGGCTGTATATGTTCTTTAATATTGTAATAATTATAGAATAACAGAAAATAGAATGTATTATGTAAAAAGATTACTTAATAGAAAAATCTTCTTTTCAATTTTTTAAAAAAAATTCTACTTTCTTTTCATTACTCTTTCTGCTGCATTTACTATAAATGGTGTATCTAAACCATATTTTTTTAGTAGTTCTAATGGTTTACCACTTTCGCCAAAAGTATCTTTTGTACCTATATATTCAATAGGAATAGGAAAATGTGTTGCAGCAATTTGTGCTATACTATCACCTAAGCCTCCAATTATATTATGCTCTTCTACTGTTACAGCACATTTTGTTTTTTTAATAGAATTAAGAACAGCTTCTGTATCTATTGGCTTTATGGTATGAATATTTATTACTTCTACTGTATAACCTTTTTCTTCTAAAATTTTACCTGCTTCAATAGCTTTCCAAACCATGTGTCCACAAGCAAAAATACTTACATCATTTCCTTCACTTAATTGTTGTGCTTTACCTATAATAAAATCACTACCATCTTCTTTAGTAAAGTTTGCCCATTTAGGACGACCAAAACGTAAATATACTGGCCCTTCATAAGAAGCTATTGCTTTTGTTGCTGCTTTGGTTTGGTTATAATCGCAAGGTACAATAACTGTCATGCCAGGTAACATTTTCATTAAACCAATATCTTCTAAAATTTGGTGAGTAGCACCATCTTCACCTAATGTAAGCCCAGCATGGCTTGCACAAATTTTTACATTCTTATTGCTATATGCAACACTTTGTCTTATTTGATCATAAACACGACCTGTACTAAAATTAGCGAAAGTGGTTGTGTAAGGAATTTTACCACCAATAGTTAATCCTGCTGCAATACCAATCATATTAGCTTCAGCAATACCAACTTGTATAAAACGTTCTGGAAATTCTTTAATAAAAGAACCAATTTTCATAGAGCCTGCAAGGTCTGCAGTTAAAACTACAACATTTGAATTTTCTTTTCCTATTTCATATACACCATCACCAAAGCCTGCACGTGTTTCTTTTTCGTTGAGTACTTGTATATCAGAACATTTCATACAATGATATTTTTTTAAGTAGTGCAAAATAAAGGAAAATAATTTGGGATGTTATTTAATACCATTTATTCATAGACGTAACAATTTGTTTTTACTATTTTTAAACTTATAATATCTATTTTAAAGTTTAATTAGGTAAACTAAATGAAAAAAAATTTGATTTTAATATAAATTGAAACAATTTCTTACTTATCTTCGCACCAAGTTTGAACTTTATAAAACTACTTATTATGAAAACCAAGTTATTTAAATTGATAGGTATTATGTCTTTATTAATGGTATTGTCTTTGCCAGTAAAAGCTCAAGATGATTTTGATCCACCAGAAGATGATATACCAGTAGATGGAGGATTAACTTTGCTATTAGCAGCAGGTGTAGGTTATGGTGCTAAAAAATTAAGAGATAATAAGAAAAAGAAAGAAGAGAAATTTTAAATAATCTAATTCTTGGATTTTGAACTAAGAAGAGATTGAAAACATACATAATTAAGAAAGCTGTTTTATGTTACATAAAACAGCTTTCTTAATTTGTATAAAATATTCTGATAATGCTTATATAATTAATAAAGCATCGCCATAACTGAAAAATCTGTATTTATCTTTTATGGCTTTTTTATAAGCTTCCATTGTTAAATCATAACCTGCAAAAGCACAAGTCATAATTAATAAACTGGTTTTAGGTAAATGAAAGTTTGTTACTAAACTATCTGCTATACTAAAATCATAAGGAGGGTGTATAAAGTGATTTGTCCAGCCTTCACTTGGTTTTAATAGTTTTTGAGCAGTAAAATTTGTTTCTAAAGCTCTCATAGTTGTAGTACCAATTGCACAAATTCTATGGTCTGTTTCTTTTGCTTTGTTTACAATTTTTACAGCTTCTTCTGGAATGTTATAATATTCTGCATCCATTTTATGTTTGCTTAAATCTTCTACTTCTATTGGTCTAAAAGTACCTAATCCAGTATGTAGTGTAATTTCAGCAAAACGTATTCCTTTAATTTCACAACGTTTAATAAGTTCTTTACTAAAGTGTAAACCAGCAGTTGGAGCTGCTACTGCTCCTTCATATTTAGCATATACGGTTTGATAACGTTCTTTATCTTCATCATCTGGTTTACGTTTAATGTATTTAGGCAAAGGAGTTTCACCCATACTTTCTAACATTTTTTTGAAGCTTGCATCATCTCCTTCCCATAAAAATTTTATGGTTCTTCCTCTACTTGTAGTGTTATCAATTACTTCAGCAACCAACTCTTCGCTATCGCCAAAGTAAAGTTTATTGCCAACACGTATTTTACGAGCTGGATCTACAATAACATCCCACAAACGATTTTGAGCATTTAATTCTCTTAATAAGAATACTTCAATTTTAGCACCTGTTTTTTCTTTTCGTCCATACATACGAGCAGAAAAAACTTTTGTATTATTTACAACAAAAACATCCTTATCGTCAAAATAATCAAGTATGTTATAGAAATGCTTGTTTTCCATAACTCCTGTTTTACGATTTACAACTAACAAACGACTGTCTTCACGTCTTTTTGTTGGGTTTTGAGCAATAAGGTTTAAGGGCAGGTCGTACCTGAATTGTGATAGTTTCATGTTACGGCATGATTTATTTTAGTGAATAATGAAAGGCTGCAAAGGTATTGTTTAAAAATGAATACTTCCAAACAAATCTTTATTTGTTGTGTATTTTAATACTTTTTAAACAACTGCTAATCACAGATAATAGCTTTTAAACTAAGGTCTAAACTTGTAGCTTGATGTATTAAACCACCAACACTTACATAATCTACACCTGTTGCAGCATAAGATTGTATTGTGTTTAAATTTATTCCTCCACTGGCTTCTGTTTCAAATTTGTGTTGAATAATTTGTAAAGCTTTTTGTATCATCTCTGGCGAAAAATTATCTAACATAATTCTAAAAACTTTTCCTATTCCTACGGTACAAACTTTTTCTACATCTTCTAAATTTCTAGTTTCAACTTCTATTTTTAATGATAAATTATTGGACGAAACATAATGCCAAGCTTTATTAATAGCAGCTTCAATACCTCCTGCATAATCAATATGGTTATCTTTTAGCATAATCATATCAAATAATCCAAAGCGATGATTTAAACCTCCACCAATTCTTACAGCTTCTTTTTCTAATAATCTAAAATTGGGCGTTGTTTTTCTAGTATCTAAAAGTTTGGTATGATAGCCTTTTAATTTTTCGGAATAAGTATGTGTTAAAGTAGCGATGCCACTCATTCTTTGCATACAGTTAAGCACCAATCTTTCACATAAAAGAATAGTATGAATAGAGGCTTCTACTTCAAATGCTTTATCACCAACTTGCATATTTTCGCCATCTTTTTTATAGGCTGTAAATATTGTTGATGGTTCTACTTGTTTAAATATTTTTTCTGCAACAACAACTCCAGCTAATATTCCTGCTTGCTTAATTTTTAAAACGGCTTTTCCTTTTTTAATAGAAGGAATACAACTTAATGTGCTATGATCTCCATTGCCTACATCTTCTTGTAAAGCTTGTGTAATTAAGTGTTGTAATTGGCTATCAAAATTTTGCATAGTGCAAAGTAATGGCAAGTTTTTATTTTTATTGTACTTGCATCTTTTTTTAATATTATATCGTCTAATAATACAAATCCGTGCAAAATGAAAGCAAAATTAATTTCATTTCTATCAGTAATTATATTATGTACTTCAATTAATGCTCAACAAAAAAATGGACTTTATTTATCTTTCAACCCTTTAGGAATTTTAGAAGTTCAAGCATCTTATGGTGGAGCAGTTGGTTATAGATTTAATGAAGATTGGGAAGTTTCTGCAGAATATTCTCAACTAAAACCAAGTCTTTGGATGGGTGAAGGAAAATACACTAACATTCAAGGGTTTAAAACTACTTATGCCATAAAGTATTCTATTGACATTAATGAATACACAAAGAGCAGAACTTTTGTAGGTGCTGAATTTAGATACAAACAATTTAGTTATGATGATGTTGCAGATTTTACAGATAAGGCTTCTGGTAAAACAATAAAAGATTATAATTTTAAAAATAATACTTCTGTAAAAGGCTTTGCAGGGCTTATAGGTAAACAATGGGATTTAGGAGAAAATAGCAGATGGGCTTTAGAGCTTACAGCAGGTATAGGTTTAAGATTTAAAAATATTCAAAGAGATAATACACCAGCTAATACATTTATTGTACCTAAAGATGCAGGTTTTGGAGAAACACCAAATTATAAAGACAATCAAACTTCTGCTTATTTTCCAATAGGACTAAGAATAATGGTAAGATTATAAACAAAAAATTATTCTATTGTAAAATTATCTGCATCTGCAAGAAAAGGAAATTTATTTCTAACATCTTGCAGATGTTCTTTTTGTAAACTAATGGTATAAATATCTTCATCATCAGCTTTTGAATATACAATTTCACCTAAAGGATTTATTATCATACTATCGCCACTATAATTAATTTTATTACCATCTTCTCCAACTCTGTTTACACCAATTACATAACATTGATTTTCTATTGCTCTTGCAGTAAGCAAAGTTTTCCAAGCATAATTTCTTCTTTGTGGCCAACTGGCTACATACAATAACACATCATATTCTGGTTGATTATTTTTATCAGCAATTTGTTGTCTTGCCCAAACAGGAAAACGTAAATCATAACAAATTTGTAAATTAATTTTCCAACCATTTACACTTGTAATTAATCTTTTATTGCCTGCTGTATAATATTTATCTTCTTGTGCATAAGCAAAGCAATGACGTTTATCATAATATCCAAATTGTTCATTTGGCAACATCCAAATTAATCGGTTGTAGTAATTGTTATTTTCTTTTATCATTAAACTGCCTGTAAGAATAATTCTTTTTTGAGAGGCTATTTTTTTCATCCAGTTTACACAATTGCCTTGCATAGTTTCAGCAAATTTTTCAGGCTGCATACTAAATCCTGTACTAAACATTTCTGGTAAAACCACTACTTCAGTTTTTTCTTTTATGCTGTTTATTTTTTGTTCCAACATTTTAAGGTTGGCCATTTTGTCTTCCCAGTAAAGATTAGTTTGTATTAAACTAAATGTAAGTGTATTGTTCATGATTTATTGAATGAATGATAAAAGTAAGATTGTTTTTTAAAACAAATATGCAAGATGTAACCCTCCATACTGATGATTAGCTATTTGAGACCTTGCTTCTTTGGTTTGAAAAATTATTTCAACTTTTGCCGACCATCTCTTTTTTGCATAAGCAATACCCAATGTTTGTTGATACATAATAGGCATTACATCTGTTGTAAAAATATTTGGATTAGTTTCTTGCTTAAAAATATTTCCTTGTACTGTAGTATTAAAAATTTGATATGTAAGATTTGGAAAGAAATAAACAAATAATTCGTACTGATGTTTTGTTGCAGCATTATTTTTATTGATAGTTGCATTAAATAAAACACTGTTATTGTTATTCTCAAAATTACCTAAACAAAAATATGCACCTGCTTGTGCATTGTTAAAAAGTGTACCAATATTTGCTGCAACTGTAGGAACTATTTTAAAAAAACTTTTTTCTGCTTTTTGGGGTTGAATGGTTGTTGCATATTTTATTGCTGCATTTATGCCCATATTGTTGGCAATTTGTTTATCCCAAAAAGATGCACTTGTAACATCAATTGTTTTATGATACCAATCTTGTAGTTGACGTGCTAACGATAAATCTCCAGTAACGCCAAGCTCTGTAGAAATGCTTAATAAAGAGTGAGCATTTAAAAAATTATCGTGTGTATAATTTAAGAATAAATAACCACAATATGGTCTGTCAAAAGGTTGCTCTCCATTATAAGTTGCTTGTCTATTGCCAACTGTGTACATCTTTTGTCCTAAAGAAAATCTATTAATTATTTTATGATTGTTTTTTAAAAGTGCTTTACTAAACTGTAATAAAAAACCATTGGTATAATAACCATCTTTATGTTGAAGAATGTAAATATCATTTTCATTTACAAAAGAAAATTCTTTACTATAATTTTTATTATTTTGAGCATTAGAACTATCTGCAAAAAATATAAATAATAAAATAAGAATTAATCTCATAAGTGAGTAAGATATTAAGGCAATATAATTAGTTGGTGTTAGTTTCTGTACAAATTTTTATAATAGCTTGTTGAATCAAATTATTCTCAAATCCCTTTTGTAATAGATAACGAGTGGTTTTAATTTTTTTAGAAATAGTAGTTTCTCCTTTTAAACTTTTCCATTTAGTATTGGCAAGTTTTAATAATGTTTTAAAATAGTCTTCATCATTAATTTCAGCTAAAGCTTTTTGTATGTTTCTGCTACTAATATTTTTTTGTTTTAACTCATATTGTATTTTTATTTTTCCCCATTTTTTTATTCTAAATTTTCCACCAGCAAATAATGTAGCAAATCTTTCTTCATTTAAAAAATTGTTTTCAATAAGAGTAGCTAAAATGGTTTCTACTTCTATTTTTTTTAATCCAAAAGAGTAGAGTTTTTCTTTTACTTCTGCATGGCTTCTTTCTTGATAGCTGCAATAATGTTGAATTTTTTGTAGTGCTTGTTGTGGAGTTAAAAATTTAGGTTGCAGCATAATGATAACTGAAAATTTATAGAATAAATTTTCTTATAAAATCTTTATCAATTCACACATAAACAAAAATGATGTGAATAACCTGAATGATTTTATAAAAATTCGTACGAAATTAATCATTTTACATTAGGTTTGCTCAAACTGAAAATTGTCAGTTTTGTTTTAAACCAAAAAAATATTTATGAAGTTTATTGTATCATCATCTTCTCTTTTAAAACATTTGCAACAAATAAATGGCGTAATTAGTACCAATACTATTTTACCAATTTTAGAAGATTTTTTATTTGAAATTCAGGATAAAAAATTAAATATTACTGCTACAGATTTGGAAACTGTAATGAGGGTTCAAATGGATATTGAAAGTAAGGCAAATGGTAAAGTTTGTATTCCAGCAAAAATTTTAATAGACTCTTTAAAAAATATTGCAGATCAACCATTGACTTTTAATATTGATAAAAATTATGGAGTAGAAATTACAAGTGATAATGGTAAGTATAAAGTAATGGGAGAAAATCCTGACAACTATCCTAAAGAACCAAATGCTGATGATACTTCAAGCTTTACAATGAGTAGCACTGCATTGGTAACTGCCATTAATAAAACTTTGTTTGCTGCAAGTAACGATGATTTACGCCCTGCAATGACTGGTGTATTTTTTGAATTGAGTGAAAATGAAATTCAGTTTGTAGCTACTGATGCACACAGACTTGTACGTTATAAAAGAACTGATGCAAAAGCAACAAGAGAAGATTCTTTTATAGTGCCTAAGAAGCCATTAAACATTTTAAAAAATGCTTTACCCGATAATGATGATGAACTTTCTATCAGTTATAATACAAATCATCTTTTTGTAAATCATGGTGAAATACAAATGATTTGCAGATTAATTGATGCAAGATTTCCTGATTATAAAGTAGTAATTCCTACTGAAAACCCTTATCATTTAATTGTCAATACAGCAGATTTTCAAAGTGCATTACGCCGTGTAAGTGTATTTAGTAATAAAAGCACTAATCAAGTAGCATTAAGTATTACAAGCAACGAAATGCATCTTGCTGCACAAGATGTTGATTTTAGTTTTGAAGGCAATGAACGCATGAGTTGTCAATATAATGGAGAGGATATGAAAATAGCATTTAATGCAAAATTTTTAATAGATATGTTGAATGCAGCAGATAGTGAAGAAGTAAGATTAGAATTAAGCACACCATCAAAAGCTGGAATATTAATACCTACAGAACAAGCAGAAGGTGAAGATTTGTTGATGTTAGTAATGCCATTAATGTTGAATAGCTAAAAATTTTTCAACCAAAATAATAAAAGCCAAAGAAATTAATCTTTGGCTTTTTTAGTTTAATTAAAAATAGTTTAAAATTAAACTACTATTATTAACTATTTTCAGTTGGATTAGTTGTAGCAGAAGTTTCAATATTTGTTTCTAAATTTTGCGTTGAAGCATTTGCTGTTTCATCTTTCTTTCCTTCTTCTTTATGTTCTTCTACATCTATAATTTTCTTTTCTTCAAAAGGTCTTTTACCAATTAGTTCTTCAACATCGCTTTGGTGTAAAACTTCTTTTTCCAACAATGCCTGAGCTAATTTTTCAACTTGTTCTTTTTTTTCTATTAATAAATTTTTAGTTCTTTCATAAGCTATGTCAATTAATTTTCTTACTTCTTCATCAATTAATTTTCCAGTTTCTTCACTATAAGGTTTTGTAAAAGAATTTTCAGTTGTTGGGTCATAAAAACTAATATTACCAACTTTACTATTCATGCCATAAACAGTAACCATGCTGTATGCAATTTTGGTAATTTGTTGTAAATCGTTTGCAGCACCTGTTGAAATTTTGCCAAAGAAAATTTCTTCTGCTGCTCTTCCACCTAAAGTCATACATATTTGATCCATTAATTGATCTGTATTATATAAATGTTGTTCTTTTGGTGTGTATTGAGCATAACCCAATGCTGCTGTACCTCTTGGTACAATAGTTACTTTTAATAATGGATAAGCATGTTCTAAAAACCAACCACATATTGCATGTCCTGCTTCATGATAGGCAATAATAGCTTTTTCGTGTGGGGCAATAATTTTGTTTTTCTTTTCAAGCCCACCAATTACTCTATCAATTGCATCTTGAAAGTCACTCATATCCACAGCAGCTTTATCTTTTCTTGCAGCTATTAAAGCAGCTTCATTACATACATTTGCAATATCTGCACCTGCAAAACCAGGAGTTTGTTCTGCTAATTTATGTACATCTAAAGTTTCAGATACTTTAATTGGTTTTAAGTGAACTTTAAAAATTGCTTCACGACCATTAACATCGGGTTTATCAATAGATATTTGTCTATCAAATCTTCCTGGTCTTAATAATGCACTATCTAAAACATCAGGTCTGTTGGTTGCTGCAAGAATAATGATGCCAGCATCTCCTGCAAAACCATCCATTTCTACAAGTAATTGGTTTAAGGTATTTTCTCGTTCATCATTACTCATTATTGCATTTCTACCTCTTGCTCTACCTATTGCATCAATTTCATCTATAAAAATTATACAAGGTGCTTTTTCTCTTGCTTGTTTAAATAAATCTCTTACACGACTTGCTCCAACACCTACAAACATTTCCACAAAATCGCTACCACTAATACTAAAAAAAGGTACCTGTGCTTCACCAGCCATTGCTTTTGCTAATAAAGTTTTACCAGTTCCTGGTGGTCCAACTAATAAAGCTCCTTTAGGAATTTTTCCTCCTAATGCTGTATATTTTTTTGGGTTTTTTAGGAAATCTACAATTTCCATTACTTCTACTTTTGCTTCATCAAGCCCAGCAACATCGCCAAAATTAATGTTTACTTTTGCCCCTTTTTCAAATAATTGAGCTCTGCTTTTGCCAATACTAAAAATACCGCCTGCACCACCACCAGCTCCAGTTCCTCCACCCATTTTTCGCATCATTAAAACCCAAAAACCAACTATAATAATTAAGGTTACAACAATGTTTGCAATAGGTCCCCAAAATTCTCCTTCCTGTCTATAACTTTTTGGAACTTCTTTAATATCCTTATGTTCAGCATAAAAAGTATTCATTTCATCTTCAAAACTTTTAAAATCAGCTACTTTAAATTCAAATAATGGATAACCCTTTTGTGCTACTTCTTTAGGTTTTATTGGAGAGTTTTTAAATTTTTCTTGGTAATAGGGTTTATCTAAGCTATCAGGAATTATATAAACTGCAATACTTTTTCTTCCAGCATTATCTATTTGATCAATCTTTTTAACATCGCCTTTTGCAAGCATCTCATTTTTAAAATCTAATGATGTAATAGTAATAGTTTCTGGGCTTCCTAAATCTAACAAGCGATAGCCTAATAATAAAACTATAATAATTCCATATATCCAATATATTGAAAAGTTAGGCGTTCTTTTTGGTCTATTCCCTTCAGGACTTAAATTAGGTCTAAAATTTTTTGGCTTTTGCTCTTCCATATTTTTTCATTTTTGATTTGATGTATTTTTCAAATCTTTATTTTGATTTTTTTGTTTAAAATTAATTATTCGTGTGCAATTATTCCAGCATCACTCCACATTTCTTCTAATTTATAAAAACTTCTTGTTTGAGGATGCATTATATGAACAACAATATTTACATAATCTATCAAAACCCATTGCATAGCTTGTTTCCCTTCTTGTTTATATGGTATTTCGTTACATTGTAGTTTTGTTTGTTCAATTACAAAATCTGCTATGGCTTTTATTTGTATAGTGCTAGAAGCCTGACAAATTATAAAAAAATCTGCAACAGCTTCTGGTATTTTACGTAAGTCAAGACTAACTATATTTTCTCCTTTTTTATCTTCAATTGCTCTAATAATTGTTTTGAAAATTTTTGAATTACGTGTAAGTCGGGTAATTGCCCTTTTCTTCGAAACGTTTAAGACAGATTTTGTAGCCAAATAATAAATGTTTTTTAATTATTTAATTTTTTGCAATAATATCAAAATTTGATGATTGCTTTTGTTAATATAAACTAACTATTTTATACTTTTGGCAAAAGTAATACTCTTTTGTCAACACATAACATAGATATTAATTCTTTGCCACCTATTGGTAACACTTTTATTGAATTAATTTCAATAGACAGTACCAATACTTATGCCATGCAGCAAATAAAGACAAAATTGGCAGAACATGGTGTTGTATATTTTGCTTATACTCAAACAAATGGCAGAGGAAGTAGAGGAAAAGCCTGGCACTCTCAAACAGGTAGTAATATTATGTTATCCACTATATTAAATACTTCTTGGCTTTCTGTTAATAAACAATTTTATCTTAGTGCAGCTATGGGCTTGGCTACTTATGATTTTTTAAAAAGTCAGGTAAAAGAAGGAATTAGTATAAAATGGACTAATGATATTTATTATATAAATAAAAAAATTGGTGGAATATTAATTGAAAATAATATTAGAGGAAATAAACTTCAATGGTCAATAGTAGGTATTGGAATAAATATTAATCAAACCGCTTTTCATGAATCTATTCCAAATCCTACATCATTAACATTAATTACGAATAAAAAATATAAAATATTAAGCCTTGCTCATAAGCTTTGCGAACATTTAGATATTAGATTTAAGCAATTAATGAATGGCAATGGAGAGGAAATAATGAAAGAGTATAATCAAAAACTATATAAACAAGGACAAAAAATAAAACTTAAAAAAAATGGTATTGTGTTTTCTTGCACTTTAAATGGTGTTACAGATGAAGGCCATTTAGCTGTAAAAAATGGTAAAGAAGAATCTTTTGATTTTGGAGAAGTTGAATGGGTTTTGGATTAGTTTTAAAAATAAATTCATTTTAATAGGGTTAATTTTTTTAGAAATTATTATTTCTATTTTGTATTAAATACTTTTTGAATAATCAATTTACAAATTGTATCTTAGCGATATGCAACCAAATTTATATTATTTATTTGTTTATGGTTCTTTAAGAAGTGGCTTTAAGCAGTTTGCTTATAATTATATAAGTAAATATTTTAGTTTGGTTTCAAGTGATGCTAAGGTAAAAGGTTTATTATACAATATGGGAGATTATCCTGTTGCAAAAGCTACAGAAACTGATAACTTTATTAAAGGAGAATTATATTGTATTAAAAATAAAGATGAATTTAGTTTTGCTATTGCTCAGTTAGATGATTATGAGGGTGTATGTATGGAAGAAGGAGAACTTCCTTTATTTATAAGAACAACTACTACTGTATATTATGATAATCAAACTACAGAAGCATGGGTTTATTGGTATAATGGTGATGTAAAAGGGAGACCAATTATTGAAAGTGGCGATGTATTGCAATTTTATATTGAACAACAAAAGGATAATTCTTAATGACTATATCCGATACTTCTAAAAATATTTATTTTCTTTCTGATTTTCATTTAGGAGCTCCAGATTATCAAAGCAGCCTTGAAAGAGAAAAAAAAATTGTTGCTTTCTTAGATAGTATTAAACAATCTGCTTCAGAAATTTTTATTCTTGGCGATATGTTTGATTTTTGGTTTGAGTACAAAACGGTTGTACCAAAAGGTTATACAAGATTGTTAGGAAAATTAGCTGAAATTACAGATACAGGAATACCTATTTATTTTTTTGTTGGCAATCATGATATGTGGATGAACGGATATTTTGAAAAAGAATTGAACATTAAAGTTTATTATGAACCAAAAATATTTGAGCGTTTTGGAAAAAAATTATTTATTGGTCATGGAGATGGCTTAGGTCCAGGAGATCATGGATATAAGTTCATCAAAAAAATTTTTAGAAATAAAATATGTCAATGGTTATTTGGTGCATTGCATCCTTCTTGGGGTATAGGCATTGCTAATTATTTCAGTAGAAAAAGTAGAGAAAAAACTGGTACTTCTGATGAACACTTTTTAGGAGAAGATAAAGAATGGTTATATATTTTTTCTAAAGAAAAATTAAAAGAAGAACATTTTGATTATTTTATTTTTGGTCATAGACACTATCCAATAAAACTTTCAATTTCTGAAAATAGCTACTATATAAATATTGGTGATTGGATAAATAATTTTACTTATGCAGTTTTTGATGGTAATACAATAGAAATAAAAAAATGAAAAGAATAATTTTTATAAATATTTTATTTTGTTGCCTATTTAGTATAAGAGTTAATGCAAATGATACTACCATAAACTATTCATTATATCAATCTGTAAAAGGAAATTTTACAAACTTTAATATTGATAATTTAGGAAATATTTTTCTTGTTACACCAACTAATCAAATAAAAAAACTAAATGCTAATTTAGATAGTGTAAGTATTTTTAATGATATTAAACAGTATAGTACTATTGATTTTATTGATGTTTCAAATCCTTTAAAGATTCTTGCCTATTACAAAAACTTTTCTACAATTTTAGTTTTAGATAGGTTTTTATCTTTCAAAGCTATAATAGATTTAAGGCAGTTAAATATTACACAAGTAAAAGCAATAGCTCAAAGCTATGATAATAATATTTGGATTTTTGATGAGCAAAATGCTGTAATTAAAAAAGTAAATGATTATGGGAGAGTAATTTTTTCAAGTTCTGATTTTAGAGTATTATTTAATGATGTACCCAACCCATCAAAAATTATTGATGCAGATGGGTTACTTTATTTATATAATAAAAACTATGGTTGGCTTGTTTTTGACTATTATGGTTCTTTGAAAAATAGTTATACAAATTTGTTAGATTGGCAAGATGTGCAAGTGCTTAAAGGAAAATTATTTGGAAGAAAAAATAACCAACTTTTAATTTTTGATATTGCACTACAAGAGCTAAAAACATTTTCTGTAAATATTTCATTACAAGAAGTTAAAAAAATTATACAAACAGAAAGGCTGCTATACACTTTAACAGAAGAAGGATTAATTATTTACAAGAAAGATTAATTCTTTAATGCTAAAGCTCTGTTGATATACTTACCTAAGACATCAAACTCAATATTTACTTTGCTCCCAATAGCAATGTATTGAATATTTGTGTGTTGAAATGTATATGGAATAATAGCTACTTGAAAACTATTATTAGTAACATTAAAACAAGTAAGACTAATACCATTGATACACACAGAGCCTTTTTCTATTATTAATGTTGCAAACTTTTTATCAAATTCAAATTGATATAAGTAGCTGCCATCAAGATCTTTTTTATCTGTACAAATTGCAATATCATCTACATGTCCTTGTACAAAATGTCCATCTATTCTGCTATTGGCTATTAAGCATCTTTCTATATTAATTATATCATTCACCTTCCATAAGGCAGCAGTTGTTTTTTGTAAAGTTTCATCAACAGTTGTTACAGTATGTGTGTTGTTGTTACTGGCTTCTATAGTAAGACAAATGCCATTATGTGCAACACTTTGATCAACTTTTAGTTCATTGCTTATATTGCTTTCTATTACAAAAGTTTTATTACTTCCGTTAGTTAAAATTTCTTTTATTTTTCCTGTTGTTTCAATAATTCCTGTAAACATTGTATTATTTTTTTATAAAATTATGTGTGGCTATTTTTTCTTTTAAAATAAAGTATCAAAAAATAAATAGCTATCGTTATTATACCAATGAATGGAATAAATAATAATTTATTGCTTATTGCATCTTGATACTTCAATGTAATATTGTTAGTATTGGAAGGCAATATAATTTTCATAAAAGTATTTTGCCATACTTCTATTTTTAAAGGGTTATTATTTGAAAATGCATACCAATTTTTATCAAAGTTTTGATGAATGTATAAAGTATCTTCAACACTTGTAGAGCATTGAATAAACATATTTGCAGCATCAATTGTATAAGGCAATGCTTTTAAAGAATCTGAAAATAAAAAACAAACAGGGCGATGATTAAAATAATTAAATCCATTTTTTTCTACAAAATCAAAATATGTTTTTTTCCCTGAAGGATAAGCATGTAAAGGAATAACACCAACTTTATTACTCATTAATGCAGGTGCATATACAACATGATTTACTGCTGGCTGTTGCAGTTCCTTTGTTATAATTTCATAGCCTTGTATGTTTTGTATATATTTTGTAGATGCTTCAATATCTTTTTTAATTGATGGCATTGATTTAATACTTAGCCCTGTAAATGGTAAGTTTACCCAAAAACATATAATAATATCTGCAATAGCTAATAACAATAATTTATGTTTTTGATGAATCCATTTTTTTATAAGTAATAACATTATTATTACATAAGCACTTTGTAATAAAACAGCAGGTATAAATCCAATATGTAAAATAGCTTTTACAAAACCATCTTTTGTATTTAATAGTAGTTGATGATTGATTATTCCAATTATAAATGCTGATAAAAATGTTATGCTTATAATAAATAGTAAAACCTTAATAATTTTTTTATGTTTTATAATCAAAGGCTTTTCTTCAGAAAAATAATTGTTCAATGCTGTTCCAGCAATTATCAAAAAACTTAAGATTGCATAAATTCTTAAACCTCCATTATAACGAAGAAAATTTAAAAGTGGAATTTTAAAAAAAAGTTGCTTTATCTGCCCTTCAAACGACATGTCTAAAAAGAAAGCAATAACCAACAAGTGAGGTAAAAGGCTACGAATATTTTTATATTTTAATGCAGATAATAAAAATATAAAAGGCACTAAACCAAAATACATATTGTTCCAAGAAATATCAGATGAGGCAAAAGGTGTTTTTTGTACAACACTTGCCAATGGTAAAATAAAACTTATTAATCCAAGAGCAGGGCTTGCTCCTCCTTCGTGTAAATAACTACCTCCTGTAAAAACAGAACTTCTTTGAAAGTTCTCTAAATTATGATATAAAGCATTTAAAAAAGGCAAACAAAGAATAACTGCTATTAATACACTTAATCCAAAAAGCAATAATGCTTTGCTATTTTGTTTAATTGTTTTTTTTGTTGGCGATACAATAAAATAGCCTATACCAAGTATTATAATAAAATAAGGCATACCTATTGCAAAACCTGGATAACCACTAATGGTAAACAAATAAAAAAATAAGCCTAATAAAACTGCATTTTTAAAACAAGGCTTTTTAAAAAGTGCAAATAAATAATTTATAACCCAAGGCAAATAAGTACATTCAACAATATGATTTGAATGTTGTAAATGTGAAACAAAATAACCTCCAGCAATATATGCAATTGATAAAATTGAACTTGTTCTATTTTCAAAGCCTAATTGCTTGCTAAGAAGATACATTCCATATACACCAATAAGTAAATGAATGAAAATGTAAAAAGAATATATACTGATTGAATTTCCTATTAAAGCAAAAAGCCAAAACAAAGGATTTAAAAAAGGTGTACCTGGGTCTGCATATAATGCAAAACCTAAGTGCATATTATAATGCCAAAAAGGAAAAATACCATGATGTATTTGAGAACTGAAATAATAAAAAATAGGATAGGATAGAACTGTAGTGTCATTTTTTAAAGACATTATAGAACTTAATAAAGGTAAATAAGCAAGCAAAATACCTATTAAAGGTATTAACCACTGATGTTTATTAATGTATTTTAAACCAGCTTTTAAAGGCATTTTAAACAAAAATTAAACTAAGTCTTTGTATTTTGATAAGGGTAAAACTAAGCCAAAGACAATAAACAATTACAAAATATTTGGATTTGTCATCATTGCACCTATCTTTGCACCCCATTTTATCATCAAAGGAGGTATAAACAAATGCTTATTATTGATTCAAAAGATTGCGAAAACATTGACAAAGCTTTAAAAAAGTACAAGAAAAAATTTGAAAAAAGTAAAATCTTGTTACAGTTAAGAGAACGTCAAACGTTTACAAAACCTTCTGTTAAACGCAGAGACCAAGTTTTAAAAGCAATTTACAAGCAACAAATAGTAAGTGGAAAAATAGAAGGTTAATAAACCTTTTATGCCCAACATATTTAAAGTAGTGTAAGTATAAGTAACTTAGACTACTTTTTTTATGCAAACAACTGAGCCAAATATCTTTCTACAAAGTTTTCTCAACTATTTAAAGTTTGAGAAACGATATTCTGCTCACACACTGATTGCCTATCAAAACGATTTAGAACAATTTTTTTCTTTCATCAATACAAACTATGAAAATCCCTCTATTACTGCCATCAATGCTATGATGATAAGAAGTTGGTTAGCTACATTAAAAGGAGATGAAAACCTTACAGCCAAAACTTTGAACAGAAAAATTTCTGCCCTAAAATCTTTTTTTAAATTTCATCTTAAAAAAGAAGCTATTACAAAGTCGCCAATGACAACAATAATATCTCCTAAAATAAATAAAAGATTACCTGTTTTTGTTCAAGAAGATAATATACACACTTTGCTTGAACATGTTGAATTTACAGATGATTGGAAAGGCAAAACAGAAAAATTAGTATTAGAATTATTTTATAATACAGGTATTCGTTTAAGTGAATTAATTCAGCTAAAACAAGAGTATATTGATATTTATTATCAACAAATAAAAGTAATTGGTAAAGGAAATAAAGAACGTATAATTCCAATTTCTAAAGAGTTGATGAATGAAATAAAAAATTATATTTCATTAAAGCCAGAAGAGTTGAAACACTTGCCACAACTGTTTATTACAGAAAAAGGTAAAACTCTTAATCCAAGACAAGTATATGGTTTTGTGAAAAAATATTTGTCATTAGTAACAACAGTTCAAAAAAGAAGCCCTCATATTTTACGTCATAGTTTTGCTACGCATTTAATGAACAATGGTGCAGACCTTAATGCAGTAAAAGAATTGCTTGGTCATAGTAGTCTTGCAGCTACACAAGTTTATACTCATAACACTATTGAGCAGTTAAAAGATATTTACAAAAAAGCACATCCAAAAGCATAAATTATTTTTTAATAAAAATGGCTCGTTTATTGTGTTGTATTTATGTAAAAGCAACACTATTTGTATCTTAAATAAAATTTAATAGAAATGATAAAAACAAAAAAAATTATTGTAAGTTTATTAATGTTAGTTTGTGTAAATGTTTATGCTCAACAAATGAAATACGAAAAATTAGAAATTAATATGTTTCCTGAAGCTAAGGAAGGTTTTAAAAAAGTGTATATACAAGTGCCTATTGAAAAAAATGAAGAAAATTTTAAAGTAGAAGTTTTTGTTGGTAAAGAAGCATTGCTCGATTGTAATAAATATTTTTTAATAGGAAATATAACTGAAAAAAATTTAGATGGTTGGGGTTATAACTTTTATGAGATAGAATCTTCAGGAGAAATGGGGGGAACAAAAATGGCTTGTCCACAAGAAAAGTTGACTAACAAATTTGTTTATCTACAACCATTATTATTAAGATACAATAGTAAACTACCAATTGTATTATATGTACCAAATGACTTTGTTATAAAGTATAAAATTTTTAAAGCTGATAGTAAATTGTATCATGCAAAGGAAGCATCAACAAAAGAAACATCATCTGTAAATAAAATAAATTATACTACACTTAATAATTATTTTGTAAAAAATAATGTTAAGCAACAAGGAGCATTTAAAATAACATCTCAAAATGAGTTTGATAAATTTTTTGGTGCTGCAACAGTAATGGGAAAAAATGGTAAGCCAACCAAAATTGATTTTTCAAAACAAACGGTTGTTACTATTATTTTAAATGAAACAACTAAAAATACAACAATTCAATTATCAAATCTAATGTTAGATGCTGGTAATAATATAATTTTAAACTACTCAACAAAGGTTGGAGAAAAACAAACATATACTACTAAACCCTTTATTTTATTAGCTATTGATAAAAAGTATTCGGGTAAGTTAATTGCTAAAAAGCAATAACAATTTTTTCCTTTAATCAATAACCTTTTTTATATACTACCAAAAATGAAAAACTTACATTTGCAGCAATAAAAAATGTAAGTAATATGAAGCGTATAACATTAATACTGCTAATTAGTTTTGGAATGATGTTTAGTAGTTGCGATACAATACAAAAAATTGCCAGCAATGTTTTAACAGAGCAAGATGCTATAAGTGGCATAAAAGAATTATTGACTATTGGCAGTAATGGCAATGCCTTAATTAGTAAAGATGCTTTAATGAGTGCTATTTTACCTAAAGATGTAAATACTGTTTTACAAAGATTGCAACAACTTGGATTGAGTAAGGATATTGATAAATTTACCAACACTCTTACAACTGCTGCTTCTCAAACAGCTACTAATTCAATACCAGTTTTTGTAAGTGGTATTAAAAGAATGAATATTACTGATGCATTAAATATTGTAAAAAATGGCGGAACAGCAGCAACAGATTATTTTAGAAATACTATTGGCACAGAACTTAGAACAACTGTAACACCAATTATGAAAACTGCCTTAGACCAATATAATGTAACCAAAGAATGGGACAAATTAGTAGCTCCTGCAAAAATGGTTTTAGGCGATAAAGTAAAACTTAATTTGAATTTGGATAATTTATTAGCAGGTGTTGTAACCAA
This sequence comes from Chitinophagales bacterium, assembly GCA_026931325.1. Lineage (GTDB taxonomy): Bacteria > Bacteroidota > Bacteroidia > Chitinophagales > Chitinophagaceae > UBA1930. Next base: position 19,011 of record JAIXLO010000009.1, on the reverse strand, counting down.
TGCCATGTTTAATAAAATAGCTGAACAAGAAGTAGCTATAAGAACAAAAGCAGAAGCCAGAACAAGCCCTACACTACAAAAGGTTTTTGGAAGAGATTGGAATAATAATGGAGTTGTGAAATAGAATAATACTAAAGTTTTATACCAAAAGTTAGTAAGTAAAATGCTGGTTGAAGATTAAAATAGCTAATAGTGTTTTGTAATGAATTAAACTGATTAAGCATAAATTCTTTTTGATTAAAAAAATTTTTTGCTATTACCCCAAATTTTATTCTTTTGCTTACATTATAGATAACCTGTGCATCTGTAAAAATGATTTGTTTAACTTCTTTATTATCAGATTTATTTAAAAGATAATCTACTAATATATCTGCATTTAATTTTTTGAAAAACTTAAAGCCTATGACTGTGTTAGATGTTAGAACTTTTGAAAAAAAGGTATTTATTTTGATACTCTTGGAAAATGTATTTAAGGTTTGATAGCTATAAATAATACCAGTATTGATATTAAACCATTTTTTCCAATCAGTTTTCCATCTTAATTCTGTTTTAATAGAGTTTCCATAATTGGTATTTTTTTGATAATTTACTAAGCTATATGTTTTGTACATAGATACATTTGTAGTAAAAATTAGCCATGATTTACTTTCTGCAATTTTTTGCTCTGCTTTAATAAAGCAATTTGTAAATAAATTTTTTTCATTTGCTGTTTCAAAAGATGTAAAACTATATAACCCTCTATTGGTTAAATTTTGAAGATAGTTAATAGCATTATTACTAACAGATAAATAAACTGTAAAAATGCTTTTTTTCGTTACCGAACCAAAATAATGGTAAGAAATACTTGAAGTAAAGCCTCTTGAAATTTTCAAATCATTACTTCCTTTAACTATACTGTTAAGACCTGTAAAAACATAAGATTTTCCTAAACTATATACTTGAGGGAAAATTGGCTGTGTCTGAAAATAGAGATATAAACTCTTATCATTATTAATTCTATATTCAAAATTAAATGATGGCAGTAATTGTAATTTATTATCAGTTATTATATTATTAAATACTTGCTGCTCATTTCTTGGTCCAGACCATTGTGAAATTCCCAGTTTTCATCTATCATTAAAAACAATGTTCATACTGAACTGAATGTTATTTTAGTTAAATTAAAATGGTATTATTATATGTGCTTGGTAAGTTGCAAATTATTTTCTTTATTATAAAGAAAAACTTCACTATTTATTTTATAATTATCTTGAACACCTGTTAATTGTAAAGATTTTCTATATTTCTGAATAAAAATCATATCATACCTAAGTTAAAGTTGTAGCTTCTTGTGCATCATAAGGTTGATAAAGATTTTTCTGTTATAAGTTTTGTATTTTTCAAAGTAAGTTGATGATTTTTGGCTTTTAGATACAAATTTTGAAAAAATGGGCTTTGAAATAAAAAGCCATTATTTTGATGTGTAGCATTAATAGAACTTATATTGTATTTTAAAACTGATTGAAATTTTGCATTTGGCAACCATGATGCTTCTAAAGCAACATCAAATTGTTTATTATTTTTTACCAATTTTTCATCTTCTTCTATAACTAATGGTTGTAATGGATTATTAAATACTTCTATTGTTTTTTTACTTTGTGTATAATCGTCTGCAATTATTGATACAGATTCTTTTACCATAATTTTTTTACTGACCTTTAACTGACTGTTAATTGTAATAAATTTACTTGTATTAAAGAGTGCCCTTGATGTAGAAATATTATTTGGTGTTATATCATGAAAATTCACAGGATTTGATACTGTTGCAACTTTTGTTATAGGCTCTTCATTGTAGTTTTCAAATAAATTCAAATTATTTTCTCTCCCTAATAAATAACTTCCTGTTGTCCCCAAGCTATTCATATTTGCAGTAGATACAAATTTTGCATTAGGAATAAGACTTACAATATCTGCTTTAACTTCATAATTTTCAATAGAATAACCACCTGCTGAATTAATGCTACTATATAACCTTAATTTCTTTTTTTTATACCTCAAATTAAGTACAGTTTCGTTACCTTTTTCTTTCTTACTATTTTCTATTTTTGACCTATCATTATAATGCTCTATAATATCTATTTTATCTAAACCATTGGTGCTAACATTTTTTATTAATGCTGCATAGTTATTTCCAAAAATATCATCATCTTCAATCAAAACCCTATCTATCATTTTCCCATTAAAAATTACTTTACCATTATCTGTAACAATTATACCAGGCAAGTTTTTAAGCAAATCTCCAATATTATTTTCATTTCCTCTTTCAAAAGCTGCTACCATGTATGTTGTAGTGTCATTCTTTTTTATGATATCAGGATTATCTTTTATAAAAACCTCAGGTAAATTTCCTAAATATGATTGAAGTGTAAAAATTTTATTGAGAGAAATTAGAGGATTGGTAAGATGCTCTGAATAAGTAACAAAACCTACAGAGGAAATTTGAAAAAATAATTGTTGATTAATATTTGAAATGGTTATTTTAAAAATTCCATTTTCGTCTGTTATTTTATAATACTTTATTATTCCATTACTATCATTTGCCCTTAATATTACCGATGCTCCAACTATAGGTTTATTAGTTGTATCTTTTACCATCCCCTGAATTACAACTTGTTGTGCTATTAAAGATGGATAACTAAAAAAAATACAAAAAATAAATATTATATACTTTAACAAGATAAAATAATTTATTACTTAGTTATTTTTCTCTGCTTCTTCTAACTTACTAAATTCATTAATACTAATCTTGACTCCTTTTGTTGGCATAGCTGTAAGCTCTCCCTTATAAGGATACTGAATTTCGGTTGCAGCAAAACCAAATTTACCATCAGAAGTTACTACTTTTAAAATAATACCAGGTAAGCCTCTAAAGTTTTTAGGACCTCCTACAAAATGTAAATCTGTAGTAAAGTAAGCTATATAAGTAGTATTGTAAAATTTAGTTACTGCTTTTTGACATTTATACCCTAATATAGTTGTTGTATCATCTTCTATCTCCCATTCAGACATTTTCTTTAATGTATCTACAACTATATAATTCTTACCCTTAATTTTTTTTAATGCTTGATAAAAAATAATATCACTATTGTTATATCTAAACACATCAACTTGTTTTATTTTACGAGCCTTTAAAGTTTCATTTTTTATATATTCTTTAATTTCTTCTTTATATACAACAGTATCACTCGTATAAATTAATTTGCCATCAATTACTAAGGGAATATTTACAGGGGGTATTTCTCCATGTAAAAAACTATAAACTGTTACATCTCTTGTAAACCATTGATGATATCCATCTGTTTTATTGATACGTTGATATTGTATATAAAGGGCTTGTTTATCATTTTGCTGAGCATAACCCTTAGTTGCTAAAATTGTTATAACTACAATTAAATAAACAACTCTCATAATTTTTATAGTTTTAAGAATAGAAAACACCATTCAAAAATAATTAATTAAGGTATATCAAATACTAATTCATCGCAACTGTTTCCATTATAACTTTCATCAACCTGTACAAGGTTTCCACATTCATCATAAGTCTTTACTCTAGTTCCTATTTGTACAAAACGAGGTGGTTGCCCACCACAATTTGCCATTATTCGTTCAAAAACATAAGTATTTCCGCCTGCTAATAACTTATTTCTTTATTAGAATTGTTTGCAAATGATAAATAGCTTAACATAAGCATTAAAGTCAGTGATAATAATTTCTTTGTCATGATTAAAATTTTTAATTGGTTAAAAAATTTCTTGAATGGTGTTTAAAAAACGAACCTAAAAAAAAATGACATTTCCAAATTTTTCCCCTACTTTTTTTAAGAAAAATACGAAAGGGAAATATTCATCAATATTTCCCTTTTTCTATTTGATTATATTTGCCCACTAAATAATAAACACAAATGTTTAGAACACACACTTGCGGAGAATTAAGAATTGAAAATATTGGTCAGCAAATTACACTTGCAGGCTGGGTACAAACTATCAGAAAATTTGGAGCTATTACTTTTATAGATTTAAGAGATAGATATGGAATTACACAACTTTTGTTTGGCGAAGAATTAAACAAACAGTTAGAAGAAAATCCTTTAGGTCGTGAATATGTTTTGCAAGTAAATGGTATTGTTAATGAGCGTAGCAATAAAAATAAAAATATTCCAACAGGCGATATTGAAATTACTGTATCATCATTTACTATTTTAAATAAAAGTGAAGTACCACCATTTACTATTCAAGATGATACTGATGGGGGCGATGATTTAAGAATGAAATTTCGTTACTTAGATTTAAGAAGAAATGCAGTAAAAAGAAATATAGAACTTCGTTATGCTGTAAATAGAAGTGCAAGAAATTATTTGCACGAAAATAATTTTATAGATATTGAAACTCCTTTTTTAATAAAATCAACTCCAGAAGGTGCAAGAGATTTTGTTGTTCCAAGCAGAATGAATGAAGGAGAGTTTTATGCACTACCACAAAGTCCTCAAACCTTTAAACAGCTTTTAATGGTTAGTGGTTATGATAGATATTTTCAAATTGTAAAATGCTTTAGAGATGAAGATTTAAGAGCAGACAGACAACCAGAATTTACGCAAATTGATTGTGAAATGAGTTTTGTAGAGCAAGAAGATATTTTAAACATGTTTGAAGGTTTGGTAAAAAGAATTTTTAAAGATGTAAAAGGAATTAATTATTCAGATGCTGTAGAAAGAATAACTTGGGAAGAAGCAATGTGGCAATATGGTAATGATAAACCAGACACACGTTTTGGTATGAAGATTTGTAATCTTGTTTTTGATAAAAACATGTTTCCAAGTAAAGAAAATTTTTTTGATGCAGAGATGTTTGATATTCCCCCCTTTGGAGGCAAGGGAGCTTCTGTTTTAGCCATTGCTGTACCTAATTGTAGTGAATATACACGCAAACAAATTGATGAACTTACTGAATGGGTAAAACGTCCTCAAGTAGGTATGAAAGGGTTGGTATTTATTAAGTGTAATACTGATGGTACATTTAAAAGTAGTATAGATAAATTTTATACACCAGAACAATTAAAAGCCATTGCAGAAGCAGCTAATACAAAAGCAGGAGATTTAATTTTAATTTTAGCAGGAGCAGAAGAAAGAACAAGAAAAGCCATATCTGAATTAAGGTTAGAAATGGGAAAAAGATTAGGATTAAGAAATGAAAATGAATTTAAATTGTTATGGGTTTTAGATTTTCCTTTGTTTGAATATGCAGAAGAAGAAAATAGATGGGTTGCACGTCATCATCCATTTACAAGCCCTAAGCCAAGTGATATTGATACGATGATTAATAATAGCCCTGTTATTGAAAATGCTGCTGAATATTTAAAACACCCTTATGCAAATATTAAAGCCAATGCTTACGATATGGTTTTAAATGGAAATGAAATTGGTGGAGGTTCAATTCGTATTTATCAAAAAGCATTACAGCAGAAAATGTTTGAAGCTTTAGGCATGAATGAAGAAGAGCAACAACATAAATTTGGTTTTTTATTAGGAGCATTTGAATATGGTGCTCCACCACATGGTGGTATTGCTTTTGGTTTTGATAGATTATGTGCTATTTTAGGAGGCAGTGAAAGTATTAGAGATTTTATTGCATTCCCCAAAAATAATAGTGGCAGAGATGTAATGCTTGATGCACCAAGTTCTATTGATGAAAAACAATTAAATGAGTTGCAGATAAAGTTGGATTTGAAATAAAAGATAATTTCTAATCATATTTTATTAAAACAAAAAGAGCCAGAGTAGAAACTCCAGCTCGTTTTTAATCCGTACCCTATGAAAACGAGTTTATAAATATGCTATATTTATCTAAATATTTTTCTTGATTTACCCAATTTCAAAACAATATATCAGCGTCTGAAATAACTTTGAAGAAGATATATAGAATCTATTGGATTTTATTTATTTTTTATTACTAAAAAAGTAATTGTACATATATAAACGGAGTACTATCAATTTTATTTTATTTAACATATAAATTTTTTATTAGTACCATTTTGGGAAAACAATTGAAACATTTTAAAATATACATTGAATGATTATAGATACACACTGCCATTTATATTTACAAGAATTTGATATTGATAGAAATGCAGTTATAGAAAGAGCTAAACAAGCTAATGTTCAACAATTTTATTTACCAGCTATAGATAGCACTCACACAAAAGCTATGTTTAAAATGGAAAATGAATATCCTGAAATTTGTTTTTCTATGATGGGCTTACATCCTTGTTCTGTAAAAGAAGATGTAGAAAAAGAACTTTCAATGGTTTATATGTGGTTGCAAAAAAGAAAGTTTGTAGCTATGGGTGAAATTGGGTTAGATTTTTATTGGGATACTACTTTTAAAGAACAACAAATAATAGCTTTTGAACAACAAATGGAGTGGGCTTTAGAATTTAATTTACCCATTGTAATTCATACAAGAGAAGCAATGCAGCAAACTATTGATTGTGTAAAGCCTTTTGCAAATAAAGGTTTAAGAGGAATTTTTCATTGTTTTTCTGGTAGTTTTGAACAAGCTAACCAAATAATTAATATGCAATTTTTATTGGGCATTGGAGGTGTTGTAACTTATAAAAAAGCTGGATTAGCAGAAGTGATAAAGCAAATAGATTTAAAACATATTGTTGTAGAAACAGATGCACCTTATTTAACTCCTGTACCTTTTAGAGGTAAAAGAAATGAGAGTGCTTATTTAAGTTTTATTATTGATAAAATTGCCGAAGTAAAAGAAATATCTAAAGAAGAAATTGCAACAATAACAAGCAATAATGCTCTACAAATTTTTCAACATTTATAATATCGCATAAACTTATAGATTTATTTCTTTTTATTATCTTCGTAAATATTAATAAAATAAATTTCATAAATACTATATACTTGAACAACACACTTTTGTTTCAGTTGTAGTAATTTAATTAATCATAAACTTATTTATTGTAAACTTGTTCATTAATGTTTTAGTATGTTGAAGTGTGCGACGCAACAGAAAGATGAATAAAGTATATGCAGCTGGTAACATAAAAAAAATATTACTGTATTGACCAGCTAATTACAATGAGAAAATTTTTTATAGTATGAAACAAAAAGAAACTTTAGTGAACATTCAGTTAAATGACTTAAAAAATAAAATTGAATTGAGTGATGTTGTGATTGATGAAATGGGTAATGAGCATATTAGCACAAGCATTGATACACCTATGCGTAACGATGCTTTTGTTTTAACAGATGCTGAAAAAATTGTTGCTATTGAAAAACATTTTGAGAGTATTATGAATATTTTGGGACTTGATTTAACTGATGATAGTTTAAGAGGCACGCCAAAACGTGTTGCTAAAATGTATGTGCAAGAATTTTTTAGTGGCTTAAATCCTGCTAATAAGCCTAAGGCAACAATGTTTGAAAATAAATATGGGTATAAAGAAATGTTGGTAGAAAAAAATATTTCTTTTTATACTACTTGTGAGCATCATTTTGTGCCATTTGCTGGCAAAGCTCATGTAGCATATATTAACAATGGTCAAGTAATTGGGTTAAGTAAATTAAATAGAATTGTACAATATTTTGCTAAAAGACCACAAGTACAAGAACGCCTTACTATACAAATAGGCAAAGAGTTACAAAGTGTTTTAAACTCTGATGATGTTGCAGTAATTTTAGAAGCAAAACATTTATGTGTTGCAAGTAGAGGCATTAAAGATGATACAAGTACTACTGTTACTGCTTTTTATGGTGGTGCATTTAATAATGAAGAAAAGAAAACAGAATTTTTTAAGTATGTTGATTTTACTTTAAGTATGTAAGAAGAATTTTAACTTACTAAAGTTCCAACATTTAATCCTTGTACAACACTTAATAAATTACCAGGTTGATTCATATTAAAAACAATAATGGGTAATTTATTTTCCATACATAACGTAAAAGCTGTCATATCCATTACTTTCAAGTTTTTGGTTATGCAATCCTGAAAACTAAGTTTATCATATTTAGTAGCAGAAGTATCTTTTTCAGGATCAGCATTATAAATACCATCTACACGTGTTCCTTTTAATATAACATCAGCTTTCATTTCTATAGCACGTAAGCTACCTGCAGTATCAGTAGTAAAATATGGGTTTCCTGTACCTGCACCAAAAATTACTACACGTCCTTTTTCTAAATGTCTTAATGCTTTTCTTCTTATATAAGGTTCTGCAACTTGCTCCATATTAATTGCACTTTGCAAACGTGTGTAAACACCAATTTTTTCAAGCATTGCTTGCATAGCCATAGCATTAATAACAGTTGCTAACATTCCCATATAATCTCCATGAGCCCTTTCAATACCACTTTCAGCTTCATTCATACCTCTATATATATTGCCTCCTCCAATTACTATTGCAACCTGAACTCCTAAGTTGATAACTTCTTTTATATCATAAGCGTATTGCTCTATTACTTTTGGGTCAAATGGATCGCCAGAGTTTTTTCCTAATAATGCTTCTCCAGATAATTTTAGAAGTACTCTTTTATATTTAGGCAACATAGCTGATTATTTTGTTTGCAAATAACTACATTTTTTATTATGTAACCAACTGTAAAATATTATTTATCCTATTAAATGTATTACCATTTAGCAGAAATTAGGGTAATAAATTACGTATTTCTACTAATAACATTATTAGTAAAAATTCCTTTTTTTAAATTTTTTAAGTTTTTTTTGATTTTTTATAATAGAATATATTTTTCTGCGTTTCTTAAAAACTACAAGTTTATTTAATGGTAGTTTGTAGTAAGAATTTTCTAATATCCAATATCATTATTCTATGAAGCCAAATTTTAAAACGTTTTTAATACGTTGTATTGTATGCAGTATTATAATACTTCAAACAACTCAAGCAAACTCACAAATTTATTATAACGATTTTGTTAGAAGTGATCGTCAATGGGAATTTGATGTGAACGTTGGTCCTACAAATTTCTTAGGTGATGTAGGAGGAGGCAAGGGAAAAGGAACTTTGTTTTTAAAAGATATCAATATTGCTTCTACTAATTTATTTTATGGCGTAAATGTTACTTATTATCCAAATCAATGGTTGGGCATAAGAGGTAGTTTTAATATGGGTAAACTTTCTGGTTTTGATAGTTTAATCAAAAATCAAGGTAATGTAGAAAGAGATAGAAAAAATAGGAACTTAGGATTTAGAAGTAATATAACTGAAGTAAACCTTTCAATTGAAATATATCCAACAGCTTATTTTGTACGTAAAGAAAGTTTTTTCAATAATAAACTTCGCCCATATTTTACAGTAGGTTTTGGTGCTTTTCGTTTTAACCCTCAAGGAATTTATGAAAACCCAAATGGCACTAAACAGTGGGTAGATTTGAAACCGTTACGTTTAGAAGGTCAAGGCATGGAAGAATATCCTGATAGAAAAGAATATTCAAACATCGCATTTCAAATACCTTTTGGTTTTGGGATAAAATATTTTTTAAATGAAAAATGGTATTTAGCAGCAGAAGTAATGCAGCGTTATACCTTTACAGATTATGTAGATGATGTAAGTAAAACGTATATTGACCCAACATTGTTTAAAAAATATTTACCTAAAGACCAAGCACAAGTAGCAGAACAAATGATGTTTAAAAGAGCATTAATCAATAATAGACCTGTAACTGATTTTATTGGTAAAAATAGAGGAGATGCTACTAATAATGATTATTATTTATCAGTGTTTTTAAAATTAGGGTTTCGTTTTGGTGCAAGAGATACAGATATGAGTTGTCCATCAGGTAGAAGAAGTCTTTTTTAATAGGATGTTGTTTTTATAGGATAAATAAAAAACACTATCATTTTTTAGATAGTGTTTTTTTATTGATAAGTTGATAATTTTTTATTCCTCAATTTTATCATCAGTAACATTTGCAAATAATTTTGCACTAAGTTTTTTCAAAGGATTTTTTCTCATTTCTTCATAGCCATTTCTTCTTCTTACAACATCTATTGCTTCATAAATTGCTGCTAAAAAAGAGCTGTGGTCTGCTTTGCCTTTACCTGCAATATCAAAAGCAGTTCCATGATCGGGGCTTGTTCTAACAACTGGTAAACCTGCAGTATAATTTACACCTTCGCCAATGGCTAAAGATTTAAATGGTATTAATCCTTGATCGTGATACATTGCTAATACTGCATCAAACCTTTGATACTGACCTCTTGCAAAAAAAGAATCTGCACTATATGGTCCAAAAACCATCATTTGTTGTTTAGCTTCTCTAATAGCTGGTTTTATAATTTCTTCTTCTTCTTGTCCTATTAATCCTCCATCACCTGCATGAGGATTAAGTCCTAATACAGCAATGATAGGTTTAATAACTCCAAAATCTTTTTGTAAACTGTTATTTATAATGTTTAATTTACTAAGAATATTTTCTTTGGTAATATGCTTTGCAATATTGGCAATAGAAACATGTTCTGTAACTAAGCCTACTTTTAAATTTTCTGCAACCATTAACATGGCAACATCTTTTACATTAAAATAATCTTTTAAGAAAGGTGTATGCCCTGTGTATTTGAATTGTTCGGTATAAATATTTTTTTTATGAATTGGAGCAGTAACTAATGCATCTATATTTCCATTTTTCAATGCTTGTGTTGCATTTTGTAAAGATATTAATGCATACTTACCACCAGTTTCATTTAGCTGTCCAGGTGAAATAGTTACTTCTTCTTCCCAACAATTAAAAACATTTACTTGTTTGGTATTTAATCTTTGAAAATCTTTTGTGCTTGTGTAAGAAAAATTAATATCTGGTAAGCTTTTGCGATAAAAATTTATACTTTTATTACTGGCAAAAATGACTGGTGTGCATATATCTAAAATTCTGTTATCGTGTAATGAACGAATAATTAATTCTATACCTATTCCATTCAAATCGCCACAAGAAAATCCTATTACTGGTTTTTGCAATTCACTACTCATGCTGTTGTATTATTTTAAAGCGAAAGTAAAATTTATTTGTATATCAACCTTTATTAGCTAATTGACCACAAGCTGCATCAATATCTTTTCCTCTACTTCTTCTTAATCTGGCATTTACTTTTTTACTTTCTAAATATTTCATAAAGTTTTCTATAACTTCTTCATCTGGTTTACTAAATGGGGCTTTATCTATTGGGTTGTATTCAATAATATTTACGAGATCTACAGGAATTTGTCTATATAATTTCACTAATTCATCGGCATCTTTTAAACTATCATTAAAATCTTTAAATAAAATATATTCAAAAGTTATTTCATTGCCTGTTTGTTTGTAAAAATAATTTAATGCTTCTGTTAAGCTTTTAATATTATTTGTTTCATTGATAGGCATTATTTCGCTACGTTTTTTATCGTTTGCTGCATGAAGGCTTAGTGCTAATTTAAAACGAACTTTATCATCTCCTAACTTTTTAATCATTTTAGCAATACCAACAGTTGATACTGTAATTCTTTTTGGACTCATAAATAAACCATCTTCTGCACTTATACGTTCTACTGCTTTTAATAAATTTTTATAGTTAAGTAAAGGTTCGCCCATACCCATAAAAACAATATTGGTTAATTTTTGGTTGTATATTTTTTCACTTTGTTGATTGATTAAAACTACCTCATCATAAATTTCATCAAAGGTTAAATTTCTTATCCCTCCCATATAACCTGTAGCACAAAATTTACAACCCATACTACAACCAACTTGAGATGATACACAAGCAGTTTTTCTTTCTTCGGTTGGTATTAAAACACCTTCTATTTTTTGATTATCAAAAGCATTAAAACGACATTTAATTGTTCCATCTTCACTATATTGTGTAACATCAATTTTTAGTGCAGGAAAAGAAAATTGTTCTGTTAATTTTTGGCGAAGTTCTTTGCTAAGGTTTGTCATATCATTAAAACTATGAGCATGTTTTTGCCAAAGCCATTCCCATACTTGTTTTGCTCTAAATTTTTTTTCGCCTATTTGTAAAAAATGCTGTTCTATTTCTTCGTAAGATAAATGTCTGATGTTTTGCATGATTGCAAAGATAACAAACTAAACAGCGTATTAAAAAAGAGGTTGCTGATTACTTGATTCTATTGTGAAATATTTAATAATAGGATATATAAAATATTTCATTGCAACCTTTCTTTTTATACTTACGTCTGTACAATAAAGCCTTTAATTATGAAAAAGTTTATTACAACATCTAACAGCACATCTGAAATTGCTTATGTTATAGTTGGTGTTATTATTTTAGCTATTACTTCTTTCTTTATTCATTAAGAATTTCTTTACTATTTTATATTGATAACTTTTTTATTGAAAGCAATAGAGTATGTCTATTGCTATTTTTTATATTATAGTAATATGCTCAAAAAGCATTTCTAAAAAATCATGCTTTTTATCAAAATAAATTGTTTTAACTTTCAGCCAAATTTTTATTTATATGAGTACAACTGAGCAATTTCTTGAATCAATTAATCAAGGCTATACATTTAAAGGAGAGCATGTAAAAATTGGTGTTGGTATGTTAGATGGTAAAGCTGTAAGTGAAGCAAATGTGTATTTACCTTTTAAAACTATGAATAGACATGGTTTAATTGCAGGTGCTACAGGTACAGGTAAAACAAAAACTTTACAAGTATTAGCAGAATGTTTAAGCGATAATAGTATTCCTGTTTTAGTAATGGATATTAAAGGAGATTTTAGTGGTATTGCACAAGCAGGAACAGAAAATAGTAGAATTACAGAACGTTATGCTTTATTAAATGAAACTTATAAACCATCATCTTTTCCTGTAGAGTTTCTTACTCTTAGTGATGAAAAAGGAGTTAGATTAAGAGCTACTGTTACAGAATTTGGACCTATTTTACTAAGTAAAATTTTAGGATTGAATGATACACAAGGAGGATTGGTTTCTATTATTTTTAAATATTGCGATGATAATAAATTGCCTTTATTGGACTTGAAAGATTTTATAAAAGTATTGCAATATGCAGGTGATGAAGGAAAAGAAATTTTAGAAAAAGATTATGGTAAAATATCTACTACAAGTCTGGGCACTATTTTAAGAAAAGTAATAGAGTTGCAACAACAAGGTGCTGATATATTTTTTGGAGAAAAAAGTTTTGAAGTAGAAGATTTGATGAAATTTAATAATGAAGGAAAAGGAATGGTTAATATTTTGAGAGTAACAGATATGCAAAACAGACCAAAACTATTTTCTACATTTATGTTACAACTATTGGCAGAGTTATATGCTGTTTGTCCAGAAGAAGGAGACTTGGATAAACCTAAATTAGTTTTATTTATAGATGAAGCACATCTTATTTTTCAAGAAGCAAGCAGTGCTTTAATGCAGCAAATAGAAACTGTAATTAAACTGATAAGAAGTAAAGGTATTGGCATTTTCTTTTGTACACAAAACCCTCAAGATATTCCTGCAAGTGTATTAGCACAATTAGGTTTAAAAATACAACATGCTTTAAGAGCATTTACTGCAGCAGATAGAAAAGTAATTAAAACAGCAGCAGAAAATTTTCCTGAAAGTTCTTTTTATAAAACAGATGAATTACTTACCCAATTAGGTATAGGAGAAGCTTTTGTAACATTATTAAACGAAAAAGGAATTCCTACACCTTTAGTGCATACTTTACTTTGCTCTCCAAGAAGCAGAATGGATGTTTTAACTGATGCAGAAATTGATACTATCATTAATCAAAGTAAATTAGTAAAAAAATATAGCGAAATAATAGATAGTTATAGTGCCTACGAAATTTTGAATGCAAAAATTGAAGATGCTGCACAAAGAACTAAAGAAGAAGCAGAACAAAAAGAAAAAGAAAAGGAAGAAGAAAAAGAAACAAAAAAAGAAAAAAAAGAACCAGGTTTTTTTGATAACCCAACTGTTAAGCAAATAGGGCGAACTGCTGCAAGTGTAATAACTAGAAGTCTTTTAGGGGCTTTAGGTATTAGCTCTACAACAAGAGTTAGAAGAAAAAGTTTATGGTAAAATAAAGTAATTCAAATATTAATTTACTTTTCTGATTTTGGCATAGCCTAACATAATTTTTTTCTCTCCATTTAATTCAAAACTGATGGTAGCAATTGGGTTGTGTGCACTTCCTTCTATTTTAATAATAGAGCCATAGCCAAATTTTTGATGTTCAATTTTATCGCCTTCTTGTAGCTGAGAAATATCACTAACTTCAAAATTTTCACTTGGAATGTGTGTAACATTTTTGGGTGCAATAGGGTTTGCTGGTAAATAGCTTAGTCTTTTTTCTTTACTGTTTGTGTTTGAAGCATAACCAAAACCCTTATTCATTCTTTCATAAGCAGAGCCCATATTTAAAGAATTTCTTGCAGCACCACCGGCATAAGTTTTATCTAAAAAACTTTCGGGCATTTCATCTAAAAAACGGCTGGGTTCATTTTGTACAAGGCTACCAAATTTATATCTGGTATTAGCATAAGTAACCCAAAGTTTTTGTTTAGCTCTTGTAATAGCTACATAAAATAATCTTCTTTCTTCTTCTAATTCTTCTCTTGTATTAATGGACATTGCATTGGGAAAAAGCATTTCTTCTACACCAACAACAAAAACACAAGCAAACTCTAATCCTTTAGCAGCATGAATGGTCATTAGCTTTACAGTATCATCATTTTCTTTATCATTATCTGCATCAGTTAATAAAGTAATTTGTTGCAAATAAGCTCCTAAACTTTTTGAACTTACTTCTCCATCTTCATTATCTGGCATTTCTGTCCATTCTTTTATTGAGTTTAAAAGTTCTTGTACATTTTCATATCTTGCTAAACCTTCAGTAGTTTTATCATTAAATAATTCTTTTACTAACTTTGTATGTTTACCAACCAAAACTGCTACATCGTAAGCATTTTTATCAGTAAGAATACTTTGAAAATATTGAATCATTGTAGCAAAGTTTTCTAAAGCAGTTAATGTACCTGCTTTAAATCCATACTTTGCAGCTTGCTCAATTACATCAAACATAGTAATGTTTTGTTCGTGAGCATAAATAGCTATTTTTTCTATCGTTGTTTTTCCTATTCCTCTTGCTGGGTAATTAATAATTCTTTTTAAAGATTCATCATCTTTTGTATTAACAACTAACCTTAAATATGCAAGCATATCTTTTACTTCCTTTCGTTGATAAAAGCTTATACCTCCATAAATTCTATAAGCTATTCCTTGCTTTCTTAAACTTTCTTCAAATGCACGACTTTGAGCATTTGTTCTGTATAAAATAGCAAAATCTCTGTTGTTGAAATGATATCTTAACTGATGTTCTTTTATTGAGTCTGCAACAAATCTGCCTTCTTCATTATCTGTTAAAGTTCTTACTAATTTTATTTTATCTCCTGTATCATTATTAGTCCATAATTCTTTTGGTAGTTGTCCTTTATTATTACTAATAACTTTATTAGCTACATTTAAAATGCTTTGAGTGCTTCTATAGTTTTGTTCTAATTTTATAATAGTAACATCATCGTAATCTTTTTTAAATTGTAAAATATTTTCAATCGTAGCACCTCTAAAACTATATATACTTTGAGCATCATCTCCAACAACACAAATATTTTCATGCACTGCTGCTAATAGTTTTGTTATTTGATATTGAACAGGGTTGGTATCTTGAAATTCATCAATTAATATGTACTTAAACTTATGTTGATATTTTACCAATACTTCATTAAATGTTTTTAATAGTTCAAACATTTTCAATAATAAGTCATCAAAATCCATTGCTCCATTTCTAAAGCATCTTTCGGTATAGGCTTTATAAATTTTACCAATAGCTGCTCTGTTAGCTCTTTTATCTTCTTGTTGTATATAAGTGTCTTCTAAATATTCATCAGCATTTATTAAAGCATTTTTTGCTGCCGAAATTCTATTATGAACAGTATTTGGTTTGTAATGTTTAATATCTAATTCCATTTCAGTAATAACTGTTTTTAAAACATTACGACTATCTTCAGTATCATAAATAGTAAAATTGTTTGGGTATCCTAAACGAGGAGCTTCAGTTCTTAGTATTCTTGCAAATACACTATGAAATGTTCCAATGTATAAGTTTCTTGCTTCACTACTTGCAATTCCTGTTGTATTTTCTGCTAAAATTTTTTCAATTCTTTCTTTCATTTCAGCAGCAGCTTTATTAGTAAAAGTTAATGCCAAAATGTTGTAAGTATCAACGCCACTGGCTATTAAATGGGCTATACGAGTTGTAAGTACTTTTGTTTTACCACTTCCTGCTCCTGCAACAATCATTAATGGTCCATTAATGTGTAATACAGCTTCTCTTTGTTGTTCGTTTAAATCTTTTAAATAATCCTGCATGGCTGCAATTTAGTAATACGAAAATTGGAAATATACTTTGGGGGATAAGTTCTATTAAAAAATAAATGAAACACAAAAAAATTAGTAATTATTTTTAAAAATACTAAAAAAATTAGTGTTGATAATAAAAACTAATTAACTTTACAGACTTAATTAATTTTAGCAGATTAAAATAATACAATTATGAGTAACACAGAAAAATTAAAAGCATTAAAATTAACGATTGACAAAATAGATAAAGATTTTGGCAAGGGTAGTGTAATGATGATGAGTGATAAAGCAGATAGACAAATTGAAGTTATAAGTACAGGTTCTATTGGATTAGATGCAGCTTTAGGAGTTGGTGGTGTACCAAAAGGTAGAGTTATTGAAATATTTGGACCTGAAAGTAGCGGAAAAACTACTATTGCAACACATATTATAGCAGAAGCTCAAAAGAAAGGTGGTATTTGTGCAATTATAGATGCTGAACATGCTTTTGATAGTGCTTATGCTCAAAAATTAGGAGTTGATGTTGAAAATTTATTAATCTCTCAACCAGATTATGGTGAGCAGGCTTTGGAAATTGCAGATAGATTAATACTTTCAGGTGCATTGGATGTAGTTGTTATAGATTCTGTTGCTGCATTAGTACCTAAAGGAGAATTAGAAGGAGATATGGGAGATAGTAAAATGGGTTTACAAGCTCGTTTAATGAGTCAAGCTTTGCGTAAATTAACAGCAACAATTAACAAAACAAAAACAGTATGTATTTTTATTAATCAACTAAGAGAAAAAATAGGAATAATGTTTGGCAATCCTGAAACAACTACAGGTGGTAATGCTTTAAAATTTTATTCTTCTGTTCGTTTAGATATTCGTCGTACTTCACAAATAAAAGATGGTGATGCAGCAATAGGTAATCATGTAAAAGTAAAAGTGGTTAAAAATAAAGTAGCACCTCCATTTCGTAGTGCAGAGTTTGATATTATTTTTGGTGAAGGAATAAGCAAACTTGGAGAAATTATAGATATGGGCGTAGAACTTGGTATTGTAAATAAAAGTGGAAGTTGGTTTAGCTATAATAATGAAAAATTAGGTCAAGGTAGAGATGCAGTAAAACAACTATTAAACGATAACCCTGAATTAGCTAATGAAATAGAAACAAAGATTAGAGCTAAATTGGCTGAAATGCAAGGCATTGCTGTAGCTGAAGTAGAAAAATAATTTAAAATAATTTTTTAATTGCTTTATTAGCAGCTAATATTTAATAAGTTGTAAAAATGTTAAATAGAATTAAACAAATTGCAAATACCCAATAGAGGGTATCATATTAAAATTTGGCACGATTATTTTTACATCGAAATCTTAAAAATTAATTCTAAACATTAAAATTTAAAAATCATGAAAAAGTTATTATTCCTCTCAACAATTTTTGCTGTTATGACATTAACAGTATCTGCACAGGTAAAAGTAAGATTAGAACCTGCTGCTATTTTTGGTAAAAAAGCACAATCTGCTTTAAAGAACCAAGGAACTCAACAAGCTTTAAAAGCAGTTTCTCCAGATGATGAGTGTGGTGCATTTGTAACAACCAAAAAAGACGACAAAGGTGAATCTAATACAGAAGCAAAAGAGTTTTTGATTGTTTCTAATGATGGTGTTACAGGCTTTGCATTTACATTTTACACTTTACAATACAAAGAAAAAACATTGTATATAGCAAGAGGTATGGCTTTAGAACCAGGAGTTTGTGTAGATAATACTTCTAAAGTTACATTTACATTTGATGATGGTACACAAGCAACATTAACTAATTTAGAAAAAGACAATTGTAAAGGCATTGTATCTCTTTATATGCATGATTTATTGAAAAATATGGATGTGTATGAGTCTTTAAAAACAAAAAAAGTTAGAAGCATGAGATTAGATGGGGTAGAAAAAACTGTTGTAAAATCATTTACTGAAGGTAATCAACAACAAATACAAGGAATATTTAAGTGTTTATAATTATTAGAATGTTTTATTGAAAAAGAAAAGGTGTTTGAAAATTTCAAGCACCTTTTTTGTAAAAATAATTTTGCTAATTTCTAAGTGAAATATTTTGCAAATACCCTGTAATAGGTATTGTAGCTATATAAAAATTAATTTACTTTTAGCCGTAAATATAATAAATAATGAAAAAGATAATTCTTTTACTCTTTAGCCTTTTTCTGTTATCATTAACTATTAATGCTCAACAGAATAATCAGTTTGAACAAAAGGAAATGTTTTTAAGAATTGCTGCTGTAAAAAAGATTACAAATGATAGTATAATTGCTTTTATTAAAGGAGGAAAACAATTTGGTATTCAAAATGGAACCACTGGTGTTGTAAAAGGTGTTTTTAAAGGCGATGAGGATAGAAGCAATTTAGAAATAGGTTATGCAAGCATTTTTTCATTAACTGATACTACTGCATTTTTAACAATAAAACCTGTTGATAAAACTGGAACAAAAAAAGGATATGATATAAGAGTAGGAGATTATGTTGTTCTAAATATTAATATTCCAAAATTACCTTACAGAAGTATATTTTTTGAATTAGCATTATTAGATAT
>JAIXLO010000096.1 GCA_026931325.1 Chitinophagales bacterium | reverse complement strand
ACAATGGGCAGGTTATAGTTTAGCCCCTTCAAGTGGACGCAAAGGAATTCGCTTTTATCAAGATATTACAGATATTGACCGTTCTAATCCAACAGCTACATATACTGCAGCTCTTAATGATGTTGCACAAATACAATTTGAAATGTTACCTGCAGCTCCATGCTCAGGTAAACCTTCAGCTGGTACAGCAACAGCATCAACAACAAATGTTACTTGCCCAGGCACTGCATTTACTTTAGGCCTTACACCTATACCTGGAGCAACAGCTTTAAATTTTCAATGGCAATCTTCACCAGATAATACAACATGGTCTGATGTACCTGGTGCTACTTCTTTAAATTCTTCTATTATTCAAACTATAGCAACTGCATGGTATAGATGTGTGGTAACTTGTACTAATGGAGGAGATAAAGATACATCAACTGTTATTCAAGTAAATTCAGCAGTTGGAGGTCCTGTATATGCTACACTACCTTTTGTAGAAAGTTTTGAAAATACTTGGATAAATGCTTGTGCTACAAGAGATGTACCAAATAATCATTGGAAGGGAGTTCCATTTACAGGAAATAATTCTTGGAGAAGAAACAATGATGGTGCTGCTGCTGCTTGGACAGGACCAAATAATGGAGCTTACTCACCAACTGGTTCACCTGGCAATGGTAGTGCTTCAGCAAGATTTCACACTTATGGTACACCAAAATTTACTACAGGTAGCTTTGATTTATATATAAATGCTGCAACTGCTACACCAAATAAAAAAGTTGAATTTGATTTTATCAATGCAAATGGTACTGATAGTTTAACTATATTGGTTTCAACAGATGGAGGTGCAAACTTCACCAGATTAGATACCACTGGTACAGCTACAACTTGGAGAAAGAAAGTAATATTTTTTGTATCATCTTCTCCAACTACAGTAATTCGTTTTCAAGGAACAAGTGATGCTGGAACAACAGATATTGGTATAGATAATGTCAATGTTGATGAATTACCTGATTGTTCATCTACACCATCTGCAGGAACTGCTACTGTTACTCCTCCAAATGTTTGTCCTGGAGGAACTGCTACTCTTAATGTTACTGGAGTAACAAGTTCTGGTGGTGGTAATGTATTTAAATGGCAAGTAAGTACTGATAATGGTGTAACTTGGAATGATATATCAGGTGCTGAATGGACAAATGTACCAGGTGCTACAACTAATTTCAAAACAACTGTTACTCAAATGGTTTCAAGTAAGTATCGCTTCGTTGCTTCTTGTCCATATACAGGTGGTGGAACAAATACTTCTAATGAAGTTACAGTTTTAAGCCCTACAACTTTAAATGGAACATTTACTATCAATAAAAATCAGCCAGCAAGTAATACAAACTTTACAAGTTTTAATGCTGCTTATTCAGCTTTAAGTTGTGGAATTTTTGGACCAGTTACTTTTGAAGTTACACCAGGCTCTGGGCCTTATAATGAACAATTAATTATTAATGGACCAGTAACTGGATCAAGTGTTACTAATAAAATTACTTTTAAAGGAAATGGCGAAACAATCAGTTTCAATTCAACTAATGCTAATGAACGAGCTGTTATTAAAATTAAAAATTCCAAACACTTTGTTTTTGATAGCTTAGTTGTTAATGCTGGCGGTACTTATGGATTTGGCTTCCATCTAACCAATAATGCAGATTCTAATATTATTCGAAATAATATAGTTAATACTTCTTTAACTGCGACTACTGCAAACTATGCTGGTATTGTAATAAGTGGTGCAGATAATAATGCTATTGGAGGTGGTACAACAACTGCTTTATGCGATTTTAATACGATAGATAATAATACTATAAATGGAGGTATGTATGGTATTACACTTACTGCTACATTTGTTGGAGGTGCAAATGGTGAAAATAAAATAACTAGAAATAAAGTTTATGATTTCTATTCAGATGGAATACATATTAATGGAAGTTATAACACTCTTGTAGAAAAGAATATAATTTCTCGCCCTACAAGGACAAATTCTAATAATACTGTTAATGGTATTATTTTAAATCAAACAAGTTATTCTGTAACATTATCTAAAAACAAAATTTTAGAATGTTTCAAATCAATGCCAACTCATACAGCTGCTTTTAATGGTATTCAATTTAGTAACGCAAGCCCTGCTGCTGGTGAAGATTTTGTGATTACAAATAACTTAGTTGCTGCAAGTGAAGGTAATGGAAACCAGAATGGTATTTTAAATACAAACACAAGCAGCTTGCAGTTTATGCATAATACTATTGCTTTAGATAATGTATCTTCTACAGCTGGTCCATCTATAACAACTCGTGGATATAATCAAACAGGAGCCCCTGGTGGTATTCTTTTTTATAATAATATAATTTCTGTTATTAGAACAGGTACTGGACCTCAGTATTGTATGTATATAGCCTCAGCAGCAGCAGTTCCTTTTGCTGACAATAATGATTACTATATTAATCCTGCTTCAAACCATTATATGGGCTTTAGTGGTGCTAATAGAGCTACATTACAAGATTGGACAAATGCAACAACTTGGGATGCTACTTCTTTAGAATATAATCCTGTATTTAGTGCATCTGCTTCTGGTGATTATTCACCTTCTAATGCTGCAATGAATGATAAAGGATTACCAGGATTAGTTGTTGATGATATTAATGATGTGATAAGAGGTGCAACACCAGATATTGGTGCTTATGAATTTACTGCCCCAATTTGTGTTTCTCCGCCAACTCCTGGTCCTACTGTAGTTACTCCAACAACTGCTTGTCAAAATACACCTGTATTTTTAAATGTTACTTTAGCACAATATGGCTCAGGTCAAACATTCCAGTGGCAAAGAGCAGATGCTTTAACTGGTCCATTTACAGATGTTGGAAATCCTAAATCATCTCCTGATACTTTAATTATGGCAGGAACAACAGGTTATTACCGTTGTATGATTACATGTAGTGGAAGTTCTGTTTATACAGATACTGTTTTATTACATGTAAATCCATCATTGCCAGCAGGTACTTATACTATCAATAATGCTCAACCAACTACTTATGTTCCTGGCATTGCAGGAGGCAACTTTGATTCATATAATGCTACTAAAACAAACATGGGTTGTGGTATTTTAGGCCCTGTAGTATTTAATGTTGTAGCAGGTAGTGGACCTTACAATGAGCAACTAATTTTAGATAGTATTGCTGGAACATCTAATGTAAATACAATTACATATAATGGTAATGGTACTACAATTGCATTTGCCCCTACTAATGGCAATGAAAGAGCTGTAATAAAATTAAACGGTGCTGATTATATTATTTTTGATAGCTTAACAATTGATGTAAGTGCAGGGGTTTCATTTGGTTATGGCGTACAATTAATAAATAATGCTGATACTAATATTGTTCGTAATAGTACAATTATTGCAAGTCCAACAATTTCAAGTGCTAACTCTGTAGGCATCGTTATCAATTCATCTCCAAATAATGCAACATTAGGAAATGGTACTTGGTGCGATGGAAACAAATTTTATAATAATACTATTAATGGAGGATTTTATGGAATTGTTTCAGTAGGTAATGCAGATAAAGAAATTTTTGACAATCAATTTACTAATAATAAGATTTCAGACTTTTTCAGTGCTGGTTTATATTTAGCTGGGAACAATAATGGTCTTGTAGAAGGCAATTTTATATCAAGACCAACTCGTTCAAGTGTGGGTATTGGCTATGGTATTTATGCAACATCTGCAGTAAATAATAAATTAACTATTTCAAAAAACAGAATTACCAATTTCTTTGGAGGTGTTGTTGGTTCAAATAGCTCAGCATCTTATGGAATATATCATAATAATGTTGGTGCTTCAGTAGGAAATGAATACTTAGTAAGTAATAACCTTATTTATCAATTAGATATAAACAGCATTGGGGCTACTTATGGTATTTATAATACTGCAACTGGTGGAATAAATTACTACCACAATACAATAGCAGTCGATAATGATTCAAGTAATGCTACATCAATTGCTGCAGGATTTTATCAAACAGGCGTAGCTAATGGATTACAATTTAAAAACAATTTAATTTCAGTTACTCGTGGTGGTAATGGACAAAAATTTGCTATTCAGTTACTTACAACTTCAAATGATATTGTTTTAAGTAATAATGACTATTTTGTAAGTAAAGCAAATGCAAATAACTTTATAGGTCGTTATGGTAGTGCTAACTATAAATCTGTAGTAGATTGGCAAGCTGCAACAAATAACGATGATAATTCTTGGGAAACTGATCCACTATATATTGATCCATCAGTAGGAAATTATAAACCACAATCTCTACAACTAGATGATAAAGGAGTTTATGTAAATATTAACACAGATATTGAAAATAATTCTCGTAGCACAACAACTCCAGATATTGGTGCTTATGAATTTGTTGCAGCACCTTGTCCTGGTACAATTATAGCTGGAACTGCAACTGTTACACCTGCATCAGGTTTATGCTTAGAAATGCCTATTCATTTAGATTTAACAGGGAATAGTGCATTAGGTTCTGTATTATTCCAATGGCAATATTCAATGGATGGAGTTAGTGGTTGGACAAACATAGGACCTCAAAGTTTTGCTACAGGATTTGATACACTTACTACAGCACAATCTTATTATCGTTGTATTGTAACATGTGGTGTAGCAGGTGGCGGATCAGATACTTCTTCAGTAGTTCAGGTTGGCTTAAATACAATTTTAGCAGCAGGTTCTTACACAATTGATGGAACTCAACCAACAACTTGGCCTGCACAAAACCCTGGTGGCAACTTTAATACTTTCCAAGAAGCAGTAACAGCGTTACAATGTGGTATTCAAGGTCATGTAGTATTTAATGTAACAGGTACTTATAATGAACAAATAAGAGTTGGCTATGTTCCTGGTACATCTCAAAATGCTACAATTACATTTAAGTCTGCAAACGATAATCCAGCTTCTGCAACTTTAACTTATGCTGCTACAAGTGCTACTAACAACTATACTATAAAAATTGATAGCACAAACTATATTCATTTTAAAAATATGACTATAGAAGCTACTGGTACAACTTTTGGAAAAGTAATTGAATATACTTCAATTGCTGCTAATGATAGCTTAGTTAGATGTATCATTAATGCACCATCAGTTTTAAGTAATTCTGTGAACTTTATAGCTATACATTTGAATCAGGTAAGAGGCGAGAATATTATAATTAAAAACAACGTGATCAATAATGGTTCTAATGGTGTTTATGTAACTGGCTTATCTGCAGCAAATAGAACATTTAGTCATATTATTGAAGACAATACTATTTCAGGATTCTTCCAATATGGTATCTTTAACAACTTTACCTCAATGATGTCAATTAATAAGAATATTATTACAATGGCATCCCCAATATTCAATAACTCTGCTGGTATATATATGTCAAATTGCGATTCTATGTATCAAATAACCAATAATAGAATTAGCATAAATAATATAACAGGAGGAAGTGTTTATGGAATGTGGATTACTGGTAGTGGAGGTACTGTATTCAATAATGTGAAAGTTATGAACAATGATATAGTTGCAGATTCAAATATTACTGCAATATTATATGGTATTCGTTTTACAAACTCTCCTTATGTATATGCAACAAATAATGCTGTATCTGTTCGTTCTACAACTACAACTTATGGCTTGCATATTGATAATTCAGCTAATTGTTTCATTTATAATAACTCTGTGAATACTAATTCACCTGTAATGACTAATGGCTATGGAGTTTATATTTTAAATAATACAGCCACAGGCATTAATTTGAAAAATAATATAATTTCAAATAAAGGAGGTGGTAGAGCAATGTTTGTAACAAATCCAGCAGGTATCAATAGTAATTATAATATGCTTTATACTTCTGGACCTGTATTGGTTCAAAGAGGTGCCCCTGCTGCTACTTATACAAGTTTAGGTGCTTGGAATGCAGCATCAATGCAAGATAGGTATTCAATTGGTTATGAACCTTCATTCATAAGTAATTCGGATTTAAGACCTGACTTAAATGACCACAATGTTTGGGCAATGCATGGTAGAGGTGTACAAATAGATGGTAATAATATTGACCATGATGGCAATACAAGACCTACAACCTTAATTGCGGGTGTGCCTGATTTAGGAGCTTATGAATTTTATCCTAATGTAGATCCAACAGTTTTATCTGTTATTCCAGCAAATCCTGCACCAAACACAACGCAAACATTCTATTATGGTACAGATACAGTAATGAAAATTACATGGAAAGCAACTGCTCCATCAAGTATTGAATTACGTCGTTACTCAGGTGTTGTTCCAAGTGGATTAGCAGCAGCTAGT
The DNA here is from genome assembly GCA_026931325.1 of Chitinophagales bacterium. Lineage (GTDB taxonomy): Bacteria > Bacteroidota > Bacteroidia > Chitinophagales > Chitinophagaceae > UBA1930. The sequence continues at coordinate 42,828 of JAIXLO010000096.1, read as the reverse complement.
TTAGATTCTATGTATTTCTATGTACAGGCAAATATTCCTGGAGGTAGTGATTATGATTATGAAGCCAGACTATTCTATTTAGATCCTTGGTTAGGTTCTATTCAACAACCTACACAATTAGGTATAGGAAAAACTACTGCAAGTAATGCTTGGGTGGTTAATGTTAATAGTAGAAATGAAATAGCAAAACGTATGCTTTACGACCTTGATGCTCATTATTTAGATAAATTTACTGGATTATTTAACCCTTATGCACCTCCAGTAATACCTGATAGAGATAGTTCTAACAGAGGTACACATTTCTACTTTGCTTATGCTGCAAACCAATTAAATGCAGGCACTACTCAAGAAATGACCTATTATATTGCTACGTTTGAAGAACCTGCTAATGTTACAGTAAAAGTAAATGGAACAAACTGGTCTCGTAGTTTCTTAGTTCCTGCAAATAGTGTTTATGCACCTGCACCAGCAGATTATTTGCCTAAAAATGGGCCTGACAATGCATTCTTAAATAGTGCTGGTTTATTTGATAGAAGTGTTGAAATAATTAGCGATGTTCCAGTTGTTGCTTATGCACATGGAATAGGTAGTACTTCTTCAGGTGCATCAATGTTATTACCTGTAGGGGTTTGGGGGTATGAATATAAAACACTTACTATTACTCAGAATTATGGTGCAAACTCATTCTCTTTATATTATGTAGTATCTGATAATGATAATACAGCTGTAGAAATTACAAGTACAGCAGGTATTGCAGTTCAAAACGTAAATCCTGTAATTACACCAGGTACGCCAACGACTGTTATACTAAATAGGGGACAAGTATTACAGGTATTAGCTACTTCTCAAACAGAAGAGTTAAGTGGAAGTGTTGTTAAATCTATACCAAATAGTGCAGGTAAATGCTATCCAATTGCAGTATTTAGTGGAAGTTCAAGAACAGCTATTGATATGCCAGCAGGATGCTTTAGTGGTGGTGACTTTATGATGCAACAAAACTTCCCTATTACTGCGTGGGGCAAACGTTATTTAGTAGCTCCTACATCATTTAGTGGTTCTGCATATAATACAGCAAGTAATCCATTTGCTATGAACACATTCCGTGTTGCAGTGCAAGATCCTACAACAGTTGTATTAAAAGATGGTGTTCCACTAACAGGCATTGTAAATAACCACTATTATCAATATTTCTCTAACCAACCACATTATTTAGAATCTGATAAACCTATCATGGTAGCTCAGTTCTTAGGGGATGGAGCATGTCAAGGTGGTTCAGGTGTAGGTGACCCTGAAATGATATACATTAGCCCTATTGAACAAGGCATTAAATCTGCAGGATTCTATAGAAATACTGTAGAGTCTATTCAAGTGAATTATTTAACAATGATTGTTCCAACTAATGCTATGCCTTCATTAAAAATATATGATAATGGAGTACAACAAACACCTGACTATACATATTCTCATCCAGCAAATGGAACAACAAGTTTAAAAGGTGTTAATTATACAGTTGTTATTAAACGTTGGACATCAGCACAAAGACCTGTAAGAGTTGAATGTGATAGTGCCTTTACTGGAATTACTTATGGCTTAGGAAGTGTTGAAAGCTATGGTTACAATATGGGAACTTTAGTGAAAAATTTAAGAGCTACAGGTAGTGGTGCACCTGCAAGTTCAACAACTGGTCTTATACCTTCTTATACTTGTGCTAATACTGATACTAAGATTACTACAAGAATTTCAGTTATACCAACAAGTATTACATGGCAATTTAGTAATGTACCTAATGTTACTCCAAATACAGATGTAGTAGAAAATAACCCAACGCCATCTGATAGTGCTTATGATGCAAATGGTGATAAGGTTTATTTCTTCTCACTACCTCAAAACTATATATTTACAGCTCCAGGCTTATATACATTACCTGTTAAGTTTACTGCTCCTACAATAGGTAGTTGTGATAACAGCCAAACAGATATTATCTATATTCATGTTATTCCTTCACCTGCTATTGGATTTGATTATGTTTTTGCAGGTTGTGAAGGAAACACAGCTACATTTACAGCTGAAGATGCAACTTCTGGTGGAGTAAATGCTAATCAATGGAATTGGACTTTCCATGATGGAAGTACTGCTACTGGTAAAACAAGTACATTTACTTATAATACAGCAGGAACATATCCAGTAAAATTAGATGTTCAAACTGTTGATGGTTGTAAAGGAGATAGTCTTAAAAATATTATAGTAAATCCTTTACCACTTGTAGATGCTATGGATGATTTAATTAAAATATGTGCAGGAGATTCTGTAACATTTAAAGTTAAAAACCCATCTACAGACATTGATTATAATTGGTATGCATCTTCAAGTAGTACAACACCGATACATACTGGAACTAATTATACTATTACTAATGTTACTACAACACAAGAGTTTTATATTGAAGCAACAAATACTACAACTGGTTGCGTAAGTGCAACAAGAAAAATGGTTAAAGTAGAAGTATTTAATATATTAGCTGCTCCAGTAGTATCATTTACAGATTCTACTCAAAACTCTGTAACATTTACTTGGGCTGCTGTACCAGGTGCTACAAGTTATGAAGTGTCAATAGATAATGGTACAACATGGAATACCCCAAGCTCTGGTAGTACTGGATTATCACATATTGTATCAGGGTTAGCTCCTAATACATCTGTAACAATCATTGTAAGGGTTAATGGAACTTTACCTTGTCAACAAAATGTAAGTGCACCAGTTACTGGAAAGAGTATTTCTGTATATAAGATTTATGTACCAAATGCATTTAACCCAAGTTCATCAAATCCTGAAAACAGAGTATTTAAAGTTTATGGCTCTGTTAAAACAATGCAGTTGATGGTATTTAATCAATGGGGAGAAAAGATTTTTGAATCTAATACTCAATTACCAGGATGGGATGGCACATACAAAGGCAAACCAGTTCCATCTGGAGTATATATTTATGTATTAAGATATACCCTAATTGATGATACTAAGGGAGAATTAAAAGGTTCATTAAACTTAATAAGATAAAATTATAATTGTGTCTGCCATAATAATTATTATGGCAGACAATTAATAATGAGTTGAAAAATAGATTTAACTTTTATAAGTATTAAAATGCAAAACTTTTTGAAAAAAATTAGCAAAATTCTGAAGCCTCTTTTTACAGTTATTGCTATTTTATTTGGAATTGTAATAACTTATGCCCAGTCCATTTCTAATAGAGGGAAAGAATTTTGGGTTAGTTATGGACACCACCAATCTATGAATGATGGTGGAGGTAATATGGATATGGTTTTGTATTTAAGTACTGACGCTCAACCAGCTGTTGTAGATGTTGAAATAATAGGACCGGGAAACCCCGCTATCCCTGCTACTATTTGGAGAAGAAGATATAACATACCTGCATTTACTGCAATTTCAACAGGTACAACACCAGCTGTAGCTCCTGTTGCTCCTTATACTACTGGTACAACTACTGCTGCAGGAGTTGGACCAAGCCCTATGCCAAAATCTGGCACTTATGACTGTCGTTTGTATTCAGCACCACCTCCTGTTGGTTGGGGTGGAGCTGGTAAATATAAAAGAGCTATTAGAATAACCAGCAATGTTCCAATAGTTGCATACTCACATATATATGATGGTGCAAACTCTGGTGCTTCTATGTTATTGCCCATTGAAGCATGGGGTTATACTTATGTTTCTTTGAATAGTTATCAAGACTATACTTCAGATTGTTTTAACTGGACATATATTATTGCAAAAGATAATGATACAAAAGTTCAAATTACTCCTTCAGTAAAAACGAGAGCACAAGACAAAACAGGGTTACAACCTGGAGTAGCTTCTGTTATTACTTTACAAAGAGGAGAAGTTTATCAGTTGGTAGGTGCAAATGATGCAGCTGATGCAAATGGAAATGGTGGTACCTCATTAACTGGGAAAAACTTATCAGGTACAAAAATTCAATCTCTTCCTGGGTTAGATGGAACTTGTAAACCTATTGCTGTTTTTGCAGGTAGTAGTAGAACTACCAACCCAATAAGTTGTGGTAGCGGAGGAGGAGATAATGACAATCAGCAACTATTTCCTGAACATACTTGGGGTACAACTTATTTAACAGTTCCATTCTCAGGTAATACAACACTTCCAGCTTTTAGTACTTGTAGCTATAGAATAGCTGTTTCAGACCCTACAACTGTTGTAAAGAGAAATGGAGTAACCTTAACAGGACTTCAAAACAATAATTTTTATTTCTTTGAAAGTAGTACACCCGATTATATTGAGGCTGATAAGCCAATTATGATGTGTCAGTTTATGACAGGAGGAAGTTGTATTCCTGGTTCTGTGGGAGATCCAGAAATGATTACATTGAGCCCAATGAGACAGGCTGTAAATAGTACAAGATTTTATAGAAATGATAAATATGCTATTGTTGCTAACTTTTTAACTATAGCCTTGCCCACTGGAGGATTAGCCTCTTTAAAAATTGATGGCGTTTCTATAAATAACATCCCTGTTAATGATAAGTATGTTGGACCGCACCCAAATAAAGCTGGCTATTCAATTGTAACAAAAAGATGGACAGGAGCTAGTGGTCAATCTGTTGCAACTTGTGATTCTGCTTTTACAGGAATTGTTTATGGTGAAGGATCAGTAGAAAGTTATGGTTACAATGCTGGTACAAATTTAGACCCTTATAAAATAACAAATGGTTCTTATAATACTCCTGATACCTCAAATATATCTACTGTTCATCCTTATGGATTTTTAAATATACCAATGTATATAGGTGTTAATTTGCCTTTCAAAGCAACTGAAATTGTTTGGAAATTAACCCAAACTACACCTGCAGGACATTTAAGTGTAATTCCACCTCCATTAACAGATGTAACTCAAACTAACCCTACACCATTAGACTCATCTATAATTAATGGTGAATGGCATTACTTGTATAGATTACCTAATCAATATACATTTGATGCTATTGGAATTTATCATATTCCTTTAAAAGTAACATTTAATAATCAACCAGATCCCTTTGGATGTTTTTATGGTAATGTCTTAGATTTTATATTAGATATAGAAATTAAAGCTTTACCTACCATAACCTTTACTTATAATCAACCAGTCACTTGTGATACTGCAAGCCCTGTTAATTTTACATCACCTTCTGTTACCCCCCAAGGATATAATATTATAAAATGGCATTGGGAATTTACATCAAATCCAGGTGATACATCTAATTTACAAAATCCAACGTTTATCTTCCCAACAGCTGGAACTTATACTGTCAAATTAACAATTACTACTCAATATGGTGGTTTAACAACTTATATTAAAACTATTACTGTTAACCCTGGGGCACAACCTCATTCTATATTTACAATTACACCTACAACATTATGTTTAGGTGAGCAAATTACGGCTACTCCAACATCAAATATTACAGGAACTACTGAATGGTATTGGGATTTTGGTGATGGTACAACAAAATCAATAACATCTAATGCAGTACAAACACATACTTATACAGCAACTGGTTCTTATGTAGTAAAACATACTTTAGCAGGTACTGGTTCAGGATATCCTTGCCCTGCTGATACAGTAAAAATTACTGTTGTAGTTGCTGAGACCCCTGTAATTGATAGTGCTAAGGCAGTATCACCAACCACTTGTACAGGTCCAAGTGATGGAGAAATTTATTTATATGGATTATCTGCAAATGCAAATTATGAAGTAAAATATACCGATATAAATAATAATGTAGTAACAGTTAATATAACTGCTGATGCTAATGGTATCGTAAAAATCAGTAATTTACCAGTAGGAACTTATAAAAATATTTCTACTAAAATAGGAAGTTGCATTTCTAATGAAATAGCTTCTGCACAAATTACATATCCATCTGCACCAAATACTCCTACAATAACTGCTAATAGTGAGTTTTGTTCTGGTAATACAATTAATTTAAGTGCATCTTCAACTACAACTGGTGTTAGTTATGAATGGACTGGGCCAAATGGCTTTACTAGTAATCAACAAAATCCATCAATTACTAATGCTACAACTGCAGCATCTGGGACATATTCTGTAACTGCAGTATTAAATGGTTGTGTATCTACAGCAACAACCAAAAATATTGTTGTGAACTTAACACCAAATATTACAAATAGTAATTCTAATAACACAACCTCATGTAATTCATCTACAGGTAGTATTGTATTAGAAGGTTTAGAACCTAATAAATCATTCTTAGTTAAATATACTAAAGGCTCTACTGTAGATTCTGCAACACTAACAAGCAGTGCTACAGGAGTTATTACTATTGCATCTTTATCTGCTGGCACATATAATAATGTTACTGTTAAAGCTGGTGTTTGTATTTCTAATGTTGTTGGACCATTTACTATTAATGATCCTGCACCTCCAGCTACTCCTGTTGTTACAAATAATTCACCTTTATGTGCTGATGCTACTATTAATTTAACTTCAAGCACAACTACTGCTGGAGTAACTTATGCCTGGTCTGGACCTGGTGGATTTACAAGTAATCAACAAAATGTTAGCATTACTAATAGTACAACAGCAATGAGTGGTACTTATACTATAAAAGTAACATTAAATAACTGTGAGTCATCAGCATCAACAAATGTTGTTGTAAATCCAAATCCTATTGCAAACTTTAATTTACCAGATTTTGTTTGTATGCCTGGTAATCCAGCTAAGTTTACTAATACTTCAACAATAGCTTCTGGTACATTATCATACTTATGGAATTTTGGAGATGGAAGCCCAACTTCAACAGCTGAAAATCCTTCACATGTTTATGCAACATCAAATACATACAATGTAAAATTAACTGCTACATCAAATGCAGGTTGTAGTAAACAAGTTTCTAAAGACTTTAGTGCTTTTTATGATAAACCAATAGCTAATTTTACTGTGTCACCTTCTGAGCTTTGTCAAGGTAATCCAAACACATTTACAGATTTAAGTACTGCACCTAATAGTACTATTTCTAATAGATATTGGAATTTTGGAGAAAATAATACTTGGACAAATACAACTAATACTAGTCTTACAAAACTTTATCAAAATGCAGGAAATTACACAGTAAGTTTAACTGTAAAAAATCAACAAGGTTGTCCTTCTGATACAATGAGAAAACAAGTAAAAGTTTATGTGCAACCTGTAATTGATGCTGGACCTCCAATAATAGTTCCTGTTGGTACAATAGTTCAATTTAATCCAATTGTAAACGACTCTTCAAGTGCTATAACTTTTAAATGGTCTCCTGCAACAGGATTATCAAATGCAAATATTTTACATCCATTATTAAAAGTTACTCAAAATATAAATTATGTTTTAAAAGCAACAGGAGCAGGTAATTGTTCTGCAACAGATACCTTAATTGTAAAAGGATTAAAACCAATTATTATACCTAATGCCTTTTCTCCTAATGGAGATGGAATCAATGATACTTGGGTAATAGAGAATTTAAACGATTATGTAAATGTTTCTGTTGAAATATTTAATAGATATGGACAATTAATATATAAAACTAATAATGGATATACAACACCTTGGGATGGTAAAGTAAATGGCAAACCAGTACCAGTTGGAGTATATTATTACATTATTGACTTTAAAGGTCAATATCCAAATAAATCAGGTTCATTAACAATTATAAGATAAAACAATAAAAATTTAAACCAATAAAAGCTGACTATAATGAGAGCTATTTCTAAATTTATGATACTTGCAGTAAGCGTAGGTAGTTTATTATTTGCATCTAAAACAAATGCACAAATAGATCCTCACTTTTCTCAATACTACATGTATCCTTCATGGTTAAACCCTGCCTTAACAGGTGTTTTTGATGGTGATTACAGAGTTACTGGAATTTATAGAAGCCAGTGGGGCAACATAACTACACCTTTTTCTACACCAGGGGTTTCTGTAGATTTTAATGGAGCAAATACTTTAAACTTTGGTGGAAGTGTTATGCAACAAACAGCAGGAGATGGAGGCTATTCTTATCTTACTGCTTATGGAAATATTGCATATACAGGAGTTAAGTTTGGTACAATGGGTTATCAAAGATTAGTATTTGGATTACAAGCTGGATTAATTCAAAGAAAGTTTAATCCAAATAAAATGCAATGGGGTAGTCAATATAATCCTTTAATAGGCTATGACCCTAATTTACCACCAGATATTTTATCAAGAACGTCTGCAAGTGCTTTTGATGCTGGTGCAGGTGTTTTATATTATGATGCTGAGCCAGGTAAAAAAATGAATTTGTATGCAGGCTTTTCTGCTTCTCATATTACAATGCCTGAAGATAAATTTAGTGCTAATAGTTCAGAAAAAATTCCTGTACGTTATACATTACATGGAGGGTTAAGAATTGCTGTAAATGAAAACTTTTCTGTAACTCCAAATATTTTGTATTTACGCCAACGCACTGCTTCTGAATTTATGATTGGTGCTTATGGACAAATTAAAGCTCCTTTAGGAACTGAATTTTTATTTGGTGCAAATTACAGACTTAAAGATGCTATTTCACCATATATTGGTATTTTTTACAAGAACGTAACTTTAGGTATTAGCTATGATGTAAACTCATCTGATTTAAGTAAAATACAAAGAGGCTCTAATAGTTTTGAAATTTCTTTATCATTTATAGGTAAAAAGAAAACAAAAACTCCTAAAGTAGAATTTATTTGTCCAAGACTATAAAGCCAAAATAACACCTGATTTTAAAACAGAGGAAATAATATTACATGAAAAAGATTTTTTTATTATTTACAATTGCTACAATAGCTCTCAATGTAAAATCACAAGTTGTGTATGATTACATTAAAGCTGCAGATAATTATTTTGAAAAAGCAGACTATAATTCAGCTGCTGAGTATTATGAAAAGTATATTAATAGTACTAACAAAAAAATAAAGACTGATGTATTTGATCCATATACTGTTAATACTTTAAATAAAAAGCAAAAAGTTGCTGTAAGTAATTATCAACAAGCAGTATATATAGGTTGCTGAATGTTATAGACATTTAAACTATCATGTAAAGGCAGAACCTTATTATGCACAAGCTACTAAATTTGATAAAGCTCAATTTCCTTTAGCTTCTTATTGGTATGGAAAAACTTTAAGAGCTTTAGCAAATTATGATGCTGCAGATTCTGCATTAACAAATTTTATTTCTCAAGGACAAGGTGGAAGTGAATATATTGAAGATGCAAATAGAGAAATAAAAAATCTCAGATTTATTAAGGAACAACTTAATAAGGATATCAGTTTATATAAAGTTAGTAAAGGCAATGCTTCAGGCTTAAATACAACAGGTGCAAATTATGCACCAGTAAAAGTAAATGATAATACATATTTATTTACATCTACAAGAGCAGATAGTGGTGCAGCAAAAAATACAGTTCATATAAATAGAATTTATACAGCAACATATTCTGATGGAGTTTTAAATAGTATTTCTAAAACTGATATTCCACAACCAAGCAATTATCATCAAGGAGTTGTAACTGTTACTCCTAATGGAAACATTATGTATCTTACTCGTTGGACTATTGCTGGAACAAAAAAATCTGCTGCTTTATATAAAAGCAAAAAATCAAACAATGGTTGGGGCGACCCAGTTTTGTTAGACAGCACAATTAATATGTCTGGTTCAAATACTCAACAACCATTTGTTATGCCTGATGGAAAATATTTATTATTTTCAAGCAATAGAGAAGGTGGTTTTGGTGGTTTTGATTTATGGCAAGCAAGATTAGATAACGAAGGAAATGTTATTTCAGGTACTGCTGAGAATTTAGGTGCTAATATCAATACAAAATTTGATGAGCAAGCTCCATATTATCACTCTGCAAGTTCAACACTTGTATTTTCAAGTAATGGATATGTAGGTATGGGTGGTTTTGATTTTTATAGTAGTAAGGGTTCAATTAATAATTGGTCTAAACCAGTAAATATGGGATATCCTTTAAACTCTGTAAAAGATGATATTTATTTTACAACAAATGGCGGTGCAAAAAATATTTTAGGAGATGTAATGTTTAGTTCAGATAGAGAAAGTGATTGTTGTTTGGATATGTTTGTTTTAACAAAAGAAAGACCAATTAAAAATATTATTGGTGTTGTTGTAGATTGTGAAACTAATCAACCAATTAAAGGAGCAAAAGTAGAAATTACAAATTCTTCAAGAAATATTGTTTCATCAAATACTACTGGTACAGATGGTTCTTATGGTTTTACAATTGATGACTTTGATAATTTTACTTCATCTGCTTCTGCTGAAGGTTATCATTCAAATAGTGTACAAACTTCTGCTATTACAAATGATGAAATTACAAACCAAACATTAAATGTTTTATGCTTACAAAAAATACCACCTCCACCACCTCCAAAAGTAGATACTGTAGTGGTTATGGATAATATCTATTTTGAATTTAACAAAGCAACAATATTACCAGAATCTTATGCAGCTATTGATGAACAAATTGTTACAATGATGAATAAATATCCAACAATGGTTATTGAAATTGGTGGGCATACAGATAGCAAGGGTAATGATGCTTATAATATGAAACTTTCTCAGGCAAGAGCTGAGGCTGTTAAAAAATATTTAGAAAGTAAAGGAATTGCATCTGAACGCATGGTAGCTGTTGGCTATGGAGAAACTAAACCAATTGCTCCAAATGAAATCAATGGAAAAGATAATCCAGAAGGTCGTAAGAAAAACAGAAGAACTGAATTTAAAGTTTTGCATTATTAATTTAAGCTCATAAAATATGTAAGCAGGTTGTTAGAAATAGCAACCTGCTTTTTTATTTATTAAACTATTGTATCATTACTAATTCATAGCTATATTTATGGCTTAAATAAATACATTATGAAAAAAGTATTTTTAGTTATTGTTTCTTTAGTATGCTTATCTATTACAACCAAAGCTGATGAAGGTATGTGGCTACCACAACTTTTATCTAAACTAAATGAAGGACGCATGAAATCATTAGGAATGAAAATTTCTGCATCTGATATTTATAGTATCAATTCAGGAAGTTTAAAAGATGCAGTTGTAAGTTTTGGTGGATTTTGTACCGGAGAAATAATTTCTAAACAAGGCTTAGTATTAACAAATCATCATTGTGGATTTAGTTCAATTCAAAACCATTCAAGTATTGAACATAATTATTTACAAAATGGTTTTTGGGCAATGGATAAAACACAAGAGCTTCCAAATAAAGGTTTATTTGTAACATTTATTATTCGTATTGATGATGTTTCATCTGCTGTTTTAGCTGGTATTAATGAAAAAACATCTGAAATAGAAAGGCAAAGTATTATTGATAAAAATATTGCATCATTAAAAAATTCTATTGCTAAAGAATCCTATCAAGAAGTTTTGATAAGAGGATTTTTTGAAGGAAATCAATATTATGCATTTATTACAGAAACATACAGAGATATTAGATTAGTAGGAGCACCTCCAAGTAGTATTGGAAATTTTGGAAGAGATTCAGATAATTGGATGTGGCCAAGACATACAGGCGATTTTTCAATGTTCAGAATTTATGCAAGCAAAGACAATAAACCTGCAGATTATTCTGCTGATAATGTTCCTTATATTCCTAAAAAAGCATTAAACATTTCTTTAAGTGGAATTGATAAAGGAGACTTTACAATGATTTTTGGTTTCCCTGGTAAAACAATGGAATATTTACCTTCTGTTGCTGTTGATCAAATTGTAAAATACAATGACCCTATAAGAATTATGATACGTGATAGAGCCTTAGAAGAAATTGATAAGTTTATGCGTAACGATGAAAAAACAAAAATTCAATATGCTGCTAAATGGGCTTCAATTAGTAATGCTTGGAAAAAATGGCAAGGAGAAGTTTTAGGATTAACAAGAACAAATGCTGTAGCTAAAAAACTAAAATTTGAAGAAATATTTCAAGACAGAGTTAATAAAAATCCTGCCTTTGCTGCTTATAAAAATTTATTAGATGATTTTAAAAAGACTTATTCTGATTATGAACCTTATAGTATTGCAAAAGATTACTATACTGAAATAATGAGTAAACTGGAATTATTTCGTATAGTTGGACAATTAAACACTGTAAGTAATGCTTATAAAAAAACAGGCGAAATAGCTTATCAACAAAAAGCTTTACAAGTAAAAGAAAGTTTAGAAAAATTTTTTAAAGATTATAACCCTGAAGTAGATAAAAAAGTTTTTACTGCATTACTAAAAATTTATTTAAGTCAAGAAAATCGATTTACTTCAGCAATTCTTAGAAATTTATCTGCTTCTGTAAATAATAATTATGCTTTGTTAACAGAAGAAATTTTTAAAGAAACAGAACTATATAATGAAGAGTTTGTAAACCAATTACTAAGTAAATCAGGAGAAGAATTTGTAAGCACTTTTTATTCTTATAAAGCTTTAAAAATATATAGTGATATGGTCGATACATATCAATCAAAAGTTGATGCTGCTTTAATTCCTATTCAAAATAAGATAAACAATTTACAAAGAACATATATGAAAGCTCAATTAGAAGTGATGAAAGAAAAGAAGTTTTATCCTGATGCAAATAGTACGCTTCGTGTAGCTTATGGCCAAGTAAATGGCTATCAGCCACGAAATGGAGTGCAATATGATTTTTTAACAGATTTAGATGGTGTAATTGAAAAATATAAACCAGGTGATTATGAATATGACTTGCCTGAAAAACTTATTCAACTTTATAATAAAAAAGATTATGGCATTTATGGGAAAAATGGAAAAATGCCAGTTTGTTTTATTGCAAGTAATCATACAACTGGAGGAAATAGTGGAAGCCCAGCTTTAGATGCTTATGGCAATTTAATAGGTTTAAATTTTGATAGAGTTTGGGAAGGCACAATGAGTGATATAAATTATGATGCATCAATTTGTAGAAACATTATGGTAGATATTCGTTATGTACTTTTTATAATAGATAAGTTTGCAAATGCAGGTCATTTAGTAAAAGAAATGAATATTGTATATCCTAAAGCAAAGAAAAAATAACTATATGAAAAATATTGAAGCAATAGAAAAAAAAATTCATACTTTACCATCATTACTTAAAATAGTTGCAGGTTGGAAGAGTTTAAATAAATCTATTGCTTTTACAAATGGATGTTTTGATATTTTACATGAGGGACATATTTATTCTTTATCACAAGCTGCAAAAGAAGCTGATTATTTAGTTGTTGGTGTAAATAGTGATGAAAGTATTAAAAGATTAAAAGGAGAACAAAGGCCAATCAATAATCAGCATAATAGAAGTTTAATTTTAGCAAATCTTGTTATAGTTGATGCTGTAATTATTTTTGATGAAGATACTCCACATCATTTAATTACTTCTATTTTACCTAATGTTTTAGTAAAAGGAGGAGATTATACCATTGAACAAATTGTTGGAGCAAAAGAAGTAATTGCAAATGGAGGTAGGGTAGTTATTAATCCAATTATTCAAGGATTTTCTACTACAGGAATCATTGAAAAAATTAAAAATTTATAATATAGCTTATTGAATATCAATATTAAAAAAATATAGTTTTTGTTCTTATTAAATTTTGCTATCTTCACTAACCTATAATTCATATTAGGCAACGAATAATTCTATTTACGTATCCATTTTATAACCCAAAATTTACCTGTTTTGACTGAGGTAGAATTGATAAAAGGGTGTGTTAGACAAGATACTACTTGTCAAAGATTGCTATTTGAACAAATGGCTGGTAAAATGTTTACCATTTGTTTAAGATATGCAAATGATACAATGGAAGCTGAGGATATGTTACAAGAAGGATTCATAAGAGTTTTCAATCATATTCACCAGTTCAAATTTGAAGGCTCTTTTGAGGGTTGGGTAAGAAAAATTATTGTCAATAGTGCATTAAAATTTTTACAAAAAAAGAAGATAATTTTCAATGAATTAAAAGAAGAAATTTATAACAATCAGGTAACTTATTCTTTTGCTTATTCTAATTTAGGTGAAGAAGAATTATTAAAATTAATCAGTCAATTACCTACAGGATATAGAATTGTTTTTAACTTAAATGTTATTGAAGGTTACTCACATGAAGAAATTGCTGAAATATTAAACATTCAACCAAGCACCAGTAGAAGCCAATTGGTAAAAGCAAGAAAAATGTTGCAAAAACAAATTATAGAATTAGAAAAAGTAGCTGTATAAAATTTATGTTATTTGATAAATACATAAAAAGTAAATTAGAAAATTATTCATCTCCAGTTTCTGAAGAATTATGGAATAGGATAGTTGTTGAGAAAGAAAAGAAGAAGAACAGCATCTTTATGGAATAAAATGGTTTCATCTTTTAATTGGCTTTTTAATTATTATTGGTTTAGTTGATTTTTACAGCACTACAATATCAGCAAACTTCTAATAACTATATTCTAAAAAACACAAAAGAAAATAAATTAAAGTATAATAATCAAAATTCTCTTTTAGCTAATTCAGAAATTAATAATAACACCCAAGTTGAAATTAGTAATAAACAATCAGATAATATTCAAGCAAATAATTTAAAAGAAATAAATGTTGACCATGTAAATAAATCAATTTCAAAAACTCAATTACAACTTCAAAAACCTCATAAGCAAATAATTCAACATATACCAAAACCAATTATTAATACTGCCTTTTATGATGAAAAAAATTCTTCTCACCTAACACAGGAAGAATATTCATTTGAAAAAAACAATATCCAAAACATTTCATCAACTTCTTTAAATAAAAACGAGATTATACCATTTAATACTAACCAATTAATTAATACTAATTTTTTACAAAAGAATATTTCATCAACTAAAAAATTTTATAAACCTATAAAACCAATTGATTGCCCTGGAGAAAGTAGTAGCTACAAAAAGAATTGGTATATAGAAGCATTTCTTTCTCCTGAGTATGTAACTAAAAAAGTAAGTTCACTTGACCCTAATAGTGAATACATAAAAAGAAAAGATAGTTCTGAAAGAATGATTATGGGCATAACGCTTGGTGCAAAAGTAACAAGAGGACTTACAAAAAATATATATGTTAGGGCTGGTTTACAATATTCTAATTTAATAGAAAAACAAAGCTTTAGATATGAAAGCGAAAGGAAAGAAATTACTATAATTACTATAAGAACAGAAACAGATGTTAATGGTAATACTGTAACAATTTCAGATACTACAAAACAACTTCAAATATCTTATGCTAACAATGTAAGGTATAATTTATATAGTAATATAGAATTGCCTATATCATTAGGTTATGAGTTTTACAACAGAGCATTTAAAGCTTCAATTAATGGAGGTGTAATTGTAAATCTTGCTTCTTGGTATCAAGGTAAAATATTAGATACAAGTTTTCAACTAATAAGTGCTAAAGAAAATTCAAGTATTTATAAACATAATGTTGGAGTAAGTTTATTTGGTAGTATCAGTTTAATAAAGCCTCTGACAGACAACTTTGATATTTTTGCAGAACCATATTTTAGATATAGACTCACTGACCCAAAATATAATGCTTATGGTTTTAAGCAAAAGTTTAATGCTGCTGGAATTAATTTAGGTGTAAGATTTAAACTAAACCATAAAGCAAGATTAAGCCTTAATAACTAATGATAAATATTTTGGCTACTTCATAAATACAAAGTATGTTGCAATACTAAAAATTAGAAATTTAAGTACGTGCAGCTTTCTGTAATTATAGTAAATTATAATGTAAAATATTTCCTTCAACAATGTCTTTTTTCTGTAGAAAAAGCTATTAATAATATAGATGCAGAAGTTATTGTTATTGATAACAATTCTTCTGATGATAGCATGAATTATTTAAAACCAAAATTTGCTTGGGTAAAATTTATAGAAAATAATGAAAATAAAGGCTTTGGCAAAGCCAATAATATTGCTTTAAAAGAAGCAAAAGGTAAGTATATACTTTTTTTAAATCCAGATACAATTGTTCCAGAAGATTGTTTTATAAAATGTATTCAGTTTTTAGAAGATAATAAAGATTGTGGTGCATTGGGTATAAAAATGAATGATGGGAAAGGAAATTTTTTACCAGAAAGCAAAAGGTCATTTCCTTCACCAATGACATCTTTTTTTAAATTAGTTGGACTTGCTTATTTGTTTCCTAAATCTAAATTGTTTAATAAATATGCACTTGGTTATTTAGATGAAAATAAAAATCATGAAGTAGATGTTTTAGCTGGTGCATTTATTATGACAAGAAAAGAATTGATAGATAAAATAAATGGCTTTGATGAAATATTTTTTATGTATGGAGAAGATGTAGATTTAAGTTTTAGAATTCAACAAGAAGGATATAAAAATTATTATTTTTCAGAAAGTAGTATTATACATTTCAAAGGAGAAAGTACTAAAAGAGGAAGCCTTAATTATGTAAAAATGTTTTATGAAGCTATGAGCATTTTTGTTACAAAACATTACAAAGGAAATAGTGCTACTTTGTTTGCAACAACAATAAAAATAGCTATTTGGTTAAGAGCATTACTAACTATTGTTAAAAGCTTATTTACAAGATTAAGCTTAGCAATTATAGATAGCATTGTTATTTATTTATGTATTTGGCTAGTAAAAAAATTATGGATTATTTATGTAAGAGGAGGTGCAGAGTTTCAGCAAGATATTGTTTCAACTATAACGCCAGTATATGTTTTTGTTTATTTAATTGCTGCAGCATTAGCAGGTATGTACGATAATTTGTATAAACCTGTAAAAGCACTTGCAGCTTCATTGGTAGCTATTGTTGTAGGATTAGCTGTTTATTCTTTATTACCAGAAACTTTAAGATTTTCAAGAGGCGTTATTTTATTTGGTGGAATTGTTTCAAGTGTTATGATGATATTGTATAGATGGATTTTAAAAGGATTGGATTTTATTAAAGAAACAGATGAAATAAAAAAAATGCAACAAACTATTATTGTTGGCTCTAACGAAGATTATACAAAAGCTTTGTCATTAATGCACAACTTACAGTTAAAAGAAAGAGTTTTAGGAAGAGTGAGTATTAATGGAAATACTTCTAACTCTGTAGGAAATATTAATAATCTTAAAATGATCATTGATACTTTCAAAATTCGGGAAATTATTTTTTGTGTCAATAATTTTTCTTACAAACAAATTATTGAGTTAATACAATCTTTACCAAAGAAACTTAGCTTTAAATTTTATTCTTCCGAAAGTAATACAATTATTAGCAGCGATTCAAAAACTAGTTCTGGCGAAATATTAAGTTCAGTACATAATTATTCTATTATAAAACCTTATCAAAAAAGGATGAAAAGATTTACTGATATTCTTTCTTCATCTATTATTCTTATTACATTTCCTATTCATTTAATTTTTATTAAAAACGGGTTTAAAGCAATTAAAAATGCTTTTAATGTTCTAATAGCAAATAATACTTGGATAGGTTATGGTACAGAAAGTAATAAATTGCCTAATATAAAAATAGGCATTGTTGCTCATTATTCTTCATTTCTAAAAAACAATTTATCTGTTAGTAAAGATGTCTTAAAAAATATGGATTTTTTATATGCTAAAGATTATGATTGGCTGCAAGATGTAAAATACATTATTGAAAATTACAGAAGATTAGGTAGTTAAAATAATTAGTATGTAAAAACAAAATATTGCAATATATTCGTTGTTTATAAACTTGAAGCTTAATAATAAATAAAACTTAACTACAACGATTGCCAATGGCTATTATAGATATCAACCTTCCAAACTCTATTCTTAATGCTTTGAGGCTACCAAAAAATAGCCCACGTCGTCAGCAAATAAAAGTGCTGAAAAAATTATTACGAAAAGCTCGTTTCACACAATTTGGACAACAATTCAGATTTGATGAAATTTTAATGAGCAAACATCCAGGAAAAAAATTTCAAGAATTTGTGCCTATTTATAATTACAATAAAATTTATAAAGAATGGTGGCATAAATCTATAGAAGGTAAACCTGATGTTTGTTGGCCTGGGAAAATAAAATATTATGCACTTTCATCTGGTACAAGTGAAGCAGCAAGTAAATATATTCCTATAACCAATGATTTACTAAGAGGAAATAAAGTAATAATGATTAAGCAATTACTCAGTTTAAGAAGTTACGAAAATATCCAAGTAAAATCTATTGGTAAGGGCTGGCTTACTTTAGGAGGAAGTACAGAGTTACAAAAAGGTGCTGGTTATTATGCAGGAGATTTAAGTGGTATAACGCAAAAAAAAGCTCCATTTTGGTTTCAACCATTTTATAAACCTGGGAAAAAAATAGCTAAACAAAGAGATTGGAACACTAAACTTTTAGAGATTGTAAAAAAAGCACCTGAATGGGATATTGGTTTTATTATTGGTGTACCAGCTTGGATTCAAATGCTCATGGAAATGATTATTGAGCATTATAAACTAAAAAATATTCATGTAATATGGCCCAATCTTGCATTCTTTGTTCATGGAGGAGTAAGCTTTGAACCTTATAAAAAAGGTTTTGAAAAATTATTAGGTAAACCAATTACTTATATTGAAACTTATTTAGCAAGTGAAGGCTTTATTGCATATCAAGATAGACAATATGCTAAAGGAATGCGTTTAGTAACTAATGAACATATATTTTTAGAATTTGTTCCATTCAATGATAAAAACTTTGATATTGATGGAGACTTAGTTGCAAATCCTGAAACATTGATGATACATGAAGTTGAAGAAAATAAGGATTATGCTTTATTAATTAGCACTACTGCTGGGACATGGAGATATTTAATTGGAGATACTATAAGATTTGTAGATATTGAGAGATGTGAGATTATTATAACAGGTCGCACTAAACATTTTTTAAGTTTAGTTGGTGAGCATTTAAGTGTAGAAAATATGAATAAAGCAATTAAGTTAGTTAGTGAAGAGTTGAATATTAGTATTCCAGAATTTACAGTTGCTGGTATTCCATACAATAACTTCTTTGCACATCATTGGTACATAGCTTGTAATGATAAAGTAGATGCAAAACAATTAGCCAATTTAATTGATGAGAAATTAAAAATTTTAAACGACGATTATGCAGTTGAAAGAAATAGTGCATTAAAAGAAGTTTTTTTAGATGTACTTACTGAAGAACAGTTTATGCAGTTCTTAGAATTGAAAGGAAAGATAGGAGGACAACACAAATTTCCAAGAGTTTTGAAAGGAAATATGCTAAATGATTGGCAACAATTTTTAAAAGAAAATTTTAATTTAAAATAAATAAACCAGTAAGTAAAATTGAAACATACAGCTTATTAATTTCTTTTTTTAATTATGTTAGAAGCAATTATTAGTGGACTAACTTTAGGATTAATACTTTCTATTTCGGTAGGACCTGTAATTTTTTCTATTATAAGACAAAGTCTTACAACAGGACACAAAGGAGGATATGCTTTTATTCTTGGAGTTTCTGCAAGCGATTTTACTGTAGTTTTTATTTGTAATTTGTTAAGCTCAATTTTTCAACAACTATTAAATAATAAGTTACTTATTGGTATTATAGGAAGTTTATTTTTAATAGCAATGGGCATTTATACTTTGTTTTTTAAAAAGAAAATAAATTACAATGATGAAAATGAAGTGTATGAAAAACAATTTAAAAAAAGAGAATTAGCTGCTATTTTTTTATCTGGTTATTTTATGAATTTATTGAATCCAGCAGTTTTTATTTTTTGGTTAGCAGCAACTGCAAAAATTCATGCACAAGCTTTAACTCAATTACATCCTTTAAGATATATAGTTACAGTATTTTTTATTTGCTTAGCATTTGTATTAGCAACAGATACTACTAAAGTTTTATTAGCAGGAAAAATAAGAAAAAAGCTTACACCACATAATATTCATATCATCAATAAAGTTTCAGGTATTATTTTAATTGGCTTTGGAATTGCTTTAATTTGGGGTGTAATATTTTATGGAGTGTAAAAGCTTTTCAACAAAGTTTTTTCTTTCATTTATTGATTAAAAATATCCTAACCAAAAAACATATAGCTCAATAAAATAGCTGTAATAATACCAACTAAATCTGCTAACAACATTGCACCAATTGTATAACGAGTATTTTTAATTCCTACAGCACCAAAATAAACAGCCACTACATAAAATGTTGTATCGCTAGAGCCTTGTAATACACTACTTAAACGACCAGCATAAGAATCTGCTCCAAAAATTTTCATTGTATCAATCATCATTCCTCTTGCTGCACTACCATTCATTGGTTTTACTAATGCTGTTGGTAATCCATCTACAAAACGAGTATCCATACCTAAGGCTAAAAAAAGTTGTTTAATAGCATCAATAACAGTATCAAAACTGCCACTTGTTCTTAGCATACTTATAGCTACTAACATCCCAACTAAATAAGGAATAATTTTTATAGCTACTTCAAAACCTCCTTTTGCTCCTTCAACAAATGCATCAAATACACTTACTTTTTTATACAAGCCTCCAACAACTATTAATAAAATAATCAGCAGAATTAATCCATTACTCAATAAACCAGAAAAAACATCTACACCATCTTTACTCAAAGTTCTAATATATAAAACCAAAGAAGCAATTACTGCACTAATGCCTAATACCCAAATTAAAATAATTGGTTGAAGAACATTTATTTTTTGTTTAAAAGAAACAATCAACATAGCAGCCATCGTTGCAGCAAAAGTGGCTATCATACAAGGTATAAAAACATCTGTTGGATTTGCTGCACCCAATTCTGCACGAAATGCAATAATAGTAATAGGTATTAATGTTAAACCACTTGCATGTAAACACAAAAACATTACTTGTGCATTAGAAGCTTTTTCTTTATCAGGATTTGCTTCTTGCAAACTCTGCATAGCCTTTATACCAAAAGGAGTTGCAGCATTATCCATATTTAATAAGTTAGCAGAAAAATTTAAAATCATGTGTCCATAAGCTGGATGATTTTTGGGTAAGTCCGGAAATAATTTATTAAAAAATGGCCCAATAATTCTTGATAAAAAATTAATAGCACCAGCCTTTTCTGCAATAGCTAAAAGCCCCATAAATAAAGCCATAATACCAATTAATCCAATACATATATTTACTGCAACAGTGCAAGTTGCCAATATTCCATCAGCTCCTTGTTGTATGTAAGAAATATAATGTCCATCTTTTGCTATTGTGTAAATTTTTTCTCCTTGTTTATACTCTTTGTTTTGTTGAATATTTGAAATAATAGATTGACTAAGTGTTGTACTGTCTAAAATTTTTGTATTGCTTGTATCACCATGTTTACCAACAACCATTTTATTAAACATATCTGTACCTGCATCAAAAAATAACATTCTGCTTAAGGCTACTATTATTGCTGTTATAATAAATGCACTCCAAATTTTGCTTAATGCCATAGATATTTTTTAGGGAAACAAAATAAGAAACAATTTTTAATTTTATAGAAAACATTTTTGAAGAGTAAAAACAAAATGAAAGGTTCAAACTAATTTCAGGAAATTGTTTTAATCTTTCACATCAATTTCATAACCACATTTAAAGTGTTTTTCTTTACAAAACTTTTTGCCATGCAAACCACAAGGGCGACAATATAAATTATAATCAATTTGCTTAACTATAGAATTATCACTTAATGGAGTAAAACCAAAAGAGGGTAGGGTAGAGCAGAAGAATGCAGTAACATTTGCATTCATTGCTGAACAAAGATGCAATGGTGCAGAATCATTTACATAATTCATTTTTGCATTTTCAATAAGTGCTGCTGATTCTAAAAGACTAAGTTTGCCACAAAGAGACTCAATATTTTTATGTTGAGATTTTTCAATAATTTCTATACACAAATTATTATCAGATGGTGCTCCAATTAAAAATATTTTTTCGTTCAAATGATAATTAATTAACTCAATCCATTTTTCTTTTGGTAATTGTTTAGTAAACCAAACAGATGAGGGAGCCATTACTAAATAAGGCTCTTGTTGCAATGATTTTACTTTAGCATAATGCTTTTCTAAAGGATATAGTTTAGGCTTTCTTTCTGCCACTTCAACCCATTGTTCTATAAGTTCATTATTTCTATCTACTTCGTGTTTACCAATACCAATAATGTGTTTAATTTTTTTAGAAAATAAAAAACTTAAAGGGTTTGAGTGAAAGCCAACAGTATATTTTGCACCAGATAAAACTGTAACTAAACCAGCATTTAAAAATCGTTGAACACAAACTACCAAATCATATTTTTCTTTTCTTACTTCTTTAATAATTTTTAGGAGGCTTTTATATTTTTCTTTTTTATTCCAAACAATTACTTTATTTAATTTAGGATGTTCATCTAATAAGGTTTCATTACCTTTTCTTAATAAAAAATCTAACTGAGCATTAGGAAATTGTTTATGTAAATTTTCAATTAAAGCAGTTGCCAAAATAACATCACCAATAAACGCTGTTTGAATAATTAAAATCTTTTGCATATCTAAGCAAAATTAAGAAAATGAGCAGTGTAATTTTATGTAAGTTATTTTTCTAAAGTTAGCTTCACTAGATTGCTTCAGGCAAAAGCCCTCGCAAAGACGAAAAAGAAAAGCAATCAAACTCACAGGCAATAACGAAATAATCCTTCTCATCGTCATTGCGAGTCATAGATGAAGCAATCTTCACACCAAATTAAGCGATAGAATCATGAAAACCGAAAAACTAATTTATATTCCTAATGCACAATCTGGGTTCAATACAAAGGTTATTGTATACAGACCGCTAGCTCTCAGATATAAACAACTATATTATTATTCTCCCAAAAATATTAAATTTATCTTTAATGACAAATTCAAAGATCAGCTATATTACCCCTAAAAAAAATTTTACTCAATCTTCATTTCCCCTTTCTTCAAAAATCATTTACTCCTTAGCATCTTTTACAAATTTGTTTAGCCATTCATTTTGCTCCCAAAGCATGTGTAATAAATTTTCTTTTGCTCGATAACTATGACCTTCATAAGGTAATGAAACATAACGAACAGTCCCTCCATTTCCTTTAATAGCATTAAATAATCTTTCACTATTAATTGGAAAAGTACCAGGATTATCATCTGCTTCTCCATGAATGAGTAATAATGGAGTTTTTATTTTATCTGCAAAACTAAATGGACTCATTTCATAATATAGTTGTGGAGCTTGCCAATAAGTTCTATCCTCATTTTGAAAACCAAATGGAGTAAGGGTTCTATTATATGCTCCACTACGTGCAATACCTGCTTTAAATAAAGAAGTATGTGCTAATAAATTTGCTGTCATAAATGCACCATAACTATGCCCACCAACTGCAACTTTATTTCTATCTACAATACCTAAGTTTACTAAATAATCAATAGCAGCTTCTGCATTCATTTTTAATTGTTCTATAAAATTATCATTTGGTTTTTTATTTTCGTCAGTGCTCACAATAGGCATTTCTGCATTATCTAATACAGCATAACCTTGTGTTACATAAAATATAGGACTTGCCCAACTGATAGTTGTAAATTTATCTTGACTTCCTCTTATTTGTCCAGCATCAGATGCTTTATTATACTCTCTTGGATAAGCCCAAATAATTAAAGGCAATAATTCTCCTGAGTTTTCTTTATAACCTTTTGGTAAATATAAATTACCAGTAAGTTCAATTCCATCAACACGAGAATATCTTATTTTTTCAGTTCTTATTTCCTGTAAAGATGGATAAGGATTTTCAAAAGAGGTAAGTGCAGTACTTGTTTGATTGCTTTTAACAGTTTTTAAAAAATAATTAGGCACTTCTTTTTGAGATTCTTTTCTTGTAATTACAGTAAAATTTTTTGTATCAATTACATCAACTACATATTCAAAACTCCCTTCATCACAACGCCAGATTATATCACTTTTTTTTGCATTAATATCATATAAAGCAAGAAAAGGCAAATCTCCTTTTGGTGATGAACCTGTTGTATTATTTAATAAAAAAGAATTGTTGAAAATATTTATCACTTCTTTTCCATAAACATTTTTTGTAGTTATTGGTGTACCAGAATTATTGTATGCATCGGTTGTACTACGTTCAAATATTTTTTCTAATTTATTTTCACCAAAACTAAAACGATTAGTTCTTGTTAGTTGTTTTCCTGTTAATCCTTCTACCACCCAAGCAAAAGTTTGATTGCCCCAAATAGTATATCTATAACGCATAGTAGTTTTAAATAGTTCTCTTCTTTCACCTTTAAAAGGTGCAGCCAAAGCATAAACTACATCATGAAAATCAACTTTCTTTTTTATAAAACCACTATCCAAAGGCTCACCAAGTAAGGTCTGCTGCTTCATCATCTCTCCATGAAAAATTTCTTGGAATATTTTGAACATTATCATAACCAGTAGGACTTGTTTCAGCAGAAGGTAATTCTGCCATTACTTTTACAACATTGCCTTTCATATCTGTAATACTAACAGTTGACGCAAAGCCATAAGCAGGCACTAAATATGAAAATGGTTTATTGATAGTTTCTATTAAAATATAAGCTCTGCTTGGTGATGCTGCAAAAGATTTATAAATAGCAGGTTTGCCAATTGGTGTTTCAATACCATTTGTATTTAAAACTAATTGAGCTTTGGTCATAAATTCAAAAAGTTGTTCATCGTAAGGTGTTTTTATTAAATCTTGATAAGTACGGCCTGGTGCAGTTTTACCAATACTTTCTTGCACTGCTGGGCCCTTTGGTTTTATTGGTTGCTTAGGTTTTGCAGATGCAGGAGCAATAGCAATTTTATACATTAAAGCATCATCGCCATGCCAATTATAAACTCCTCCCATTACAATATTTAATGGTTGTTTATTTATTTTAGTTGCAGTAAAAGTTGCAATATTGATGATGTATAAATCTACTCTGTTATTAGTAGTATTTGTAAAAGCAATTTTCTTTTCATTAGGGCTCCACTGAATATTACTTGCTTGTAAGTTAGCTGGTAAACCTATAATAGTATGTTCTTTTTTTGTTTTAATATTTTTTAAAGAAATATGGTTGAAATAAGTTTGTCTGCTAAGAGAATAATTGTTTGGATTAATTCTTAAACCACCAACACGTATTTCTGGTTGTCCTAATTCTTCTACAGATGGATAACTGCTTTTTTCACAAATAATCATCCAATCTCCTTTGCTATCAATACTTACAGTAGGTGTTGGTTTGGCTAATAATAAATCTGCAATTTCTTTTGGTGGAGTTTTATAATCAACAGCATCTTGTGCTAAAATGCTTGAACAAATAAAAACAAATAAAACAAGTAAGCTTTGTTTTCTGAAAAGGATATTCATACTTAAAAATTTTTAAAGCGTGAAGATACTGATTGAAAATTTATTAGATACATAGTTTATGCTGAGTATAAAACTGTATCACTCATTTTTTGTATTAAATGATTTTTTAAAAATTAATCTTAAATCTTGATCATAAGTTAGGTAACTAAAAATCCAGTTTATAAAAACTTGAATTCTGTTTTTTACGCCTACTAATAAAAACAAGTGTAAACCCATCCAAATATACCAAGCAATAAAACCTTTAAAGTGCATAGTAGGTTTAGGAAAATCTACTACAGCAAGGTTTCTGCCAACAGTAGCCATACTTCCTTTATCATTATATTCAAACTCTTCTAAGTTTTGTTGAAAGGATTGAATTTTTAAAAAATTTTTTGCTAATAATTTTGCTTGATTGATAGCAACATTAGCTACCTGAGGATGTCCTTTAGGATACAATGTAGTTTCCATATAAGCTACATCTCCTAAGGCAAAAATATTATTATGATTTTGTATTTTATTGAATCTATCAACTTTAATTCTATTGCCACGTACAATTAAATTTTTATCAATTCCTTCAGGTACATTTCCTTTAATACCAGCAGCCCAAATTACAGTGTTAGATTGTATTTCAGTTCCATCTTTCAACTTTACAATATTGCCATTATAATCTTCTAAGACAGAATTTGTTTTTACAATAACACCTAATTTTTGTAAATATTCTAAAGAATGTTTACTGCTTTTTATGCTCATGGATGAAAGTGTTCTATCTGTTCCTTCTAACAAATAAATTTTCATTGTTGCAAAATTCAATTCAGGATAATCCTTTGGCAAAACATATTTTTTCATTTCTGCTAAAGCACCACTTATTTCTACTCCTGTTGGTCCAGCACCAACAACAACTACAGTTAATAATTTTTCTATTTCTGCATTATCTTTTAAAACCAAAGCATTTTCTATGTTTTGCAGAAGTTTATATTTTAGTTGTAAAGCCTCAACAGTGCTTTTCATTGGGAAAGCATTTTTTTGTAATACACTATTACCAAAGAAATTGGTATCAGCACCTGTTGCAATTACAAGATAATCGTATTCAAATAAACCGATGTTTGTAACAACAGTATTTTCTGCTGAATTAATGGATTGTACTTCTGCTAAACGAATTCTTACATTTTTACTTTTATGAAAAACTTTTCTTAATGGAAAAGAAATATTACTTGCATCTAACCCTGCTGTTGCTACTTGATAAAATAATGGTTGAAACTGATGAAAGTTAAATCTATCTATTAAAGTTATTTCAAAACCCTTTTTATTATTGAGGCTTCGGGCAAGTTTTAATCCTGCAAATCCACCTCCCATAATTACTATTTTCATAGCTAATAATTTATAGTGCAAAATTACTATAGCTTAATTGTTGAAAGTGGGAAAAGAATGTTAGTTGTGTCATTTGATTGTAATATTATTCTATTTATTTTTTTTCAATAACAAACTCTTTATTTCTTTTTGTTCAAAATAAATAATTAATAAAGCAAAACAGCCAAATAAAATAGTAGCAGAAAATAAACTAAACCAATACTTATCGTATAGTTGAATAATGCTTTTATGAGCAATATTCAATAATACAACAACAACTATATATGCTAATAATTTTTTCCAAGCATAAGGAATTGGATATTCTTTTTGACCCCATAAATAACTAACCAACATCATACTTCCATAGCAAGCAAATGTTGCATAAGCACAAGCCATATAACTATAATAAGGAATAAAAAAATAATTAATAAAAAGTGTAATTGCAGCACCAATAACAGTTATATAAGCACCTGCAATAGTTTTATTGCCCAATTTGTACCAAATACTTAGGTTATAATAAATACCTAAAAACATATTGGCTAAAAGTAAAACAGGCACAACTTTTAAGCCTATCCACATTGTTGGGTTTTGAATAAAATGTTTCCAAATATCCAAATACAAAACAACTGCTAAAAACATAAAGCAAAGTGTAATAACAAAAAATTTCATTACACGAGCATAAGTTTCTGGTGCATTTTTTTCTTTTGCTTGTTTAAAAAAGAAAGGCTCTGCACCCATACGAAATGCTTGTACTGAAAGTGTTATTAAAATTGCCAATTTATAACAAGCAGCATAAATACCAACTTCTGCTTTTGCAGCTTCTGCACTATTTACAGGAGCCCACCAACCCAACATTATTCTATCAAAAGTTTCGTTAATCATTCCTGCAAAACCTGCAATAATTAAGGGCATACTGTACAGCATTATATCTTTCCAAAGTTTATTATCAAACTTCCATTCAAATGCAAAAAACTCTTTTGATAAAAGCAATAATGTAATTGCTGATTGAATAATATTAGCAACTAAAACATAACCAACAGCCCAATCTGCATTATAAAATTTACTACACCAATGATTGGGATTTTCTTTTAACCATGCAGGGCAAATACTTAAAAAGAAATAGGTAAAAGCAATGTTGATAAGAATGCTAATAATTCTGATAACAGCAAATTTTATTGGTCTTCCATCTTGTCTTAGTTTAGCAAAAGGTATAGTTGTTAAAGCATCTAATGCTATAATAATAATGGCACAATATAAATAATCACTATGCTCTTGAATTGTAAGTAATGTAGCTAATGGATGATGAAATAAAATGAGTAATAAACTTAATAATACTGTAGAAATAAGTATTGAAATTGAAATAGTGCTATACACTATTTTTTTATCATTTTTATTGACAAAACGAAAATAGGCTGTTTCCATTCCATAAGTAAAAATGATATTCATAAAAGGAATGAATGCATAAATAATACTCATTTCGCCATAACCTGCTTTAGAAAATTTATATGTTAAATATGGAGTAAGAAGATAATTAAGAAAACGAGCAGCAATAGAACTTAATCCATACCACATTGTTTCTCCAGCAAGTTTTTTAATATTACTCAACAGCTTTTATTTAATGCTTCAAAAGTAATGTAGATGAAGTATTATCTTTGTCTGATTAAGTTAAATTATTTTATTTATGAAAAAATTAGTAGGATTATTTTGTTTTATTTTAAGTAGTCATTTTGTAATGTCTCAAGAAATTCAGAATAATGCAATTAAAGTTGATGGAGATGAAAGACCAGCAGTAGAAAAAATTGTAAATGAAACTTCAGATGATGTAATAGATGCTTTAGAAGACTATTTTAAAAGTAAAGGTTCAAGAAAAGTAAAAAAATCAAAAGGAGTATATACTGCAAAAAATGTAAAAATTGATGAATTAAATCCAGATGAACTTGATATTTTTTATACAGTAGAATCTATTGGAAAAAGAAAAAATAAACAAACACAAATATTGTTGGCTGTTCATACATCTAAAGCACAATTTGTAGGAGAAGGAACACATAATCAAATTATTCAAAACCTACCAGCATTTATGGATAAGCTACCTACTTTTGTAAGTGATTACAAAAAAAGAGTAGAGGCTGAAAGATTACAAAAAGAAGCTGAAGCTGCAAAAAAAGAAAAAGAAAGATTGGAAAAAAAGGCAGCCAAACAAGCAGAAAAAGCAGCCAAATTACAAAAGCAAGCTGAGGAAGCATCTAAACAATAATTTATTAGCTTTTTCTATTACTTACAATTTTATGAAAACTCCTCATATAATACTTGGCGTAGATCCTGGTACTCAACTATTAGGATATGCTTTATTAAAAATAGATAATAATAAGCAGCAAGTATTGTTGATGGATGTTTTAAAACTATCTTCTCATAAAGATATATATGAACGCTTAGAAAAAATACACTCTAAAATTGTTGAAATAATTAAGCTATATAAGCCACAAACATTTGCTATTGAAGCTCCATTTTTTGGAAAGAATGTTCAAAGTATGCTAAAGTTAGGCAGAGCTCAAGGTGTTGCTATTGCAGCAGCAATTCAATCAGGTTTAGATGTTACAGAATACTCTCCTAAAAAAGTAAAACAATCTATTACAGGTAATGGTAATGCAGATAAAGAACAGGTTTGGAAAATGCTTCAACAAATTTTAGCTATTGAAGAAAAACCTCAATATTTTGATGCTACAGATGCATTAGCTGTAGCTTTGTGTCATCAGTATCAAATCAGTAATAGTATTTTTAAAATGCAAAAAGGATTTAATGGTTGGGAAGATTTTATAAAAAAAAATCCAGAAAAATTATTGAAAAAGTAAGGATAATATTGTATTGCTTTTTAATACAATATGCTTTTACCTATTAATTCTATTTTTTTACCGAAGTTGTCATCCATTCATCATATTTTCAAAACTCTCTAAAACAATTATTGTAATATTGTTCAAGTTTTTTAAGGGTTTAGGGTTGAAAGGGGAAACGATTCTTCGTTTTCCCTTTATTTTTTTACATAATTAAAATTAAAATTCAAAATTAATTTGACAATACTAAAATAATTAGTATATTGCAGCTAAATCTATTAGCTATGAGTTACGCAGGTAAAAATTTACGCTATTTACGTAAAAAAAATTCTTGGACACAAGACGAGTTTGCAAGTAAATTAAATATAAAACGTTCTTTACTTGGTGCTTATGAAGAAGAAAGAGCAGAGCCAAAGTTAGAAGTTTTAGAAGTATTATCTTCTATGTTTAATTTAAGTTTGGATGATTTATTTTTAAAAGATCTATCTGAAGAAAATAATGAACCAAATAATAATTATTTAGAACAAAGAAGAAATTTAAAATTAGGTAAAAGTAGTAATGGATTAATATATTTTATACCTCAAAAAGCTGCTGCTGGTTATTTAAATGGTTATGCAGATGCTGATTTTTTAGATGAGTTAAACACCTTTACTTTACCAATGCTTACACAAGGCGAGTACAGAGCTTTTGAAATTAAAGGTGATAGTATGATGCCAACACCAAGTGGTAGTGTAATTGTTGGAGAAAGAGTTGAGCGTTTGGATGATATTAAAAGCAGTAACACTTATGTTTTACTTAGTAAAAATGATGGTATAGTATATAAAAGACTTCTAAAAAATACAAAGCCAAAAAATACTTTAACGTTGATGAGTGATAACCCTGTGTACGAACCATATAATATTAATGCTGAAGATATTTTAGAAATTTGGAAAGCAGTTTATATTTTACAAAAAGCAAATAGTGTGCAACGTTGGGAAATTGGTCAATTAGCGAACATAATAGATAATTTACAACAACAAGTTTCTACTTTAAATAAAAAACTAAATTAATTTTTAGGGTTAGTAATAAATAGCTTACAATTTATGTAAGCTATTTATTATGTTTTAAGCTGAATTATTTTTATTCATATTCATTATAAATACAAATCGGTACATTTGCACCTCAAAAATAATCTTTACAATATAAAAACATTTTAGTATGAAAGTAACAGTAGTAGGTGCAGGAGCAGTAGGAGCTACTTGTGCCGATAATATTGCACGAAAAGAACTTGCAACAGAATTAGTTTTATTAGACATTAAAGAGGGTTTTGCTGAAGGTAAAGCTCAGGATATGATGCAAACTGCAGCATTATTAGGTTTTGATACAAAAATTATTGGTAGTACAAACGATTATTCTAAAACCGCAGGGAGTGATGTAGTTGTAATTACTTCAGGTATTCCTCGTAAACCTGGAATGACACGTGAAGAATTAATTGGAACAAATGCTGGAATAGTAAAAAATGTTTGTCAAAATATTTTACAACATAGCCCAAATGCAATCATCATCATCATTAGTAATCCTATGGATACTATGACTTATTTAGCATTAACATCTACAGGCTTACCAAAACATAGAATAATTGGTATGGGAGGTATTTTAGATAGTAGTCGTTTTAAATATCAATTAAGTCAACATTTAGGAGCAAGCCCATCAGATTTGAATGCTGTAGTTGTTGGTGGTCATGGAGATACAACAATGATTCCTTTAATTAGAAAAGCAACATGGAATAGTGTACCAGTTACAGATTTCTTAACTGCAGAGCAACAAGAAAAAATTGTTAATGATACAATGGTAGGAGGTGCTACATTAACTAAATTAATTGGTACAAGTGCATGGTATGCACCAGGTGCATCAGGTGCTGCTTTAGTAGAAGCAATAGTACGTGATGAGAAAAAATTATTTACATGTTGTGTTGCTTTAGATGGCGAATATGGACAAAAAGATATTTGTATGGGTGTGCCTGTAATAATTGGAAAAAATGGCTGGGAAAAAATTATAGACTTTAAATTAAATGAAACAGAGCAAGCTGCATTTAATAAAAGTGCTGACGCTGTAAGAAAAATGAATGATGTATTAAAAACACTTTAATTATTTGTTGTTTTAGGCTGGCACAAACTAATATTCTCATCTTTTATAACGTTTTGGGTATTGCCGAAGGCGGGGGTTTTTAGCACAAAAGTTCAATCGAAGAACGAATGTTGAACCTTGCACAAATGTCCAATCGAAGCCGTTTAGCCCCGCTTTTGGCAATACCTTGTTAGTGGCTGGCAAGTTTGTCTGCAAATCGTTCGGCCAAATCCACGATATCCTCCTTTCTTGCAATTTGACTTACCCAATCCTTTGGAATATCTTCAAATCCATAATAAAGTCCAGCTAAGCCACCTGCAATAGCTGCCGATGTATCGGTATCGTGGCCTAAGTTTATAATGCCTAAAACGGTATCCTTATAATTAGTCTTTTCTAAAAAAAACCAAATACTTGATTCTAAAACTTCAATCACATATCCGCCTGATTTTAAATCTTGAATCTTTGTTTCACGAATATCATTTTGTATTATTCTAGAAAAATGCTTTCTTTCAGGTTCCGGAAAATTAATTTCATCCCATAGGTCAGCTACTATTTGTCTTGTTGTCTCATAAGCATCATTCTTGTTTTCGCCATCCAATATTTTCTCAGCTAGTTTTAAATAGATAAAACAACTCATTCCTGCTCTGATATGTCTATGTGTTAGTGCAGAGACATCCCAAGTAATATCAAATTGCTTAACTGGGTCCATTCCTCTTATATAAAACAGAAGTGGTAAGATTCTCATTAATGAGCCATTTCCATTTTCATGTTCATAATCTTGGTTTGATGTCTTAAGCTTATTAAGTTTTTGAAGGTCCTCAGCTTCTAAGATTATTAAAAGCCTGGATATGGCCTGAGAAGTTGTAATGCCTATATCGAACACATGATTATTCGCTGTCCACCAAGCATTTTTTCTCCACATATGAAAATAAAAGGCTATCATCTTTAAATCATATCCATGATTAGCAAAAGCTTCGGCAAGACAAAAGGTTAAAGAGCTATCATCTGACCATGTACCAGGTGGTAAGTTATAAGTTCCATAGCCGACCATATCTGTCGCTGGATGTTGCTCCATTTTATCTCTTGAACTAAATTCAAACGGAACACCCAAGGCGTCTCCAACTGCAACACCAAAAAGTGCTGATTTAATGTCTTTAAAATAATCAGCTCTCTGATTATTAAAAAGCATATTTCCAAAATTACTCCAACCTTTTACTAAATCGCTATTTGTTTTTATGTTTCTGCTTGAATAGATGTTACCAACATCAATTCCTAAAAGTCCTCTTGCAATAAGAAATGAGAAGATTTCAATATCTGTATTGTCGTCTTCGTTCTGATATTTTTCATGGTTTCGCTCTGCCCAAAATTCTTTTATAGAATAACCGTCAGTTTCTTTGTTTAGTTTTGCTTTATAAATTCCGTTGCCTGTCCAAGAACGGTGAAAATAAAGCCACTCGTCTTGATAGTAAATAAACCATTTGTCCTGCCTCGTCCTGAAAATAGTTGACACTTTTTGTTGTTAAATCCTACGACAGGTTTACAGTTATTTTT
Source organism: Chitinophagales bacterium (assembly GCA_026931325.1). Classification (GTDB taxonomy): domain Bacteria; phylum Bacteroidota; class Bacteroidia; order Chitinophagales; family Chitinophagaceae; genus UBA1930. The sequence continues at coordinate 9,589 of JAIXLO010000096.1, read as the reverse complement.
TAGTCCTGCCATTGGTTTACTTTTCAAAGTTAAGGGGTGTAGATGAAAAAAATATTTTGTAGCCATTCACAGCTAAAGAAATATTTTTTTCATCGGTACAATTCAGCAGCAACTTCAACATTTTGGCCTTCCTTTCTTGCATAATAGTTTTTCCATTTCCGTTCTACTGGTTCATTATTGGTATGTAGTTCAATCGGTGTTTTGTAACTGATACTACTGTGTGGACGTAAATGGTTATACACACTTATTGCCTTGGCTACTGCTTGTTGTGCTGAAGTAAAATCTTTATATTCTTCTTCCAGTAACTCATCTTTTAAAATCCCATTCACTCTTTCTGCAATGGCATTTTCTAATGGGTCGCCATTTTCGGTCATTGAGATTTTTATCTTCCTGTTTTTAAGTATACCCACATACGCATTGCAACAATATTGCACTCCTCTATCGCTATGATGAATGAGGTTGCTGCTGTTAGGATTGTTTTGTAAAGCCATTTTTAATGCCCTAATACTACCTATAGATTCTAATGTTTTTGATAGATAAAAGCCTACAATCTTTCTGCTGTAAGCATCTGTTATTAAACTTAAATATGCAAATCCTTTTTGCAAACCAATATAGGTAATATCGCTTACCCACAATTGGTTAGAACTCACTGGTATCAACTCTTTTATTAGGTTCTTATATTTTTTGTACCTATGAAAACTGTTCGTAGTTACAGGCTTTTTCCTTTTTCTTTTTCTAACCAATAAACCATTGTTCAGCAGCAATTCAAAAAAGCCATCTCTGCCTATACTAATCTGGTGTTGCTGCATAAATGTTTGCAGCATATAGTGTAGCCTTCTGCCACCAATTCTTGGCTGATGAATGCGTATTTTATGAACCTGTTGTACCAATAATTCTTCTTTAAAATCTGTCCGATTATGTTGTTTGTCTGGTTCACGGTCTTTTTAAAATCACAGGTAACGGTTATCGTATTGCCGAAGGCGGGGAAATCAAAACACAAATGTTGAGTTCAGCGCCACAGCAAGCCAAAGCGAATTTTGTTTGCTAATTTAATGCTTTTCTGCAAATAAAATTTGCTTTGGTGATAATAGAAGTACAAATGTTCAATCTTGCACGTCAGCCCCGCTTTTGGCAATACTATGTTGTAAGCATACCCTATTGTGTAATGTCTGTCTAAGAATAAAAATGGGCTGAGATTGTATTCGTCAGCCAATTTCATTCTGATTTTCTAATTTACTATGACTTTTATAGCCTATTTATATTTTCCCTTTGTTGCTCTAAGTATGTACACGCCTGCATTTACCCCTGACAGGTTTAAGTTGAACCGGTTTTGAACATTTTTGAATGCCCATTGTCGTTGTTGAAGTCCTGTATTGAAATTAAATAGTTCAAACTTAACATCTGTGTCTGTGCTAAGTGCTTTTACCTGATAAGTTTCATCGTCAATAACAACATTTATTTGGTTAGTTGCAGGATTAGGTGATGTCGATAGCCTGAAATAAAAACATTCCTGAACATTTATATTCATATCGGTATAGGTAGTACCACAACTATTAGTTTTTGAAACTCGTAAAGTATGATAGCCTGTGACAACAAAATCAAACTGAACCTGTGAACCTGAAAATAATCTTGGAAATTCGCCTGAACCCGGTGGTGGAAATAGTGTCCAAGTATAAGTTTGTCCTGTTTCACTATCGTTGGAAATAAAATAATATTCTTCGCCTGCACACGCTACACCCATAATAGTATGTTGTATTGGGTCGTAAGGTCCAATAATACTTATTAAAGGTGGCCCCGCAACTATTTGCTTTTGTATCTGTATTGTTCCGCTACCGCATACATTAGAAATAGTAGCCCTTAATATAAATACCCCATCGGCTGTTTTAGTTAATGTTGTAGTAGGTGAATTTGGTGTGTTAATTATTGCAGAACCCGAAGGGTAATTACCAAACAAGTAAGGCAAGGTTGACCATGTAACCGTAGCGCCAAGGGGTAGACCGGGAATACTGTATGTGGTGGAAGTGTTACAAAACTGTTCAGAGCCAGAAATAGAAAATGTAGTGGGTGTTAATAAAGATACATTGGTCGTGTTTGTAGTCATTGCTCCGGAATTGCTTGGGTCAAGCCAGTTGCTTAATCTTGTTGCATTTGTGCCGCCTCCAGTCCATGAGAGGTCAAAGCGGCCACCAAATTTCCTACTTCGATTACAAACTGGTAAATTACCATCATCTATCCCATAATGCTGCCCGATAATTCTATGATTTTGGTCAAAATAAGGTGCACCAGAGCTGCCTCCTTGAGTTGCCCCTTGGTCTAAACCTAATCTCCAACATTGTGCCCCCAAAAAATTATCAAAAACAGGTGCTTGATTGTCTCTTGAAATTTTCATAACATCACCTTGGGGATGATGAATAATTGTGGTTTGAATAATATCCGCAGTGTTTCTATTCCAGCCAGCGTAATTTATTCCAGAATTTGCAGGTGGAGTATTGCTTAGTTCTACTAAGCAAAAATCTGTACCAGCCCAGTTTGCTCTTAATGTAGAACCATTATAAGTAACTCCATCATTATTCACCCCTGGATGCGGGCAGGTTGGACTCCATGCCTGAAACATGAAACGCCAAGCATTTACATTTTGACCTGTAAAGCAATGATTTGCAGTAAGAAAAAATGGCCTGTTAGTATTGCAAGTGTTCATTACCATCGCCCCGCTGCACCAATCTTGTCCATTATCATTAAGGACAAGAGCTACAGAATTTCTTTCTGTTTCCCAACCAGTTCCTAATGGGCAGATTACATTAATGTTGCAGGATTCGGAAGTGCCGAAACCTGCAGTTTCTATTTGATAAATGTGCTTGTAGCCATAAGCAATATTGTTTGAATGCAATATGAGATCTTTATATGTTGAGGTTGGTGTTTTTATTTCAATGTTCAAATACTCACCTTGATAGACCCAGCTTCCCCAAACATTATTTGGATTATTTTCTTTTTCAGTAATTGGCCCAGTTATCATGTTTCCGCTCTCATTATAAATGTACATTTCTGTGTTCGAAGGTAAATTGAACTTGTCAAAATTTATACTTGAAGATAAAGCCCCGTTTAATCGAATAGAAAATTTACCATAAGCAAATTTATTTTCAAATGACCAGTTTGCCTGTTTTGTAATATCAATGTCAACAGGAATAGCGATTGCAAGTCTGAATGGTCTATCCTCGTTTGTTGAAGCATAGTCTGCTTCCTCATTTTCGAGCAACTCTTTGATATTCTTCTTCGGAACTTCAAAGTCAATATCTGTTTTGTAACTTTTATTAAATTTCCCCTTATTTGATATTTTATCTGGATTACTGAGGTTTGTCTTTACTTGTGCATTAGCCGAGAAGAACGAAAAAAGTAAAACGAAAAATGCTACGGTTGTAATTAGCTTTCTCATAAACGCTTATTTTTTAATTGGCAATAGACTGAAAGATTAGCACCTAATGAAAATTTAGGGTACGCTATAATTTGTGTGTCATCCGCATAATCATACTTGTTAAATATTTTATCATCATTCCAATGAGTGTATACAGGAAAAATAATCGCTGCTCCAATCGAAAACCGATTGTTCAAATATCGCTCACATCTCAAATCCAAGTTTACGGTACTCCCAAGCATTAGGCGGTTTTTATAAACTTCGTTTTTGCCGGGAAAATACTCTTGCTCATACTTTTGCCTATATGAAGAGTAGATATTATAAGACAACTGCCCCCCCAAAGACCATTTGTCGCTAATCATTTTCTCGCATCCCACACCTATCAAAAATTGAATGTTTTGATAGGTGTACTTTTTTGTGCTAACCAAAGGCTCGGTACCGTCGGGAGTTTTATACTGAAAGGGTCTTTGTATGTCAAAATTTTGAGCATAAAGACCAACTCCTCCGATAATATACAAGTTTTTATAAAGAAAATGAGAATAATTGATATTTATGCCATAGCTGATTGCGTTTCCGGTTGGTTCTCTTCTGTTGCCTGAAGTATAATATACGCCTTTTGAATTGTTATATATTACGGGTATTGTTATACCAATTCTTCCATTTTCTATTCTTGACTTTGCAGTATCTAAATTCGTTCTTGCCTGTGCATTAATATCGCTATGAAAAAGAAGCCCGACAGTTGCGATAACTAAAGAATGCAATATTTTTTTCATAAACTTATTTTTTGAGGTTAAAGAATAATTGAATCAAATGCCTGCTCCTATTGTCTTAAACCTGCTGCCAAAAAGTATAATTGCCGTAGCAAGAAATATCAATGATTTCATAGTGATTGTTTTTCTTTGGCAAAATTAGTACCTTAAAACTAAATGTAAGATAGTATTTGGAATAGGAATGCTGCAACGAAAAATCTAAAAATGGGGTTAAGAAATTGTAAACTTCGGACTGTTAAGGTGTGTGTCGGAAGGGTTGCTTACAACTCTTTCATTTATGCAGGTTTTGGTTAAAATGGCTACTAACGTTTTGGGTATTGCCGAAGGCGGGGACTTTTAGTACAAAAGTTCAATCGAAGAACGAATGCTGAACCTTGCACAAAAGTCCAATCGAAGCCGTTCAGCTCCGCTTTTGGCAATACCTTGTTGTAAGCATACCCTATTGTGTAATGTCTGTCTAAGAATAAAAATGGGCTGAGATTGTATTCGTCAGCCAATTTCATTCTGATTTTCTAATTTACTATGACTTTTATAGCCTATTTATATTTTCCCTTTGTTGCTCTAAGTATGTACACGCCTGCATTTACCCCTGACAGGTTTAAGTTGAACCGGTTTTGAACATTTTTGAATGCCCATTGTCGTTGTTGAAGTCCTGTATTGAAATTAAATAGTTCAAACTTAACATCTGTGTCTGTGCTAAGTGCTTTTACCTGATAAGTTTCATCGTCAATAACAACATTTATTTGGTTAGTTGCAGGATTAGGTGATGTCGATAGCCTGAAATAAAAACATTCCTGAACATTTATATTCATATCGGTATAGGTAGTACCACAACTATTAGTTTTTGAAACTCGTAAAGTATGATAGCCTGTGACAACAAAATCAAACTGAACCTGTGAACCTGAAAATAATCTTGGAAATTCGCCTGAACCCGGTGGTGGAAATAGTGTCCAAACATAACTGTCGTTGGGATTATAATACTCATAAGGTGTAAAATAATACTCCTCACCAACACAGGCAACTCCCATTATTGTATGTTGAACAGGGTCGTATGGTCCGGCAATGGTTACAGGCGGCGGTCCTGCCAATAATGTTCTTTGGATGGCAACAGGATTGTTTCCACATGCATTGGTAATAGTTGCTGTAAGGGTAAAACTGCCATCCGTCAATTTTGTAACAGTGGTGGAATTACCTGTTGTTGGGCTTATGGAAACAACACCGGAAGGTGATGCAGACCAAGTAACAGTTGCACCTACGGGTGGATTGATGTTTAAACTGTATGTTGCAGAAGTACAAAATGAAGCATCTCCAACTATATTGGATGGCAGGGGTTCCCCAAGAATAGTATATTCAAATCGTGTATTTCTTGCTGCACTTGGATAAAAGCCCAAGCGTTGCCCTGTAATTGTCCAAACCTCATAAATCCACGTTCTTAATGTGGCACTTGTATTTGTTAATGTGCCGGGAACAATTTCACAAATGCCCTCACCAAAACTCCGTCCGTTTTCTTCCCTGTATCCCGTAGTTCCTACACCACGCCCCCAAACCCCTATCATATTGCACATAGGAGGGAAAGTTATATTTGTTCTTACCTCACTTCTTCGTACAATATAAGCAGCATCGGGCAAACCGGGTACACCTAAAAATATTCTTGTCATGTTTCCGCTTGTGTTAAATATTGTGCCTCCGGTAACATTTAGGTGTTGCAGCGTATTGGGTGCCTGTAAAAACTGCAATGCCCTTTCTGCATTTATTCGACCAGTACCGAATGCATTATCAAACCCCACTGCACCTCTATCATCTGCCGATAATCGAATTATTTGCTCAATATCATCATTTGCCAAATTGGTATTAAAACCTTTTAATAAAGAGGCAAGACCAGATACGTGTGGCGTTGCCATTGAGGTTCCTGATAAAGGGACATAGCCATTATTGAAATTTGTTGACCATATACCCTGCCCCGGTGCTGCCACATCTATATGCGGACCATTGGCGGAAAACCAAGTAATGTTATCATTCATATCTGTTGCCCCTACTGCAATTACTCCGGAATTTATTCCCGCAGGAAAAGCTACTTCATCAGGAAAATCATCTTGATGGTTTCCCATTGCAATACACGAAACCCTGTTATTTCTGTACGCATGGGCAAATGCACTTCTTATAGTTACAGAATATCTTCCGGGTGAGCCGTCCTGATTCCTTGTTCCCCAACTGTTATTCAATGTCCACACATTAGGGCTAAAGTTGACAGCATCAATTATGCTGGTTGTAATATCAGGGTCGCCATTGCCGTCAAAAATATTCTTTGGGTGAATTCTCGCCAACCAGTCAACACCAGCCACACCATTATTCCCTCCATTGTTTGATATGGCAGCAGCAATACCGGCTACATGGGAGCCATGGCTAAAGTCACCTACAAAGGGGTCTGTTAAAATCTCAAAACCATTGTCACCGCCCAAAATTTTTGTATCCAAATCATTATGGTTTCGGTCAACACCATTGTCAATGACTGCGATAATAGCATTCGGATTTCCGGTAAAAATATCCCAAGCCGGGTCGGCATGAATATCAGCCCCGGGAACTATTGTATTCCTCAAACCCCATTGCTGCCCAAACCTGCCATCAATAGGAATAATGTTATTAGACACCGTTCCCGTTTGGTTCTGCATACAAAACTTCCGAAAGCCCCATTAAATCATTAATCAGGTTGGTTTTGGTGTTAGGGTTGGTTACTGTAATTGTAAATACCTTAGCCCTGTTCATTTGCCGGGAGCTTTCGCCAATTTCATATTGTACGGTATCAGCCTCGTTAAATGCAGGGAAAGAGGGGATAACATTTGAAGCGGGTATGCTGTAATTATTCAAAACATTCAAAATGTTTTGAGAGGTGATACTGCTTGTAGTGTAAGATGGTGCTACTCTTTGTACTCCGGTTTTGAAATAAACCAGCACTTCATTATTTAGGTTTGCCTGCGAAAACGTGTATGTATAGCAAACTAAAAAGAGTATTATTGTTATAACTTTTTTCATATTAAGGATTGGTTAAAAACTGTTATTAAAAGTAAGTTGTCTGTTGTTTGTGCCATCGGCATTCATAATCCACAATGTGCCAATTTGTTTATTGTATTTCATAATATCAGATTCCATTTTGCTGTAAACAATTTCACCTGTTACAGATATATCGTAAGTAACCGATGGGTTTGCAAGTGTAATATCTATACCTGCTGTATTTATCTTTCGCAACGTTCCGTTGTCCTCATAAAATAAGTTGTTGCCAAAGAACTTTGGTGTACGCCTATTTCCATATTGCCCATTTAATGTTACTTGTGTTTTTCCACTTCCATCCCGGTTCATAGAGAAAATCTCAGGCTGTCCGTTTACTCCACCTACATAATAGATTTTACCATTATTTGCTGCAAATGGTTGTCGTCCGGTTTCTGGAAATCCTATCTTTCCACCACCATCACGTGCCATTTTCCATACATAATACCCCTGTCCGTTCGTACCTACATTGGAGTCATAAAAAATGCTGTCCCCTTCGGGTGTCCAACTCGGATAAAAATTGCCTCCGGTTGTAGTTAACTGAATAATTTGTGTTGTATCAAAAGTGCTACCATTGAACGGCATTTTATAAATGTTGGGTGGAATGGAAAATGCAATCCAATGTCCATCAGGAGACCACGCCGGTGTATTAAGGTAAAAGTTGGTTACTCTTTTAAAGCCTGTACCATCCCTGTTCATTAAATAAAAACCCGTTGAGTCTGCTTTACCCATATAGCTATACCAGATACAAGGGGCATTGCCATTTGAACCAATGCCTGCTAATGGCGTATGGTTAAATCCAATTGTTTGTCCATTTGGATGCCATACAGGATAAGAGTAGGGCTGCATTGGTATAATGGCAGGAGCAATACATTGGGGGTCTGGCTTATTTTTTTTACAGGATGTGAGTAAAAACAGGCAGCAAAAAATAAATAATATTAATTGGCGTAACATAATAATAGATTTATGAATTTAAAATTACAAAAAATCCGATTAGTGGACTATTGTCCCGTATCCTTTGGTAGTTTGTTATATTCATGTCCGTTTAAGTTTTTTCCTTTTGTCGTCGTTACACCTTTAGGGTGATTGCGACTGGGTTGCTTACAACGTCCAAATATACGCAACTATATTAATTCTCAATCAAAATTTATTAAAATTACTTTTAAAGAATGAAAAATTGTTGGTGGTTAATTATTGTATTAAAATTTTGATTGCGTTTATTGTATAGTTTGTTTTCGTATTTTATATATCTTAGTTTTTTTAGGGTAAAGCAATTTTTTGTATCATTTGTAGTAATGAACAATTACTATTTATTGCACTGCTTTTAATAAATTTGTATTGTTGAAATTAACTTCTTTCTACAGCTCTCATCCAACGTTCAGGAATATCATTTGATGCAGCCATGATATAATCAGTTTGACTACAAGCAATATATTTTCCATCTGGTAATTGCATCCACCAACGACCAGTTCTTTTGCTTTGCAAAAATGATGTTGATACATCTGCAAATGCTAAATGGTATTCATTAAAATCATGTGTATTTTTTAATTCTGCTTCTTGTTTGCATTTATACATTCCATCCATAAAATACCAGAGCATTTGGCTTATTTGTTTTGCAGTTAATTGATGCTCATCTTCAGATGGTAAATAACCATAAATACCAACACTACTAATATTTGTACTAAGCCCTGCATATTGCATTAATGTGCAAGCTTCTTCTCCAGTTAATCCATTAGGTGTAAGTTTATTACAAGGGGCATGTGCATTTTGAATTGCAGAAATATCAAAGCTGAATAAATTGGTGTTTCTTATAACAGGCTCCATTTCTTCAATATTCTCTTTTACTCTTCCAACTCTATAACAATCAAACCTTAGTTTATCAATAGTTTCCAACATTGTTGGGTGTACCAAATAACTTTGAAAACCTATGTGGTTATAATGCTTTACATAATTAGGGCTACTGCACAACATTTCCATTAAAAAACTTTCAGCAGCTAACACACTATCCATATTCAAATCTATTCTTGCATCTACATTAGTTGCTTCAATTATTTGTCCTAAAGTACTGTAAGCTCCATATTGTGTTAAAGTTAAATCATGGCTTCCGCCTAAAATAATTACTTTTTTCTTTTTTTCTATCAATTCTGTAATAACAGTTTTTAATGCAGCATAAGTATCTTGAAGAGTAGCTCCAATTTTTATATTACCAAAATCTGCTACTCTTACATCGTTATGCCAATGATATAATTTATAAAATTCATTTCGAATTTTATCTGGTGCACTTTCTTTATAGTTGTTAATTCCTATGCCTCTTAAATCGTTGCATCCAATTACAACTAAATCTATTTCAGAAATATCTGGTAATGTT
>JAIXLO010000063.1:1255-7840 GCA_026931325.1 Chitinophagales bacterium | reverse complement strand
ATACAGTAGAATGGTTTTATTATAAGGTTGATAGTAATAGTGAATCTGAAACAATGTTAAATAATTTATGGGAATATTGGGATATACTTTATTTAAAAATTAAAGATGAAACAAAGTTATTCGATCAGGAGTTTCTATTTTTTGGTAAGTGGAAAGCGGAAGCAGATAATTGGTCTGTGCTGAAAGATAAAACGAAATCAAATGTCTATTTAAAGAAAATAAATAAACTGAGTTTTATCAATATTGAAGCTTTAATGCAACTGTTGTCTGGGATTGGTTTCCAAAGCTTGATGCCACTTGGAATTAAAGCTTTAACCAATCAGTTAAAGTCGGCACTAAACAGTTTATAGACGTAAATTATTACTAGGGAAAAGCTGATAGAAATGTTTTAAAGACAAAATTAAAATAATAAAAGAAGATGAATCATTGTTGGATGAATTCTTATGGTTTTTAAATTTGATGATTGATCTCGGTTCTTCGAAGGCATATTACATTAGGGAAAATCTGATTCTATATAAAAAACGATAACGAAGACAGGACACTATTCTAAGCCTCACTATCGGGTTAATCTTTAGATTTTATAATTTGGCCTTTGTTCAAAAACTGACATAATTTGATTTTAAAAAAATACCCGGTGCCGTAACCGAACCGGTACTCCTTTTTTTTTCAATGAAGCCCAACTCCCCTCAGAGTTTCTGAAAAAAACTGAAAATTCAGGAGACTTTGGAAAGGGGGAAGAAGTTTGTTTTCTCCTACTAATGTTCACAAATTATTTAATTGGGCTAATATTTTATTTTCTTCAAAAATAGCCAAGTCATCTTCTATTTTAAACATTGATAAAACAAGCAATTTCAAATAGATAAAATACGAAAATTCATGCTTTTCAACTTCATCTGGATTTGCTTGTGTACCGTGCAAATAACTGTTTCTCAAATCTAATCCATTTGTAAATTCACTTTTGTTTAAGTAATAATTAAAATATGCTTGTTCTGATTTTGAAAACAATGAACTTTCAAAATAAATAATATTTTCAGCTATCATTTGTAGAGCCTCTTTTTGAAAATGTAAGGGATAGTGATGAAATGACGCAAATTCATTCTCATGCAAATCTTTAAAAATATATAGTCTTTCAAAGTTTGTGATTTGAATAAAATTACTGCTATCTATTTTTATGAATCGCTTTTCAATTAGATAATTTAGTTGAGGTTTTTGATGTTCTGCATAATTATCAAAATTTACTGATTCATTTGCTAGTAAATCAAAAAAACAACGATATTTTTTTTCCTTAAAAGGATCAATATAGGTAAGAAGAGTTTGACCAGAAAAAAAGATATTTGAACATCCAACCATTTCCTTATTTTGTTCGTTAAAATAAATATATTTATTTGAGTTTAAACTTGGAATATTTTTAATTGTAGTAGGTGACGAAGAAATCTGTAATAACTCAAAATCAATTACTCTATCTTCTACGTATAATTTGTACTGTTTTAGTATTGATTCAAATTCAGGTGCCATCAACCTTATTTTTTCAAGATATGAATTTGTTGATAATGGAATTGAGAAATGTACGTTATTGGCAAAGTTATATTTTTCTTGTAATGCTACAGTAAAAATAAATTGTAGAATATCTTCTATGGAAGTTTCCATTTCGTACAAAACTTTGCTATAACCAAATATCTGACCTTGTGATGTCATTTCTGATAATGAAAAAGCGGTTCCACCCCAATACTCATTTTCCGAACGGACTCCCATAATCTCCTCTATGGTACTGATTTGACTTCTCTTACTAACAAGATCAATTCTTTTCTGTTCATCAATATATTCAAAAAGAATATCAAAATTTTGAAATAAAACATATGGATTATTATTTTTCAGAATAAAGTCTGCACTATAAGAATAATGCACATAATCATCCTCGTCAATTTTGCCATCTTTTATTTTTGTAGCATTTTTTGGAAAACTGATAGAAACCCCATATTTAATTCCTTGATTTCCTTCAAAAAATTTATCTGTTATACTTTTATGTAAACGTTTTGCTTTTAATCTTGTTCTGTCAGAAATTTTGAAATCATTTTTATTTTTAGCGTTTTGGATAAGTCCAATATAATTTAAATTAGTATCAGTTTCATCTAAATAATTTGAAATAATTTTTTCTTTGTCATCAATGGTGAGGCATTTAGGAAGAAACATTTTATAATCATCTTTTACTTCATAAATAGAAAGTAAAATTTCTGCAGATTGTGTATCATTTAGCAAGAAATCTCTTATTTCTTTGTCATAATGGTCAACTAATCTTTTGTGTGTTAAAATGTTGCGTATTAGAAAAGGTTCTAATAATAAAATATTTCTAAAATTAGTTTTAGATATTCTTTTGTATGCCTCATGATTATTTATTAATTCCCAAAAAGAATCAATATAATTTCTCAGCACATTTTCATATAGGATATTGATGTTTTCATTGTTAATATTTGAAATAAATTGACCTATCGTTTCACTAAACTCAATTGACTTTTGTTGAAAATCTGAAATATCTTTTTTCGTCCAATTTTTTAAATATAATGCATTGTCAATATAGTTTTTTATATGATGATATTCTAAAATATCATTTATATCTGTATTATCAGCTTGCGAATTATTTCTTAAAATGTTTTCTCCCTTTGAGAGTTGAAATGCGCCTGCCAAATCTTCTTCTGAATAAAATTCAACTCTATTAGTGTCGTACTTGTGCATATTTTATAAGTTATTGAAAACTGGCTACTATTTTTCAGGAAATCTAGGCTTATAGGATTCTTTAGTGTATTCTTGCCAGTAATAATGACTTCCGAAAACTAAATCCTCATCTTTTATATAATCGCGATCAGGAAGTGTTTCGAATGTAATTCCTTCTTTTTCAGTTCCATCTCCAACACATAATATTTCTTCCAAATTTTTATAAATGTCACTCCCAAATTCACTTGGTCCAGGTAATGCAATACTAAATTGTCGAGATATACTTTTTGTAATTAATCTGAATGTTACTAAATAACAATTTAATTTTTTTGGCAATGTTATTATATTTATACCTTCACAGTCTTCTGGAAATTCATATTTAATCCAAAATATTTTTGGTAAAATTTCTTTTTCAGGATTTAATATTTGTTCTCGTACAATTTTCAAATTATTGTTAATTATAAAGCTATTTCCAAGTTTTGAAAATGCATGTAAGTAAGCTATTCTTAACAAAGCAATTGCAGCTCTACGTTCATCAGACGTTTTTTTGAACTTCATCGTTATTTCTTTCGATTTGAAACGAGTTGTATATCTTATATTTGGATAGAAAATTGGATTATAGACTGTTTCAGAATTAAATAAACCCTTTTTAAATTCTTTACTACTTTGCGGATTTGAATATTGTTTCTGAAAGTCTATTAAAAATTTGCCTTCATTGTCAATTTTTATTTTTCCATTTATTACATTGCCATCAATTTCAAAGGTAGAAAGAGTTTCAGAATTGGGCAAAAATAATTTAGAATCAGCTTCTAAAAGCGCATTTAGTAAATGTGAATCAAGTTTGTGACCACTTCTTGAATTACATTTTTTACAAGTTAAAATTCTTGCTTTTCCTCCAAGCGACGCAGGTGGAACATCTTCTAAGGTTAAGAAGTTATTTAGATTAACATTTAGATCCTCCTTGAAAAATACTTCAATACATAATGGACAGATATATCCGTTTTCGAAATCTGGTTCAAATCTAATTTGATGGTGCTTTTTAACCCAATCTAAATTTTGCGAGAAAATATAGAATATTTTCTCGCGTTTTTGTTTTGGCTTCATTTAAACGCAAAGTTTTATATGGTTCTGACTAATTCTTTTTATTAAACCTAGTTTTCATTTCTTGCTCGGTGCGCAAAACAAAAGCTTAGTTATATATGCCGCTTTTCTCATTTCTTTAATGGCTTTGGTTGTGGTCGTCCGTGTTCTTTATATTTTTTTACTGCTTCATTCCAATGCCAAAGCATTCCGCTGTCCACTGGAGCAACTCGTTTGAAGTCATGAGACTTCGGAGAGCCTTAAAGCCTCTTCAACATCTTTACCATACCCATTAACAGCAATAAAATACCGGATGTAGTATGAAATTTTCCATCCAGTTTACTTTAAATGAGTATATACTAGAAACAGGTATTTTATCTTTTACCCATTTAGCCTCCAATAAAAAAGTTTGACCTTGCCAAAAAAATGATCCATCTATTTGTTCACCAAGTGGTTTATAACTTGACTTTGGTTCCAAATTTTCAATACACAGTAATGAATTGATCAAGCTTTCAAACTCGTATCCACGTTGTTGAGGAGGAATTTTTTGAGATAAAAGTTTGTTATTAGCTTTTTTAATATCATCTTTATTCAAAAACATTTTAATTGTTTTTATTTGTCCCAATATACTTTATTATTGCTTTCCATAGTTATTCTTCTAATCCTTTCCACCTCTTCCGTGTTGTTTTCAGTTGATGCAAAATAAATAAACTCTTTAAAACCTTCATCGAGATAGTTGGAAATCTCTCCCTTTATCGATGGCGATATAAAAATTTTTGTCAAATAGTGATTAATGTAAGGAATATTTTCAATTGGCTCGTTAATCTCCTTTGAAGTTGAAATAATGAAACTTCCATCCTGTCTAAATCTTCTGATTTCTCCGGCATAGTTTTCGAAATCATCAGGAAACTGAGAATGGTGTTTTACCATATAAGCTTTATCAAGGTCAAATGGATTTTGATCAAAAAACTTGTAATCTTCTTCTCGTTGAAAATTAATTAATTGATCTCCATGATAAGGACATTCATACAGATATATTACACCATTACTATCGATGTAGGCTTTTGATTCATCATCAATTGCAAAAAACATTGCGCTATTAAAGTCTTGGCTCCAATCGGTTATTCTTGTGTAAAATCCCAAATGCTGAGCTTGAAACAGATTATGCCATTTCTGCGCATATTTGGTGTAGTCTTTATCAAAATGTTCTAAAACCTTTATTTCTAATGTTTCTTCATTATAATTTTCAAAAAAGCCTTTTTCTTTTTCAAGAATTTCATCTTCACTAAGATCGGGGTTTCTAGTGATGCTTGGTTTAATTGGCCAATCATTCATTTGGCCTCTAAAGAATGCTAAATACGGAGATAAACCGTCTCTTTATTGACTGGCAAGATAAATTCTTCGCTACAGCGAAATGTTTTCATAGTTTAGTTTTGTTAAAATTCTAAAGACATAGATTCAGATGCTTTTAAATCCCAACTTACAATTGATATATTTTGTAATAAATTGAGTCTTGCGTTATTGCTTTAATATACTGAAATTCTTCTTTTTTAAAGCCTTCTGGTATGATTCTAATCTTAATTCTGGTGCCGAGATTTTGATTTCTATATTCCGGATGAACTGCAATTGTATTTATGTAAAAAAGAATTTTATTTTCAAAGTCTTTATTTCCATATCCATAAGCAACAAATTTTGATTTATCCAGAGCAAGACAAAACACTAAATCTTCAGCACGAAATTCATTCACTTTTGTTAACGAATCTTCCTTTAAACGCTTTATATCTTCCGAAATCTCTTTTTGTACAATGTTTTGAATCACTAAAAAATCTTTTGCTTCTGTTTTACTAAGAACTTTTTTAATAATGATATCATTATTTAATTCCGCAAAACTATTAAAGTTATTTTTGTCTAAAATATATACTTCTCCCATTCTAGATTATTACTTTATTACTTTAATTTTTATATATTAATCTGTCGAAAGCGTCAAGCATTCACTACTACAGAAATAATTATTGTTAACCTCAAATTCAATTTCTTGCAGGTCATGAAAATAGAATTTTTCACAAATTTCGCAATGTCTTAGATCCATCTGATTTCCACAATTCAAGCAGGCTCCAAAATGGGTTTTGTTAGATTGCACATTTAATCGATCTACATAGTAAGCCTTTTCATTGCAAGCACAACATTCTATAATTGCACCATCGTATTGAGTGTCAACTTCGCATAAACAGGTTAGACATTGGTAATTCTCAACTTCACCCTGATCATCAAATTCAAAAATTTCTTTTCTTATGAGTGATCTTGAGTAGCAAAAAGGGCATTCTAAGGCATTTTCATTATTCTCATTAGCAATTTTATTTGCAAATTCAACTGATCCTGCTTTCCAAGTCAAATTTTCAGATAACTTATGAGGATCATATGTACTTTCAATTAGTGTTTCACCAAATTCATTTCTATAAATTCCCTGCATGAAAAAAACACAAGATATTATATATTTTGATAAATCTTCATCCCAAGTTTTAAATTTGCCTTTGTGCACAATATCATTTCTTGATTCTAATATTGTTATTAAATGCTTTTTATCTGCAAAATGACCACTTCGAACGACTGAAAAATATGATTTTAAAACTTCTGAAAAATCCTTATATTTTCTTTTGCCATTTCTTATTTCAAATACACGATCAGGCATGTCCTTCATTACAAAATAAAACTTGAGAAATAATTCAAGTGAAATTTGCATATTGACGACAGCAAATTTCAAATTGTTATTCTTTTCACTTAATTTTTCTATAAGAG
>JAIXLO010000063.1:0-1245 GCA_026931325.1 Chitinophagales bacterium | reverse complement strand
TTTTTTAGTTCGCCACTTATTTCTATTTTTTCATTTTCAGTTATCATTGATGTTTTTTATTTGTCAAATGCCGTAGCCTTAATTTCCGCGCCTTCGAGATGTTTAGGTATTTTGATTTAGTGCCAGAGTCTTGTTAATGAAACCTCTATCATCTCTATTTATTTTTCCACCTTTTATAATAGTTTTGCAAACCAGTCTTTTCACCTCCATGAAAGAACTTTCCATTATTTAAAGTGTCAATTAATTTTCTAATGTCATCCGCGTGTTTAGTTTTCCATCCTAATTCCCTAATTAAGTAGGAACATACAATATCCGAATTCAGTTCGGGTTCATATTTGTGCAAAGCTCTAACATAAGTTTTTGCTCTTGAATTGTCAGATGGGTGAGCAATACCAGTAGATGTATTAATAACAGAGGTTAGTTCTTCGAATGCATTTTTTACCATTTCAGTTGGTTCTGAATAATTATTGCTGCTGAATTCTTTATCAGTACTTAAATCCTCATTTATTTTTATTGCTTTTGCCGTTTTAATCCAGCTAGCCGTGCTTTCTTTTTGCCAGGGGATGGCAATTATTGTATCGACGTGTCGATAATCCTGAACTTTAAAGATTTCTTCAGAATTCAATCCACAGCAGATAACTATATCAGACGGATCGTTATAACTATTAGTGTAGGTTCTGATAGTTTCTATTTTGACAGCAGTACCTGATAGCTTTACGCCGTTAAACATTTTTTTTACTGTCTGTTCTCCGAATAATCTATCCAGCCATCCTGTAGAGTTTTTAGAAGGAACCAAATAAATAATTCTTTTAAATTCATTGTTCGCTTTGACCAGTTTTTCTGCAAAATTTAGAGCTCTTTCATATGATTCATCATCATTTCCTTCGGTGTCAGAAAAGTAAAAATTTTTAGCCATAATTGTAGTTTTAAAAGATTTTGTATTGATTTACTTTATGTAGTAACATTTGTTGATTTATTTTCTGCCAAATTGAGGAAATTGCAATTTAAAAAGAAATTATTGTTGGTAATTACGGTTTTCCGTAAAGCATAAGTAAACACAGACTTACAGGCACTATATAAAAATAAACTGCTGTAAAAACAAATTAAATATAGGTTGACTGTTTTATTTGCCCTGTTGTTTCTTTGGCGATTTTAAAGAAGGTGTGTTTGCAGGTGTTTTTTTATTGTCACGTTGACGTTGATCTGGTTCGCCTGTAGATTTTGCGATTCTTTTCGGTCCTGTTT
>JAIXLO010000162.1 GCA_026931325.1 Chitinophagales bacterium | reverse complement strand
TACGGAATTGAAACAGTTGCCTTAAGATATTTTAATGTATTCGGACCAAAGCAGGATCCTAATTCTCAATACTCTGCTGTAATACCATTGTTTATTAAAGCTATTATGAATGATAAACAGCCAATAATTTTTGGCGACGGCACACAAAGCAGAGATTTTACTTATGTTGCAAACGTGGTAATAAATTGAATGAATTATTTACGAAAAATATTATAGCAGTATATTCTTATTATAAATCAAATAATTAAGTATTGTTTTACAAGGCTAGACATAGTAAAAGGAAGACACAATCTTTTACAAATAATCTACATATTACAGAGATTGAAAATTAAAGTTGATTATAATCTAAAATTATAGAATGAAAATGATAAAACAGTTTATTTTTTTAATATCAAGAAGAATTTCATTCTTTTTGCCAATTATGGGTCTTAAAAGATTTCATAAAGCTAAATATGGTATCAGTAATCGATATATTCATAGAATTAGATATAGACAATTTGATGCAACACATAGTAATGATGATTGGCAATTAGAAGTATATCAAAAAGCAAAGGAAATAATGTTAGAGCAAAATTTTTCAAAAGTTTTTGATATAGGTTGTGGCTCTGGTTATAAACTTATAAAATATCTTGGGACATATGATACTATAGGTTCCGAAGTAAATCCTGCATTTCAATTTTTAAATGAGAAATATCCTAATAGAAAATGGATATTTTCAAATTTTGATATAAACAACAATATTGAAACTGATTTGATTATTTGTGCTGATGTTATAGAACACCTATCTAATCCTGATGTGTTACTTAATTATATTAAAAGTATAAAATTTAAGTTGTTAATAATTAGTACACCAGCTCGAGATTTACTCCATTATCAAACTTCCGATTTATTTTATGGACCCCCTTGTAACAGTACTCATATGCGAGAATGGACATTTAATGAATTTGAGGGGTATATTTCTAATCATTTTGAAGTTATAAATCACATAATTTCTAATCAGATTCAGGCAACACAAATGATTATTTGCAAAAAAAATAATGATCTTCTTTAAAGAATAAAATATCTTATATTAAAAATGATGGAATAAGATATCATATTCATTACTATCAGAATATATATTATTCTTCACCATATTATAATTTTTTCATATTTTGTCAAAATCAAAATGTCTTTAATAAAAAAAACAATTACTGGACTTTCTTGGAGTTTTTTTGACAATTTTTCAAAACTTTCAATTAATTTTTTTATTGGTATTGTCCTTGCAAGACTTTTATCACCATTTGAATTTGGATTGATTGGTATGGCGACAATATTAATAGCAATTTCCAACTCATTTATTGATAGTGGCTTTTCTACTGCATTATTGAATAAGAAGAATTGCACACAAATTGATTTTGACACTGTATTTTATTTTAATCTCTTAAGTGGAAGTGTTTTTTACTTGATACTTTTTTTTTCAGCAGAATTAGTAAGTGAATTTTTTAATGAGTCACAACTTAAATCAATTATTCAAATATTGGGTATAGGCCTCATTATTAATTCTTTAACTATTGTACAAAGGACTAAATTGATAAAAAGAATTGATTTTAAACTACAGGCTAAAATATCAGTTATTTCTTCAATTGGTTCTGGAATCATTGGAATTTGGATGGCTTTTAATGATTATGGGGTATGGAGTTTAGTTTTCAAAACAATATTAGATTACAGTATTACTTCAGGATTATTATGGTCATGGAGTAAATGGAAACCAAGATTTAATTTTAGTGTGCAATCATTTAAAGAAATGCGCTCATTCGCTTATAAATTATTACTTTATGACCTTATTGAAACAATTTATAATAATATTTATTTATTAATTATTGGCAAGTATTTCTCAGCTGTTGAGCTTGGATATTATACCCGAGCAGATCGATTTAAAAATTTACCTTCACAAGATATAACAGGAATAGTGAGAAAAGTAAGTTATCCAGTTTTAGCTTCAATACAAGATGATATTCCTAGATTAAGAATTGCATTTCAGAATTTGATAAAAAGTACAATGTTAGTCACTTTTTTTTTAATGTTCATGATGTTTGCAATTGCAGAATCTCTAACTATTTTATTAATTGGTCAGAAATGGTTACCATCTGTAATTTATCTTCAACTACTTTGTTTTGTTGGTATGTTTTATCCACTGCAAGCCTTAAATCTAAATATTATATCAATACAAAGTAGAGGTGATTTGTTAATAAAACTCCAATTTTTTAATAAACTTTTTGCAATCCCTTTCATAATACTTGGAATATTTTTTGGCATAAAAATGATGATTATTGGGATGATTATTCATTCCTTTATTTCTTACTGTCTCAACAGTTTCTCTTCTGGTAAGTTAATTGGGTACCCAATTATACATCAAATTAAGGATATATCTCCAGCATTCTTTATTTCACTTATAGTGGGGTTAATATCTTATCTAATAGGATTTATTCTTCCAATACCATATGCTTGGAAAATACTAACTCAAATATCGATTGGAGCCTTGATCTTTATTATCTTTCAAGAAGAAAAAAAGACTAAAGAATATTTATTTATAAAAAATTTAATTATAGATAAAATCAAAGGGAAAGAGCAGAAAAGTGATTACTTTTGAAAAGAAAAAAAGATATAAGTTACTGTTAATCTCGAAAACTCAATTTGGTTATCTTACTGATTATTATTATTACACTAAGTATATTGGAATGAGTTATGATTTTGAAGTAATATGCTATGATGACAATCTTGATAAAATTAAACATGACTTTGTTATTGTAAATTACATTAAACGAAAAATCAAATATTCACGAATAGAAATATTTAGATTAATTATTTATGGTATTATTGCGATTTATAAAGAAAAACCTGATATGATTATTGTAGAGTTCTTTAGTAAATGCTTTTTAATAAAATTATTTGCACCTGTAAATAAAATCTTACTTGATATTAGAACTGGTAGTATCGGTATCGATGAAAAAAAAAGAAAGAAAGCCAATCAGCGCATAAAATTTGAAAGTAATTTTTTCAATTATATAAATATTGTTTCAGAAAATCTTAAATCTGAATTGAATATTAATGTTAGAAATACTATGATTTTACCTGTTGGTGGTAATATTTCTAAAAGAAGAATTAAAGAAAAAAATAGTGTTTATCAGATTTTATATGTAGGTGTGTTAAATACTAGGAGGATAGAAGACACAATTGAAGGTTTGAAAATTTATTTAAGTGATATACACTGTTTAGAAAAAATAAGATATGATATAGTAGGTTATGGGACAAAGGATGTTGAGAAAAGATTAAAAGAAATTGTTGAAAAAAATCATTTAACTAAAATTGTTACATTCCACGGACGTAAAAAGGTTACAGAACTTGATGAATATTATGATAGGGCAGATGTTGCTGTTGTATATATTCCTATTATTCCAGCATACACTAATCAACCATCAACAAAGTTGCTTGAAGCTCTATTAAAAGGAATCCCTGTAATAGCCACTAATACAAAAGAGAATAAGTTACTAGTTTCAGAGAAAAATGGAATCTTAATTGAAGATTCACCCCAAGCATTTGCTTATGGGTTGAAAAAATTACTTGATAATTATGATAGATATAATTCTGAAGATATTATAAAATCAGTTTCTGAATATGATTGGCAAAAAATTACCAATATTCTTAAAACACGAATTGAAAAAATTATTATGGAAGAAGAATAAAATAAGGAATAATCTATAAGTGGTGGTGTTTTTATTTAGTTAACTCATTATAAGTATTGGATCATTTGATAAAGTAAAGAAAAACTAATAAATATTGGATTAGGTATGTAATTAAATTCAATAAATTAATAAATTACACAAAAAGATCATTTTAAAGTGTAAATCAATATCATAAGTAGAATACATCTATAAAGGAATAGAATCAAAAAAATGTAAGATTTTGGCAATAAAGTATCAATCATTACAACTAAAAGAACAGTTGCAATATTGGGTGCAATTAGCTTCAGGTATCCATATGATGCTCATACAATTCAGTAAGCACATGATAAGATAGAAAGGTTATTGTAATAAGTTAGTATAAAGATAGCTACAGTGATGGGGATTACGAGGTATAAGTAAAATAAATGATGTGATTATACCAATTCCCAGACCATTTAACAAAAAAACACTTACAAAATACAAATAAAATAAATTAATGAACCAATTGAACTGGACCCCATTTAGTAGACAATAAGAAAAGTAAAGATGAACTAATAATAGGTCATATGAAGTTATAAAATGTAATGAAAAAGAACTATTACAAAGCAATAACCGGTGATTCAATAAATGTAATGTTATCCTCAACACCTATAACTTCAAAATGATGATTATAAAATTAAAATCATCTTTTTATTACTTTTTTTTAATTATCAAATCATTTACTGATTATTTTATTTTTCAATCAGTTTATTTATTACCAAAATTAAATTTGGGATTCTAAATTACGAACTGATTAAAATATTTATTCATAAAACAAAAATGTTGTATAAATACTTTGTAAAATCTTATTTCAAGAATTAATATGAAGAAAAATCTTTTAATTATATGTAAAGCACAATTTGGTTATTTAACTGATTATTATAAATACTGCGAATATTTAAGAGATGAATGGGTAATAACTTATTTATGTTTTGATAGTGGTCTAAAAAAATTATTGATGGAACAAGTTAATACTCTATATATTTCTAACAAAGGTATAAAGTTAATAAGAGGTATTCGTTTTATATTAAGCACAATAAGATTAGTGTTCCATTTTGAAGGCTTAGTTATGGTTAATTACTTTGAAAAATGTACCCTCATTAAAAGAATATTACCATGGAAAAAGATGATATTGGACATAAGAACACTTTCTGTCAACCCAAATAAAAATGTCCGAAGATTATATGACAAAAAGATTAAGAAAGCATCTAATATTTTTGATTTTACAACAGTAATATCGGAAGGTGTGCGTGAAAAAATTGGAATTAACAAATGTAATTCAGCAATCTTACCTTTAGGTAGCGATATAATTTCTAAAAAAAACAAAAACTTTGAGAATAATATTAGATTGTTATATGTAGGGACTTTAAATGGAAGAAATATTCATCATACAGTGATTGGTTTGTCATTATTACTAGAAAAATATCAGAGTAAAATACCAATATCTTATAACATTATTGGAGACGGTTTTGAAATGGAAAAAATAAAAAATATTGTTAAAGATAAAGCTTTACAAGATATAGTCAAGATATACGGTAGAATACCTCATTTTGAACTTGCTCCATTTTTTGATGAGTGTAATGTTGGAATATCATATTTGCCAAAAACTGAATATTATAATGTTCAACCTCTTACAAAAACATTTGAATATATACAATCAGGAATGTGTTGTATAGCAACAAATACTGATGAAAATAAAAAAATAATCTGCTCGGAAAACGGAGTATTATGTGAAGATAATCCTGACAGTTTTACTAGTGCATTATTTTATATTATTAATAATATCAAAAATTTTGATTCAACTTTGATTAGAAAAACAGCTGAAGAATTCACGTGGGAAAGAATAGTTAGAAAAGAATTACTGCCAATATTGGAAGAACTATACTGAAATTATTAGGAAATTATAATGAGTGAATCATTAAAGATATATTATTACGTGCTTGTATTTATTGGGATGATTTATGCATTCTATAAAGTAGGCATAAATAAGTCCAGTTTCTTAATTGTGATGATATATTGGGCAGGTTTATTTGAATATTTAGGTGATATAATTGATCCTTTTATTACAAATTTATATAAGATTCTTATTGTTATGATTGCAATCTCTTTTACCTGGAAAAGGATTTTACATAATAAAACAAATTATGATTATAAAGTAAATTTTATTTTTGTATTGTTCAGCATTTTATTTTGGGTTTCATACTATTTATATGGTGGAGATATAATAACTATATTAAGTCAATATCTTTATAAATTCAGTTTTGTTTTTATTCTTTATCATTATTTAAAGGAAATAGAGTTTGATAGACAAAAAGGGTTATATATTGGAAAAATAATCCTAACAATTTTATTTATTCAGATTCTTCTAAGCTTAATAAAATTAAGCTTTATCGGTCACACAAATGACATTGGAGTAGTAGAAAAAATAGTTGGCTCAATGTCGGCAGGTGGAGCAGGACTCGCAGTTGTTATACCTGTTATTGCTTTAATATTTTACTGGGTATTAAAAGATGGTCAACTCAAGATAAAAGATTGGTTTATAATTATTTCCTTTATAATCATTGCATTTGCAAGTGCAAAAAGACAACCAATAATTTTCTTTCCATTGATTTTATTTTTGCTAGTAGCTTTCGCTAAAAAAAGAATCAAATTATTGAGTATATTAAAATATATTCCAATAGTAATAATATTGTTTATTGTAGGAGCAAAATTAAACCCATCATTTAATCCGGAAAACAAGGTATGGGGCAGTTTCGATATTGATTTCATTTCTGAATATGGATTTAGATATTATTTTGGTGAATCGGATATTTCATCTCTTAGTTCATCAGGTTTTGATACAGGTATTGGCAGAGGTGCAGCTATTTTTTATTTTTATCAACCGGAAAGACTAAATTTAAATAGTGTTAAAGAAATACTATTTGGTAAAGGTAGATATTATGTAGCTGTTGCTCAAGGTGGAAGATTTACTACATTCGCAAGTAATTATGGAATTTTTCAATCAGGTTTAATGGGCGAGGCGGGTGCAATATTATATTCATTTGGATATTTAGGTACAACATTACTAATGATTCTAGCTTTCGTTATTATTAACAAAACTAGAAATAATCATATTGTTGCAATTATTATTTTTTATTACTTGTGGGACTTCCTTTTCTATTATAATCAGGTTGTTTATAGTACACAATCTGCAGTAATTGTTTTATGTACTATTTTTCTAGCTCAAATAAATACAAGTTCAAATAACCGATTAAGTAATTCTAAAAGATAATATAAATTGTAGTGGCAAGATTATTATTTTAGATAGATAAGCTTTTATATTTAGCTTATGAAAAATCATTAATTAAAAGTTTAGATTTGTTTGAAAGATTTACCTTAAAATCAATTATTCAATCTTAGAAACAATATTCTTATGTAAATAATTCTAATAAATAGATTATTTACTTTTTCATCAGAGAACACCAGATAATATAACTTATGAGAGAATCTATTAAAATATTAATTGTTTCAAGCGGCAATTCAGGCAAGGCGAATGCTTTTGTACTAGAACAATCAAATTCACTAGCTGATTTAGGTAATGAAATAGAACATCTTCTGATTAGGAGGAAAGGTATTAATGGATACCTCAAATTCTTACCAATACTAAAGAATAATATAGAAACTTTCAAGCCTGATATAATACATGCGCATTATGGTTTATCAGGCCTACTAGCCGTCTTACAAAAAAAAATTCCGGTTGTTATAACTTTCCATAACGGTGAGATATTAAGTCCTTTTGTTAATTTACTTTCTTCTCTTGCAGCAATGTTTTGTAATTATCGAATTTATGTTGCTCAACATATAAAAAATAAAATGTACTTCAAACCAAAAAAGGACTTTTTAATACTACCTTGTGGAATTGATCTTGATCAAAGTATAGTTATTGAAAAAAACAAAGCAACTAAATGCTTAAATTTAAATAGTAATAAAATCAACATTCTTTTTGGTGGTGCATTTTCTAATAAAAGGAAAAATTATAAATTAGCTCTTGAGGCAATAGCATTAATAGACTTACCGAAAGATATTAATTTAATTGAACTGAAGAATTATAATAGAGAGGAAGTAACCAAATTATTAAATGCTTGTGATGTCGCTTTGTTAACCTCAAAAAGTGAAGGCTCACCTCAGTTTATAAAAGAAGCAATGGC
>JAIXLO010000136.1 GCA_026931325.1 Chitinophagales bacterium | reverse complement strand
TTTGCCACGCATCCGTAGCTCAGTTGGTAGAGCAGTAGACTCTTAATCTATTGGATTTGCCTTCTTTTAACCTCTATTCAAAACATTTCAATGAACTGTTAAGTAAAACGTTAAGTGAATTTTACTTTTTAGCACTTCTTAATTGATTATTACAATTAAATTATTTTTTGAATGAACTATTTTTTCTTGCTGTAATTCTTTGACTTATCTGTTAAGACTACAAACATAACTCCATCAATCTCAGTATAGTCTATTCTATCCTCTTTTATCAAATAATAAACTACTTTTCTATTAATACCCTTCTTAAGCCCATAATTAGAAGGGGTTATAAGCTTGCTTATCTCAATATTTTTAGGATTTATTTTCACACCCGAATATTACAAAATATTTTGACAGGTGTCAAGTAAGTTGAGAACATATTATAAAACCTATTGAATGGTTAACTAATAATTGAACAAGAAACAGGGGCAAAATTTTGATGAGTTTTTTCAATGAAACTTACCCCCATACACCCCTAAAACGAGGGTGCGGTGTTGATGTGGAAAGCTGGAATAAATTATAGAACAGTTTTTGAAATTCCGTTTTGACTAATCAATTATAAAATAAAGATTTAGATGCACTAAGTGTATTAATAAAGAATAAGCTTATAAAAAGTAAAAAATTTTGAAATATATGACATAAGTGTTAAAACTTGATTTTGAATTTAAGTGATTATAAAATTAGAACTTAAGCCCTATGAAATGTGTATTATAAAAATCGATAGGTGGGTAGGTAGGTCAGACGGGGTGGTTTCTTTTCCTAACTTAGACTTTAGGCTTTATTCATATATGAGAAGGATTGATTTTCTTAAATAGACTTCTAAGTCTTTTCGAATCATATACTTCCTTTATAAGGTGTCATTCACACTATTATAGTTCTATTATAGAGGATCGATAAACTACATTTGTAATTGTGATAATAATTAAAAACTTCAATAATAATTGGTGAGTATGTCGGCAATTATCTCTAAAATATGTTTTAGTTTATTCATTAAAACCATTTTCCCAACGTATCTGTATAAATAAATGTTGAAATTTACTTGAAGAAATAAATTTGAGAGGTTAATTTAAACTTCACTTTAGTGGAGTTTATATGTATTTCTATTTAAGTCCCTTTGTTAAGTATGTTTTTTGTTTTTTTCTATTCACTTCTTTTGCCTTCACTCAGACGGTTTATATAACCAAATCGGGTAAAAAATATCATACTGAAAATTGTTCATCTCTTTCTTCGAGTAAAAAATCAATTGATTTAAATGAAGCTTTAGACAAAGGATATACTCCTTGTAAGAAATGTAAGCCTGATAATAAATTAGAAAGCACTAATCAAAATAATTTTATTCCACAAAAGAAAGAGCAAGTAAAATCAAAAAATAATGCTACAAGTCAACAATGTGAAGGTATTACAAAAAAAGGGACGAGGTGCAGAAGAAATGCACAAACTGGTAGTAAGTATTGTTGGCAACATCAGAAATAAAAAGGAGTTAAATATGAATTGCTTAAATAAAATCGTAACCTTTTTATTTTTCCTAATAATAAATTCTAATCTCTACAGCCAATCTATTACATTTCTTGATAATCAGATAAGAATAGGAGATTCAATTGACGATGTGTTTAAAAAAATTGATTCCACACACTTTGACATTGAAACGAGTTTTGAAGATACAGGGAAACCAGCCTGCAAGATAAAAACCCTCTCGTTTTTTAATAAATCACCAACGAATTATAAGTATTATGGCGATTTAGTATTTGGTGGATGCAATTGGCCACAAGTTGAAGCCATTAGTTATAGCTTACTAAGAGTAAAGAAAAATTGGCTTACTATTTTCGATAACGAAACTAATATTTCAAAAATTTTTGGGATAATATCCGATATAATTAGCAAAAGCGGGATTGATAATTACGATTATTCAATAGAGAACGAGATAGTTATCGAGCCGGACGATATTTCTAAAGGAGTTACAATAAAACTTAATGATTGGCATTCGGTAAATTTTAGAACAAGAAACGATTATTATGAGATAGCAGAAATAATTACTCGGGATGAACTTAATAATATTAGACACAAATATTTTTATACAATAATATTTTTTGATGAATACGATTATTATAAGTTTCCAAATAGGATGGGTATCGAAAGATTTGATGATGAGGAAGAAGCTCAAAGGAGATTAAGAGAGTTAAGAATACCTTATATATTAAATCATCGAGATGAAAAAAAATGGGGAAGAATATTAAGATTTGCAGAGGATTATAAATATGAATTTAAGTTTGATAATAAAGAACATAAATAAATATTGATTGAAAAATAATAATTAAGGACTATATGAAATATTTAGCAATAACAATTTTTATATTAGTTTTTGTCAGTTGTAAAGTTGAAACCCATAAAAGTGTTGTCGTAAACACAAAAGGATTAATTGGAATGATCAAAACTGAAAATAGTTATGAGATTTATTCTAATAGGGGTGAATTAATCCTTGAGTTTACAAAACAGAATTGTGATAGTTCATCGCTCGAAACTTTAGAATACATTTATCAGACTGCAAAAGAGTTTTATAATCGAGAGCCATCTAAAGAAGAAAAAGAAATTCAATCTATAAAACATTCAGAGATTTAAAATGAAGGTATTATATTTTTTTCTTTTGGTTTTGGGAATATTTATTAATTTAATTACAAGCCGCTTTGGATTAGCATCTCAAGTTTCTAAAATTGATTGCTCCAAACTTTTTCTTACAAATCCTGATATTTTTTATATAACTAATATTATCTTTTTCATTTTATTACTTGGTTTGTCCTTCTTGTTAAATTTTCCATTTTGGGTAGTTTTACTATGCTATTTGTTGAGTTATTTTATAGGTAGAAAATGGTTTTGGGATCACCTTAGAAATAGCTATGAAAGACTTGAGAAGGTTGCACCCATAAGAGATGATGATGGCAAGATATTAACTACGGATAAAATTATTCAACAATTTAAAGATGGTTACAGATTAACAAAAAGAATTGAGAAAAAATTGAAATGAAAATGAGAGTAATTAAAGAAGTTAATTAAATGATTTAAAAATGGAAGAAATACTTTAATGAGCAAAAACCAACTAGTAAGTAATGAAGAATTAATATTATCTAATATGTTAGAGATTCAAGCAATAGTAAGAATACTTACAAGACAAGGCATAACTACTGAAGATGAAATTTTAAGGGAAGTCTTTAAACTTAAATTAGAGATGGAAGAAAAAATTAAGAGTTCAAGTAAAGAAAATTAAATAGACAATAATCTCTTTGTTTAATAATGGAATTAATTATGAAAAGTATAGTCCTGTTTTTTTTATTTTTCTGTTTGTTCATTTCTTGTAACAAAAACAATTCTGAGGAAAACAATACTGCAATTAAAACACCACCGCCAGCTATTATACAAGACACGACTATTAAAGATATTAAATTTAGTGCAGTAGTTGATAGAGGCACATTTAAATTTACTCTTACAAATGGCAGATCGGGTTTATCAACTGTTAAATATATAGTTGTCGATAAAAAATCGACTCAAGACGAAGTTAAAAAACTTGCTAATAAATTATGGTATCAATATCAGTCAAGTGATATGATTACAATTCCAATTTTAACAAGTTTAAAAGCAGCACAGAATTATGATAATTTTGATTATGACCTTTCTGATAGTTGGTTACTTCTCATCTGTAAAGATTACAAACAAAATGAAATTCAATACCAGCCAGCATTTGATAAATTGCAGACAAAATGATTTTCAGAATGATGGTTTAATTTATGACAGCTTCAAATTCAGCAAAAACTAAATACCATAAATAAATTATTATACTAAAAGCCTTAAATTAGTCCAAAATAGAGCATTATTGAAAATATATTGCTTTAGCCTACCATAAGTTGCACATTTGTAATATTTTTATCTATAAATATTTGACAAAGTTCAATATTATACTTATATTTAAATATGGGGATAAAATAATTATTTAGTCCCCTAGCCTCAAAAACAGTCCTTTGATTTTTAACCCTTATTCCAGAAATAATCACATTTGTTTAACAACAAGGAGAATTCCAATAATGAACAAGACCAAATTTATAAGCTTTCGAGTTAGCTCAAAAGAAAAAGACTATCTAAATTTTCTTGCAAAGGCTGAGGATGTTAAAATCAGCGAGTTAATACGAGACATAATAAACAAAAGGATTAATAAGGAAAAACTAAATATTAAAAAGTAAAATTCAATTCCAAGTTAATGCGCTCACTATCCCCAAGCATTAGATAATCCCACATTAAAACTAACACAGGAGAATGAACAATGTTCGCTCAAATATCCTTCCGAGGTAATTCCGCTTATTGGAATACTTTCAAATGGGGAACAATATTCCCTTCAGAATCAACTTTTGTAGTAGTTCCAAGAAGTCAAAAAAATTTATTCAGAGTCTTCAATGGACTTGGGATAAACGAACAACTTCTTATTGAGCTTAATGAATTGGGCATTAAATATATCGAAGTTCCATACTGTGGTGATTTGCTAAAGACCACTACTAAGAAATGGATACAGAAAGGCATAAGGTCGCCTTATTCAAACGAAAAGGTTGATCAGCAAATAATCCTTCGTCTAAATGATATAAACCTATCTGAGAGCAATCCTATTCACTATGCATCAGCTAATAATCAACTAAGTCTATTTGGGAGGGCATAATGGAAACAACAGAAGTATTAAACAAACAGTATCAAAATATCAGTTTGTTATGTTATCAATTGACTCATTTCATATCTGATTTTGATAATGAATTTCAGTCAAGAAATGAATCTGATAGACTAATAAAAGATTCTATCAAAGAACTATTAAAGACACTTCAGGATGATGCCTTTACTTCCGCTGAACTTATATATGAAATTCTTGATGCTGAAGATTATGGAAAGGGGTTTGTATAATGGGACGCCCAATAAAACAGGGGCTTGACTATTTCCCGCACGACACGGATGCAAGCTCAGATGAAAAGTTAGAATCATTAAGAGCATTATATAGGAATGATGGATATGCTTTCTACTTTATTATTCTTGAAAGAATATATCGTTCAAATAATGGGGAACTTAATCTTAGTTCAGATGAAGAGAAGAAAATCTTAGCTAAAAAAATTGGCATAACTTTAAAAAGATATGAAACGATTTTAAAAAGTTGTTTCAAAATCAATTTATTCGATGAAAAAAAATTTTCGAAAAATGGTTTACTAACCTCTTCAGGCATACAAAAAAGATTTGTTCAAATTCAAGCCGAAAGGCAACGAAAACGAGAACATTATGAAAAAAAGAAAGGAGTTTTAGACGTCCAAAAGGGGGGGAGAAATAACGGAGAAACCACAGGAGAAATGGGTGGAGAAACCCCACAAAGTAAAGTAAAGAAAAGCATAATAATTGAATTAGCTAAGTCGCTAATAACTGATTTAAAAAAAGAACATTCTCTTTATTCAACAATAGGTAAATATAAAAAAATACTCGGTGAAGAAAGGTTAACAACCATTTTAAATGACTGCGAGAATAGGGGTAATAGTTTTGCTGATGAAAATAAACTTGCTGCTTATCTTGAAACCTGCACTCGTAAGAATGGAACGCATCAAGAATTTAACTTCTCATTTAATCCAATTGAGGTAAAATAATGGAAAACATTAATCAAATTAAAAATGAATTAGAACTTCAGGTTTTATCAGTAATGCTAAATGATCCGGAAAGTATTCCTGCAATTATGCACAGAGTAAAGGCTGATGATTTTTCTAATGATAATAAATTTTTATTTCTGAAGGTTATAGAACTTAGCAGTATTAAAGATTCAATTAATCTAATTATACAACTATCAAAAGCTAACATACAAGAATGGACTCTATCTGAACTTAATAAACTTCAATCCAAAGGAAATGAATTTTCGCTTGAGAGATTGTATTTCAATAAGGTGTTTGAACAGATAAAGGATATAGCAACAGCAGAAAGAGTAAAAAGCATTTGCAAGGCTAAGTTGAACACGCTTAAAACAGACAGCAGAGGTTTAGATGCAGCCATTGAATTAAAATCAGAGATAGAAGAGGTCATCAAAGGAATTGAGGTTGTAAGAGACGATAAATCATTTTCCGATAACTTACCTGACATTTTAGAGATGATTGAAGGTGAGCTAAATTCTACAAAAAACAATTCGATTTCAGTCCAAAATCTGCCCTCATTTAACAATGCAACTGGAGGTCTAAGAGTTTCTAATCTTTTGGGTATCGCAGGAGCATATAAAAGCGGAAAGACTACTCTTGGGTTAAACATTATTCTGGATTTAGCAAAACAAAATATTCCTTGTGGATTTTTTTCTCTTGAGTTATCTGAAGATGAATTGAATAGAAAAATTTTAGGAATGTTAAGTAAAGTAGAATATGAAAACCTTAGAGACCCGAAAAAGTTAGATGATAATGCTAAGAATAAAATAGACTCACTATTTAAGAAAAAATTATTGCTGCCTCTATATACTTCGGACAAACTAATGACCGAACAGGAACTAAAAGCTAAAGCAAGATATTGGAAAGAAAGATTTGGAGTTAAAGTAATTTGCATTGATTATTTGGGTTATATAAGAAGCAATAAAAAATTTGATACAAGAGAAAGAGAGATGTCATATTATAGCGGATTTCTTAAACAGGTTGCAAAAGAGCTTGATATCGTTGTTATAGTATTAGCACAATTAAACAGACAAGGAAGAAAAGAAGCGACAACAGAAAACCTTGCTGAATCGATAGCACTTGCAAGAGATTGTGATTTCTTATTTATAACATTTAACCCTCTTGTAATGGGTATTAAAAAAGATAAAAATATAGAATACAATGAATCCCATTTTATAGTGAAACTTGATACTACAAGGCACACCAGATTTAAAAAGCAATTTTTACTTAAAATGAATGATGATGGGAACTTTATTGAAATAGCAACCGAATATGATAATGAATACTTGAATGCCTTAATGAAAGAACAGGAAGAATTTATTTTTTAATAGAGTAAAATAGAATAAAAATAGAAAGTGAGTATAAAATGGCTTTTCAAAAAGGGAAAAAGAAAACAGGTGGAATTCAAAAAGGTCAAAAGCATAAAAAGACTATTTTGAAAGAAACACTTGGAATAGAAAAGATCAACAAGATAGACGAGTTCAGTCCAAGACTAATTGATAATTGGATTGAGTTCATAAATGCTGAAGATACTACTATAAGACTTCTGGCAACTAAGGAATTATCAAAATATGTTTTTGCAACTAAGAAACAGATAGATACTTCTTTTAATGTTAGAAGGTTAGAAGATATTATAAACGAACATCAAGACTTATTATCTGGAAATAAGATGATTGAGGGATAATAAAAAACCCCTACCAGCATTAATAGATAGGGGTGCATTAACTAAGTTTATTAATATTATGATTTTTAGTTTAACAACTCCACAGCATTTCTAAGATTTTCCGGTTTAAGATGAGCATATATTTCAGTCACTTTTATATCAGAGTGCCCTAATAGTTTAGAAACTTCATAAATAGAAACACCTCTTTGCACTAAGCAACTTGCGAAACTATGTCTTAGTGTGTGGAAATGGATATTTGTATCAATCTTTATTTCTTTGGCTGCATCTCTTACGGTTTTCTTAAACCATTTTGAAACTGTATCTGCTCTAAATTTTTTGTTTTTAGAATCAACAAAAATATAATTATCATTATTAATACTGCTTACTTTTGGCAATCTGTTTTTTAAGTTTTCAAAAAGATAATTGCTTATTGGAATGATTCTTTCTTTCTTGCTTTTTGTAGTAAAGTCATCATTATTTCTTATGCTTATTATTCTTTCTGAAAAATCTATACAGCTCCACTTTAGATTTAGAATTTCGTTTATTCTGCATCCGCTATAAAAGGCAAATAAGTAGATGTCCTTAAGAGTTTGATTTTGTTCATAGCTGATGATTTGTCTTAACTCAATATCGTTAATAAATATAGGTTTGTTTTGTGGAATTTTGGGAAGTCTAATTTTGGACAATGGATTAGAATCTAAATAATTCCATTGAACAGCTTTCTCAAATGCACTCTTAAGAGTCCTATAAGCTAAAGAAGTTGCATATTTTGATGAGGGAAATTTGGTTATTAGGAATGCTTCTAAATCATTAGGACTAATTTTCTTTAGTGAACACTCAGACCCGAAATGTTCTTTCAAAAGACCAAATGAATACAAAATATTTTTGTTGTAACCTTCACTCATAGCATTCTTGGTGAATGTCTCGTATTTCTTTTCAAAGTTCTCAATAGTTATAAAATCGGGTTTTTTTGCGCTTTTTATATTCTTTTGGAAATTTGAAAGAAAGATTAAAGCTTCATTTTTCTTTTTACACTTAGTAGAAATTCTTTTTATTTTATTTTCTTCCTCATCAAAATATTGAAGATGATAGTTTGAATCTCGCTTAAATATGAACATTTTGGAACTCCTTTCGTTAAGAAAGAAGCGCTAAAAAACGTTAACAAAAACGTTAAGTTTAAAGGTCAAAAGAAGTCTTAACATCTCTATCAAACTTTGAGAAACTGATGCTTTTACTTATTTTTGCCACGCATCCGTAGCTCAGTTGGTAGAGCAGTAGACTCT
>JAIXLO010000156.1 GCA_026931325.1 Chitinophagales bacterium | reverse complement strand
TTTCGTAAAAATTGGTTCACTCTACACTGACTGTATGGAAATTTTTAATAAGATGATAGATGAGACAAAAATTGAGCCGTATCATAAAGTAACAATACAACCGAGAAATGGTAAAGACGAATAATTCTGCACCTAACAGCCAGTTTGCCACAATGGCGGGTAAACGGCTTCGATTTGACATTTGTGCAAGGTTCAACATTCGTTCTTCGTTTGAACTTTTCTGCTAAAATCCATCACTTCGTCAAGCTACAAAAGTATTATCAGAACACTTAAACAAATAGCTACAAAAACAGAAATTATTCATAAATATTAATACTAAAATATTACAATAGAGTAAATAACTTTATTTTCATTGTGTTCATTTATCTATGCTTTTTGTGGTTTTAAAAAATTGAATGTTGTAAACTGATTATTGAATATTGTTTTATTTAGCCACCCCTTACCCCTCCAGTGGAGGGGAATTATTTTTTTTCTGTGTTCTCTTTGTTTTTCTTTGTACACTCTATGCTTTTTTAAACTCAAAATAATTACAACTTTAAATTAACCTTCAATAATTTATCCATCAATAAAAATATATTTTAAAAAAAATGGTGAATATTTATATAGTTAGATATATTTGATTGTTGGTAGCAATTTTGGCAGATGTCCTTACAAAATTAAAACGTTACCAAGACAGGCATGGCTTTAATAGAGAACAATGTTGCATTACTTGTGCACAGTTGTGACAGATATGAATTTTTATATAAAGGATTTGAAATCTTCTTTTCTAAATATTGGGATTTTAAAATTAATTGTAATTACTATTTTGCTACTGAGGAAAAAATTATTACAATGAATAATTTCACCAATATTCAGTCTGGTAAAGGAGAGTGGGCTGACAGGCTAAAAATTTTACTTAAAGAAATCAAAGAACAGTACATACTTTATTTACAAGAAGATATGTGGTTAAATAAAAGAGTAAACGCAAATTTCTTTAATCAGTTATTTGAATTAGCAAAAAAAAATAATTGGCAGCAGGTAAAATTGCATAGTTCTGGAGTCTATAAAACAATTCCAACAGATTGCTTTATTGAAGGGTTTAATATTGCCATAATTGACAATGTTAAATCGGATTTTCTTATGTCACATCAAATTACTTTGTGGAATAAAGATTTTCTTTTGAGACAACTTAAAAGAAATGAGCATCCATGGAGGAATGAGAGAAAAGGAACAAAAAGACTTAAAAAACTAAATCCAGAAATTCTGCACGTTGATTACTTCGCTGAAAATGATCAAGAAGAAATTAATAGGAACAATAATCCTATCTTAAGAAGTGGATATCAAACTATTTCCTTAAATGGTGTTCTAAATAATAATATAGAATCTTTCATCGAAGAACTAAATGAAAATGCTAAACATCATCAATATGCATTGAATCTTGAGTATAATTATAAAAATGGTCTGACACATGATGGGAAGCCAAAGCCAAGAAAAGTTGATATCTTTAAAAGAACAAAAAATTGGCTGCAGGGAAAGTAAAATACTACAATCCAGCAACTAAGACATATAAAATACGAAAACAAACTATACAATAAACGCAATCAAAATTTTAATACAACAATTGACCACCAACAATTTTTCCTTGTTCAGTCTTCGATAAACTCAGACAGACAAATTATTCCTCAATTAACTCATTCACCTTAGTTACCCAAATCAACTCAATAACATCAATCAACAAAATCAGTCTTCGATATACTCAGACTGACAAATTATTCCTTAATTAACTTAATTACTTCTTTTAACTAATAACATTTTCCACCACTTACCTTTTAAGGAAATCTTTCAAATTAATAAAAGTATTAAAATACTTCTATTAATGAATGTATTACTTTTGCACTTTACATTTATTAATAATTTTAAAAATAATGCTCATGCAAACAGCAAATGAAACCATCATTAATGTTCAGGAAATTGAACCAAGATTAAGGCATCAAACAATATTTAAAGTATTTAATACACTATTAGAAGGTGAAAGTTTGATAATACACAATAACCATGACCCAATGCCTGTGTATTATCAATTAGTTGATTTACGTGGTAATATTTTTACTTGGGAATATTTACAAAAGGGGCCAGAATGGTGGGATATTCGTGTTACAAGAGTTGTTCCTGTTATCCCTGGAGAAAATAATGATCTTATTTTAAATGTACCTGCAATTGAGCCAAGACAAAAGCATGCAACTATTTTTCACATTTTTGAAAATATGCCAGAAGAAGAATCTTTCATTATTCATAATGACCATGATCCAAAACCTGTTTACTATCAATTAGTAGAAAAGCATGGAGAAATTTTTAATTGGGATTATTTACAACAAGGTCCTAATTGGTGGAGCATTCGTGTTACAAAAAAAACTTCTACAAAAAATAATAAAATTCCAATTCAATCTAATGTAGCTGTTGAAACAAATCAACAACAATATCCTAACGAAACAGTTATTAATGTTCCTTCTTTAGAGCCAAGATTAAAACATCCAACTATTTTCAACACTTTTGAAAATTTACAACCTGGTCAATCTTTTATCATTCATAACGACCATGATCCTAAGCCTGTTTTTTATCAATTAAAAAGTGAACATGGTGATGTATTTACTTGGGAATATTTACAACAAGGTCCAGCTTGGTGGGATATTCGTGTAACAAGAAAAGTTGAGCAAAACGAAGAAACTATTGGACAAATAGTTGCAAAAGATATTCGTAAAGCTGAAGTGCTTAAAAAATATGGAATTGATTTTTGCTGTGGTGGTAAAAAAACTGTTCGTGAAGTTTGTGCAGAAAAAGGAATTGACGCAAATGAAGTAGAACGTGAACTTTTAAAAACTACTCAAAATATTTCCATTGGAAACAACTTAAATTATGATGAATGGAATTTAGATTTCTTAGCAGACTATGTTGTAAATACACATCATAATTTTGTAAGAAAATATTTACCAGAAATTAAAGGTTATGCAATAAAAGTTGCTCAAGTGCATGGAGGCAGACATCCTGAACTTTTAGAAATAAAAGAATTAGTAGAAGATGTTTATAATGAATTAATGGAACACATGGTTGATGAAGAAAATAAATTGTTTCCTTTAATTAAAGAAATAGTAAAAGCAAAAAATAATAATACTGCATATAAAAAAGAAGTTAGTTTTAAAGATGTGGTAGCAGCTACAGAAGCTGAGCATGATAGTGTTGGTAGAGCAATGGAAGAAATAAGAAGATTGAGTGATAACTATGCTATACCAGATGATGCTTGTACAAGTTATAAATTGCTATTTAAACTTCTTCAAGACTTTGAAAATGACTTATTCGTTCACATTCATTTAGAAAATAATATTCTTTTTCCTAAAGCTATTGAAATAGAAAAAACTTTAGCATAAGAAATATACTTTGATAAAATAAATACACGGGTAATTATTTTCTTTATCCGTGTATTTTTATCAAAAATAATTTTAGTAACATGTTAATTAATGCACAAACAAAAATAGCAGCACTTCTTAAACATCATCCAGATACTTTAGAAACAATTGTATCTATTGCACCTGATTTTAAAAAATTAAGAAATCCTATTTTAAGAAAATTAATGGCTGGTAGAACAAGCATTGCAATGGCATCTAAAATTGGTGGTTGCAAACCAGAAGACTTCTTTAAAGCCTTAGCACCATTGGGTTTTGAAGTAGATAATAATAATACAGCTACAGAAGAAATAATAACAGAAAATAAACCAATTCCAGAATATTTAAAAAATATTCAGCAAGAACAAATAGTCAATTTTGATGTTCGTGAAATTTTAGCATCAGGTAGTGATCCTTTAAAACAAATACAACAAAAGGTAAAAGAATTAACAGCCAATCAAGTGCTTTTAATTATTAATAATTTTGAGCCTGTTCCTTTAATTAAATTATTAGAAAATCAAGGCTTCACATCTTATGTAAAGTTTGTTGATGAAAATACTATTGAAACTTATTTCTATAAAACAAATACAACATCTGAAACTCCAACTAACATTGATGAAGAAATTAAAACTTCTGGCGATTGGGAACAAATGATAAAACACTATGAAAACAATTTAGTAGAAATTGATGTAAGACATTTAGAAATGCCAATGCCAATGATGACCATTTTAGAAGCATTAGAAACTTTACCAGATAATAAAGCTTTGTATGTGCATCATAAAAGAATTCCTGTATTCCTTTTAACAGAATTAAAAGATAGAAAATTTGATTATAGAATAAAAGAAATACAAGAAGGAGAAGTTTATTTATTGATATTTAAAAACAAATAATCTATTATGTTTTCACCATTAATGGGTGGCTTACAAAAAACCACAGATTATAGAGTTGTTTTACCTTTTTATATTTATGCTTCTGTTTCTTTTGTAGTTGCAACTATTCTATTATTATTACACACTGATATTGTTGAATCAAATTATTTTTATTCTTACACACTTGCTATTACTCATACAATGGCATTAGGTTGGGGTACAATGATAATCTTTGGAGCATCACATCAATTACTACCAGTTTTAGTAGAAGGGAAATTAGATAGTAACACTTTAGCTTATTTAACTTTTGGTTTTGCTGCTGTAGGAATTCCAATTTTAATAGTTAGCTTTTATATTTTTCATTTTGGTTGGTTATTACAAACTGGTGCTATACTTGTTAATATTGCAATCATCTTTTACATCATAAATGTTTTTTTAAGTTCTTTTAAAAGTAAAAAAAGAAATGTACATGCTTGGTTTATAATAACTGCTTCATTGTGGTTATTTTCTACTACTTTCTTTGGGCTTTTGTTAGTATTTAATTTTACCAAAAATATTCTTCCAAATAATTCAGTTAGTTATCTTTCAATACATGCTCATATGGGCTTGGTTGGTTGGTTTTTATTAATGGTTATTGGAGTAGGCTCTCGTTTAATTCCAATGTTTTTAATTTCAAAATATACTAATGATAAAACTTTATGGAAAATATTTTGGTTAGTAAATATTAGTCTTATCAGTTTTATTGTTTTTAAAACTTTAGAACTATCAACACTTTATTATTACATTTCAATTTTATTAGCATTTATAGCTGTTTTATTATTTGCTGATCATTGTTTGAAAGCTAAAAAAGTAAGAATAAGAAAGAATGTAGATGAACAAATGAAAACATCTTTACTTTCTATTTTACAAATGATTTTGCCTTTAATTGTTTTAATTATTACCTTAATTTTTCTTCCAACAAAACAACATGACAACATTATTTTACTTTATGGATTTTGTATTTTGTTTGGTTGGATTACTGCTATTATTTTAGGTATGACTTTTAAAACACTTCCTTTTATAGTATGGAATAAAGTTTACCATAAAAAAGCATATACAGGTAAAACGCCTGCACCAAAAGAATTGTTCAACGAAAAAGTATATAAATTAATGTTGATAATGTATATAGCAGGTTTTGTTTTATTTATTTTTGGTACAATTTTTTTAATTAGTTTAATTGTAAAAATTGCAGCAGTTGCTTTATTATTTGCAGCAGTTTTATATGTTACAAATACAAGTAAAGTTTTATTACATAAACCCAAAAAATTATGAGTGTAAATAATATTATTACTAACGACAATGAAAGATGCAACTTTGCCTTAATAGGCCTATATGAAGTTGATGATCCAGAAGTAGGGTTAAATGTTGTTGATTTAGGTTTAATCTATCAATTGGATTTTGATAGTGAAGAAAAAAAGTTAGATGCTTTAATGACTCTTACAACACAGTTTTGCCCTATGGGAGAAAGCATTCAAAGTAATGTAACACAATCTTTAAGTAATGCTTTTCCTGATTGGCAAATCAATGTTAATTTAACTTTTGAACCACCTTGGGATTTTTCAAAAATTTCACCAGAAGGAAGAGAATTTTTAGGTCATTAATTCTATGTTAAGTCAAACCTCTAAAACGGCTATTAAAGCTGTTATTTATCTTTCTGTAAAAAGTGAAAAAGGTGAAAAAGTAAGTATTAAAGAAGTTGCAGAAAGAATAAATGCAAGCGAACACACTGTAGGCAAAACTTTACAATTACTTGTTAAACAAAAAATAATTAATAGTTTAAAAGGGCCCACAGGAGGATTTTATTTAAGTGAAATACAGCAACAGCAACCCATTTTCAATATTGTTGAAACTATTGAAGGAAAAGGAGTATTTAAAAAATGTGGCTTAGGCTTAAGTACTTGTTCTGAAACTCATCCATGCCCTATTCATAATGAATATAAAGTAGCCAGAGAATTAATTGAAAAAATTTTTAAAAGAAAAAAAGTTATTGATTTGTGTAACTCTGTAAATAATGGCTTAGCATTTTTAATAGATTAATTTCATTAACTTTACTGAAAACATTTATGCTACCAATTACTAAAATTAGGTTAGTATAATTTCATTATTTCACAAAACTGAATGAAAATGAAAACAATTATTTATCATAATCCAAGATGTTCAAAAAGCAGAGAAGGCTTATGCATGTTAGAAGATTTAGGTGAAGATGTAGAAATAAGAAACTACATTAAAGAACCTCCAACTTATAAAGAATTGTATGATTTAATAAAACTTTTAAAAGTAGAACCTTTAGATATTATCAGAAAAAAAGAGTCCATATTTAAAGAAAAGTATGCAGGTAAAAAACTTACCAAAAAGCAATGGATTGAAGCAATGATTCAAAACCCAATTCTTATAGAACGACCAATTGTTGTAAAAGGTAATAAAGCAGTGATTGGAAGACCACCAACATTGATAAAAGATTTAATTAAATAAAAAATATTTTATGGAATACAAATCAAATGATGCTACACCATTACGCCCACAGGGAGATAGATTTATTAATGCTCCTATAATGGAAATGGATTTGAATAAATTTATCAGTCAGATAAAATCTGAAGTTACATGGAAAGATAGTGATCATAACTCTATCACAATTTTTAAATCAGATACTTTAAGAATTGTATTAATTGGTATGCATGAAAATACAGAGTTAAGAGAACACTCTACCAATGCAATTATTTCTATTCAAGTATTAGAAGGTAAAATTCAATTCTTGGCAAACGATAAAAATTATTCTTTATCAAAAGGTAACATGATTGCTTTACAACCAAAGATTACACATATTGTAAAGGCTGAAACAGAAAGCTTTTTTCTTCTTACTGTTGCAGCCTTAGATAAATAAATTGTTATTACTTTTTGATTAAATTAATGAATAGCTCAGAGTTTGCTCTTGGTGCAATACTGTTGTAACAAACTTCTATTGTTTTTATTGTAAAATAAGGCTCAAATAATTTTTTGTATTCATCTATATTTCCACCAAATGGTGGTCCAAATTTTTCAAACTCTACACCAAATAAAACGCCCATTATTTGACCATTGTTGTTGAGTAATGATGCTGTTTTTTTTACATATTCTTCTCTCCTTTCTAATACCTGTGCACAAAAAAAAGTTTGTTCAATTATCAAATCATATTTCTGTTGATGATTAAAAAAATCATCACACACAACTTTAATTTGAGATGATAATTTGAATTTTTCTTTTAATTTATTTACGGCTTCTTCTGCAATATCTAAAAGAGTAATATCTGTAAAGTCATTCTCAACTAAAAATTCTGCTTCATAAGCATTACCACAGCCAGGTATTAATATTGCAGCATTTTTATTTTTGTATTGCTGCATATATTCTGTAATAGGTGGAGTAGCATAACCAACATCCCAACCTGTTTGCCCAGCTTTCCATCTTGCATTCCAAAAAAAAGCATCTAATTCATTTGCATAATGTTTGTTATCCATTAAGATTCACTTTTAGTTTTAATAACTCTTACTTTCCAAACTTCTGGTCCTTTCTCAATATACTCCCATCTAAATGGTTCTTTACTTTCTGCTTCCATTTGATAGTATAAAGGTTTTGGGTCATGGTCATTAATAAATTCAAATGCCTCACCAGGTTTTATATCTGCAAATGCTTTATAAAACATTTCGTGTCTTTCTGTTGGTGGGTAAGGACGAATATCAAATAAGTTTACAACAGAATAACCAGTATCTCCTAACCCACTATTATCTTTTTTAGTGATATGCACAACTACTTCTCCATCTTCTTTTTTCTTATAAATCCAAGCATGTTTCCCTTCAAATTTATTGACAAATATTCCATGAATTTCAACTGGGTC
This sequence comes from Chitinophagales bacterium, assembly GCA_026931325.1. Lineage (GTDB taxonomy): Bacteria > Bacteroidota > Bacteroidia > Chitinophagales > Chitinophagaceae > UBA1930. The sequence goes on along the minus strand of JAIXLO010000156.1, from coordinate 798 downwards.
TTCACTTGAAATTAATTCCATTGTTGTATTTTCTTCCATCATACCATATCTATGAAAAACAATTTGTTTCCATTCTTTTTTATCAGCTTTTCTAAGGTCTAAAAGTGTTGATATATCAGTAAATTCTCTTCCTTTCGATTCTTCTGTTCTTGTTACTTTTACTTTCCATTCTCTTCCTCCCTTATTCAAATATTCCCAACCTACAACATCGCCATAAATTGAACGAAACTCATAATACAATGGAATTGGATCATGGTCATTAATAAAAATAAAACTTTCTCCAGCTGGTAATTCTTTAAAAATCTTAATCAGCATTTCATGTCTTTTAATTGGAATATATACTCTTACATCCAACTCTTCTTTTAAATTAATTTCAGGGTTCATAATGTTTTAATTTTAAATGATTAAATTATTATTTTTTAAAATGGTTTTAAAATCATCAATACAATAATTGAAATAAAAATTACATTTTCTATTCTTTCATAAAAGAATAATTTTTTTGCCATTGCATAATATTCTCTTGGTATTTCATTTCCATGATGCTCTTTTAATAATTTTTTTATAGGCTTTGATAATGGAGATAAAACTAATGGTCCAAAACTTAAAGCAACAATAAATAAAATTAAACTAATGACATACCATTTAGCACTAAATAAAATAGTGTTGATAGCACCCATTGCCAAGCCAGATAATAATAATAAAGTTCCACCAACCATCACAAAAACATGCAATCTATTTCTTATTAAATAAGCATGTCTTAACTCTACAATATTGGTAGCTCTTGTAACAACATATATC
>JAIXLO010000014.1 GCA_026931325.1 Chitinophagales bacterium | reverse complement strand
ACTGAGAACATACCCGTTGAACCTGAACAGGGTAATTCCTGCGAAGGGAAGGCGACTTCTTCACTTTTTATGGTCATCTTTCTTTGGCGTTTTTCCTGTTCCCATTTATTAATTTTTAAAAAGAATAACAATGAAAAAATTATTGGGAACATTGTCTTGCACTCTTATTACTTGTTTTGTACTTGCACAAAAAATAAATGTTGCAGGAAAAGTTACAGACGAGAAAACAAATGAACCCTTAGCTGGCGTAGTTGTAACATTGAATAATAAAACAACTTTAACCAACGATGATGGTTTGTTTTATTTTGAAAAAATAACTAAGCAAAATGCTATTATTAAAATTAGCAGTATTGGTTATACCGATTTTTCAAAAGAAATTTTTGCAGAGCAATTATCACAGTTTATAACAATTCAATTAAAAAGTAAAACATTTAATTTAGAAACGTTAGAAGTAAAATCTATCAGAGCATCAAACAAATCTCCTTTTACAAAAACTAATTTAGGCAAAGAAGAAATTACTAAACTTAATTTAGGGCAAGATTTGCCTTTTGCTTTAAATCAAACACCATCTGTTGTAATTAATGCAGATGCTGGTAATGGCATTGGTTATACAGGAATAAGAATTAGAGGAACTGATGCAACAAGAATTAATGTAACACTTAATGGCATTCCTTTTAATGATGCAGAAAGTCAAGGAACTTTTTTTGTAAATATTCCTGATATTATTTCATCTGCAAACTCTATTCAAATTCAAAGAGGCACAGGAACATCTACTAATGGAACAGGAGCTTTTGGTGCTGCAATTAATATTAATACAAACGAGTTTAATGAAAAAGAATATGCAGAAATTAATAACAGCTTGGGCTCTTTTAATAGTTTTAAAACTACTATAAAAGCAGGTACAGGCATTATAGATAAACATTTTACACTTGATACAAGACTTAGCAAAATAAGTAGTAATGGGTATATTGATAGAGCATCAAGCAACCTACAATCTTTTTATATTTCTGGCTCTTATTTTAATAATAAATCTTCTTTACGATTAAATATTTTTTCAGGAAAAGAAAAAACCTATCAAGCTTGGAATGGTGTACCAGAAAACATATTGCTTACCAACAGAACTTATAATTCATCTGGTACAGAAAAAAAAGGAACACCCTACGACAACGAAACAGATAATTACAATCAAACATTTTTTCAATTATTTTTTAATCATAAAATAAACAATCATTGGCAATTTAACATTGCAACTTTTTTAACAAGAGGTATTGGTTATTACGAAAATTATAAAGCAAATCAAAAGTTTAAAAACTATGGATTGAATGATACAATTATTGGTGGAGCAACTATAAAGAAAACAGATTTGGTAAGACAACTTTGGTTAGATAATTATTTTTATGGAAATATTTTTTCTGCTGAATACAAAAAAAATAAAACGCTTATAACTCTTGGCGGTGGTTGGAGTAAATATGATGGAAAACATTATGGAAAAATTCCTTGGGCAGCTATTGCTATTGAAAAAGATTATACATACTACACCCTTGATGCTTTTAAAAAGGAGTTTAACTTTTATGGAAAACTTCAGCAGCAATTAAGCAAAACAATTACATTTTTTGCAGATGCTCAGTTTCGTTATGTAAAACATCAGATGAATGGTTTTAGAAATAATCCAACATTGTTTGTTGATAGAAAATTTAATTTTTTAAATCCTAAAATGGGTATTACTTATTCAAAAAATAATTGGAACACATATTTTAGTTATGCTTTTTCTGGCAAAGAACCAAACAGAAAAGATTTTGAAGCAGGAGTTGCAATACAGCCCAATGCTGAGTATTTACACAACTTTGAATTAGGCACAGAAAAAAGAACCTCTCAATATTATGTTGCAGCTACTTTTTATTATATGCTGTATAAAGATCAATTAGTGCTAACAGGAAAAATAAATGATGTTGGTGCATACACAAGAGTTAATGTGCCTAATAGTTACAGAATAGGGCTTGAATTGCAAGGAAGTTATGTGTTTAATAATTGGTTAAACGCAACAGCAAACTTTACTTTTAGTAAAAACAAAATAAAATCATTCACAGAGTTTATTGATGATTATGATACAAACACACAAATTGGTATTGAACATAATAATAAAGATATAACCCTTTCTCCTTCTGTAATTGCAGCAGGAAGTATGAATATTATTCCTGCAAAAAATATTGAGTTGAGTTTTTTAAGTAAATATGTAGGCAAACAATATTTAGATAACACACAAAATGAAAACAGAAGATTAAATAGTTTTTACACACAAGATGTAAGAATAATTTATTCTTTGAAAAATAAAATATGTAAAGAGTGGAACTTTATTGCTCAGGTAAATAATATTTTTAATAAACTATACGAACCCAATGGTTATACATTTAGTTATGTAAGTGGAGGAATTTTAAATACAGAGAATTTTTATTTTCCAATGGCAGGAACAAATTTTTTACTTGCCATCAACATTAAACTTTAAAAATTACTTATTGCACAATATTTCTTAATAACATAGCAAGTATTTTTGTATCTTGAATTTTATAAAGAATAAAAATGTTTGAACAACTATTACAGCAAATACAAAAAGGCGATGTTAAATCATTGGCTCGTTGTATTTCTTTAATAGAAAATGAATATAATGGCTATGAAGAATTTTTAAAACAACTTCCAAATTCTTCAACAAAAATTATTGGAATTACAGGACCACCAGGAGCTGGGAAAAGCACTTTAACAGATGCTTTAATTGGCGAAATTATTACTCAACAAAAAAGTGTTGCTGTTGTTTGTGTTGATCCTTCTTCTCCATTTAATTTAGGAGCAGATTTAGGCGATAGAATAAGAATGAGTGAATGGTATAATAATAAAAATGTATTCATTCGTTCATTAGCCACAAGAGGCAGCTTAGGAGGGTTGCATCCAAAAATTATTGAGATAACAGATGTTTTAAAAATAACTCCTTTTGATTTTATTATTGTTGAAACTGTTGGTGTTGGTCAAAGTGAAATTGAAATTGCAGGACTTGCAGATACAACCATTGTTGTAGTTGTACCAGAAGCTGGAGATGAAGTACAAACTATGAAAGCAGGCTTAATGGAAATTGCTGATATATTTGTTGTAAACAAAGCAGATAGACCAGATGCTGATGTGTTTGTAAAAAATTTAAGACAAATGTTGGCACCTTCATTTGTACAAAAACAATATCATATACCTGTTATAAAAACAGTTGCTTCTCAAAAACAAGGAGCAGCAGAATTGTTAGAAAAAATTTTACCTCATCAACAACACATTATTTCTACAGATAAAAAATATTGGCTCTTAGCAGAAAAAGCTTATCAATTAATTCAGCATAAAAGAATGAAAGACATCAACAAAAAATTACTAAAAGAACAAATTGAGCATAGTACTGAAACCAATATGTATAGGCTGATTGAAAAATATTAGAGAAAGAATTTTATTATCATCAAATTTTATGGGACAAAAAAAACTTATTCGTTTTAATGCCATCAAAACTTTTGCAAATGTTTTGGAACATCCAGAAAATATGCAGGAAAATTGGCATTTATTTTTTAAAAACAATCATCCCATAACTTTAGAATTAGCTTGTGGTAAAGGTGAATATAGTGTTGGACTTGGAAGAATGTATGCTGATAGAAACTTTATTGGTGTAGATATTAAAGGAAATAGAATTTGGCGTGGTGCAAAAACTGCTTTAGATGAAGACTTAAACAATATTGCATTTTTAAGAGCAGAGATTGATAAAATAAACAACTATTTTTCAAACAATGAAGTACAAGAAATTTGGATTACTTTTCCAGACCCTCAATTACGTTTAAGCAAAGCAAAGAAAAGATTAACACACCCAAAGTTTTTAAGATTATATCAGCAAATTTTAAAACCCAATGGAGTTATTCATTTAAAAACAGATAGCCCAAACTTATATCAATTTACTAAAACAGTTATTAAGCTTTATGGCTTAGAATTGTTGGTAGATTATGAAGATGCTTATACACAACAAAATATTTCTGAAGAACTAAAAATTAAAACACATTATGAGTCTTTAGATATAGCTCAAAGCAATCGTATTCATTATTTACAATTTAAAATAAATAAAGAATTACCGATAGAATTAGATACAACATTAAAAACAATTTTGCATGAACAAGCCTCTTATTGAAGGAGTTGATTTTTATTATGAAAATAGTTTTATTGTTTTTACAAAAAAATATCATTTAGATAAAGGCTATTGCTGTGGTAATGGTTGCAGACATTGTCCTTATGAATTTGAAAGTGTGCCAGAACCTTTAAAAACTAATTTGTTAACCAAACAAATAATTGATAAGGTTGAAAAATAAAAAAATAGATACGTTAATCAACAACACGTCTAAAAAAAAATATTCTTTTTTTAATGATGTACATGATGTTGCAAGATTAATTCCCAAAGGAAGAGTTACCACCTATGGAGCTATTGCAAAATATTTAGGAACTAAAATGAGTGCAAGAATGGTTGGTTGGGCAATGAATGTTGCTCATACAGTAAAACCAAAAGTACCTGCACATCGTGTGGTAAATAGAAATGGAATGTTAACTGGCAAAATGCACTTTGAAACACCAGAAAAAATGGAAAAATTATTAAAGAAGGAGGGAATATTGGTAAAAGAAGATAAAGTAATAGATTTTGAAAAACTGCTTTGGGATCCTATATTAGAATTGAGAGTGTAAGTAAGAAGGATAAATGAATTTTTGCTTGTTTTTGTAAAAAAAGAATTGTTTATGCAGCATTTTTTTAAAAAAAAATGTCATATTCTGTTAATAAACTGTTATTATTGTATAAACAATTTTAAAAAAACCTAAACACATGAGAAAATTCGCCCTAATGGTAGTTAGCTTTTTCCTATTTATAGGTCAGCTACTGTCTCAAAACTCACGTACAGTAACAGGTAAAGTTACTGACGAGGCAGGTGCAGCAATTGCAAATGCTTCAGTTGTTGTAAAAGGAACAACCATTGGTACAACAACTGCCAACGATGGTACTTTCTCTCTTAAAGTACCAGAAACAGCCAAGAGATTGATTATTTCTTCTGTTAATCACGAAACAGTAGAAGTGTCAATTTCAAGTTCATCTAATGTATCCGTAAGGCTTCAATCAACTACTTCTAATTTAGAAGAAGTTGTTGTGGTTGGTTATGGTGTACAAAAGAAAAAAGAGGTAACAGGATCCATTAGTAAAGTAAATCCTGCTCCTATTGCAACTTTAGTAACTCCTAGTATTGACAAACAATTAGGAGGTAGAGCTTCGGGAGTATTAGTTACTAATTCAAGTGGTCTTGTAAATGCTCCGCCTCGTATTAGAATACGTGGTGTAAACTCTATTAATGGTAGCTCTTCTCCACTATTTGTATTAGATGGAGTTCCAATGGAGTCTGGTGGATTTGCAGGTTATACCAATGATAACCTTTTATCAAATATCAACTCTGCCGATGTTGAATCAATAGAAGTTTTAAAAGATGGTAGTGCTACCGCTATTTATGGCTCAAGAGCAGCTAATGGCGTAATAATGATTACTACCAAAAAAGGTAAAGCTGGAAAACTAAATGTAAACTACAGTTTCGTTCAAGGTTTTTCTAAACCAAGTAAAAAGTTTGATTTATTAAATGCACAAGAGTTTGTAACAATTGCAAATGAAAAATTAACCAATGCTGGTCAAGCTGCTGCTGCATTTATGAACTCAGAAAATACAAACACAGATTGGCAAGCTTATGTTTATAGAAAAAGTGCAAAATCTTCAGTACATAATTTATCAATAGATGGAGGAACAGATAAAACAACTTATTTTGTTTCTTTAAACTATACAAATCAACAAGGATTGGTTTTCACCAATACTTTTAAGAGATACAATATAAGAGCTAATATTGAGCAAAAAGTAAATAAATGGCTTAAAATTAGCAACTATATTACTTTGTCAAGAACAGAAGATTCTGACCAAAATAATGGTGGTAATTCATTATCTGGTGCAACTGCAAACGTGTTAAGAGCATTGCCAAACGTAAGAGTAATGAATCCTGCACTTCCTCAGTTTGACTATTTTAATGTTACACCAGATGGAGCAGCATTAGGTAGTGATGCTAATACCAAAATAATAGAAAATAACTATACTAATATAGCTTATGTGTTAGCTAAAAATAAATTTTCTAGTAAAAAGCACAGAGTAATAAATAATCTTGGTGTAGAAATAAAACCATTAAGTTGGTTAACTTATAATTTCAAAGCAAATATTGATTATATTAATTTGGATGAATATTTAAGTTATGACCCTAAACATGGTGATGGTAGAGGTAGTTTAGGTAGAGTTCAAAATCAAGCAGCTAATCAGTTAAGATATACTTTACAGAATTATTTCAACATCAGCAAGTCATTTAAACAGCATAATATTTATGCTACTTTAGGTTACGAAAATCAAATGCAAACTGCTAATAGTTTTCAGGCTATAGGAACAAACATTTCAGATCCATTCTTCCAACAAACAAATGTTATTAGTAACAGTTATGGTACTCAACAATCAAGTGGTAGTTACAGCGATGGTCCAGGATTTGTTTCATACTTTGGTCGTTTGAACTATGATTATAATGGAACTTATTTTGTTTCAGTTTCATTAAGAAGAGATGGTTTATCTAGATTTGCAAAAGATAATAGATTTGGTACTTTTCCAGGATTCTCTTTAGGATATAGAGTTTCAAACGAAGAATTCTGGAAAAAAAGCAATATTTCAAATGTTATAAATGAATTTAGAGTTAGAGCATCTTGGGCAAGAGTTGGTAATGCCGATATTGCTGGAGGTGGTTTCCCTTTTTTAAGTTTATATGGTAGTGCCCCTTATGGAGCTCTTAGTGGTATTGCAGCAGCTCAAGCAGGAAACCCTGGATTACAATGGGAAACAAATGATAAACTTGGATTTGGATTTGATGTTGGATTATTAAACAATAGATTGAACATTACTTTTGACTATTATAAAAACAATAATAATAATTTAGTATTAGCAGCTCCTCAACCACCATCATTTGGTGTTCCTGGTAATCAAATTTACCAAAACATAGGTAATATGGAAAATAAAGGAATTGAGTTAGCCATCAATGCTAATATAATTCGTCAAAAAGACTTCTCTTGGGATTTTGGTGTAAACTTTACAACTCAAAATAATATTGTAAAATCTCTTTACTTAGATCAAGATGTAATTGTTACTAATGGTACAGGAAATTACAATATTTTAAGAGTAGGACAACCAATTAATGCACTATATGGCTACCATTTTGCTGGTGTAAACAGCACTAATGGAAACCCTGTTTACTATAAAGCAGATGGTACATTAGTAATGGGTAATATTACAAACTCATCTTACTTCCTAATTTCTGATATTAATAGTGGAACAGTAGGAGCAGCATCTACATTAGCAGCTTCTGATAGAGATATTTTAGGAAGTAGTTTACCTAAGTGGTTTGGTGGTATTACAAGTACTATTCGTTACAAACAATTTACTTTTGATATGTTATGGAGATTCTCTGGAGGAAATAAAATCATGAATCTTACAAAACAAGAATCATTACTTAACCAAGGATTTATGAATAATGGAACAGCTATCTTAGACAGATGGACTAAACCTGGTGACGTAACAAGCGTACCTCGTCTTTGGTATGGTAGAGATAACTTTACAAACTTAAACCAACAAGCAGTTGATAGATTTGTTGAAAGTGGTAATTTCTTTAGATTAGATAATTTGCAAATTAGCTATGACATAGAAGGTAAATATTTGAATAAATGGACAAACTCTTATGTAAAATCTTTCAGAATATTTGTACAAGGACAAAATCTATTATTAATCACAAAATATAAAGGCATTGACCCAGACAACATTGATTCAAGAGGTTTAGATTATAATACTATTCCTCAAGCAAGAACAATTTCTTTTGGTTTAAATGTTGGCTTCTAATTTTTTAACTGTAAAAACTTAAAATATGAAACTTAAAATATTTTCAGCAGTTTTAATCGCAGGAAGCATTTGTTTGAGTTCTTGCGAGAAAAAAACTCTAGAGTTACAACCGTACTCTTCATTTTCTGATCAATCTGCCTTTTCAAGTGAAGACAGATGTTTATTAGCATTATATGGTGTATATGATGCAGCACAATCAGGCTTTTACCTTGGTGGTGCTGTAAGAGGCTATCCTTTTGGAGCAGCTAATATAGAACAAGGTGATATGAGAGGAGAAGATATGCTTAACCAAGCAGCTTTTTATCAAATAACTTATGAGGCTACTTATAATAATGCTTCTCCTAATTGTAGTTATATGTTTCAAACTATTTATAGTATGGTTAATAAGGCTAACCTAACAATAGATGGTGTTAAAGATGCAGGTGTTAAGGGTATTATATCTACAGCAACAGCGTCTCAATTTGAAGCAGAATGTCGTTTTTTAAGAGCTCTTGGTCATCATGATTTAGTTCTAAACTTCTCAAGACCTTATGCTGATGGTAATGGTAATCAAATGGGTATTATTTATCGTGATTTTGCTGTAAACAGCGATGCAACTGCAGCTGCTGCAAGAGCAATTAAGCGTTCTACAGTTACTGTAGCTGATACTTATACTAAAATTTTAGCAGACTTAGACTTTGCTGAAGCAAATTTACCAGCTACACAATCTGGAGCAGGACTTAGCACTTACAGAGCAACAAAAGCTAGTGCAATAGCTTTAAAAATGCGTGTTAAAATGCACATGGGAGATTGGGCTGGAGTAATTTCAGAAGGTGCTAAAATTGTTTCAGGAACTGCTCCTAATTATACAAGCCCAATAGGTGGATGGAAATTAACTGCAACACCTGATGGTCCTTTTGCAAATAATACTTCTACAGAAAATTTATTCTCAATTAAAAATGCAGCTACTGATAATCCTGGTGTTAATGGAGCCCTTCCTAATATGCTAGGAGACCCAGCACTTGGTGCTAGAGGTTTAGTAAGAGTAAGCCCAATTATATGGAGCGATGCTGACTGGAAATGTACAGATTTAAGAAGAACATCTTTATATCGCACTGCAACTGGTGCAGTTTATACAACTAAGTACAGAGACTATGCAAACTCTTCAGATGCTGCACCACAAATTAGATATGCAGAGGTATTACTAATGTTAGCTGAAGCTAATGCAAGAACTTCTGCTACTGTTTCATCAACTGCAGTAGATTTATTAAATGCAGTTCGTAATAGATCTGTTACTAATGCTGCAGACCAATATACTGTTGCTAGTTTTGCTGCTAAAAATGATTTAATAGCTGCAATTTTAAAAGAAAGAAGAATTGAATTTTTAGCAGAAGGAAAACGTTGGGGAGATATTTCTCGTTTAGCAAAAGATAATGATTTTGCTCCTATACCTGGGGGTGGTATTCCTGCAAAAGTTGGTACAGGTGCAGCAACAGCAGCAATGTTTAACTGTGCTGGTGGTGTTACAATAACTAAAGCTGTTCCAGCATTACCTTATAGTAGTTTTAAATTTGTATGGCCTATTCCAATTGGAGAAACTCAACAAAATAATAACTACGATCAAAATCCTAATTATTAATAATTAGTATATTTTTTTGAAGGGGCTGCATTAATAGGCAGCCCCTTTTTTGTTATAAACATGAAAAACATACTATTAAATACTGAAATAAAGTGTAAGTATTTTCATAATTGCTTAACGAAATTTATCTATATATTTTGAGATATAATTGTAGAAAATATTGCCATCTTTTTAATTTCTATTAAAAATAGCAATACAATTTTTTTATCTTTTTCTTTAAAAGACAGCAATATTTAATAAAAAACTTGCAATTTTGACTACATTTTCACTATTTTGCTTTCTTGCATCAAAACAAAATAACTGTAAAATGCAATTTTAATTAATCAATTTTAACCTCCTAAAACTTGCTTTATGGATTTAAAACAAATTCACGAACTCATTAAAATTATCAATAAAAGTAATATTGGGGAAATAAGTATTGAAGACAAAGATGGTAAAGTAACCATTAAACAAAAAGAAGAACAAGTTGTAACAGTTGCAGCACCTACACCACCTGCTCAGGTTTATAACCTTGCTTCTCAATTATCTGCACCTATACAAACACAAGCACAAGCTGCAGCACCTGCTACTCCTTCAATACCAGCAGCACCAAAAGCAGATAATTTAATTACCATAAAAAGCCCAATGATAGGCACTTTTTACAGAAAATCTGCACCAGACAAACCTCCTTTTGTAGAAGTAGGAACAGAAGTTTCTCCAGGTAAAGTTGTTTGTATTATTGAAGCAATGAAGCTTTTCAACGAAATTGAGTGTGATGTAAAAGGAAGAATTGTAAAAGTTTTAGTAGATGATGCAAGCCCTGTAGAATATGACCAACCTTTATTTTTAGTAGAACCATAATTGCAATGTGAAAATTAGCAAATGGCTCAATATGAAAATGTAATTAAAGAATTAAATTTTCTATATGAAAAAAGAGGCTTTTGAAAATAATCCTATTTTAAAATTATCTTTTGATTTTGCTTTAATGGTGGTTGATTATTGCGAAACATTAGAAGCAAATAAAAAATATGTTCTTTCAAAACAATTATTAAAATCAGGAACATCAATTGGGGCAAATGCAATGGAGGCACAAAATGCAGAAAGTAAAGCCGATTTTATTCATAAAATGAAAATTGCTGTAAAAGAAGCAGAAGAAACACAATATTGGCTATGGATTTGCAATAATTCAAAAACTTATCCTGACTGCCAATTATTAATTACAAAACTTGAAGAAATAAATAAAGTATTAGGTAAAATTTTATCTACCGCTAAAAAGAAAACATCATTTAGTTATTCATTTAATTATTTTATTGTTTAATGAGAAAATGTTAATGGAAACAACCAATTGTACCATTTTCAAATTTTCAAATTTTCAAATTAACCTTATGTTCAAAAAAATATTAATTGCCAATCGTGGAGAAATTGCTTTAAGAGTAATTCGTACTTGTAGAGAAATGGGTATAAAAACAGTAGCTGTTTATTCAACTGCTGATAAAGAAAGTTTACACGTTCGTTTTGCAGATGAAGCTGTATGTATAGGAAAACCTGCTGGTGCAGATAGTTATTTGAATATTCCTCACATTATGGCTGCTGCTGAAATTACCAATGCAGATGCTATTCATCCTGGTTATGGTTTTTTGGCAGAAAATGCAAAATTTTCTCAAATATGTAAAGATCATGGAATAAAATTTATTGGACCAACACCCGAAATGATTCATAAAATGGGCGATAAAATAACTGCTAAAGAAACTATGATAGCAGCTGGTGTGCCTGTTGTTCCTGGGAGTGGTGGATTATTAGAAAGTGTAGAACAAGCAAAAGATTTAGCTAAAAATGTAGTTGGTTATCCTATAATATTAAAAGCAACTGCTGGAGGTGGTGGCAAAGGAATGAGAGTTGTATGGAAAGAAGAAGACCTTGAAAAGGCTTATGATACTGCAAAGGCAGAAGCTGCTGCATCATTTAAAAATGATGGCATTTATATGGAAAAATTTGTAGAAGAACCACGCCATATAGAAATTCAAGTAGCAGGTGACCAATATGGTAATTATTGCCACATGAGCGAAAGAGATTGTAGTATTCAAAGAAGACATCAAAAATTAGTTGAAGAATCCCCTTCTCCTTTTATGACTCCAGATTTACGTAAAGCAATGGGAGAAGCTGCTATTAAAGCTGCTGCTGCTATTAATTATGAAAGTGTTGGTACTATTGAGTTTTTGGTAGATAAACATCGCAACTTCTACTTTATGGAAATGAATACTCGTATTCAAGTAGAACATTGCGTAACCGAAGAAGTGATCAATTTTGATTTAATAAAAGAACAAATAAAAATTGCAGCAGGAGATAAAATATCTGGTAAAAATTATGAACCAGAAATGTATGCTATTGAATGTAGAATAAATGCAGAAGACCCTTACAACGATTTTAGACCTTCTCCTGGAAAAATAACAACCCTACACACGCCTGGTGGTCATGGTGTACGTGTAGATAGTCATGTTTATGCAGGATATGTTATTCCTCCTTATTACGATAGTATGATTGGTAAATTAATAACTGTTGCAAGAACAAGAGAAGAAGCTATTGACACAATGTATAGAGCTTTGAGTGAATATGTAATTGAAGGTGTAAAAACAACTATTCCTTTTCATTTACAATTAATGCAAAACGAAGATTTTAGAAATGGAAACTTTACAACTAAATTTCTTGAAAGTTTTAAAATGTCTTAATAAAATATTTTCTTTTAAGTTCATTTTTATTTATCTATTCAAATTTTGAATTTACCTAAATAGTAATAGAAAAATAAAGAAGGTGTTTTTCGTTTGAATTAATTTTGCAAATTCAAAGAACAAGAAGTTGATTCAAAAAAGTATTTCAAAAGAAACTCAACAATTAACGGTTTATAGCATTTTGTTTAGTATAAGTTTATCTCATTTACTAAACGACACTTTACAATCATTAATTCCCTCTATTTATCCTTTATTAAAAGATTCTTTTGCTCTCAACTTTGCCCAAATTGGATTAATACAATTTACTTTTCAAATGACTGCAAGTATATTACAACCACTTGTAGGAACATTTACAGATAAAAAGCCTCAGCCTTTTTCTTTAGCTATAGGCATGAGCATTACATTAATAGGATTATTTTTTATTTCTTATGCAAATAGTTTTACATTTTTGTTAGTATCAGTTGCATTAATTGGCACAGGTTCATCTATATTTCACCCAGAGTCTTCTAAAATTGCATATTTAGCATCTGGTGGAAGAAGAGGATTAGCACAATCTATATTTCAGGTAGGAGGAAATATAGGTACTGCTATTGGACCTTTATTAGCAGCTTTAGTTGTTGTAAAATATGGAAGAAGTCATGTTGCTTATTTTGGTATTTTAGCCATTATTGCTATTATAATTTTAACTTACGTAGGTAAATGGGCAAAACCACATTTATTAGAATTAGCAACACATAAAAATAAAAATTTAATAAAAGAATATCATCCACGTTTATCAAAAAAACTAGTAAGCAACTCCATAATTATTTTACTAATTTTAATTTTTTCAAAATATTTTTATTTAGCCAGTATTAGTAGTTATTATACTTTTTATCTTATTGAAAAATTTCATGTAAGCATTCAACATTCTCAAGTTTTATTGTTTGCATTTTTACTTTCATCGGCATTAGGAACATATTTTGGTGGACCATTGGGCGATAAATATGGAAGAAAATATGTTATATGGTTTTCTATACTTGGTGCAGCACCTTTTACTTTATTATTACCTTATGCCAATTTATTTTTTACAATTATATTAAGTGTAATAATTGGATTTATTTTATCATCTGCTTTTCCTGCTATTTTGGTTTATGCACAAGAATTAATGCCAGGAAAAATAGGAATGATATCTGGTTTATTTTTTGGTTTTGCTTTTGGAATGGGTGGTTTAGCCTCTGCATTATTAGGAATGTTAGCAGATGTTACAAGTATATATTTTGTCTATCACGTTTGTGCTTTCTTGCCTTTGATAGGTCTTATTACCTGGAAACTTCCAAGACTCAAAAAAACATAATCTATTATTTAAATAGAAATAAAAAACTTCTTCTACATTCAAATAACTTTACTTTTACTTTAAGAAGATTTAATTATGCAAACAGATTTTTTAGTAATTGGTAGTGGAATAGCTGGTTTAACTTATGCACTAAAAGTAGCTCATCAATTTCCTGATAAAAAAATTACAGTAATTACAAAAACAAATACAGCAGAAGAAACAAATACCAAATATGCACAAGGGGGTGTCGCAGGTGTTTGGGATGAAACTAAAGATAGTTTTGAAAAACATATAGAAGATACACTTATTGCTGGCGATGGATTATGCAATAAAAATATTGTAGAAATTGTTGTTAAAGAAGGACCAGAAAGAATAAAAGAAATAATACAATATGGTGCAAGGTTTGATAAAGATGAAAAAGGAAATTATGCTTTAGGAAGAGAAGGAGGGCATAGTGAATATAGAATTTTACATCATAAAGACATTACAGGAAATGAAATAGAAAGAGCATTATTACAAACTGTTAGTAGTGTAAAAAATATAGAAATCATTAATCATTGTTTTGTTATTGATATTATTACCCAACATCATTTAGGTTTTTTAGTTACAAAATCTACTTTAGATATTACTTGTTATGGTGTGTATGTTTTAAACTTAAACACTAATCAAATTGAAAAAATTTTAAGCAATATTACTTTATTAGCAACAGGGGGCTGTGGCCAGGTATATAGAACAACCACTAATCCTAAAATTGCTACAGGCGATGGTATTGCAATGGTTTATCGTGCAAAAGGAAGAATTGAAAATATGGAATTTATTCAGTTTCATCCAACAGCTTTATATGAAGTGGGAGTTTCTCCTTCTTTTCTTATAACAGAAGCAGTTCGTGGCGATGGTGGTATTTTAAGAAACAAACATGGTGAGGCTTTTATGGAAAATTATGATAGCCGAAAAGACCTTGCACCAAGAGATATTGTTGCAAGAGCTATTGATAGTGAAATGAAAAAAACAGGAACAGAACACGTTTATTTAGATTGCACACATATTGATAAAGAAAAATTCATTCATCATTTTCCAAACATTTATGAAAAATGTTTAAGCATAGGAATTGATGTAACCAAACATTTAATACCTGTTGCTCCAGCAGCACATTATAGTTGTGGTGGAATAAAAACTGATGAAAATGCTTGTACTTCTATTCAAAATTTATATGCTTGTGGAGAATGTTCAAGTACAGGATTACATGGAGCAAACAGATTAGCCAGTAATAGTTTATTAGAAGCAATGGTTTTTGCACATAGAGCTTTTTTGCATGTAAGCAAAAACTACAATTCTCTTCAAAATAATATTACAACAACCAATATTCCAGATTGGAATACTTTAGGAACAACAGAGCCAAAAGAAATGATTTTAATTACGCAAAGCTTTAAAGAACTTCAACAAATAATGAGTGATTATGTAGGTATTGTAAGAACCAATGTTCGTTTAGCAAGAGCAATGAAGCGTTTGGATTTATTGTTTGAAGAAACAGAACAATTATATCGTTCTACAAAAGTATCTCCACAACTCTGTGAGTTAAGAAACTTAATTACTACAGGTTATCTTATTGTAAAAGCAGCAGAGTTTAGAAAAGAAAGTAGAGGCTTACATTATAATACAGACTATCCTAATAAAAGTAATTTATTGCAGAATATTGTTTTATAAAGTTTATTATCCTAAAAACTTATGTGTATAAAAAAGCATATAATTAAAATGATAGATTATTATATTTGATATAATTTTTAATTTAAATAATTTTAATTATGGGAATGTTAAAAGAATTTAAAGAGTTTGCCATGAAAGGCAACTTGGTTGATTTAGCAGTAGGTTTTGTTATGGGTGCTGCTTTTACAAAACTTACCAGTGCTTTTATTGATGGTATGGTAATGCCTTTAGTTGGTATGATACAGGGTAAAGATTTATCAGACTGGAAATTTGTTTTAAAAGAAGCATCAGCAGATGGTAAAACAGCAGAAGTTGCTATTAAATATGGCACTTTTCTTTCTGTTGCTATAGAGTTTTTAATTGTTGCTTTTGTGATGTTCATAGTCATAAAAGCTATTAACAGATTAAAGAAAAAAGAAGAAGCTGCTCCTGCTGCACCTCCAGAGCCATCTTCTACTGATAAATTATTAATGGAAATTAGAGATTCTTTAAAAAAATAATTTTTTTCCTAACAAATAAAAAAGGTTGCTTGAATTTTTAAGCAACCTTTTCTTTATGGTTAAGAATAAAAACTTATGGAGCTACTAATCTAAATCCATTGCCATGAATATTGACTATTTCTATTTTTTCATCATCTTTTAAATACTTACGAAGTTTAGCAATATATACATCCATGCTTCTTCCATTAAAATAAGTATCGCTACCCCAAATTTTCTTTAAGGCTCTTTCTCTTGGCAATAAATCATTTTTATGCTCGGCAAGCATTTTTAATAAATCATTTTCTTTAGGAGACAATGTTTGCGTTTTATTATTATGTACAAGTTCTCTTAACTTAGGATTAAAATGATATGCCCCTAAGTCAAATTCAATATTTTCATTAATTTTTATTTCTTCTTCGTTGCGTTTAAGTATTGCTTTTATTTTCATTAGCAACACTTCACTATCAAAAGGCTTAGTAATATAATCATCTGCACCTAACTTATAACCTTGTATAATATCTTCCTTCATTGTTTTAGCACTTAAAAAGAAAAGAGGAACATCAGGGTCAATATCTCTTATTTCTTCTGCTGCAGTAAATCCATCCATATTGGGCATCATTACATCAAGCAAACAAATGTCAAATTTTTCTCGCTGAAATGCAGCAAGACCAAGTCTTCCATCTCTTTCTAAAACTACTTCATAATCGTTCAGTTCTAAATAATTTTTTAATACCATGCCAAGATTAGTATCATCTTCACAAAGTAATATTCTGTATTTTCTTTCTTCCATAATGTTAATGATTTGTATTAAAGATATAAATGAAATGTAAAAATCATACCTAACTATCTAAACTTTTTGTTAAAGAAAGTTTATTAGCTATAAAAGTAAAATATTCTTACCTAAAATAAATGTATTAAATTAAAACTTCAAAGTAAAATCATCTTTAAGTGCTGCTTATATACATTATTTGCTTGTATCTTCACAATAATTAAAATTGTGTATGGCTAATAAGCGTAAAATTATCAATGACCCTGTGTATGGTTTTATTACTATAAATCACCCTTTATTATTTCACATAATTGCTCATCCTTACTATCAAAGATTAAGAAGAATACATCAAATGGCTTTGGCTTATTTGGTTTACCCTGGTGCTGTACATACAAGATTACATCACTCTTTAGGGGCTTATCATTTAATGTGTTTGGCAGTAAATGAATTAAAAGATAAAGGAATAAATATTTCAGAAGAAGAAGAAGTTGCTGTTAAAGCAGCTATTTTATTACACGATATTGGACATGGTGCTTTTTCTCATGCTTTAGAAAATCATATTTTACAAAATGTTCATCACGAAACTTTGAGCTTGCAAATTATGCATAAGATGAACAAAGAATTGAATGGACAACTTGATTTAGCCATTGCCATTTTTACAAATCAATATCCAAAAAAATTTTTATATCAATTAGTAAGTAGCCAGTTAGATGTAGATAGGATGGACTATTTAACAAGAGATAGTTTTTTTACTGGAGTAAGTGAAGGTGTTATTGGTTATGATAGAATTATAAAAATGCTAACAGTTTCAAATGAAGAATTAGTTGTAGAAGAAAAAGGTATTTATAGTATTGAAAAATTTTTAGTAGCTCGTAGGCAAATGTATTGGCAGGTTTATTTACACAAAACTGTTGTAGCCGCCGAAGCAATGTTGGTTAATATTTTAAAAAGAGTAAAAGAATTAATTAATAATGGAAACGAAAGTTTAAAAACCTTCGGAGCTATTGATTATTTTCTTTATCAATACAAAGGAGTTTTAAATGATGAAGTGCTAAACAAGTTCTGTGAGTTAGATGATATTGATTTTTCTTTTGCCATAAAAAGGTGGAGCAATCACGAAGATTTTGTACTAAAAACACTTTGTAAAAGCTTGTTAAACAGAAGACTATATAAAATTCAGTTACAATACAATCCATTTGATATTTCAGAAATTAAAAAATTGCAACAAAGTGCTATGCAGCGATTTGGTGTAGATGAAAGTCTAATTCAATACTTTGTACATACAGGCACAGCCATAAATACAATGTATAAAACAGAAGACGAGAAAATTAATATTTTATTTAAAGATGGAATAGTAAAAGATATTTCAACTATAGACAATCCATTAATTCATCAAACAATTTCAGCACCTATAAAAAAATTCTACATTTGCTCATTAGAATAAAAACACCCTTAATAAAACACTATATACTAAATTTATGTTTACTGCTCAACAAATAGCTATATTAATAAATGCAAAAATTGAAGGAGATGCTTCGGTTATTGTAACTTCCTTTGGAAAAATAGAAGAAGCAAAAAACGGACAACTTTCTTTTTTTGCAAACCCAAAATATGAAGACTATTTATATACTACACAAGCATCTGTTATTATTATCAATGAAAATTATACTTTAAAAGAACCAATACAAGCAACCTTACTTCGTGTAAATGATGCATATAGTGCTTTTGCAACATTATTAAGTAAATACCAAGAAATACAAACACAACAATTAAAAGGAATTCAAGAACCATCATATATTGCTAAGTCAGCAAAAATTGGAGAGAATGTTTTTGTAGCTGCTTTTGCATACATTGGAGAAAATGTAATTATAGGTAATAATGTAAAAATATTTACAGGAGTTTTTATTGGCGATAATGTACAAATAGATGATAACACTATTTTACATGCAGGAGTTAAAGTTTATGCAGAATGTAAGTTGGGCAAAAATGTTATTATACATGCAGGTACAATAATTGGTAGCGATGGTTTTGGCTTTGCCCCTCAACAAGATGGTAGTTATAAAAAAGTACCACAAATAGGCAATGTAGTTATAGAAGATTTTGTAGAAATTGGAGCTAACACAACAATAGATAGAGCAACAATAGGTAGCACTTTTATTAGAACAGGTGCTAAGTTAGATAACCTTATACAAATTGCTCATAATGTAGAAGTAGGAAGCAATACTGTAATAGCAGCACAAGCAGGAGTAAGTGGTAGTACAAAAATTGGTAAAAATGCAATGATAGGAGGGCAAGCAGGTATTGTAGGACATTTAACTATTGCAGATGGCAGTAAAATAAATGCACAAAGTGGTGTAAGCAAAAGTATAACAGAGCCTAATCAAGCTGTTACAGGAAGCCCTGCTTATGATTATACATCTGCATTACGTAGTCAGGCAATTGCAAGAAAATTACCTGAATTAGAAAAAAGAGTAAAAGAGTTAGAAAAACAATTGCAACAACTTTTAATTGAAAAGAGTGTATAAATAAACAGATATATTTTTTTATATTTTTAAAAATTCAATTATTATTGTATTATTACTTTAACCAAAAAACTAACAACATGAAAAAGATTTTAGCAACACTATATTAGTAGTAATCATTGCTTATACTACTAATGCACAAACAGAAAAATCAACCTTTTTATTAGGAGGTTCATTACAATTTACTTCAGTTTCTGTAACAGGAGGAGGTTCTAATAGTAATTTTGAGTTTACTCCTAATATAGGATATTTCTTTATGAAAAATTTTGCTATTGGAGGGCAATTAGCAATTAATAGTGGAGGTGGCAGTACATCATGGGCTTTGGGTCCATATATTAGAGGATATTTTACAGACAATAAAAATGGAAAACCTTTTGCTCAGGCTGGTATTGGTTTTGGAGGAGCATCAGGTGGTGGCAACACTTCTGTTACTTTTCATATTAAGGGAGGCTATGCATTATTTTTAAATAAAAATACAGCTTTAGAATTTGCTGCTAATTTTCAAACAATGAAAGGAGCTACAGTATTTGGTTTAGGTGCAGGATTCCAAATTCATTTTGCGAAATAATTATATAGACAATTAAGTAAAAATGAAAGAATGTTTATAATTTTATAAATGCTCTGTTAAATATCAACATTTTTAAAAATACCCAATATTGGGTATTTTTATTTATATAAGCTACCTATCTTTGACAAAATTTTTAACCCTTATTTAAAATTTAAAAATCAACAACATGAAAAAAATTTTCACACTTGCTTTAGCTACTGTAATAGTATTTACAGTTAATGCACAAGACAAAAAAGAATCATCAAGCAAAGGTTTTAGCTTTGGTGTAGGTCCATCATTATCATTTCCAATGGGAGATTTTGGCAAAATGTACAGTTTTGGATATGGTGCAGAAGTACAAGCTACTTACCATGTATCTGAAAGTTTTGATGCTTTTGCTCAAGTTGGCTATAACAATTTCTCTGTTAAGTCTTCTTTGGGATCTGGTTCTATAGGTCTTATTCCAATTTTAGTGGGAGGTCGTTATGTATCTAGTGGCTTCTCAGTTGGCGCTGGTATTGGTTATGGTTCATTCACTAAAGGTGGTGGTGGTGGATTTGCTTATAGCCCACAAGTAGGTTATAGCTTTGGAAATGTACAAGTTTTAGCTCACTATTCTAGCGTTTCTGATAAAACTGGTAGCTTAGGCTTTATAGGTGTTAAAGCATTCTATAACTTCTAATTTTTTTAAATTAAAGTTTACTAAAAAAGCCACCCAATTGGGTGGCTTTTTTATTTAGTTAAAATTTTAAATTATTACTCTCCTTTAAACTTTACTAAATTCTCAACTGCTTTTTCTAAAGTTGTTTCATTTTTAGCAAAACAAAAACGAATGGCTTTATTATCTTCTCCATTTTTATAAAATGCAGAAACAGGAATTGTGGCTACACCATAATTTTTTGTTAGATGTATAGCAAAATCTTTATCATTCAAATTACTTAATCCATCATAACTATAACACTCAAAATAACTACCATGAGAAGGAATACACTTGAAAGGTGTTTGTTGCATTAAGATTCTAAAATAATCTCTTTTATGTTGCATCAATTTCCCTAAAGAAAGATAAGCATCTTCATTTTTTAAATACTCAGCTAAAGCAAATTGTTTAGAACTATCCACACTAAAACAATTAAACTGATGTACTTTTCTAAATTCATTCATCAATGTTGAACTGCTTATACAATAACCAATTTTCCAACCTGTACAATGATACGTTTTACCAAAAGAAAAACATACAAAACTTCTTTCTAACAAATCAGGATAACGTAGAATACTTTGATGTTGTAAGTCATCAAAAATTAAATGTTCATATACTTCATCACTTAAAATAAAGATGTTTGTATTGGCTACAATATTTCTTAACTCTTGAATGTCTTGTTCTGATAAAACAGCACCAGTAGGGTTGTGTGGGCTGTTTATCATAATCATTTTTGTTTTACTATTTATCTTATTTTTTACTTCTTGCCAAGGAATAGAATAGTTAGGATATTGCAATGAAATTAGCACAGGCTTTGCTCCATTAATAACAATGTTAGGAATATAACTATCATAAGCAGGTTCAAAAACAATTACTTCATCGCCTTCGTTTAAAATGGTTGTTAATGCTGTATAAATAGCATAGGTGCCTCCTGGTGTAATAGTTATTTGTTTATCTGCATCAATATTTGCATCATATATTTTTTTGTATTTCTCTGCAAGTTGTTCTCTTAAAATTGGTAATCCATTAGTGTGTACATATTGGTTATTTCCTTTTTGCATTGCCTTATTTACCAATTCTATTAATTCATTATTCATTAAAAAATCAGGAAAACCTTGACCAAGATTTACAGCATTGTGCTGTACAGCTAAAGAACTCATTACTGTAAAAATGGTTGTGCCAACATCGGGGAGTTTAGATTTTATTTGCATAAAACGAAGATAAAAAGTTTAATAATTGTTGATTGATAAAAAGCAAGAAAAATAATGTTGTTAAAGAAGTTAATTTTGTAAAAATAAAATGCTAAATAAAATTAAGTAGGTTATGGAACAGCAAAATACATTAATCAATCATGAAGATTTTTTTAATGATTTAAGAAAAAAAGAATTTAGCAGATTAGATGAAACCAATCAGGTGTATTTAGATTATACAGGAGGAAATTTATATCCAAAATCTTTATTAGAAAAGCATTTTAACTATCTTCAAAAAAATGTTTTAGGAAATCCTCATTCAACCAATCCTACTTCATTATTATCAACACAATTTGTACAAGAAGCAAGAGAAAAAGTAATTAGCTTTTTTAATGCAAAAGATTATTACTGCATATTTACAAGTAATGCAAGTGGTGCATTGCATATTGTTGGAGAGTGTTATCCTTTCAAAAAAAATAGTTTGTTTTTGCTAACAGCCGATAATCATAATTCTGTAAATGGTATAAGAGAATATTGTAAGGCAAAAGGAGGAGAGTTTAAATATTGTCAAATTAATTATGAAGATTTAACATTGAATGATCAGCAAATAGAAAATTATTTGAATAGTGCTGATGGTTTTGACAATAAATTATTTGCCTATCCTGCACAATCCAATGTTTCTGGTATTAAACACAATTTAAACTGGATTGAAAAAGCAAAGCAAAAAGGTTGGGATGTGTTGTTAGATGCTGCTGCTTTTGTGCCTACTACTCCTTTAGATTTAAGTAAAATAACACCCGATTTTATTTCAATTTCTTTTTATAAAATATTTGGTTATCCAACAGGTATTGGTTGTTTATTAGTTCATAAAGATAAATTTGATAAACTACAAAAGCCTTGGTTTGCTGGTGGTACAGTTAAGTTTGTTTCAATAAATTACCCTGGATATTTTTTAGCAACAGACCATGAAAGATTTGAAAATGGAACAGTAAATTATTTAGATATTCCTGCAATTACAAATGGGTTAAATTTTATTGAAGAAATTGGTTTTGATAGAATAACCAACAGAATAAAATTTTTAATGGCTCATCTTATTGATGATTTGCATAAAATAAAACACAGCAATCAACACAATGTTGTAAGAATTTTTGGAAGTGAGGATTTAACAAGAAAAGGCGGTACGCTTATTTTTAATTTATTAGACGATGATGGAAAATTATTTTCAATAGAAGATGTGGAGCAAATGGCAAATGAAAATAAAATATCGTTAAGAACTGGTTGTTTCTGTAACCCAGGAATTGATGAAATTAATAATTGTGTTAGTACAGATGAGCTGATGAAATATTTTACAACAAAACATAATGGCAGCTACCACGATATGCTTTATTATTTAGGAAGAATGAGAGGTGCAATAAGAATTTCTGTTGGTATTGCAACTACTATGAACGACCTTAATAAGTTTATTGATTTTATAAAAACTTTTGTAGATAAAAAAAGTAATTTGGCTGTATAGATAAAAAATAATTTTACGATTTAACCGCATTTTCATTAGCAAAAACATATTGATGCATTTGTTGCAAAAACCTTAGTACATCAATCATTTCATTCAAATTATCTACTACTAATAAAAAGTTTTTAGCTACTTGTTTTAATCTTCCTTTATTAGTGCCTTTTTGTAAAAATTCTAAGATATTTTTAAATGTATTGCTTTCAAAATAAGGACTATCGTTTTTATTGACAAAGTAGCAACGTAGAGTTTTTTCTTTTAAACTCATTTTTTCAAAACCCAATTCAATAGCTAACCAACGACAACGAACAGTTGTAAACAAATCTTCTACTTCGTTTGGAATATTGCCAAATCTATCTTGTATTTCAGTATGTAATTTTTGTAGTTCATCTTCTTTTTCACAATCATTTAATCTTGTATAAAGCGATAATCTTTCTGTTATGCTTTCTACATAATTATCTGGAATTAAAATTTCTAAATCTGTATCAATCGTACAATCATTTACATAATCATCCTGCTTGCTAATTTCTTCTTTAAACAATTCCTTAAAGGAAGTTCTTTTTAATTCTCTAATGGCTTCGTTCAAAATTTTTTGATACATTTCAAAACCAATATCTGCCATAAAGCCACTTTGTTCGCCTCCAAGAATATCGCCTGCACCTCTTATATCCAAATCTCTCATAGCTATTTGAAAACCACTTCCTAAATCGCTGAACTGTTCTAATGTTTGTAATCTTTTTCTGCTGTTGGTAGGTAATGTACTCATTGGTGGAGCTAATAAATAGCAAAATGCTTTTTTATTACTTCGTCCAACTCTTCCTCTTAACTGATGTAAATCACTCAATCCAAAATGATGAGCATTGTTTACAATAATGGTATTTACATTAGGAATATCAACACCACTTTCTACAATATTAGTACAAACCAACACATCATATTTTCTATCAATAAAATCTAAAATTCTTTCTTCTAATTGTGAGCCATCCATTTGTCCATGTGCATAAGAAATAGAAAGGTCGGGGCATTGTGCTTGAATTAAAGCAGCCATTTCTGCTAAGCCCAAAATTTTATTTTGTATAAAAAATACTTGTCCACCACGAGAGGTTTCAAAATAAATTGCATCTCTGATAAACTCATCATTAAACACATGCACTTCAGTTTGTATAGGTTGTCTATTGGGTGGTGGTGTGTTGATGATACTTAAATCTCTTGCACCCATTAAACTAAATTGTAGTGTACGAGGTATAGGTGTTGCTGTTAATGTTAAACAATCAACAGTTGTTTTTAATAGTTTTAATTTTTCTTTATGTGCTACACCAAATTTTTGTTCTTCATCAATTACCATTAAACCCAAATCTTTAAACTTTACTTCTTTGCTTAATAAAGCATGAGTGCCAATAATTATATCAACTTTTCCTTCAGTAAGTTTTTTTAGTGTTTCTTTTTTTTCTTTAGCAGATTTAAAACGATTAATAAAATCAATCGTTACAGGAAAATCTTTTAATCTTTCACTAAATGTTTTATAATGCTGAAAAGCTAAAATAGTTGTAGGAACTAATACAGCAGCTTGTTTTCCATCAACTACAGTTTTAAAAGCTGCTCTTACAGCAATTTCTGTTTTACCAAAACCAACATCACCACAAATTAATCTATCCATTGGTGCTGAACTTTCCATGTCTTTTTTTACATCTATAGTTGCTTTGCTTTGGTCTGGTGTATCTTCATATATAAAGCTTGCTTCTAATTCTGTTTGTAAATAATTATCTGGCGTATGAGCAAAGCCTTGCTGTGCCTTACGTTGAGCATATAACTTAATTAAATCAAAAGCAATTTCTTTTACCTTAGCTTTTGTTTTTTCTTTTAATTTATTCCAAACATCGCTACCTAATTTATTTATTTTAGGAACAGTTCCTTCTTTGCCTGTGAATTTAGAAATTTTATGAAGAGAGTTGATATTTACATACAACACATCATTATCTCTATAAATAATTCTTACAGCTTCTTGCACAATACCATTTACTTCTAATTTTTGCAAACCGCTATATCTGCCAATACCATGATCTATATGTGTTACAAAATCGCCAGGTTGTAAGTCTCGTAAGGTTTTTAAAGTAAGGGCTTTATTTTTACTGAATGCTTGTTTTACTTTGTATTTATGATAACGTTGAAAAATTTGATGATCGGTATAGCAAACAACTTTTAAATCATTATCAATAAAACCTTCATGTATTGAAACAGGAATTGGAATAAAATTAATTTCTGTTTGTAAATCCTTAAAAATAGATTCTAATCTTTCTAATTGTTTTACTTGTTCTGCAAAAAGAAAAATACGATATTGATTAGCTTCATGCTTTTTTAAATCTTGAATAAGCAAATCAAAATTTCTGTTGAAAGATGGCTGTGCTTTTGTATTAAACTCAATTTCAAAGGTTGATAAAATTGGTTTATAGCCAAACTCTACAATATGCCTTTGCTGTATTTGCCTTTCAATAGTTGTTGCAGGAACAAAATCTTCTAAAGAAATTTCTTTTAAAACTTTTGTATCATCATCTTCTGTTTCGTCAGAATGTAGGTGGCTATTAGCTTTCAACCATTCTAAAAACAATCCACAATCTTCTTCTTGAACTTCTATTTTTTCTTTTATTACATCCCAATCTTTTAACCAAATAATCAAATTACCTGGTAAAAACTCTAAAAGCGTTACTTTCTCTTTGGTGTCAAATTGTGTTTCTACATTTGGAATAATATTTACTTGTAGTAATTTTCTTTCACTTAATTGTGTTTCAGGATCAAAAATTCTAATGCTATCAACATCGTTTCCAAATAATTCTATACGATAAGGTTTTTCATTTCCAAAAGAATAAATATCTAATATTCCACCACGTAAAGCAAATTGACCAGGTTCATAAACAAAATCTGTTCTTTCAAATCCATACATCACAAATAGCTCCATCAATCCTTCTAAATTAATGGTATCATTAGCTTTAATGCTAATAATATTGCTGCTTAATGTTTTTGGTAAAACAACTTTTTCAAACAATGCTTCAGGATAAGTAATAATAATTTTTTTATTTCCTCCAACAGAAAGTCTTGTAAGCATTTCTGTTCTTAGCATTACGTGAGATGTATTTAATATTCTGTAATTTTTTTTATTCTTAAAAGATGAAGGGAAATAAAATAAGTCTAAAGCAGAAGTAAGATTTTCTATTGTGTTATGAAAATAGGCTGCTTCTTCTGCATCATTCAATATAATTAAGTGATTTAAGTTTTGTGCTTGTTGATGAGAAAAAATACTGCTAACAATAAACTCTGCACTACTACCTTGAATATTTTTTAAATAAATTTTTTGAGTATCGGCAAAAAGAAGCCTATTCACCAACTGTAAAAGGTGAGAATTATTTTTATAATCATCCAACAAAGCACTCAAATTCATAACAACAAGAAGCAAAGATAGTTTGTTGTAAGAAAATTGTTTCAACGATATATGAATAAAGCTGTGTTAATGTATTAATTTTAAAAATCTAAAAAAGATAATTAATGGATAAAATAACTTTAAGAGTTTGGGAAAAAGAAGATGCACAAACCTTAGCAGCATTAGCCAACAATAAAAATATTTGGGATAATGTGCTGGATATTTTTCCAAGCCCATACACTGTAATGGATGCTTTAAGATGGATTAATAAAGAAAGTTGCACATTGCCAATTACACATTTTGCTATTGAATATAATCAACTATTAGTTGGTGGTATTGGAATTACTTTACAAGATGATATTTATCGTTGTTCTGTAGAGTTAGGCTATTTTATTGGAGAACCATTTTGGGGAAAAGGAATAGCTACAGAAGCTATAAAAACAATGATATCACTTATACAACAAGAGTATAAAGATGTTACAAGAATTTTTGCAAGAGTATTAAGCAACAATAAAGCCAGTATGAAAGCCTTACAAAAAGCTGGTTTTTATTTAGAAGGAATTCAGCAAAAAGCAGCAATAAAAAATGATGAAGTTAGTGATGTGTTTGTTTGGGCAAAAGTTTTTTAAAACAATTCATTCTCTATTCTTGATAAAGTTGAAAAATAAAAGTCAGAGAGTTTTTCATAAAAAAAATCGCCAATGAAAATTGACGATTTTATTTTTTTTAATCAGCCTAAATCTATTTATAGTGGGCTGTTAATTCTTTAGCTAACTCAACCATTTTGTTTAAACTTTCATCATTTAATTGTCCTTTCTTAAATTCAGCTAAAACATCTGGTAGTTTATTTTGCATTTCTGTTAAGAAGTGGTCTTCAAATGCTTTAACATTTTTTACAGCAACTTCTTTTAATAAGCCTTGAGTTCCTAAATAAATAATTGCTACTTGTTTTTCTACTGTAAATGGTGTGTATTGTGGTTGTTTTAAAATTTCAACGTTACGAGCACCTTTGTCAATTACATTTTTAGTAGCAGCATCTAAATCGCCACCAAATTTTGAAAAGGCTTCTAATTCACGATAAAGAGCTTGGTCTAATTTTAAAGTACCAGCAACTTTCTTCATTGATTTAATTTGTGCATTACCTCCTACACGACTTACAGAAATACCCACGTTAATGGCAGGGCGAATACCAGCATTAAATAAGTTACCTTCTAAGAAAATTTGTCCATCAGTAATTGAAATTACGTTCGTAGGAATATATGCAGAAACGTCCCCAGCTTGTGTTTCAATAATGGGCAATGCTGTTAAGCTACCACCCCCTTTTACTAAGTGTTTAATACTATCTGGTAGGTCGTTCATGTTTTTAGCAACTGCATCGTTAGAAATAATTTTTGCAGCACGTTCTAATAAACGACTATGTAAATAAAATACATCACCAGGGTAAGCTTCACGTCCTGGAGGTCTTTTTAATAATAAAGATACTTCACGATAAGCTACAGCTTGTTTAGATAAATCGTCATAAATAATTAATGCTGGACGGCCAGTATCTCTAAAAAATTCTCCAATGGCAGCACCAGCAAAAGGAGCATAGAATTGTTGAGGTGCTGGGTCAGATGCAGAAGCTGCAACAATAGTTGTATAAGCCATTGCACCATTATCTTCTAATGTCTTCATTACACCAGCAACTGTACTTGCTTTTTGTCCTATTGCAACATAAATACAATAAACAGGTTGTCCAGCATCAAAAAATTCTTTTTGATTAATGATAGTATCAACTGCAATAGCTGTTTTACCAGTTTGGCGATCTCCAATAATTAACTCACGTTGCCCACGACCAATAGGAATCATAGCATCAATAGCTTTAATACCTGTTTGTAATGGTTCTTTTACTGGCTCACGATAAATAACTCCTGGAGCTTTTCTTTCTAAAGGCATTTCATATAGCTCTCCTGTTATATGACCTTTACCATCAATGGGTTCCCCTAAAGTGTTAATTACACGTCCTACAAGGCCTTCTCCTACTTGTATAGAAGCAATTTTTCCTGTACGACGAACTTTAGCTCCTTCTTTTATTTCACTACTTTCTCCCATTAATACCACACCTACATTATCTTCTTCTAAGTTAAGAGCTATGGCACGAATACCGTTTTCAAATTCTACTAATTCACCACTGCGTACATTGTTTAAACCATATACACGAGCAATACCATCACCAACTTGTAATACTGTACCTACTTCTTCTAATTCAGCACTTGCATTAAAGTTGCTAAGCTGTTGTCTTAAGATGGCAGATATTTCATCAGGCTTAATGTTTACCATATTTTTTAATTATAAATATTTAAAAATAGTTGTGTTTATTTTTTAGATTTATTGATTATCTGATATTAGATACATATACATTTTGAGAAAATTGTTTCTTTATATCTCTCAAATCTCTTGATATGCTTGCATCTACTAAATTATTATCAAACTCTAAAATAAAACCTCCAATAATATCTTTATTAACTTTGGTTTCTAATTCAATTATTCCAATTCCTCTTTCTTGTTTTATTTTTTGTTCTATAGCATTTTTAGTCTCATCGCTAATTTCTATTGCTGTAGTTAATGCTACTTTATGAATACCTTTCAATGCATTATATTCTTCTATAAAAGCATTAGCAATTTCTTCTAAATAACTTTCACGTCCCTTTTTTACAATAAGTTTAATAAACAACTTTGAAATTTCACTAATCTTTCCTTCTGTTACTACATTAATAATAGAATCTTTTTTACCTGCTTGAATAATTGGGCTTTTTAATAAATTATTAAACTCTTTGCTTTGAGAACATAATGCTTGCAAATATTTCATATCGGCATAGACAGTTTCTAACTGATTTTTTTCAATGGATAAATCCATCAAACTTTTTGCATATCTATGTGCTAAACGTGGATTTTGCATGACTTTCTATTGTTTTATCTTCAAGCCTATTTTATTAATTCAATTTTACTTCTTCGGCAAGTTGTTTAATATAATTTTCTTGTTCTGCTTTATTGTTTAATTCTCTTTTTAATATTTTTTCACTTATTTCAATAACTAATGCCCCAACTTGATTTTTTACATCTGTTAAAGCAGCATTTTTTTGTTGATTAATGGCTACTTGAGCATCAGCAACTATTCTATCATATTCTGATTTAGCCTTTTCTTTTGCTTCTGCAATCATTTTATCAGATTGTTCTTTTGCATCTCTTATTAAAACAGCTCTTTCTTCTCTTGCCTTTTGTAATAATGCTTCATTTTCATTTGCTAATTGAGCCATTTCTGCTTTTACTTTTTCTGCTTTACTTAAAGCCTCATCAATACCATCTTCTCTTGTTTTGATAGCTTTTAAAATTGGCTTCCAAGCCATTTTCTTTAAAACAAAAAATAAAACGATAAAAGCAACAATATTCCAAAAGAGTAACCCAATATCTGGTAATGCCAATGGATTTATTTCTAATAACATATAATATAAAATTTATTTAAGTCAATTTTTTAAAACAAAATTTAATTTACAGGTTCTCCGCCTTGTGCTTTGAACCTGTAAATTTTTTAAGTAGGAATTAGCCGTTACCCAATAGAGCAACAACCACAGCAAATAATGCTACCCCTTCTACGAAAGCAGCAGCAACAATCATGTTTGCACGAATTTCATTTGCTGCTTCTGGTTGGCGTGCAATACCTTCTACTGCACCTTTACCAATTTGTCCAATACCAATACCAGCTCCAATAGCTGCTAAACCAGCACCTACTGCTGCTATACTTCCTACAACTGCTCCTAATACCATGTTGTGTTGTTTTTAATTGTTAAATAATAAAAAATTTATTACTCATTATAATGAGGATCATGATCTCCTTTTGGATGATGTTCTTCTATTGCCATTCCTATATACATTGCAGCAAGTAATGCAAAAATATAAGCTTGCAAAAATGCTACTAATGATTCAATTAATCCAATAAATACAGCAAATGGAACCGAAATTGCAGAAGCAAAAACTGTTTTAAAAATAAAAATTAAACAGATTAAGCTTAATACAAGAATATGCCCTGCAGTTACGTTTGCAAATAACCTTATTGTTAATGAAATTGGTCTTGCTAAAACCCCAATAACTTCTATTGGTGCTAAAAATAATTTCATTCCTATATTCATTCCTGGCATCCAAAAAATATGCTCCCAATAACTTTTATTTCCTTTAATATTTACTACAATAAAAACTATTATAGCTAATGCTAAAGTAAAAGCTATGTTTCCACTAACATTAGAACCACCTGGGAAAAATGGAATCATACCTAAATAGTTATTGATAAGTATAATGAAGAAAATTGTTAGAATAAAAGGCATATATTTTGCATAATGATGCCCAATATTTGGTTTTGCTACTTCATCTCTTACAAAAAAGATGATAGGCTCCATAAAAGATTGTAAACCTTTAGGAGCAGAAGTAATACCTCTTTTTTTATAAGTATTGGCTACAGTTACAAATACTAAAATTAAGATAGCCATTGAAATAAATAATGCTGCCACGTTTTTAGTAATAGAAAAATCCCAAACATTGGCAGTTAATTGATCATTTATTGAGCCATCTTCATTAATAACTTTAATTTTTCCTTTAAAAGATTGATAAGTATAATATTTTCCTTGAAATGCTTTTTGGTGATGGTGTTCATCCATTAAATTAGAAGAAGAAAAACATTCAATTCCTTTATCTGTATATAAAATAACTGGTAGGGGTAAAGAAGTATGACCACACAAATGCCAACTATGATCGTCTCTTATATGACCTAAAATAGTTTCTGTAACATTAAACTCTTCTTCGTGAGCTTCTGTTGTAGTTGTAGTATTATTTTGAGTAGAATCTTGTGCTAACAGATTGTTTGAAAAAAGCATTGTAAGTATGCTGAAACTCAATACTAACAATGATTTTGTACTTCTAAACGCCATAACCTTTTTCAAATTTGCCGCAAAGATAGGGGTATGTGTGTGAATAGTGGTAATTAGAATATGGAATTTCTTTATTTTTTTGGCAATTAATTTTTCTTGTTGGCAAATGAGCTCTACTATTATCTATTTGATAAGAAGATTATTGAAATTGCTGAATTATTTGCTCTAATTGTCTTGCTTGCAAAACACCTGCTTGCCTCCACTTTATTTGATTTTTTTTAAATATTATAAGTGTGGGAACTCCTTGAATATCATAGGCTGCTGCAACTCTTGGATTTTTGTCCACATCAATTTTAATAATCGTTGCTTTATCGCCAACCCTTTGTTTTAATTCTTCTAAAATAGGTTTCATCATTTTGCAAGGACCACACCATTCTGCAAAAAAATCTACCAATACTGGTTTATCCTGAGCTATGATATCTGAAAAGGTTTTAGGTGCTGAATTTGTTTCCATCTTTTATTTATTTTACTTCTTCATAATTCATTTCTTTAGAGGAAGTTGTTTGTCTATTATTTATTGATGTATTACAACTTCCACCAAAACAATTACCTCCTGCACAACCAAAAGCAAAAATCCCCATAGCTGCAAAATAAGCTCCTACCAAAATTCCAAACCATTCTTTTACCATTATAGATTGCACTATTAATGCTATTCCAATAGCTGCATACATTATTCTTCTAAAATTCCAGCCTGTTAATAATCTTTGTTTCATTATTTTTTATTTTAGATAAGAGGAGTACATCCAAACTAATTTTTCTTGCTCTCGTATATAATCACTCATTAATGCATTAGTACCTTCATCATTTGCATCTGCTGACATACTTAACAAACTTCTTTGTTTGATAAGAAGTGTTTGAAAAGAATCTAATACAAGCTGAACGGCTTCTTTTGCTTTTGAAATATTTTTTCCACTTTTAATAGTGGATGTTTTTATATAATCTTCAAAAGTGTGTAATGGTGTAACGCCTAAAGTAAGAACTCGTTCTGCAACTTCATCTATTTTTTGAAATAAGTTGGTATAAAGTTCTTCAAACTTAATATGTAGTTCAAAAAATTTATCTCCTTTAATATTCCAGTGTAAGCCTCTTGTGTTTTGATAGAAAAGCATATAATCAGCTAAAAGTTCATTTAGTTTAGCTGCAAGTTTTTCACTTTTCTTTTTGTCTAAACCTATTGAATTCATAATTTCAAATTTTATGATTAAGAAATTTTATTTCGTAAACTCATCCAACCGCCACCATTATATACTTCAGTAAATCCGTTTGATTTTAATATACTTTTTGCCGAAGCACTTCTCATGCCACTAGCACAACAAGTAATTACAGGTTTATCTTTTTTAATTTTTGATAAATTGCCTGATAAATTTTGTAAAGGAATATTTACAGAGCCTTTAATATTACCTCCTCTATATTCTTCCTTTGTTCTTACATCTATAATTTGTGCTCCTTTGCTTATTAATTCTTTATAATCTGTTTTTGGGCCTAAGCCAAATAAATTTTTAATCAGTTGAATCATTTGTTTAGTTATTATTAATTAAAAAATTTACATTAAGCCAACTTCCTCCATTTTCACATTCAATACCTAAGCTTTTTAAATAAGCTGTTGCTTGACCGCTTCTCATACCACTTGCACAACATAAAATAATTGGCTGATTCATTTGTTTTATTTCATCAACTCTTTTTTCAATTTCATTTAAAGGAATATTAATACTTCCTGCACAGCAGCCTCCACTATATTCTTCTGGAGTTCTTACATCGATAATTATTTTTTTATTTTCCATTTTCTGTTTGTTTATTTTTTACTTCTTCTTTTTTAAAACTTGAAAATACTAAAGCCCCCATTAATGCACCATAAGCAGTGCTATTTAAAGGTTTAGATGTAATAGCACAAGTGCCACTATTGCAACCTACAAAATAGTAATAAGCATAACCAGCAACTGCTCCTAAAGCAATTCCAATTAATGTGAGTTTGTATTTATGAATAAATTGTAACATTAGTTTAATTGTGTTTCTACCACATTTTGTGGTTGGTTATTAAAAATTTCTTTTCCGTTATAAATTACTTGCCAAGTTACAGGCATAATTTTTTTAAGCATACTACTAACGCCGCAAATTTTTTCTTGAGATGTTGTAACAGCATCTAAAGCTGCTTGTTGGTTTTCATCTTTGCCTTTCATTTCATAAATAATATTTGCAGCTACATATTCTATTGGTTGTTGTTTGCTTATTTCTCCACTAACTTTTAAATTAAAATCTTCTAATTGTATTCCTTGTTTACGAAGTAAAGCAATTACATCCATACCTGTACAACCTGATAATGCTGTAAGAACAAAGGGTTTTGGTATTGGACCATTATCTTCTCCTCCAACTCTTTCTGGTGCATCCATAATAATGGTATGACCATTTACTAATGCATTAAATTGCATTTTGCCCATCCATTGCGATTCTATTTCGTGTTTCATAATAAAAAACTTTTGGTAATTAATTTAAGAACACAAAAGTCTTAACTTTATTTGTGCTGTATTGTAACTTAGGTCACAAATCCTTTAATAGTTTTATTTGGTTGCGATACAATAACACTTTATTATCATTCTCCAATTTTTTAAGTAGTCTTGAAATAACTTCTCTGGAAGAAGCCATTTCATTAGCTATTTCTTCGTGAGAGAGATTGATGAGTGTAGAGTTTGTTGCTTTAGATTTTTCTTTTAAATAATTTATCAATCGTTCATCTAATTTTTGAAAAGCTAATAAATCTATTGTATTTAATAGCTCATTAAATCTATTACGAATAGTACGCATTACAAAACTTTTCCAAGTTGGATATTTTACAAGCCATTCGTCCATAATGCTTATGGGTATTGCTAAAAACTCAACTTCTGTTTCTGCAACTGCTTTTATTTCGCTGGGGTATTGTTGCATACAACAAGTAAATGTCATTGCACAACTTTCGTTTGCATGTACATAATACAACAACAATTCTTTACCAGATTCATCTACTCTTGTAATTTTTAGAATACCTTTTAAAAGTAGGGGAATAATTCTTACAGTTTGACCAATATCAAGTATTGTTTTTCCTTCTTCAACAATTACATTATTTGCTTTTGCTTCTATTTCTTCTAATAAATCTGGTTCAAAAATATTTTTAAATTTTTCTACAACACTCATGTTACAAAGGTAACAAAAGAACTTGTGTTTTGCTTTATTAAGTATTTATTTAAAGGATATTAATTATTATGATTTCTCATTAGAATAAACAATTGAAATGTTTTATTAAGAAGTTGAGAAATCAGTAAAAACAATAATTAAGTATTCAATAAATAAAAAAGCACTGAATATATATCAGTGCTATGTGTATATGTGAAATTTTGGTTGCTTACTTTGTTTCTGTAGAATCTGAAGTATTTATTTTTTCTTTTGTTTCATCTGCTGTTGTACCTTCAGAAAAAGTTTTGTAAGGTTTAAAAGAATTATCGGTAAGTACTAAGTTTATTTTGCTTTCAGGAAAAACATTTACTGCAATTAATAATCGCAATGCCATAAAACTTAATTCTAATGATGGGTCTTCTTTAAATTTTTTTTCATCAATAACCATATGCACATTATATGTTCCATTCTCTTTTGTCAATTGAAAGGATCTTTTATTGGTTAAATCTTTCCAAGTAGTATCGAGATATGTTCCTAATTTTTTTCCAGCTTCTTCTGTTACGCTATCTCCTTTTATATATACTTCTACTTTATCGCTTATGGTTATTTTTTTCCCATACGGATTAAAAAAATTACAAGAAACAAAAAATATTGCTGATACAATTAAGGTTAATAAAAATAGCTTTTTCATATTTTTTAGTTTAATGATAAAATTGTTGGTGCAATTTAATTAATCATTTCTTAAAATATATAAGTGCTAATGGGTATTTATTTTTTTATGTAAAAACAAAAAAATTTATTGAATAATTCCTAAAATAAAAAGAACTAATAAAACTATTCCTATAACAATTCTGTACCAGCCCCACATTTTAAAGCCAAATTTATTGAGTAGTGCAATAAAAGACTTAATAGCAATTAATGCAACAACAAATGCAATTATATTTCCTAAAAAGAAATTAGTTAAGTTTTCTTTGTTTGCTATTATCATTTCATAACCTTTTGTCGCATTGGGTGTTCCTTCTCCCCAGGTTTTTAATAAAACAGAATATAATGTTACTGCAAGCATAGTAGGTACTGCTAAAAAAAATGAAAACTCTGCTGCTACTTTTCTACTTAAACCTAATGCCATTCCACCAATTATAGAAGCTGCACTTCTGCTTGTGCCTGGCATCATAGCAAGACATTGAAAAAAACCAATAAATAATGCTGATTTCTTCGTTATTTGTTCTTCTTCTGTAACAATTGGTTTCTTAAACAAATTATCAACAAACAATAAAATAATACCACCCACAATTAATGTAATTGTTATGGCTATTTGATTGCCAAGAACGGCTTCTATTTTATCATCAAACAATTTTCCAAGCACCAATGCTGGTATTACAGCAATAGCTAACTTAATATAGAAGTTGAAATTTTTAAAGTAAAAAAATTTTTTCCAATAAGCAACAACAACAGCCAAAATTGCTCCAAACTGAATACTTACTTGATACATTTTTAAATACTCATCATTACCATTCATGCCCATAAGATGTGCTACAAAACCCATGTGTGCAGTAGATGATATAGGAAGAAATTCTGTTAAGCCTTCTACAATAGCAATAACAATAGCTTGAAGTGTATCCATATAATTTTAAATCATTTATAGCAAAGAAAACAGTGTTTCCTAAAAAATCAAAATGTTTATTTATCACAAAGTATGTGACTTTAAATGAATAAAAGATGATTGTAAAACTTTATCTTTTACTTTCTGTAAAAAAACTACTTTTGACCTCTTCAAAAAAACAATAGTGGCAGATATAATAGAGCTTTTACCTGATAGTATTGCAAATCAAATAGCAGCAGGCGAAGTAATTCAACGCCCTTCAAGTGCTGTAAAAGAACTATTAGAAAATGCTGTTGATGCAGGTGCTACAGAAATTAAACTTATTATATCAGATGCTGGTAAAAGCCTTATTTCTGTTATAGATAATGGAAAAGGAATGAGTGAAACAGATGCTCGTATGGCATTTGAAAGACATGCAACAAGCAAAATAAAAAAAATTGATGATCTTTTTAGCATTAGAACAATGGGCTTTAGAGGAGAAGCTTTAGCAAGTATTGCTGCTGTGGCACAAGTAGAAATTAAAACAAAAAGAAGTGAAGACGAATTAGGTACTTATATAGAAATTGAAAATAGTAATGTAATAAAACAAGAACCTTGTGCTTGTGCTAATGGAACAACCATTAGTATGAAAAATTTATTTTTTAATATTCCTGCCCGAAGAAATTTTTTGAAAAGTAATGCTGCCGAAATGAAGCATATAGTTGAAGAATTTATTCGTGTAGCAATGGCTTTTCCTGAAATATTTTTTTCTTTAATAAGTAATGAACAACAAGTTTTTTATTTAGAGGCTGGTAATATTAAAAATCGTATTGTACAAATATTGGGTAACAATTATAATGCAAAATTGGTTGCTGTAAATGAGCAAACAGATTATATGAATATTTATGGTTTTGTAGGCAAACCTGAAGCTGCTAAAAAAACTCGTGGCGACCAATATTTTTTTGTAAATAACAGATTCATAAAAAGTGCATATTTAAACCATGCTGTTAATAGTGCTTTTGAAAGTATGATTGCTAAAGATAGTTTTCCAAGCTATGTATTATTTATTGATATAGATCCTGCACAAGTAGATATTAATGTACATCCAACTAAACAAGAAATAAAGTTTGAAGATGAAAAAATTGTATATGCTTTTGTGCAGGCTGCAGTAAAACATGCTTTGGCACAATTTAGTATTGCACCAAGTTTGGATTTTACTCTTAATGCAGAAATTCAAAATTTAGATGCAGTAAGAAACCCTTTTACAGCAGAAAAAAAAGAAGCTGCTACCTCCTCTAATTTATATAAAACATTTACCGGAAAACATCAAGCACATAAAATTGACCCTAATGAAAAAAGTGAACTGAGCCATTGGAAAGATTTTTTTACTAAGAAAGAAGATAAGATAGAGCAACAAAATGTGCAAATAACAAAAAGCCCTGAAACACTTATTTTGCAAAGCCTTGCTAAGTTTAATAATACATATATTCAACTACTCAATACTTATATTATTGCAACTAATACAATAGGTTTTATTTTAGTGCATCAACAGCATGCACACGAAAGAATTTTGTATGAAAGATTTGCTGCACAATCTCACAGTAAACAACCATCAACACAAAAGGCTTTATTTCCATTAACTATAGAACTTTCAACTGCTGATGCTGTTTTGTTGGAAGATTTATTGCCAGATATTTCGACTTTAGGATATCAAATAGAGCTATTTGGCAACAATACTTTTATTATACAAGGTACACCTGCTGATATTACTCAAGGAAATGAAAAACATTCTATTGAACTTTTATTAGAACAGTTTAAACATTTTAGTAGCGAAATTAAATATAGTAAAAGAGAAAAACTGGTTCGTTGTATGAGCAGACAACATGCTATAAAAGCAGGTACAGCCTTAACACAAAAAGAAATGCAAACCTTGTTAGAAGATTTATTTCTTTGCTCTACCCCTAATGTAACTCCTTCAGGTAATCCTACTTATATAGAGTTTAAAGAAGGTTACTTAGATAGATTATTTAGTAAGATGTAAAAAAATTATTCTTCACTTCTTTGTAATAAACTACTGATTAAGGCACTTTTTGTTTCGTTATATTTTTTTGCAGCAGCAATAAAGTGTACAAATAATGGAGCAGGCTCTTCTACTGTACTTTTTAATTCTGGATGATATTGTACACCAATAAAAAATGGATGATTAGGTAATTCTACAATTTCTACTAAACCAGTTTCAGGATTTTTACCACTTGCTATCATACCTGCTTTTTCATAAGCCTCTAAATAGTCATTATTAAATTCATAACGATGACGATGACGTTCACTAATAAGGGTTTTATTATAAATTGTATGTGCTAAAGTATTTTCTTTTATTTCACAAGGATAAGAACCTAAACGCATTGTACCACCCATCATTTTTATTTTCTTTTGTTCTTCCATTAAATCAATTACTGGGTTAGATGTATTAGTGTCCATTTCTGTACTATGAGCATCTTTTAAGTTAAGAACATTTCTTGCGAATTCAATTACTGCCATTTGCATTCCTAAACAAATACCAAAAAATGGCAACCCTTGTTCTCTTGCATATTTTACAGCAATAATTTTTCCTTCAATACCTCTTGAGCCAAAGCCTGGTGCAACTAATAATCCATCTAAGCCTTCTAATTTTTCAGCAACATTATCATCTGTAATAAATTCACTATGAATATTTATCACTTGCACTTTTACTTCATTCATTGCTCCAGCATGAATAAAGCTTTCTAAAATACTTTTATAAGCATCTTGCAGTTCAATATATTTACCAATAAGCCCAATGGTTACTTTTGCTTTAGGATATTTTAATTTATCTAAAAACACTTTCCACTTATCTAATTTTGGTTCATTAAATTCTTTGATGTTTAATTTTTTTAAACAGAATAAATCTAATTTTTCTCTTAACATCATTAAAGGCACTTCATAAATTGTGCTTGCATCAAGAGCTTCAATAACTGCTTCTTGTTTTACATTACAGAATAAAGCAATTTTTCTTTTGATATCATTACTTAATGGTTCTTCAGTTCTACAAACAATAACATCTGGATGAACACCAGTTTCACTAAGCATTTTTACACTATGCTGTGTTGGTTTTGTTTTTAATTCTTTAGCTGCTTTTAAGAAAGGAACTAAGGTTAAATGTACAACAACAACATCTTCATCTGGCAACTCCCATTGTAGTTGACGAACAGCTTCTATAAAAGGCAAACTTTCAATATCGCCAACAGTTCCACCTAATTCAGTAATTACAATATCGTATTCACCAGATTTTCCAAGAAGCTGCATTCTTCTTTTTATTTCATCAGTTATGTGCGGTACAACCTGAACAGTTTTTCCAAGAAATGCTCCTGCACGTTCTTTATTAATAACAGTTTGATAAATACGACCAGTGGTTACATTATTTGATTGAGAAGTAAAAATGTTTAAAAATCTTTCATAATGTCCAAGGTCCAAATCTGTTTCAGCACCATCTTCTGTTACAAAACATTCACCATGTTCATAAGGATTAAGAGTTCCTGGATCTATATTAATATAAGGATCAAATTTTTGAATAGTAACTTTAAAACCTCTTGCTTGTAAAAGTTTTGCAAGACTTGCAGCAATAATTCCTTTTCCTAAACTACTTGTAACACCTCCTGTAACAAAAATATATTTTGCCATAAAATAAATTTGTCTTGTTTGATTTACCAAACAAGTTTATTTGAATAATAATGTTTTGACCTTGGAAAAAATATAGAATGAAAAACCTTTCAGAGGTCGTACAAAAGTAATATTAAAAATAGAATAGCAAAATAGGATTTGGGTAATAATTTTTAAAAGCAATAGATGAACTTTTGAAGCTTCCTTATTTGAAGGTGGTAGAAGTAGTTAAATGAAAGTCTGAAATTTTAAAAGCGTTATCCTAAAAACTAAAAAATACAAACTAAACTTTGTCTTCTCATCATTAGCTTTTGTGTGTTAGGCAAGGGAAGATGTGTAAACTATAACCTTTTCATAGGCCTATACACGTTTTAGTTTTTAGTTTTTCTCTAACTACTCTACCCATTTAAAGAAGGAAAGTTTTAGTTTACCTTAATTACTTTGGCAGGACAAGCATCTGCAACTTTAATAGATTCTTCTCTATCTCTTTCATTAATATCAAGTATATAAATACCTTTTTTATGTGAGGCTTTTAATAAAGTAGCTTTTCCATCTTTTTTTGACATTCGCCAAAACTCAGGTTGCATTTCATAACAAATGCCACAACCAATACATTTATCTCTATAATGAATGATTTTAGGCATCTTAATTTGAAACTAATTTATAAAGTTTATCTGTACCAATTGTTTTATGTTTAAAAGGAAACGTAATTAAATCTCCTCTTTTAGCTTCATTTATTTCATCTCCATTTACACGAAATTCATTCAAGGTAAATTGTTCTACACCAAAATTTTTTCCAATAATTAAAATTTCATCTCCATATTTTAATTGATTGGTTTCAATTTCAAATTCTGCAATATTTGATTTTGAAAAAAAGTTGGTGCTTTTGCCAATATAAATTTTCTTTTTTGTAGCAGCAGAACCAGGGTTTTTGGTCCACTCTCCTAATTTTTTTCCAAGATAATAACCTTCCCAAAACCCTCTGTTATAAACAGTTTCAAGCCTTTTCATCCAACCTTCAATTTTTTCTTCTGTATAGGTTCCTTCTTCTATTGCTTGTAAAGCTTCTCTATAACATTTGGTTACAGTATAAACATAATCTGCACTCTTACCTCTTCCTTCTATTTTTAAAATATCAATTCCAGCATCAATCAATTCATCCAAAATATTAATAGTACATAAATCTTTTGGCGACATAATGTACTCATTATCTACTTCTAATTCATTACCAGTTTCAAGGTCAATTACTTTGTATGGGCGACGACAATTTTGTGTACAAGCTCCCCTATTAGCAGATGCATTTTGTTCGTGCAAACTCAAATAACATTTTCCTGAAACAGCCATACATAAAGCACCATGAGCAAAGACTTCAATTTTTAATTTTTCTCCAGAAACGCCTAATATATTTTCTCTTTCTATAGTAGAAGTTATATTTTTTACTTGCTTTAAACTTAGTTCTCTTGCTAAAACAATAACATCAGAAAAAGGAGCAAAAAATTTAGCGGCTTCTATATTACTTACATTAGCTTGTGTTGAAATGTGCAAAGGAATTTGCATGGAACGACACATTTCAATTACTGCAAAATCAGCGGCAATTACTGCATCAATATTATTTTCTTTTACAGCTAATAAAATATTTTTTATCAACTGCATATCATAATCATACATTACTGTATTAAGCGTAAGGCAAGTTTTTACGCCATGCTTTTTACACAACAAACTTATCTCTTTCAAATCTTCTATTTTAAAAGAGTTGATAGATTTGGCTCTCATATTTAATTGCTCTACACCAAAATATACTGCATCTGCACCAGCATTAATTGCAGCCATTAGGTTTTCAAAAGAGCCAACAGGTGCTAATAATTCAATCTTTTTCATTGTTTTATAACATCATTTTCTCTTCTTTTTCCAGCAAGCTCATAATTTCTTCTATCTTCTTCACTCACTAAAGCAATTTGAGGAATAACACGTTTTTTTGCTTTATCATCTATTGCTACAAAGGTAAAATAAGCTTGACTTAAAGGTTGAGGTTCATTACCAAAAATATCTCGAACTGAAGCTTCTACCATTATTTCCATTGATGTATTAAATGCTCTAGTAATTTTTGCTTTTATAGTAAGAATATTTCCAACTTTTGCTGAACGAAAAAAACGAACTGTACCGATAGATGCAGTAACACAAATCCCATCTGAATGTGTTTGTGCACAAACAGCAGCTGCAATATCCATCCATTGAACTAATTTTCCTCCTTGTAAAATTCCCATAGGATTTGTATCGTTTGGGCATATAACTTCCGTTTTAATAGTTTCTGAAAAAGAAGTTGTTTTACTTTTTAGTTTATTAGTTTTCATTTTTTTCTATATTTTTTCTGAATGATATTTTTTATAGTATTTCAAAATGAGCAGTAAAGTGTCTTAAGAATTTTGGTTCTTTAACAATTTTTACTCCTTTAGTTGTTGCCTTATTTTGAACAATTTTATCAAATACTTCTACCACATAATCAAAATGACTTTTTGTATAAACTCTACGAGGTATTGCTAAACGAACAAGCTCCATTGGAGATGGGATTAATTTTCCATTTTCATCATATTTACCAAACATAACAGAACCAATTTCTACTGCACGAATACCGCCTAATTTATATAACTCACACACTAATGTTTGTCCAGGATATTCATGTGCAGGAATATGAGGATATAAAGCACCAGCATCTACATATACAGCATGACCACCTATAGGATACAATACAGGTACACCTTTAGCTTTAATTTGCTCTCCAAGATATGTTGTACTCATGATGCGATATTCTAAATAATCATCTTCAAAAACTTCTCTTAACCCAATTGCAATGGCTTCCATATCTCTA
This sequence comes from Chitinophagales bacterium, assembly GCA_026931325.1. Classification (GTDB taxonomy): domain Bacteria; phylum Bacteroidota; class Bacteroidia; order Chitinophagales; family Chitinophagaceae; genus UBA1930. The sequence goes on along the minus strand of JAIXLO010000014.1, from coordinate 14,941 downwards.
CCAGATAAACCCCCATAAGTTGCAAAGCCTTCTGTTATAATTAATAGATTGGTGCAAGCAGTTGCTAATTCTTCATTTTTTAATGCAAGAAAGCCGCCCATATTTACTAAGGCATCTTTCTTTGCACTCATTGCACAACCATCTGCTAATGCAAACATTTCTTGTGCTATTTGTCTGTATGTTTTATTTTCAAATCCTTTTTCTTTCTTTTTAATGAAATAAGCATTCTCTGCAATTCTGCAACAATCTATAATAAATAAAACTTTATGTTTTTTACAAACTTCAGCAACAGCCTTTGCATTTTCCATACTTACAGGTTGGCCTCCTCCTGTATTATTTGTAACAGTCAGAATAACTGCTCCAATATTATTTACACCATATTTAGTAATTAACTCATCTAATTTGGCCACATCCATATTACCTTTAAAAGGATAATCAGATTCATGATTCTCTGCCTCTATACAAGGAATGTCAATTGCTTTTGCTCCACTAAATTCAATGTTAGCACGGGTTGTATCAAAGTGAGTATTGCTGATAAATGTTTTTCCTTTTCCTCCAAGATAACCATATAAAATACGTTCAGCTGCACGACCCTGATGAGTTGGAATAACATAAGGATATCCAGTTAAATCCTTTAATTCAGCTTCAAGTCTTTCCCAGCTTTGTGCTCCTGCATAAGATTCATCTCCACGCATTATGCCTGCCCATTGTTCACTACTCATTGCTGAGGTTCCACTATCAGTCAAAAAATCTATCATTACATGACGAGAGTGTAGTAAAAATGGATTATAGTGTGCTTCTTTTATATATTTTTCACGTTGTTCTACTGTAGTCATAAATAATGGCTCAACAGATTTTATTTTAAACGGTTCGATGAAATTGTTAAATGACATATTGATTTATTTTAAAGTGTAAAAAAACATTGCAAGTAGAGCAAATGTAGTATTTTATCGCATGACTGAAATCATGTTTTAAATTTAATACAAAAAGGTACTTTTGCACCTTAAAAATATTTAACAATGAGTTTATCTAAACGTTCATGGGCAGAACCTTTTAAAATTAAAATGGTTGAATTGCTCAAAATGACCACACCAGCACAAAGATTAAAAGCTATTAAAGAAGCAGGCTACAACACTTTTCTTTTAAAATCTGAAGATGTTTATATTGATTTACTTACAGATAGTGGTACATCGGCAATGAGTGATCAGCAGTGGTCTGGATTGATGTTAGGTGATGAAGCTTATGCTGGTAGTAAAAACTTTTATACACTAGAAAAAGCAGTTCAAAAATATTATGGGTTTAAATATTTAATACCAACACATCAAGGACGTGGTGCAGAAAATTTATTGTCTCAAGTAATGATTAAAAAAGGAGATATTGTTCCTGGAAATATGTACTTTACAACTACTCGTTTACATCAGGAATTGGCAGGAGGAACATTTGTAGATGTAATTATAGATGAAGCTCATGATTCAGAAAACTTATTTCCATTTAAAGGAAATGTTGATTTAAATAAATTAGAAGCACTTATTAAAAAGCATGGTGCTAAAAAAATTCCTTATGTATGTGTTGCTGTAACTGTTAATATGGCTGGAGGTCAACCAGTTTCAATGGAAAATTTAAAGCAACTACGTAAACTAACCAATAAACATGGCATTAAAGTAATGCTTGACATGACACGTATTGCTGAAAATGCTTTCTTTATTCAACAAAACGAAAAGGGCTATGCTAATAAGAGCATTGCTGCAATTGTAAAAGAAATTTGTAGTTATACTGATGGTGGAACATTTAGTGGTAAAAAAGATGCTTTAGTAAATATTGGAGGATTCTTAGTTGTAAATGATAAAAAAATTTTTGAAGAAGCAAGTAACCTTGTTGTGGTATATGAAGGATTGCATACTTATGGAGGTCTTGCAGGAAGAGATATGGAAGCGATGGCAATTGGTATTGCAGAATCTGTACAAGATGAACACATGAAAGCAAGAATAGGACAAGTACAATATTTAGGAGACAAATTACTTGAAGCAGAAGTGCCTATTGTATTACCTGTTGGTGGACATGGAATTTTTGTAGATGCAAAAAGATTTTTACCTCATATAAAACAAGATCAGTTTCCTGCACAAGCATTAGCTGCTGAAATATATACAGACTCTGGGGTTCGTACAATGGAAAGAGGAATTGTATCGGCTGGAAGAAATAAAAAAACAGGCAAACACTATTATCCAAAATTAGAGTTGGTTCGTTTAACTATTCCTCGTAGAGTTTACACTCAGGCACACATGGATGTAATTGCAGAATCTGTTCAACATGTATATGAAAATCGTAAAAAAATTAAAGGTTTAAAAATGGTGTATGAACCAAAATATTTAAGATTCTTCCAAGCAAGATTTGAAAAGTTATAATTAATACTTACATAATCAAATTTTAAATTAACATAAGTAAAAGAAAGTTGTAATTAAATATTATAGCTTTCTTTTTTTATAAAATGATATTTTAAAAATAAAACATCAATAATTAAAAGCTGCATCTGTTTTTAAATTACATTTTAGAAAAACTTTTTGAAAATTATGATTTGCCACTATATTTGCAGCCCGATAAGATAAGGATGGTGCGGTAGCTCAGTCGGTAGAGCAAAGGACTGAAAATCCTTGTGTCGGCGGTTCGATCCCGCCCCACACCACTTTTATAAACAAAAACCCACTACTTATGTGGGTTTTATTTTTTTGCTTCATTGTATTCGCTAAACCAAGAAGCATATTTAATATAATTGTTGGCTATTCTGTTTATTTCGCCACTGATTAATTCTTGAGAAATTTCTTTTACTTTTTTTGCAGGTACACCAGCATAAATACTTCCTTCTTCTACTATTGTGCCTTCTAAAACTACAGCACCTGCTGCAATGATACTATTGCTATGCACAACACATTTATCCATTACAATAGCACCCATACCAATTAAAACATTATCGTGTATAGTGCAGCCATGTACAATAGCATTATGACCAATAGAAACATTATTACCAATATTGGTAGGATTTTTTTGATAAGTGCAATGTATAACTGCTCCATCTTGTATGTTTACTTTATTGCCCATTTTTATATAATGTACATCGCCTCTTATAACTGCATTAAACCAAACACTACATTCATCTCCCATCATTACATCTCCTACTATTGTTGCATTTGGAGCAATAAAACAGTTGTTTCCTATTTGAGGTTTTTTATCTAATACAGGTAGTATAAAAGCCATAAATTTTTTTTAAAAATTGGTTGAAGATATTAAGCTTCCATTTTTATATTGAGGTAATACGTTGGCAACATTTTCTGTAACACAAAATTCTAAATCTTTTTCTAAACCATATTGACTTAGTCTGTGCCAATGAGTTGTTAAACGAGCAAAAGCATACAAGTCTTTTTTATGCAAAGCATACATTTGTTCAGCCATTAAGCTACTATCGCAATGAACTGTAAAATGTTTTTTTATTTGATGAATTACTGCACCTGCAAATAAAGTATCTTCTAAGTTTACTCTATTTTTCCAAGCACTACACCCCAAAAACACATTTTTATTTTGCTTTGATAGAAAACTACATACTGCATTTAAATTAGGAAAAGAACCTGTAATAATTTCTTTAGCTCCATTATTTAAAGCCATGTGCAAAAGCTTAGTACCATTGGTTGTAGTTAATACAAGCGTTTTTCCTTCTATAAAACTTCTTGGGTAATCTGTTGGACTATTACCATATTCTAAGCCTTCAATTATTTTTCCATCTCTTTCGCCTGCTGTAATACTATTAGGTGTTTGCTTGCCAATAGCAATACATTTGTCAACACTATCTACAGGAATTATTTTTTCTGCACCATTATACAAAGCAGTAGCAATAGTTGATGTTGCTCTGAAAACATCTATTATAACAACAATACTATCTTTTATATCATAAATATTTAAAAGCTCTGGAGATAGAATAGTGTATAAAAAGGGTTTACTCATTTTGCAAATATACTATGGCACTATTTGTTCTTTCTTTTATATTTTATTTTCACTTTTACTACACCGGCATTTAACATTCCTAAATCTTTTGCTGCAACTTTACTAAGGTCTATAATTCTTCCAGCAACAAAAGGTCCTCTATCATTTATTCTAACATTTACTGTTTTATTATTTTCTAAGTTGATAACTTTTACCTTAGTTCCAAATGGTAATTTTTTATGAGCTGCAGTGTATTCATTTGGTTGATATATTTCGCCATTGGCTGTTTTTCTTCCTGCATATTTATCAGAATAAAATGAAGCTTTACCAGTTTTAGTTACATATTTACCACAACTTGAAAGTATAAATGCTATTACAACAAAAAGCAATATCTCTTTTTTCATAATGCAAAAATATTGTTTAATAATTTATTAAGGTTTTATTGTAGGGGTTAATTAACATTACATACACTTATCTTCGCAACTCTATTGAAATATGACAAAGTTTGCACACGATATTATTGTACCTGATAAGCAAAGCCAACTAAATAAAAAGCAACAAGTTGCCAATATGTTTAATAGCATAGCTTTTAGATACGATTTTTTGAATCGTTTTTTAAGTATGGGAATTGATATTAGTTGGCGTAAAAAAGCTATTAAACAACTAAGAGAATTAAACCCTCAAAATGTATTAGATGTTGCAACAGGCACTGCTGATATGCCATTACTTTTATACAAACAAATAAAACCCAATAAAATTATTGGTATTGATATTAGTAAAGATATGTTGGCAATAGGAGAAAAGAAAATTGCAAAAAATAATTTACAGCAATACATTCAACTACAAGAAGGCGATAGTGAAAATATCAATTTTACAAATAATAATTTTGATGCTGTTACAGTAGCTTTTGGTGTAAGAAATTTTGAGAATTTAGAATTAGGGTTACAAGAAATTTATCGTGTATTAAAACCTAATGGAAAGTTGGTTATATTGGAATTTTCAAAACCGCATCAACCAATATTTAGTAGTTTGTATAAATTTTATATGAATAATATTGCTTCTAAATTTGGCAAACTTTTTTCTAAAAACAAAGAAGCATATCAATACTTACACAACTCTATACAAGCATTTCCAGAAGGAGAAATGTTTTTGAATGTTATGAAAAGTATTGGTTTTAAAAATGTATATTTAAAATCATTGAGTTTAGGATTATGTACCATTTATTGCGGAAACAAATAATTATTATTCTTATTGCTATTGTAGGCATTAATTCTGTGCAAGCACAGTATGTTGAAATGAATAGACCACATAGAGATGATATGCCTTATTATTTTGGTATTACATTGGCTTATAATAATAGTTATCTTGCTGCAACAAAACATCAAAAATTTACCAATGATGATAGCATTATGTCTGTTCAACCAGGTGCAAGTGGAGGAATTGCTTTGGGGTTAATTGGCACATTAAAGTTAAATTATTGTTGGGAGTTTAGGTTTAATCCTCAACTTGTAATTGGAGGCTCAAAATATTTTACTTATCAAACAAATTATCCATTAAAAGAAGAAAAGAAAATATTGCCTTCAACCATTATCAGCTTCCCTTTTCAGTTTAAATTAAATTCTGATAGGCTTAACAATTTTAGAACTTATGTTTTAGTTGGTGCTAAGTTTGATATGGATTTAGCAAGTAACTCTACTGCTCGTAATGCTGAAGACTTGGTAAAACTGAAAAAAAATGATTTTGCATTAGAAGCAGGTATTGGTTTTAATTTCTTTCTTCCTTTTGTAACACTAAGTCCTGAAATAAAATTTAGTTATGGCTTAACCAATATTCATAGTAGAGATGCAGCATTAAAATATTCAAATATTTTTGATAAAATTCAATCTCGTATGATTTCTTTTTCAATTCATTTAGAAGACTAAATTTGGAACTTACTTTAAACCAACATAAAAACAATTATTATGAAAGAATTAATTGAAAAGTTAGGTGCAGAAGCTGGGATTTCGCCAGAACAAGCAGCAAAAGTTATTGAAACAATTGCAAATTTTGTAAAAGAAAAATTTCCTATGCTAAGTGGTGCAGTTGATAGCATTTTTGGAGCAGGAGAAGAATAGTTTTTAAAAATTATTCTGGCTGTATTACAATTTCTTCAATACAAGTTTGATGAGTTAATAACGAAGTTGAATAAATGATTGTAGCAACATCTTTTGCTTCAATCATTTTTTTTTGTGCAATAGTTTCATTTGCCCAACTTTCTGTTGCAATAGCACCAGGTATTACAGAGGTTACTTTTATTTGATAAGGCTTTAGCTCTTCTCTTAAATTTCTACTAAAGCCTAATAAAGCATGTTTAGTAATACTATAGCTACTTCCTTTTATATAAGCATGTAATGAGGCTAAAGAACAAATATTAAAAATATGACCTTTCTTTTTTTGCGTCATTGCAGGCAACAATGTTTTTGTTGTATGATAGGCACTGTATAAATTTACCTGCATCAACTTTTCTAAAACATCATCATCTTCATTAATCAAAGAACTTGCAATAAATTGTCCTACATTATTAATTAAAACATCTGGTGTTCCAAAAGTTAAACACCAATTTGCAAACATTTTAGCATTATTGTTATTACTGATATCAATAGCTTTTGTATGAACAGTTGAGTTAGGATATTGTTGTTGTAATTGTAATGCAGTTTTATTTAATTCATCTTCATTTCTTGCACACAACATTAGTGTATTTTTTGATGCAGCAAAGGTTTCAGCAATTGCTTTGCCTAAGCCTTTAGATGCTCCTGTAATAATAACATTCATAAAAAAATATTCTTACAAAGTAAATATATAAAACAAAACAAACTTGTATTACTTTGCAATGTATGAAGCAGTATAAACATTTGTTTTTTGATTTAGACCATACTTTGTGGGATATTGAAGCTAATGCAAAAGAATCTTTACATGAATTGTATTTTCAACACCAACTTGCAGAAAAAGGTGTAGATAATTTTGAATTTTTTTTTGAGAGATATAGTTTTCATAATACGAAACTTTGGGATAGATATAGTAAAGGATTTATAAAACAAGAAGAACTTAGATGGAAAAGAATTTGGCTAACTCTATTAGATTTTAAAATGGCAAATGAAAAATTATCTAAACAACTTTCAGAAGATTTTTTAAATATTCTTCCTACTAAGAAAAATCTTTTTCCATATACAATAGAAATTCTAACTTATCTAACCCATAAAAATTACACTTTACATTTGATAACAAATGGTTTTGAAAATGTACAACATCAAAAAATTAGTAATAGTAATTTAAAACAATTTTTTCAAGAAGTAATAACCTCAGAAGCAAGTAATAGCTTAAAACCTAATAAAGAAATTTTTGAATATGCTCTTCAAAAATCAAATGCAAGAATAGAAGAAAGTATTATGCTTGGAGACAATTTAGAAGCTGATATTATGGGAGCTATCAATGTAGGAATGGATACTGTTTTTGTAAATCACTTAAATATTTCTGCTAATATTCAACCAACTTATACTATAACTAGTTTGCAGCAGTTAGAAGATATATTTTAGCAATCATCAACCATTTATGCATTATTAATAAGTAGATTTTAGTTTAAAAATTTCTTTTTCCGATAGATAAAATATTTATAAAAACAAATTTTACTATAATTATATAATATCTAAAACAGTACCTTTGCCCTGAATAAATTTTTTAATTTATGATTAAAACTGGTAATCCAATTATAAGTATATATACTGAAGTAACTCCTAATCCAGAAACAATGAAGTTTGTTGCTAACAAACTTCTATATCCTGGAAAAAGTATAGATTTTCAGGATGAGAGTATGGCTTATCCATCACCATTGGCTAAAGAATTATTTGGCTTTCCTTTTATAAAAAGTGTTTTTATTGCCAGCAATTTTGTAACTATTACTAAAACAGAAGATACAGAAAACTGGGATGATATTGTGCCTTCTATCAAAGAATTCTTAAAAGAATATTTAGAAAATGGTGGTGTAATTATTAATGAAGAAGATGTCAATAAAAATGTACTATTTGATTCTGGCAACATTATTAATTCAAACGATACTGATGTAGTAAAAAGAGTAAAAGAACTTCTTGAAAATTATGTAAAACCTGCTGTGGAAATGGATGGTGGTGCAATACAATTTAAGGGTTATAATAATGGTGTAGTGAATGTAATGTTACAAGGAAGTTGTAGTGGATGCCCAAGTAGTTTAATTACATTAAAAGCAGGTATTGAAAGCATGATGAAACGTATGATACCAGAAGTAAAAGAAGTAATAGCAGAAGCAGGATAATATTTATTTAATTTAATTTTTTAAAAATCCTGACTAATTATTGTTCAGGATTTTTTATTTTTTTCATACATATAAATCTATAAAACTCTTTAGTTAATAATAGGTTTTACATTTGTCGTCTTTCTCAAAAAAAAGAAATGTTTTTCAATGCTCGTTCAACAAAAAATATCTTATTTACACAAACTTAAATTACTAATAAGAGAATCTTTAAATAGTGATGATAAAGATTTTACAACTGGTAGTATTCGTAAAGCAATTTTTTTATTAGCTGTACCCATGATTTTAGAAATGAGTATGGAAAGTGTTTTTGTGGTAGTTGATATTTTTTTTGTAAGCAAATTAGGGGCATTGGCTACTGCAACTGTTGGTTTGACAGAAAGTCTTCTTACCATTATTTATGCAGTAGGTATAGGAATAAGTATAGCAACAACTGCAATGGTTGCAAGAAGGGTAGGCGAAAAAAAATATAAAGCTTCTGCCATAGCAGCATCTCAGTCAATTTTAATTGCAATTGCATTAAGTATTATTATTTGTATTGCAGGAATTCTTTTTTCAAAAGAGTTTTTATACTTAATGGGAGCAAATGATGAAATTGTAGCTTATGGTTATAAATACACTGTAATAATGTTAGGACTTAACATTGTTATTCTTCTTTTGTTTTTATTAAATGGAGTTTTTAGAGGTGCTGGTAATGCTGCAATAGCTATGAAAAGTTTATGGATAGCAAATATCTTCAACATAATTTTATGCCCAATATTAATACACTATTATGGTTTAACAGGGGCAGCTTATGCAACTGTTTTAGGTAGAGGTGTTGGTGTAATATATCAATTACAGCAGTTATTCAGAGGAAAAGGAATTTTAAAAATTTATTCAACTTATTTTTTGCCTAAAATAAAAATTATTAAAAGTTTATTAGATGTAGCATTAACAGCTTCTCTTCAATTTATTATTTCAAGTGCAAGTTGGATAATCATGGCAAAATTAATGACAAGCTTTGGCAATAATGCCATTGCAGGTTATACTATTGCAATAAGATTAATTATATTTTTTATTCTACCAGCAATTGGTTTTGGTAATGCTGCAGCTACATTAGTTGGGCAAAACTTAGGAGCAAATTTATCAGAACGAGCAGAACAAAGTGTTTGGAAAGTAACAAAATACAATACTATTTATATGGGTTCTGTGTCAATATTATTTTTAATAGGAGCAGAATATTTTGTTCATTTTTTTTCCAGTGAACCTGAAATTATGAAAACTGCTGTTCATGCACTTAGAGTTATTAGCTTGGGGTATATATTTTTTGGAACAGGTATGGTTTTAATGAATGCTTTTAATGGTGCTGGAGATTCAAGAACGCCAACACTAATAAACTTTTTTTGGTTTTGGATTTTTCAAATTCCTATAGCATATTTTACTACCTATTTTCTTCATTGGAATGAATGGGGGATTTATATAAGCATTGTTATTACAGATGCCTTATTAACTTTCACAGTTTATTATTTATTTAAAAAAGGTAAATGGAAATTGGTTAAGATTTAAGAAACATTTTTATATCGTCAGTTTAAGCTTGTTGAAAAATATTTAGTTATTCAATTAATAAGAAAGCAATTTTTCAAAATATTCTGCTAATCTGCTTTTTGCTAAATAATTTTTTTCTAAATCAGTATTAAAAGGAATAGGAGTATCTAAACTTGCACAACGAAGTATTGGTGCATCTAATTTTTCAAAACAATGTTCACTTATCCAAGCACTAATTTCTCCACCAAAGCCTCCTGTTAAACTATCTTCATGTACTATTAAAACTTTTCCTGTTTTTGCTACTGCTTTTTGTATTGCATCATAATCCAATGGATGCAATGTTCTTAAATCTAATAATTCACAACTAACAGAAGGATTTTTTTCTAAATATTCTAAAACCCAATGTACTCCTGTGCCATAAGTTATAACAGTTATATCATTTCCTTGTTTTACAATATTTGCTTTACCAATTTCTATTACATAATAATTTTCTGGCACTAATCCATGAACACTTCTATACAAAGCTTTATGTTCAAAAAACATAACAGGGTTTCGATCGTTGATAGCAGCAATTAATAATCCTTTTGCATCTTTTGGTGTTGATGGATAAACAACTTTTAATCCAGCAACTTTTGTAAACCAAGCTTCATTTGTTTGACTATGAAATGGTCCTGCACCTACTCCTCCACCACAAGGCATTCTAACTACAACATCTGCATTTTGCCCCCAACGATAATATATTTTAGCAAGATTATTTACTATCTGATTAAATCCTACACTAACAAAATCTGCAAACTGCATTTCTACCATGCTTTTAAATCCTTCTAAACTTAATCCTAAAGCAGTGCCTATAATAGCACTTTCGCAAAGTGGTGTATTACGAACTCTTTCTTTTCCAAATTCGTTTACAAATCCTTCTGTAATTTTAAATGCTCCACCATACTCTGCAATGTCTTGACCCATTAAAATTAAATTTTTGTGCTGTTGCATACTTTGATGTAAGCCTTGCTTTATAGCATCAATAAATCTTAATTCAGTTGTTTTTCCTAAGTCATCAACCCACATTCCATTTTCATCTAATTTTTTTCCTGTAGTCTGTTGTTTATTATCTATTGTCCTTTTAGCAAAAACATCATTCAATTCCTCTTGACTATTTGGTACTAAAGGATTTGCTTTATAAGCTTCTTGTAAATCTGTTTCTATATATTCTTTTATTTCGTTTTTAATAATGTCAATTACTTCTTGTGTTAAAACATTTTCAGCTAAAAGATAATTTTCATAATTAAGTATAGGATCTTTTTTAGCCCATTCTTCAAATAAATGAGGTGGAACATATTTTACACCACTTGCTTCTTCATGTCCTCTCATTCTAAAAGTCATACACTCTATTAAATAAGGTTTTTGTTCTCTAATACAATAATCTCTAACACCTTTTATGGTATCATACACAGTTAAAATATTATTGCCATCTATTTGTACTCCTTCAATTCCATAGCCTTTTGCTTTAGTTACTAAACTTTCGCAACGATATTGTTCATTAACTGGTGTACTTAATCCATAACCATTATTTTCAATAATAAAAATTACAGGCAAATTCCATACAGCAGCTACATTAAGTGCTTCATGAAAATCTCCTTCACTGGTTCCTCCATCTCCTGTAAATGCTAAAGAAACTTTATTTTCTTTTTTTAATTGATAAGCCAAAGCAACGCCATCTGCAAGAGCTAATTGAGGGCCTAAATGAGAAATCATTCCACAGATAAAATGTTCTTTTGTTCCGAAGTGAAAACTTCTTTCTCGTCCTTTACTATAACCATCTTTATTGCCTTGCCATTGCATAAATAGTTTTTGTAAGGGCATTTGTCTTGTAGTAAATACGCCTAAATTTCTGTGTAATGGCATTATCCATTCATCTTTTTCTAATGCAAGAGTAGAGCCAACAGCAATTGCTTCTTGACCAATACCACTAAACCATTTACTTATTTTTCCTTGACGCAAAAGAACAAGCATTTTTTCTTCTATCATTCTTGGTAAAAGCAATGCTTTGTATATAGAACGTAAATCTTGATTAGATAAATTTTTTCTATTGAACTGCATATTCTGTTAGTTAAAAGACTAAGGTAATTTTTGTTTGATAAAGTTGATAAAGCTATTATTTATGGGTGTAAAAATAAAATGCTTTTAATAGAGAATAAAATTATGATGAGAAATGAAGTAAGTTTTTATCATTAATGAATAAAATTAAAACTAAGAAAAATAATTTTCATTGCTTTACTAAGTATAAATACAAAATAGGCTGCTTTATAAGCAGCCTATTTTGATGATATTTAATAACTATTATCTACTAATATTTAGCAAATTTAGTTACAGCACTTTCACAACCATTTGCACATATTGTTTTGATTAAATAAGTGCCTTGTGATAATCTGCTTACATCTATTTGTTTTACATTGTCTCCTGCATTTAATTCAACATTTTGTTGAACCAATACTTTACCACTTATATCAGTTATCACTATACTTACTCGTTCTGAACTTGGTGATGCGATGTTTACATTCAATGTATTTCTTGTTGGGTTTGGATAAACGCCTGTTATGCTTACTTGATTTGCTTTATCTCCTTTTAAGATAACTACATTTGAATAACTTGATTTACCATCTTTATCCATTTGTTTTAAACGATAGTAATTGTTTCCTGCCAATGGTTTATTATCATTATAACCATAAGATAATGCTGTATTGCTATTACCGTTTTCTGCTTTTGTTGCTATAAAGTCTAATTTGCTAAATTGTTTGCCATCTGCACTGCGTTGTAATTCATAACCTGCATTATTTACTTCTGTTGCTGTTGTCCAACTTAATACATTTACAGTGCCTTCTTTTTTACCTGTAAAGCTTGTAAAGGTTACTGGTACTACACTACAAGTATCAGTTATGGTTACACTTTCAGATGAAATACAATTACCTGGTGTAGTTACAGATGCTGTATAAGTTGTTGTTGCTGTTGGTAAAGCATAAACTGTATCAGCTATACCTCCAGTATAAGGTGTAGTAGCTGCAGCATCAGTAAATAAGCCTGTTGTTGGAGCCCATGATGGGCTACCTACAGCTGTACCACTAACTAATACATTATCTATTGCCCAACCATACCACCAACCTGTTGTAATATAAGCAAATTGAATATTTACTGTTTGTTTATCAATAAAGGCATCTAAATTAATAGTTTCCTTAACAAATGCAGAAGGACCACCTACAGTAGCATTTGGAGATGTATATACTGTAGTCCATGTATTACCTCCATCTGTAGATACTTTTACAAAAGCTGCAGGAGCTGTTAAATGTCTATAATAATGATAAAATTCCAAACTAAGTGTGGTAAAGCCTACTGTACTAAATGTAGGTGAAGTAAGTGTTGTATTAGCTTGTGAACCACTTCCCTGTGCATCTGAATTTGTATGATAGAAATGACTATTATCATTACTACTTACAGATTGAGCACTTAATGTAGTAGGGCTTGGATGTATTGTCCATGCTGCATTTGCAGGTGTTCCTCCTGTGCTATTATTAGTTGTTGTCCAATCTATAGCACCTGTTTCAAAGTCTTCACTTAAAACAGGAATATCTGTAAGACCAACAAACATTTTAATAGCAGGGTTACTTGTTGCACATACTTCTGTTGCAGTTGTATTGATAGTAACTGGTACAGGATTATATACTGCTATTGTTACAGAATCTATACTTGTACAACCATTAAAACTTCCACCACTGTTATCTATAGCATTAACTATATATTTAGTTGTTGCAGTAGGGCTAACAGTTTGAGTTGCTCCTATTAATGTTCCAGGCTCCCAGCTATATGCATAGGTACTATTAGAACTTGTAACACTTAATGTTGTTGAATTTCCATTACAAATTGTATCTACAGTTGCTGATGCCGTAATTGCTGGAGCTGAGGTTATCGTTGCTACCACAGGTGTTCTTACTCCTTCACAAATATTTGAGAAGCCAAATACAGTATTTGGTCTACTACTTGTAGTGCCATAGCCAGCAGTTTTAGTACAGAAATCTACAGGTGCTCCATCTTCTCTCCAATAACCATTAGATACAAAACTTGTGGTTTCATATTTAACTGTTGCACTTGTTCCACCATTGTTATTATTTGTCCAACAAACTTGTACTATAACATTAGAAACACCATCCCAAACAAATGGGGTTGTAAATGTATAAGTATTTATTCCTGCAACAGGTGTTTCACTTGCAGAAGAATATACGGTTGTTAATCCTGATTCAAGTGTATTTGTCATTACTGATGCATTAGTTGCTTTTAATCCTATAGTAAAATTATTATAAGATACTCCTGGTGCAACAACATCAAATGCTATTGAATTAATTGTTCCTGCAGTCATACCTGCTGTAGTTAGCTCTGATGCTAAGAATAAATATTGACTTAATTTATTTCCATATAAATGATAATAAGGGCCTTCATAACTTGTGCTTACAGAAGAACCATTACCTATTTGTGCAGTTGTTGGTCCTCCTGGACCAGTAGATGCTGCAGCATAGAATGTAGTTGTTGAAGTAATTGGAGGTGTGGTAAATGTAGAACCTGTGCCTATTGCAACCCCTCCTGTTGGATTTTCATACCAATTTACAGTATAACCACCAGTTGCTGTTGCTCCCAAATTTACAGATCCTGGACCACAATGAGAACCTGGTGTTGTACTTGTTAATTGAGGATCATTTACAGTAACACCAATTTCTGAAGAATTGCTTGTATTTGTTCCGCAAGTTGCTACTAATCTATAATACATATTTGTACCAGGAATTGATGGTAAAGTGTAATCTATTGAAGTAGCTCCAGCTATATCACTAAATCCAGAACCTGACGTTGTACTGCTTTGCCATTGTACACTAGTGTACCCTTCTACTAAAGTTGATGATAGAGTTGGTGGAACTCCACTAACACATAAATCACTTTGACTTACAGTAGCAGTACCTCCAGATAATGCAATCTTCTCTCTGGTTTTAGTGATGGTATTATTCGCTGGATTGATATCTCCTACTAAATTAGTAGTTATTTCAAAACTATATTGTCCTACTACACTCATATCAAGTGTGGCTCCTGGTG